>NZ_JBQFMI010000017.1:0-61647 GCF_056531755.1 Ruegeria sp. L11
CAGAGCCAATGATCCCAAACGCATGTTCAATACCATGCATCTGCAAAACCTTAACAAAGGCCTCTTCCGTCGTCATCTTCATAGGGGTGTTCTCCAAGCAAGAGTGAGAAAACCGGGCACCGGGACCCGGGGGTTGATATGGTTTTGGCGTAAGGGTGCGACCTGCGTTAGGGCCAGACGCGTCTGCGGAATATGTCCAGTGCGATCTCAGGCAGACCGGATGGCATCCGCGATCAGTTCGACGCCGGGGCCTATGCGGTTGGTCGAAATAGAAGAGTACCCGAGGCGGTAGAAATTCTGCGGCCTGTCGGGCCCCGAGAAAAACGGAGCACCCGGTTCGATATGAACACCCTGGTTCTGCAGCTTTAGCGCAAGCTGCGTTGTGTTGACGTGCTCGGGGGCCGACATCCACATTGATGAGCCACCCATTACGCCCCGCCCGGCCACTGTCAGCCCGCTTTCTTCGATGGCTTTGTCCATCGCATCGCGCCGCTCTTGCAGGGCTTTCGACATACGTCGGATCTGCGCGTCGTAATGGCCCAATGACAGAAAATACGCTGCCGTGCGCTGAATATGACCCGGAGGGTGGCGCAGGACCAACGAGCGAAGAGCACGAGCTTCGCGGATGAAAGGCTCGGATCCGACCATGTATCCAAGCCGCAATCCCGGAAACAGCGACTTGGAAAAACTGCCGACGTAAATCACGCGCCCATCCCGATCCATGGACTTGAGTGCAGGCGAAGGTGCGCTGCGAAAGGCCATTTCGAATTCATAGTCGTCCTCGACAACCATTGCATCCAGATCGCGTGCCCGATCCAGTAGTTTGTTGCGGCGGTCGATCGGCATCGTCGCGGTTGTCGGGCTTTGATGGCTGGGGGTGGTAAAGATGACATCCGCTTCGTCGGGGATCGCTTCGGGTGGCAAGCCGTCGCGATCGACGCTCAGGGGGGTCACAGCGCAGTCCCAGTGGTTCAAAAGGCTTCGCAGCGCGTAGTAGCAGGGATCTTCGATTACAGCTGTGCGTTTGTGTGTCAGCAAGATGCGTGAGGCCAGCCAAAGCGCGTTCTGCGCGCCCAGGGTGATCAAGATCTCTTCGGGGCGGGCGACGATACCACGGCGCGGCAGGGTGTGGCGCGCGATGAATTCGATTAGCAACGGATCATCCTGATCCACGTAATCCCCTGTCAGCGAATCGAAGTCTTTGTGCCCCAATGCGCGAACCGCGCATAATCTCCAGTTGGCGTGATCAAACAGGGTTCGGTCGGCCTGACCGTAGATGAACGGATAGCGGTATTCGCGCCAATTGCTGGGTTTCGGCAGGACGTCGCTGTCCAGAAAGCGGCGCGCCAATGCCCTGTCCCAGTCGACAGATTCCGTGCCGCGCTGCACGGGCGAGTATTTGGGCGGAACCGGTGCGTTTTGCGAGACGTAATATCCTGACCGGCCCTTTGCCGTCAGATAATCATTGGCCAGCAACTCGGTATAGGCAAGCGTCACCGTGATGCGGCTGACGCCCAGATGTGCGGCCAGCTTTCGCGAGGATGGCAGTTTTTCCCCCACGTGAAAGCGACCGGACAGAATGCCCTCGGCAATCATCTGCTGGATCTGGGCCTGCAACGTGCCCTGACCGTTGAGCTCAAGAAAGAATGTTTCGACCGATATCCCCATGCCTGCTTATAGGTTGGACTTAAGGCAGGGGCAATCTGGACTTACAGTGTCATGAAAAATTTTCCCAAGGTGGGTTGACCAGGGTCCTTTGTGAAACTACAAAACTAGAGATCTAGTTTAATGGAGGCAACTCATGTGGGAAACTGCTGCTGCCGGATTTTCCGCCATGGGTTCGGAAGCCCGGCTGAAAGTCCTCAAGACGCTAGTGCGGGCTGGTGAGGCCGGTCTGACCGTTGGCGAAATCCAGAACCGGACGGGGATTGCCCCGTCGACTTTGGCGCACCACCTGCGGTTTCTTGCAGCCGGAGGTGTGGTTGAGCAGGAAAAGATCGGTCGCACCACGATCAACCGGGCCTGTTATGACGAATTGAAGACGCTGGCGCAGTTCATTCTTAGCGAATGCTGCGTTGACGCGGTTGGAAAGGCGGCCAACGATGGCTGAATTGACGCAATCGCCCCGACTGACCGCCAAAGGTGCGCTTGAGATGATCAAGACACCCTGGGCATTGATCATGGTCATTTTTGTGGCGGTGGCCGTTCTCGACCCCGGCAACCTGCGTGAGGTTGCGAGTTTTGCAGTCAGGGCCTTGGCGCATACAGGACAATACATCCTGTTTGCTGTGCTTCTGTTGTCATATCTCAAGGCAACCGGGGCCGAGGTGATGGTGGCGCGCGCTTTTGAAGGGCGCGAAACCCGGATGATCTTTCTGGCCGCCCTGTTCGGCGGACTTGCACCATTTTGTTCTTGCGAAGTCATTCCCTTTATTGCGGGCTTGCTTGTACTCGGAGCGCCGCTGTCGGCCGTGATGGCGTTCTGGCTCAGCTCGCCGTTGATCGACCCGCCGACGCTTTTGATTACGGCTGCCGCGCTGGGATGGCCCTTTGCCATCGGTAAGGCGGTTGCCGCCGTTGCGCTTGGCCTGTTCGGCGGGTTCGCGGTTCGGTTACTGATGCGGCAGGGGGCATTTGCCCAGCCCTTGCGCGAATACAAACCTGCCGGGTGTTGCGGATGTGGTCCGAAAGCGGATGACAAGCCGGTCTGGAAGTTCTGGCAAGAGCCCGAGCGTCGCGTTCGGTTTCGTTCGGAATTCGTACACAACGGGCTGTTCCTGCTGAAGTGGCTGGCACTGGCCTATGTGCTCGAAGCTTTGTTGGTCAACTATGTGCCTGCGGACCTGATCGCTGGCGTCGTTGGCGGAGAAGGCGTGCTGCCGATCATCGTTGCTTCTCTGGTGGGGATGCCGGCCTATCTGAACTCTTACGTCGCGCCGCCGCTGCTGGCGGGTCTGATCGATCAGGGCATGACCGCGGGGGCTGCGATGTCGTTCATGGTTGCCGGTGCCGTCAGTTCCATACCGGCGATGGCCGCAGTCTGGTCATTGGTCAAACCGCGCGTGTTTGCGACTTACCTGAGCCTTGGTGTGGGGGGCGCAATAATCGCAGGCATCATCTTTCAGGTGGTATGAACGAAAAAGCCGCCCGGTGTCAGCATCGGGCGGCTTTTTCGTTGGATATCTCGATCAACCGGATTCGCAGAGACGGGGCAGTTTGAACCGATACCGGGCTTCGCCGCTTTTGACGTAAATGCGTTTTTCCACGCAGGCCGTCGTTCCAACGGTTTGTGAAATCTGCGACTCGGTCGACGTAATCGACGTGGCCGATCCATCGGGCAAGCGAACCGAGGCTACGACGCCGTTCTTCAGGTCCCCGTTCACCGGGGTTGCGGACAGAACCGGTACGATCAGGAAAGCCTCGTGTTCGTGTTCGCCTTCGTCCCCCAGCAGAAACAAGGTGGTGACGATGGCGATCATGACAACACCACCCGCCAGACCCAGCCCCCATGTCCTGAGAAAGGCGTAGATCGTTACGGCGCGGTGCGGGCCGAAAATCGCAGAAAGAATGCTCAGCATGACAAGTCCGTCAAAAAAGCCCCAGCCGTTCCGACCGGGGCTGATTGTCTGTTACAGACGAGGATCATCCTCGTCTTCATCATCCGCCCCGCCTTTGGGCAGGTTGAAGAAACTGTCGGCGTCGATGATAGGCTCGTCGTCTTTTTCATCCGACCGATCATCGGACAGCGAGAAGGTTTCCAGACCTTCGATCGCGGTCGGGATTTTCGGCGCAGCGTCCATTTCCAGCGACTGCTCGGTCGAAACCAGCTTGCGACGCTCGTCATCGCTCATCACGCCGCCTTCGGCCGCTTTCTTGGCAGCGGCCTTCTGCACGATCGCATCCAGTTCGGACTGTTTGCACAGGCCCAACGCAACCGGGTCGATCGGCTGCATGTTTGAGATGTTCCAGTGCGTGCGCTCGCGGATCGACTGGATGGTCGGCTTGGTGGTGCCAACCAGCTTGGCGATCTGGCCGTCGCTGAGTTCGGGGTGGAACTTGACCAGCCACAGGATCGAGTTCGGACGGTCCTGACGCTTGGACAGCGGGGTATACCGCGGGCCACGGCGCTTTTCTTCGCCGGATGCCGCCGGGTTGAACTTGAGCTTCAGCTTGTGCAGCGGGTTGTTCTGCGCGGCGTCGATCTCATCCTGAGTCAGCTGGTTGTTTGCGATCGGGTCAAAGCCCTTTACGCCTGCGGCCACATCGCCATCGGCGATGCCCTGCACTTCCAGTTCGTGCATCCCTACGAAATCCGCGATCTGCTTGAAGCTGATCGTGGTGTTGTCCACCAGCCATACGGCGGTTGCCTTGGCCATAAGCGGTTTTGCCATCAGCCCGTCTCCTATACATACATCTTTCCCGTCGCCGGAATTCGGCGGCCCCTTGGTCTTGGGGCAGGTTTCCGTTGTCGGGGAACTTGGCCCGTATATAGTCGCCACGCAGCAAGAAGGGAAGAGGCGAATGCGCTGGGTCGTATTGTGGGTCTTCAGCGCGATGACAGCGCTGGCTGAAGGTGAAAAAGCAGGTGAGTTCGACTATTACGTCCTGTCTCTCAGCTGGTCGCCCAACTGGTGCGCCCGTGAAGGGGACGCGCGCGGGTCAGACCAATGTGACGACCGGCACGACCACGGATGGATCCTGCACGGGCTCTGGCCGCAATTTCATCAGGGCTGGCCATCCTTCTGCCGCTCGCCCGAGGCGCCGCCAACACGCCGCATGACGCGGGAAATGGAAGATATTCAGGGTAGTGCGGGCCTTGCATGGCATCAGTGGAAGAAACACGGCACCTGTTCGGGGCTATCTGCGCCCGACTATTTCGCCCTGTCCCGGCGTGCCTATGACGCTGTCGAACGCCCGCAGGTCTTCCGCAAGCTGGACGCATCCGTTAAACTGCCGGCTTCGGTGGTCGAGGATGCGTTTTTGAAAGCCAATCCGGAACTGGAGCGCGATATGATCACGGTCACCTGCAAACAGGGCTATATCGAAGAGGTCCGCCTATGCCTGTCGCGCGACCTTGATCCGGTGCCATGCGGCCGCGATGTAATTCGCGACTGCACCGCCAAGGACGCGCTGTTCGATCCGATTCGCTAGAGCTTCTTGTTCTGGCAGTCCCGCGCATAGTCCAGCGCCTTGGCGGTGCCTTTCAGATCAATCGCCATCACCACCTCGCCTGCGGGATTGTAAACCGTCATCGTCTTGTTCTGGGCAATCGCGGTGACGAAATTCCGGTCGGTAAAAAACACCGTCGCACCGGGCACTTTGCGTTCATTGAACCCGATAGCGGTGGCATCAAAGCTCTTGCCGTCCAGTTCGAACCGGATGGGATAGCTCTCACCTTGCTTAATGTCGCCCCAGGCCTTGTTGTAAACGGCGAAATACCCGCGATTATCCAATGCGTCATAGCCCAGCCGCACTACCGAGAGATCCTGATACACCGTCTGGATCAGACACCCGTTCCCAAGCGCGGGGTCCATCATGATGTTCCAGCCTTCAACAAAGCCCTTGTCCACAAGGTCCTGCGACAGGCCAGCGGTTGCGGTGAAGGCGGCGAGGGTGAAGGCGAGAAGTCGGGTCACAATTGGTCTCCAGTATTGAGTAACTTGTTTGCCGCAACCCTATTTGACGTGCTGGACCAAACAAAGGGGTCATCTGCCTTAGAAATTACTAATTTTCTTTTGATCCTACCCGCTCAGATTTACATTTGCTAAAATGAAATCCAAAGCCATTTGTTCCGATCAATGCCTCTCGATACTTTGACGAGACAATACTGGATGTCAGCATTCAAAAGTCTATTTGTAGCTTGTTTCTTAACCTCTTCGGTCATTCTGGACAGGGCGGGGTTCGCTGAAGTCAGCGGCAAGTTCCAATTTGACGCCGAATCCTACTGCGAAACGCATGGGTGTAAGAAAGGCCCATCACTTTTTGATCCACCAATCTTGGATCATGAGTGGCAACCTTTTGAAAGCTCAGACCTGTTGGTTTGGGGCGCGGACGTTTGTCTCGGGTATTTTCTGACCAAAGATGAGAGCGCGTGGAATGGCGGCATGACAGAAGACAAAGTTGGCGACAAACATGGGATCTATGTAGTCCTAGGCGATTTCTTGGCGCGGATTCACATCTTCGACTGGCCTCCCATAGATGCCGCCAGCCCATATTCCGAATATGGGGTTTTTCAGTGCGAAACTACGAGCCAGCCTGAATACAAGCTGGACGCCGAGCGCAGCACAGAACTGAAAAAGTGGGTCGAGTTCAGGCTGACAAAGGAGGAAGGATGGGTCGGAAGCATCGAAAGCTTCACCGGGTACCTGAAAGGACTATTTAGGAGTGATGCTCTCGGTCTAACGATTCATTTCGAAAACTACAGTGGAGCGCGCGTCCGGTTTGAAGCGGACTATTGGGGGCCGCCGGTGCTGATTGACGAAACTGACGGGCTTTATTGATGTGCTAGTGTCTACAACCGGCTACAATTCCTTTCGCGCCCTGAGCGCCGCCGTGATCGTTCCGTCATCCAGATAATCCAACTCTCCGCCGATGGGCACGCCTTGCGCCAGTGAGGTCAGGCGCACCTGGCCTTCCAGCTGATCCGCTATGTAATGGGCGGTGGTCTGGCCGTCGACGGTGGCGTTCAGGGCAAGGATCACTTCGGTGATCCCTTCGGCCAGGACCCGATCCCTGAGGCGAGGAATGCGCAGCTCGTCCGGGCCGATACCGTCCAGTGCAGACAGTGTGCCACCCAGCACGTGATAGCGGCCTTTGAAGACCCCTGACCGTTCCATCGCCCAAAGGTCGGCGACGTCCTCGACCACGCAGAGTTCGCCGGTCGCTCGGGCCTCGCTATTGCATATGTCACAGATATCCGTGGTGCCCACATTGCCGCAATTCAGGCATTCGCGGGCGGTGACGGCCACTTGCTGCATGGCGTCTGACAGGGGCGTCAGCAGCAGAGCGCGTTTGCGGATCAGGTGCAGCACCGCGCGGCGGGCCGAGCGCGGGCCCAACCCCGGCAGTTTGGCCATCAGGTCGATCAGATTGTCGATTTCGCTGTTCGTGCCCATGGCCTGTCCTGCTTTGCGCCGGAGGGAGCCTCCGGCGGGAGTATTTGGGAAAAGATGAAGCTCAGAACGGTAGCTTGATGTCTTTGGGCAAGCCCATGCTTTCGGTCAGCTTGCCCATCTCTTCCTGTGAACGTTCGGCGGCTTTGGCCTGAGCGTCCTTGATGGCGGCCAGGATCAGGTCTTCGACCACTTCCTTGTCGTCGCCGTTGAAGATCGACGGGTCGATGTCCAGCCCCTTGAGTTCACCCTTGGCTGTGGCCGTTGCCTTGACCAGCCCTGCACCGGATTCGCCGACAACCATCATGTTGTTCAGCTCTTCCTGCATTTCGGTCATCTTGGTTTGCAGGTCTTGTGCGGATTTCATCATCTTGGCCATGTCGCCCAGTCCGCCAAGCCCGCCGAGTCCTTTCAGCATCAGTCGTCTCCTGTGTTTCTGTTTGGTTCTAAATACGGACCGCAGGCAGGTGGCACAAGAGGTCTCCCGCCTGTCCAGATCAGAGCGGCGCCGACCGATCATTTATGTGCCCGCATTCCCTCCTTCAGGTGCATCGTGAAAGGGGGTGAGTATGCCGGTTTCTTGAAACTTGGACCCGCGGGCTCAGGGGCTAGTCCTCTTCGAACGGGTCCCATTCCTCTTCGACTTCGGGAAGGGCCTCGGTCTCAACCTTGGCGGCGCGCTGTTCAGGTGTTTCGATCCGAATGATCTTTGCCTTGGGGAATTGCGTCAGCACGGCCTGAACCAGCGGGTGTTCTTCGGCCTCGGCTTTCAGGGCCAGTTCGGCCCGGTCCCGCACTTCCGCGATGGTCGCGGCATCCCCGTCCGAGACAATGGAGACGGCCCACCGATTGCCGGTCCAGCGTTGCAGGGCAGAGCCCAATCGCGACGCCAAATCCGACGGTGCCTGAGGCGTCGGGGTGAATTCGATCCGGCCGGGCTGATACGACACAAGGCGCACGCCGCTTTCCACCTCGACAAGCAGTTTCACATCGCGGTTTGTGCGGATCAGTTCCACCACATGCCCGAAGGTTGGATAGCGGGCCAGGGCCGTCTGTGCATCCTGCGACAGTGCGGCAACCGGTGCGCCACCCGCTCCGCGCGGGGGCGATGTATAAGCAGGCGGCGGGGTCGCGTTGGATTGCGTTGCCACCGGGGCCTGTCGCGACATTGACATGCCTCCGCCCGGCCCGCCGGGAGGCGGAGGCGGGGTGTCTTGCAGCCGTTTGATCAGCTCTTCGGGGCTGGGCAAATCAGCGACATGCGTCAGCCGGATAACGGCCATCTCGGCGGCCATCATCGCGTTGGGCGCCGCAGAGACTTCTTCCAGCGCCTTCAGCAGCATCTGCCACATCCGGGTCAGAACCCGCATCGGCAAAGCCTCGGCCATGTGCTGGCCCCGTGTGCGTTCGTCGGGGGAAACCGTCGGGTCTTCGGCCGCGTCAGGTGTGATCTTTACGACGGACACCCAATGCGTGATTTCGGCCAGATCGCGCAGCACGGCCAGAGGGTCCGCGCCTTCCGCATATTGCCCGCTCAGTTCAGTAAGCGCCCCTGCCGCGTCACCGCGCAGGATCATGTCCATCAGGTCCAGAACGCGACCACGATCCGCCAGACCCAGCATCGCACGGACCTGATCGGCGGTCGTCTCGCCAGCCCCGTGTGAAATTGCCTGATCCAGCAGTGAGGTCGCGTCGCGGGCCGACCCTTCTGCAGCGCGGGTGATCAGCGCCAGTGCGTCGTCGGCGATCTGCGCGCCCTCGGCCCCGGCGATCTTGCGCAGCAGACCGATCATGTCTTCGGGCTCGATCCGGCGCAGGTCAAACCGCTGACACCGCGACAGAACCGTGACCGGCACTTTGCGAATCTCGGTGGTCGCGAAGATGAACTTCACATGCGCGGGCGGTTCTTCCAACGTCTTGAGCAGCGCGTTGAATGCGCTGGTCGAGAGCATGTGAACCTCGTCGATGATGTAGATCTTGTAGCGCGCACTGGCGGCGCGATAGCGTACACTGTCGATGATCTCGCGGATATCGTTGACGCCGGTACGGCTGGCGGCATCCATTTCCATCACATCGACATGGCGGCCTTCCATGATGGCGACACAATGTTCGCACTGACCGCAGGGTTCGGTTGTGGGGCCACCGGTTCCGTCGGGTCCGATGCAGTTCATGCCCTTGGCGATGATCCGCGCCGTGGTCGTTTTACCCGTCCCGCGAATGCCGGTCATGATAAAGGCCTGCGCGATCCGGTCGGCCTCGAAAGCGTTCTTCAGGGTGCGCACCATGGCATCCTGACCCACCAGATCGGCAAAGGTTTCCGGACGGTATTTGCGGGCGAGAACCTGATAGGCGGGGCTGGGCGTGTCTGTCATGTCTTCTCGCTCGGATTCGGTGCTTCGGCACAGCGTAGTGGCGGCGGCAGTCCGCGTCCACTGTGGGGCGCGATGATTTTTTGTTTCAGGAACGGGCTGGTTTCCAACTAAACTGGACCAGCGGATTTAATGACTCATTTCTTAAAGAGTACCTTGGGGGAGGACGCACTTCATGTCGCAGTTGGTCATCTTTGCTCTGCAGGTCGGAGGCGGGACGCTTGCCCTTACTTCAATGCCCGGGCGTGGCGGGGATTACGTCGGCGATCTGGATATGATTGCGGCGTGGAAACCGGGCCTTGTGATTTCAATGACGACGGATGTTGAAATGCTTCAGGATGGCGCGCAGCACTTTGGCAGCGACATCCAAAGCCGTGCCAGCCGGTGGGTTCACCTGCCGATCGAAGATTTTGGAGCACCGACGCAGGCGGTTCAGAAGGCCTGGCCAGAGGTCAGCGCCACGGCCCGACATGCGCTGTCGGGCGGTGGCCGGGTTCTTGTGCATTGCCGTGGGGGGTGCGGCAGATCCGGGATGATTGTTCTGCGACTGATGGTTGAATGCGGTGAACGCGCCAGCGACGCACTGGACCGCCTGCGGGCCGTGCGCCCCTGCGCTGTCGAAACCGATGCGCAGCTGGCCTGGGCGTCCCGGATCACCCCGGCACAGGTGGAAGTGGGATCAAGCTGACAGCTGCTGGGGTGCGTAGCCGGTTTTCCGGGGCCGGATCGTTGAAACCTCGATCATGGCGCAAGGCGGGTTCGCGACAATGCCCGCGGGCAGCGTGCTGAATATAGGTCCGAAGATCAAATCGGCATAGGCATCAAGGTCCCGAATTGCCGTATCAGGGTGCGCCCCGCAGAAAACGCGAACGCTGTCGGATCGCGCTCGGATCGTTGCCATGCACCCTTCCGCGCAATGTGACAGCGCGCTGTTGCCTTCAAATTCGAAATCCTCGCTGGTGGCCGAAACCGCCTGCGCCATGGCTTCGGAAATCGAGCGGGCCAGTCGCGCCAAAGCCGGGCAGGTTTTCCCAGTCCGCTGGCACACAGTAGCGCTGTATTCGTGTGACTTTGTCTTCCAGATCATCCTGCGCCCTCCGCGCGTGGTGGGCTGGATATTGGGGCAGGTGGGACAGCATCTCGCTGTCAGGACCTGCCCGGACACCCCGCCCGAGTTTCGGTTTCAGTTCCGATGGCAGGTCTCCTGACTTGCGGGTCATTGCTCTGCCGACCTTCCCAGCCCATGGGCCAGTGGTATTTCGGCATTGCTTACCGCTTACAGTTGCGGGGGCAGTCGCGGACTAGGTTGATGTCTGTATGACCAGACAAACCGCACCGTGTTCCCTTTTCATCCCGACCTCTTGTGGGGGCCAGAAACCATCACACAACCGCTAGCGCCTGATCGCGTTCCGAGTCAAGCCGATCTTTAGCCGGACGTTTGGTCATGCTGGATGCGGATTATGTTCCGGCCTAGTGTCATCGGCATCGAAGGCAGGCAAACCGATTGTTTCAGCGAAAGCCGGGGATCATGTTGGATACGGAACAGACGGTGTTGATCGAAGATTTCCGCTTTCCGTCCGGGTCTGTGACCTTGTCGGCGCGGTTGCATCGGCCAGTGGGTGAGCCGGAAACCGTTGTCGTGCTGAACAGTGCCACGGGTGTGCCGCGTGACTATTATCAACACTTCGCGCGATGGCTGGCTGCCGACCGGGGGATAGCTTGCCTGACCTATGACTATCGGGACTACGGGCTTTCTTTGGTTGGCCGCCTGAAAGACGCAACTGCAACAATGGCGGATTGGGCGTTGATCGACATGCCAGCGGCACGGGCCGAAATGCGCAGGCGGTTTCCAAAGGCGCAGCAGTGGACCATCGGCCATTCCGTCGGTGCGATGCTGGGGCCGGTGCAGCCGGATATCGACCAGATCGACCGAATGATCGGTGTGTGTTCGGGACTGGTGACTTTGAAAGATCACCCATGGCCCTATCGGGGGTTGGCAGGGCTGTTCTGGTATGGCCATGCACCGCTGATGGTGCGGGCACTTGGCTATCTACCCGGCAAAGCAATCGGGTTTGGTTCGGACCTGCCCGCCTCGGTCTACTGGCAATGGCGCAAATGGTGTACAGCCCCTCTTAGCTACGTTCCCGAGATCGGGCAGAATTTGCCTGATGCGCATTGGGGCAGTTCTGGAACACCAGTGGATCTGTTCACGTTCGAAGATGACCAGATGGCTCCGCCCGAGGCGGTTTGGCGCCTTGCTGATTTGTATGGCCCCGAGGCCAGACGCCACCTTCTGAAGCCTGCTGAATTCGGACTGCCGGAAATAGGCCATATCGGAGCATTTGCCCGTCGCAATGCAGCGGTCTGGCCGCGCCTGATCGCCTGATCAGACGCGACGCAGGTTTTCCTAACACCTTGCAGTTATGGCCGTTTGCGAAGCTTCTTGTCCTGCATGACACCGCGCACCATCTTGCCGAACGCCTTGTCCCGCGCCCGCGATTGGGCAACGGTTTCCGAGTTTCGCTGATCTTCACGCCGCAGCTTGCGCCAACGGTCCAGCCGGGTCGGGTCAAGTGCGCCTTCGCCGATTGCGTTCTGCACGGCACAGCCGGGCTCGGTCTCGTGCTGACAATCCGAAAAGCGACAGCTTTGGCCAAGCTCCGTGATGTCCGAGAACACGTTGTCGATCCCGTCCTGAGCGTCCAGCAAACGCAGTGCGCGCATTCCCGGCGTATCGATCAGCCAGCCACCGTTACCCATCCGGTGCAACGCGCGCACCGTTGTCGTGTGTCTGCCCCGTGCGTCGTCTTCGCGAATTTCAGACGTGGCGAGGTTTTGATCCGTCATGGCGTTGCTGAGCGTCGTTTTACCTACGCCCGACGACCCGACCAGCGCGCCGGTCTGGCCTTTGGGGCACCATGCCAGAACCTTTTCGACATCTGCCGGGTCCAGCGCATTGACCGCCAGCACCGACAGAAAAGGGTCCAGAGATTGCACTTGTCCCGAGAAACTGCCGGGGTCATCCGACTGGTCAGCTTTCGTCAGGACAACGACCGGATAACATCCGGCCTGATGCGCCAGCGCCAGATAACGTTCCAGCCGGGGAAGGTTGAAGTCCGCATTGCACGAGCTGACGATGAACAAAACATCGACATTGGCGGCAATCAGTTGGGTTGCGGCACCTGTACCGGCAGCTCTGCGTTGCAGCAGGCTGCGCCGGTCCAAAAGGTGGCGCACGCGGTTTTCGGCGTCCGCAAGAACCCAATCCCCGACGGCATATGAACCGGTCGGATTATCCGGTGTCCGCAAAGGGATTTCACCATCCGGGCTCAGCCCGATCAGACGGTCCCGATGAACGGAGGCGACGCGAAAGGGCGTGTCGGAAGGAAAAGCCGCGTGTTGCGCGGCAAAGTGAGAGGACCATCCCAGGTCCGAAAGCGTATAAGACATTTATCTGCCTGTTTTCAGAAACAGCAATGCCAACGGATGGCAATCGCGCATCCGCAGGTCGTGTGTTCAGGCAGTCCGGTGATTCCGGTGAATCAGAACCAGTCTGCCCGAAGGGTTTTCACTACAATCATAAAGCCCTCCTGCGGCTGTGGTTCACGAAGTGAGAGGTTGGACATCGACCCAAGCGGGGCTCGTTGTGGCTGCTTCCTTCCGGACCTGACCAGGTTGGCGAGGCGCTCGCCCGCGCCAACCTCTCGAGTCCGGATATAGGGAAGGCATTGGGAAAAGACAACCCATCAGAGCGTCAGGCGAATGCGTTCAAATCCCAAGCCATCCGAGCCCAGCGACACGGGATCGAACCTGTGCAACTCATCCAGATATTTCAGGGCGCCTGGACCTGTGCGAAGAATTGTTGTCACGCCCCGTTGCGGCATCAACGAGAACGGGTAGGGCTGCGTGGCGATCGGATCGGGCGGAAGGTGCTGCGCCAGGTAATCCTGCACAAGGTCCTTGATGCTCAGCGGTGGCAGGCTGATCAGCTCAGACGTTGTCGCATGCGGAAAATGCCCGCCTCCGCTGGCGCGGTAATTGTTCAGCGCCATAACGAACATCTGCTCCGGTCGTACGGGACGGCCTGCATATGTCAGATCGCTGATCCGCTTTTTGTCGGGGCGGATTATTTTCCCCTGCGCATCGTAACGAGGCGGCCGCGTGGGATCGATCTGATAAGACAGTCCAAACACGATGTCGAAATTGTATCCGGCCCGTTCAGGGTTGATCAGCTCGGGTTCGGAACCGGGCTTTAACTGGTTGAATACGCTGGCCGACATCTCCAACCAGTCCAGCAAATGCGCGCCGCTGATCCGGATTGCACGCAACTCGTTGGGAAACACATGCAGATCCGCGACATGGCGCAAACATATTTCTCCGGCGGGTACCTCGGTATAATGGCGCGGGCCTGAGCGTCCGCCGGATTTGGCAGGCGAAACAACCGACAAAATCGGCAGATCCGCCAGGTCTGGTCCCTGCAAAAACGGGCGCAGTGCGGCGGCTTGCGCCGCAGCTACAAGGGTCAGCCCGCGATCCGGCGCACAGCAACTGAAATAGCTGTGCAATGTATCCGGGATATGTGCCACCGGTGCGGCAACGGATTGACGGGTCATACGATGTGCCACCTCACACAAGCCCGCAATTTCACTGTCTTCCCCGACGGCTGTGCCGTTGCTGATAACCGGGCGCAGTTCGACGCAGCAATCCCGGATTTGCACTTTGCCGTCCGGCCCGGCGGTCACGGCCAAATCGATAACCCCCAGGTAAGAGCCCGCTGATCCCGGCATGACAACGGGTGTTCCATGTACCAGCCCCGTCAGGTGATCGACCATCGGGGTATTGGCATGGCCCTCTCCTGGAAGTGTCAGGTGAGTATGCCCGGCCACAATGGCATCGATGCCTTTGATCGCGGCCAAGGGTATCACGGCGTTTTCCATCCCCGCCACCGGTTCGCTGCCCCCAAGGCCGGAATGAGCAAGCGCGACGATGATATCACACCCCTTGTCGCGCAATGTCTGCGTCAGGGACTTTGCCGCAACCAGGATATCCTCGACGACGATACCGCCATCCAGATTATGCGCCTCCCAACAGGCCGTTTGCGGAGGAAGAACCGAGAAGATGCCGATGCGAACGGGAATGTCTTCACCGTTCAAAGACACGGTGCGGTCCAAAACGATGTGCCGCTGCCAGGGCTGAGGTCCGCGCGTGCGATACAGGTTGCTACAAATAACTGGGCAGGGGGCTTGCGTCAGGATGTTGCCCAATGTCGCCAGCCCGAACCCGAAATCATGGTTGCCCAGCCCGATCGCGTCATAACCCAGGGCTTCGAACGCCGTCATCATCGGATGGGCAGTGCCACTTTTGGCGGCCCAATCGCCCATTGGGGTTCCCTGCAACGAATCCCCGTTGTCAAACATCAGCACCAGCGCGCGTTCGGCCTCTTGCCGGGCAGCGCGGATCAGGCTGGCGGTGCGCGTCAATCCAACCGTCTGGTCTGGCGTGTCGGTGTAGTAGTCAAAACCGGTCAGGTTCATATGCAGGTCGGTTGTGGCCAGAATGCGAATTTTCCCAATGTCACCAATGGGCTGTACCTGCGTCGAGGAGGGGATCTTCACTTTGAGTATTCTGCTATTGAATGTGGGTATTGATTAAATCCATCAAAATTCACTCTAAATGATTTTTCCGAGGCCACCATGCGGCTTTTCAGCGGCAGGGAGGTGGATTTTCTATCCCTGAATAGCCATTGCAACACGGGCCGAGACGTGGCAGCCCTGTGCGCAAGACCAAAAGGAAATCCAATGAAAAACGCAGAGCAGGTAACCTTCGGGGGTTCGGGCCTTGATCGGGCGGCGCAGTATCGCGGAGATGCGGACAAGCTGGCCGAGGCGATGCACAACCCGGCCGCCCGCTGTGTCTTGCTGTGGCGTGGAAAGCTGCTGGTACAGGGTGAGGGGCTGGACCAGCTTGCCATGATCCCGATGACGCATCCGCTGATCAGCAGTGGTCCCGGTGGCGTCATTGAATCCCCGGTGTTTTTGGGTCTGAGCGCTGACAGCGCCCCCGTGTTTGCCGTTGATATTTCCGCATGGGCAGCCGAGGGGCTGGATCTGACCAGTCTGGGCGCCTTCGTGGACAAGTCCGAACAACAACACCCGGATTTACCGCAAGGCCACGTGTTTGCCGAACTGCGCCGGATCATGACACGGCTGTCGGCACGCGACGCGGAACTGGCGGCCACGTCTAAGGCAATAATCGGCTGGCATGAAACACATCGCTATTGCGCACGATGCGGTGCCGCCAGCGAGGTGTCGCAAGGGGGATGGCAGCGCAGTTGCCCATCCTGTGGCGGGCAGCACTTTCCGCGCACCGATCCGGTTGTGATCATGTTGATCACGCATGGTGACAGCGTGCTGATGGGCCGGTCTCCGGGCTGGCCTGACGGGATGTTCTCCTTGCTGGCGGGATTTGTTGAGCCCGGCGAAACGCTTGAGGCAGCAGTGCGCCGCGAAGTGATGGAAGAGGCGGGCGTGCCGGTGGGTGCGGTTTCGTACCTGTCCAGCCAGCCCTGGCCGTTTCCGGCCTCATTGATGTTTGGGTGTGCAGGTGAGGCGTTGTCACGCGACATCGTGATCGATCCGGTCGAAATAGAAGAGGCGATGTGGGTCAGCAAATCCGAAATGATGCAGGCCTTTGCAGGCGATCATCCTAGGCTATTGCCAGCGCGCAAGGGGGCAGTCGCTCATTTTCTGCTTCAGAACTGGCTTGCAGATACTCTGGACTGAGGAAACATTGGCTCAGTAATTACGACAGCAAAGGTCAGTATGCAGTTTTCAGCGCGCGAAGATATCGAAGCCCCCATCCAATCGGTATTCGACATGGTGTCGGATTTCGAACGGTTCGAGCGTATGGCAATGCGCCGCGGCATCGATGTGCGCCGTTTGGGCGGTGGCGCAGCGGTGACTGCCGGAACCGAGTGGAATACGGAGTTCAAACTGCGCGGAAAGCCGCGTCAGATGTCAGTGGTTATGACAGATTTCGACAGGCCTTCGCAAATGCGATTTGACGCTGCCAGCAAGGGCATTACCGGGTTCACGACCGTGGATTTTCTGGCCCTGTCCCCGCGCCGGACACGCCTGAGCATCGAGATGTCCCTGGCCGCCAAGTCCCTGCCGGCACGGTTGCTGTTGCAATCCATGAAGCTGGGACAGTCGAGGTTTCGCAAACAGTTCCAGGTGCGTCTCAGTGAATTCGCACGCGAGTTGGAGCAGAGGCACCTGCATGGGGGGTAAGACACAAGATCGCGCAGCAGGTGTGAAGGGATCGGACCACCTGAGTTTCAAACCCGCATCCGAAACCGATGCCGAAGGGGTCGCTGGCGTCCTTCACGATCTGGTCCTGGCTGGCAAACGGCGCAAAGCCCACGATGTCGATTTTGCCCTAAGGCACTATATTCGCCATCCGGATCAATTACGATGTACAATCGCCACGGACCCGAATGGTCACGTGCTCGGGTTCCAATCCCTGAAAGATGCGGTCGAAAACAACCCCTACGGCGTGTCAGTGGGGTGGGGCGTGATTGGAACCCATATCCGACCATCAGCCGCCCTGCTCGGGATCGGGCGCGCACTTTTCGCGCACACTCTGGACGCGGCCCTTGCGCGCGGTCTCCCTGCTATCGATGCAACAATTGGCGCAGGCAATACTGAAGGTCTGGCCTATTACGAAGCCATGGGTTTCCGGACGTACCGCACACAAGATGGGTCTGTGTCAAAGGTCTACCGGATTAACCGCTAGAGAGCGACGATTCCAGGCGCAGCGGCACGAGACATGGGGGGCCACCGGTATTGCCAAACAGCTTCGAAAAAACGGGCAACAACGAAACAAACCCAAAGGAATGCCGTCGCGAACCGTGATTATCCACGCGGATGTGCTGCCGGATAGACGCCCAGAACCTCGACATTTGTCGTGAAATGCTCAAGCTCGTCCATGGCCAGCTGCACGTTGCGGTCTTCGGGATGCCCGACAATATCCGCGTAAAACTGCGTCGCGGTGAAGGAGCCGTCGACCATATAGCTTTCGAGCTTGGTCATGTTGATCCCATTGGTGGCAAACCCGCCCATCGCTTTGTAAAGCGCGGCAGGGATGTTGCGCACCTGAAACACAAAGCTGGTGATCATCCCGTGATCGCCCCGGCGGGACAAATCCGTTTCGCGCGACATGACAAGAAAGCGGGTCGTATTGTCGTCATTATCCTCGATATGGCGGGCCAGAACGTTCAGGTTATAGATCTCACCGGCCAGCTCGCTGGCCAGCGCGGCTGAATGCGGATTGCCTTCCTCGGCCACTTCGCGAGCGGCGCGGGCGTTATCGGGGCTGACGCGGCCGCGGATGCCGTGTTCCTTAAGGAAACCCGCACATTGCGGCAGCAGCACCAGATGCGAATGCGCCTCGGTGATGTCTTCGAGTTTTGCACTCGGCACGGCAAGAAGGTTGATATGAACACGGACAAAGGCCTCATCGATGATATGCAGCCCGCTGTGGGGTAACAGCCGGTGAATATCGGCCACCCGCCCATAGGTCGTGTTCTCGACCGGAAGCATTGCCAGATCCGCAGCACCCGAGCGGACCGATTCGATCACATCCTCGAAAGTGCGGCAAGGCAGGGCTTCCATATCTGGCCGAGCGTTGCGGCAAGCCTCGTGACTGTAGGCGCCGGGTTCCCCCTGAAAAGCAATGCGATTGGTCATTTGGTCGATTCCATGCAACAAGTTCGCGATTTGGTCGTTTCGTCGCGGTGTCTATACCTTGCCTCTCGCAAGGGGAAGCCTTAGACAGCTGCCCAGACAGCTGAAATGGACTCGCGATCAATGTTCGACACGATGACAGTAACCAAGGCCGCCGCAGGCCTGTTCGGCACATTCCTGGTGCTGCTTCTGGCCAAGTGGGGGGCGGATGTCCTCTATTCTTCCGGTGGCCATGGCTCGGCTGAGGCCGCCTACATTATCGAAACCGAAAGCTCGGGCGAAAGCGCCGACGGTGAAGAAGTGGTCTTTGAGGACCTGCTGGCCGCCGCAGACGTCGAGAGCGGCGCAAAAGTGTTCCGCAAATGCACCGCGTGCCACAAGCTGGAAGACGGCGCAAACGGCACCGGCCCTTACCTGTACGGTGTGGTTAATCGCCCCGTCGCCTCGGCCAACGGCTTCACCGGTTACTCGGCCGGTATGCAGGCGCATGGCGGCAACTGGACACCCGAAGCGCTGGATGCCTTCCTGACCAAGCCCGGCAGCTATATCTCGGGCACATCGATGAGCTTTGCCGGCCTGAAAAAGCCGCAGGATCGCGCCGACGTGATTGCCTATCTGCAGACAATCGGCAACTGATTGCCTGACCGATCAGAACCATTCAAAGCCGCTGCCGCAACGCAGCGGCTTTTTTGTCTGAAGAAACCTTCACAAAGTGCTCACGCATTCTAAACTTGAATCTGCACGTGCTGGCACTTTAGCTAGCGGTTACGACATTGACGGTGACAATGACCGAGAGGATGAGCAATATGATATCCCTGATGCCTGCTGCACGTGATCTTGAGGTAAGGCCATGGGTTGGCATTTTGGGGCTCTGCGCCGCTCTGATTGCTCCGCATGCAGCACAGGCGCTGGATGAAGGCGTCACCCGCAGTCACGGGTATTCGTATTTCGGAAATCTGGATTACCCGGCGGATTATTCGCATCTGAATTATGTGAATCCCAACGCCCCCAAGGGTGGCGAGCTTTCGCTGGCAGCCTCTGGAACGTTCGATTCTCTCAACCCCTATTCACGCAAAGGGCGCGCCGGTGCGCTGACCACATTGCAATATGATCGCCTGTTTGAAAGTGCCGAAGACAGTGTGGGGCAGTATTACGGCGTAGTTGCGGAAAGTCTGGAATATGACGAAGGGCGCAACTATGTCATTTTCCATTTGCGCCCCGAAGCAACCTTTTGGGATGGCTCGCCTGTCACAGCGGAAGATGTTGTCTACAGCCACCGTTTGTTCATCGAACAGGGCCTGCCGTCTTATGCGCAGGCCGTTGGCCGTATGGTGACAGGAGCCGAGGCGTTGGATGACCATACCGTAAAATTTACCTTCAATCCCGAAGTCACCCGCCGCAGCCTGATCGAAACTGTCGGCTCAACTCCTGTTTTCTCAAAAGCATGGTTCGAGGCGGATGAGACACGGCGATTGGATGAACCGCGGCTGGAAGTGGCGGTAGGCTCTGGCCCCTACAAGCTCGACAGCTATGACATCAATCGCCGCATCGTTTACAAACGCCGGGACGATTATTGGGGCAAGGACCTGCCTTTCAATGTCGGGCGCAACAACTTTGATACAATCCGGGTTGAGTATTTCGCCGATCAGACGGCAGCGTTCGAGGGTTTCAAGGCGGGTGAATACACATTCCGGATCGAAAGTGATCCCAAGCTTTGGGCGACCGGGTATGATTTCCCAAAGCTGGATGAAGGCACAGTTATTCGGGATGAGATCGCGGATGGCAGCCCGCCGACACCTTCGGGCTTTGTCTTCAACCTTGGAAAGCCGCAATTTGCCGACAAGAATGTCCGCAAGGCCCTGGCCCTGGCCTTCAATTTCGAATGGACGAACGAGTCATTGTTGTTCGGCCTGAACACGCCGCGGAATTCTTTCACGCAAGGAACCCCGATCGAGGCGCAAGGCCTGCCCGAAGGGGCGGAGCTGACGTTCCTGCAGGCGTTGGGCGACGTTGTTCCCGAAGATGTCCTGACGGAACCCGCTGTAGTGGCGCACGAATCAAACCCTGCACGCCTGAATGACCGACAGAACCTGCGCAAAGCTGCCAGGTTATTGGATGAGGCAGGCTGGTCCGTCGGCGAAGGCAATATTCGCCGCAATACCGAAGGGCAGACTTTGAAGGTGAATATTCCATATCCTTCAAACCTGCCGACCTCGACCGCAACGATGATCGAAACCTATGTCCAGAACCTGCAATCCATCGGGGTGGATGCCTCGACCGAGAAAGTGGATCCGGCGCAATACACGTTGCGCAGCCGCGAGCGGGATTATGACATGGTCTATTCCACGCGCTACGGATCGTTCTTGTCTACCGGGGGCGGTCTGAGCCAGATGTACGGATCGGAAGAAGCGGCCTTTAGCCTGTTCAATCCGGCAGGTCTGGCCAGCCCCTTGGTCGACGCGATCATCGAGGCGTCCTTTGAAACTGACAATCAGGCCGATCAGGACACGGCGTTAATGGCTTTGGATCGCGCCTTGCGGTACGAGTTTTTCGTAATCCCCGTGGGGTACATCGCAGAATACTGGACAGCATATTACGATATGTACGAATACCCGGAAAACCTGCCGCCCTATTCGCTGGGTTATCTGGATTTGTGGTGGATCAATCCGGAAAAACAGGCTGCGTTGAAAGCGAAAGGCGCGCTGCGATAACATGGGCGCCTATATTCTAAGACGCTTATTGCTGATCATTCCGACTCTTCTGGGTATCATGATCGTCAACTTCACGCTGGTCCAGTTCGTACCTGGTGGGCCGGTCGAACAGATCATCGCGCAAATCGAAGGTCAAGGTGACGTATTCGCCGGGTTTGCCGGGGGGGGCGACGCCGGAGCGGGTTCCGAACCGGCGGGCGGTGTCTTCGACGACAAATATGTCGGCGCACGCGGCCTTCCGCCCGAGTTTATTGCCGAGCTGGAAAAAGAATTCGGCTTCGACAAGCCCCCGCTGGAACGGTTCCTGAATATGATGGGCAACTATCTGACGTTTGATTTTGGCGAGAGTTATTTCCGCTCGATCAGCGTGATCGATCTGGTGCTTGAAAAGATGCCGGTCTCGATCTCGCTGGGGCTGTGGTCGACCCTGATTGCCTATCTGGTCTCGATCCCGCTGGGTATTCGAAAGGCGGTCAAGGATGGATCGCAATTCGATACCTGGACAAGCGGGGCGATTATTGTGGCCTATGCTATTCCGGGCTTTCTGTTTGCGATCCTGCTGCTGGTGCTTTTTGCTGGCGGGTCATACTGGCAAATCTTCCCGCTGCGCGGCCTGACGTCGGACAATTGGGATAGCCTGAGTTTCTTTGGCAAGATCACGGATTATTTCTGGCACATAGCACTGCCGACGATTGCGCTGACGATATCTGCCTTTGCGACGCTGACCCTGCTGACCAAGAACTCGTTTCTGGATGAGATCAAGAAACAGTATGTCATGACCGCCCGTGCCAAAGGGCTGAGCGAGCGCAAGGTTCTCTATGGTCATGTCTTCCGCAACGCGATGCTGATCGTGATTGCAGGGTTCCCGGCCGTGTTCATCGGGGTGTTTTTTGGCGGGTCGATCATCATCGAGACGATCTTCTCGCTGGATGGTTTGGGCCGATTGGGGTTCGAGGCCGCCGTGGCCCGCGATTACCCGGTGATCTTCGGCACGCTGTTCATCTTCGGTCTGATGGGGCTGGTCGTTGGCATCATCAGCGACCTGATGTATGTGCTGGTCGACCCGCGCATCGATTTCGAAAAGCGGGAGGGGTAAATGGCTTTGTCCCCGCTAAACCAGCGCCGCTGGAGCAACTTCCGCCGCAACAGACGGGCCTTCTGGTCGCTGATCATCTTCGCGGTATTGTTCGGCCTGTCGTTGTTTGCCGAGTTCATCGCCAACGACAAACCCATCCTTGTAAAGTATCGGGGAGAGTACTTTACGCCGGTTTTCAACTTCTATGCCGAAACCGAATTTGGCGGTGATTTCCAGACCGAAGCGATCTATCGCGACCCCGAGGTTCAGTGCCTGATCGACAGCGGTGGATTGGAAGACTGTTTCGATGATCCCGAAGGCATCATCGAACAGATCGACGCCGGTACATTCCAGGCCGAGGGTTTTGAACGCGGCTGGTCGCTCTGGCCGTTGATCCCTTATTCCTTCAATACCTCGGTGGACCGGCCCGGCGCGGCGCCCCTGCCGCCCAACGGCCAGAACCTGCTGGGTACCGATGATACCAAGCGCGATGTGCTGGCCCGCGTGATTTACGGCTTTCGCCTTTCGATCCTGTTCACGCTGCTTGTGACGGGCGCGGCAAGCCTTATCGGGATTTTCGCGGGCGCCATCCAAGGGTTCTTTGGTGGGTGGCTGGACCTGATCTTTCAGCGGATCATCGAGATCTGGTCCGCAACCCCGTCGCTTTATGTCATCATCATCATGTTTGCGGTGCTGGGGCGAAGTTTCTGGTTGCTGGTCGCGCTGATGATCCTGTTCAGCTGGACCGGGCTGGTTGGCGTGGTGCGCGCCGAGTTCCTGCGGGCGCGGAACCTTGAATATGTGCGCGCCGCGCGGGCGCTGGGCGTGGGCAACATGACGATCATGTTCCGCCATATGCTGCCCAATGCGATGGTGGCCACGCTGACCTTCATGCCGTTCATCGTCACCGGAACCATCGGCGGGCTGGCTTCGCTGGATTATCTGGGCTTTGGCCTGCCATCCTCGGCCCCCTCGCTGGGAGAGCTGACCTTGCAGGCCAAACAGAACCTGCAGGCCCCATGGCTGGCCTTCACCGCCTTCTTCACCTTTGCCATCATGCTGTCGCTGCTGGTCTTCATCTTTGAAGGCGTGCGGGATGCGTTCGATCCCAGAAAGACCTTCTCATGAGCTTGCTGGATGTGAAAAACCTCAAGGTCTCGTTCCGTCAGGATGGGCAGGTCAACGCGGCCGTCAAAGGCGTGTCCTTCACTGTGGACCGCGGGGAAACCGTCGCGCTGGTGGGCGAATCCGGATCGGGCAAATCGGTCACCGCGCTCAGCACCGTATCTTTGCTGGGCGACAGCGCGTTGGTCGAAGGCTCGGTCACCTATGACGGGCAAGAGATGATTGGCGCCTCGGAACAGCGTCTGATGGATGTGCGGGGCAACGACATCAGCTTTATCTTTCAAGAGCCGATGACATCGCTGAACCCTTTGCACACGATCCAGAAACAGATGGCTGAATCGCTGGCCCTGCATCAGGGTGTCGCTGGCGATGTGGCACGGGACAGGATTGTCGAATTGCTGACCAAGGTCGGTATCCGCGATCCTCAAGACCGGCTGGACAGCTATCCGCATCAGTTGTCGGGCGGTCAGCGGCAGCGGGTGATGATCGCCATGGCCCTTGCCAACAAACCGGACATCCTGATCGCGGATGAGCCGACAACGGCACTGGATGTGACCATTCAGGCGCAGATTCTCGAACTGCTGGCTGAATTGCAGAAATCGGAAAACATGGGGATGCTGTTTATCACCCATGATCTGGGCATTGTGCGCCGCATCGCCGACCGGGTCTGTGTGATGAAAGACGGCGAGATTGTCGAGACCGGCGTGACGGCCGAGATATTCGAAAACCCGCAGCACCCCTATACCCGCAAACTACTGGCTGCAGAACCGTCGGGTCAGCCTGAACCCGTTGCCACAGATGCGGAAGAGGTCGCACGCACCGACCACCTTAAGGTCTGGTTCCCGATCCAGCGCGGGTTTCTGAAGCGCACTGTTGGATATGTGAAAGCGGTGAACGACGCGACCCTCAGCGTGCGCGCGGGTGAGACGTTGGGGATTGTTGGCGAAAGCGGATCAGGCAAGACCACACTGGCGTTGGCCATGATGCGGCTGATCGCGTCCGAGGGTGGCATCACCTTTCGCGATCAGGACGTGCGCAAATGGTCCACGCGGGAACTGCGCCGGTTGCGCAAGGACATGCAGATCGTGTTTCAGGACCCGTTTGGCAGCCTCAGCCCGCGGATGACCTGCCAGCAGATCATTGCGGAAGGTCTGGCCATTCACAAAGTCGACCCGGACCGCGCGCCACGCGAACTTGTGGCCGAGGTGATGACCGAAGTGGGGCTTGATCCGGCAACGATGGATCGATACCCGCACGAGTTTTCCGGCGGTCAGCGTCAGCGCATCGCCATTGCCCGCGCGATGGTTCTGCGGCCCAAACTGCTGGTCTTGGACGAGCCAACCAGCGCGCTGGATATGACCGTTCAGGTTCAGATCGTCGATCTGCTGCGCAATCTGCAACAGAAATACGGGCTGGCCTATCTGTTCATCAGCCATGACCTGAAAGTGGTCCGTGCCATGTCGCACAACGTGATCGTCATGCGAAACGGCGATGTGGTCGAAATGGGCGCGGCAGAGGATTTGTTCGAAAACGCCCAGACCGACTATACCCGCGAGCTGATTGCAGCGGCGGGATAGCATGAAAAAACAAAGAAATGACTACGTCGGTAAGGCATTCTTCGTCGGGATTTCTTGCTTAGTTGCATTCAGCAGCCAAGAGTTCCGAACCTCTTTCAAAGCTCAAGTTGGTCTAGGTCTCGCAGTTTTCGCGGTTTTGTTTGGCGCGTCGCTTTGGGAATGGCTCAAGTCCAAGTGGTGACTGTACAGAGATAGGGTCGAAGGCACTTGTGCCTTCGACAGTCTCAACACCGACTGAGTAAACGTGGGCAAGTTAAGCGCTTGCCTTTTCTTTGGTCGCCGCTTTCGGCACAGGCCCGCGCAGTTCCTCGTAGTGATCAAAGCTAAGCTTGACCCACCCGGTCCCGCGCGTGGCACTGGCAAGGGTGCGGTGCAGTTCGTCCTCGGCAACGGCGGGCAACTGGGCGTTGAATATCTCCCAGCCCGTCGCATTCGGGTTGCCCTCAAATCCCAGAACCTGCCCCTGAAGGGTGCTGATCGTTGGCACAAGATCGCCCACAAAGGCCGAGGGTAAGTGTATCTCGGCGCTCAGGATTGGTTGCAGGACAACCGGCTTGGCCTGCGGCAACGCCTCGCGCACGGCGTTTTTGCCTGCGGTCCGGAAGGCATAATCCGAACTGTCCACATTGTGGTGTTTGCCATCGCTCAGGGTCACTTTGACATCAACCACGGGAAAGCCTTCGGGGCCTTGTTCCAATGCGTCCTTGGCCCCGTGTTCCACCGACGGGATGTAGTTCTTGGGAACGGCACCGCCCTTGACCACCTCATCGAACTGGAACCCCGATCCGCGCGGCAATGGCGCAACCGAAATCACCACATCTGCGAATTGCCCCGCGCCGCCGGACTGTTTGCGATGGCGATGGCGATGCTCAACCGTTGTGCGAATGGTTTCGCGATAGGCGGTTTCCACCTGTTCCGCCTCGATCTCGATCCCGAAATCCTCGGCCAGCTTGGCGGTCACGCGGCGCATATGTTGCGGTCCCTGCGAGCCCAGAATCGAATGACCGCTCATCTCATCCTGTTGCAGGTGCAGGCCCGGATCGATTTCGGCCAGACGGCTCAGGGCGTTTGACAGGCGCACATCGTCCCGCTCATGCGCGGGCGAGACGACCTGACGATGCGCAACCGGATGAGACGACGCCCATTCCGGCAGTTCCGTCGCAGAAGAACTGTCATAAATGTATCCGGGGTTGAGGTGATCGGATTTGACCGCCAGTCCGATCTGCCCGGCCTCTAGCGTGGCGATCTGGGTCTTGGCGTCCAGTGTTGTCAGGTTGCCGACCGTTTCACCGCCCAACGCCTCATGCGCTTTTACCCCGTCCCCAAGGCCGCGCAGAACGATGATCTTTCCGATATGCTTTTTGACATCCGCAAAGCCAGCAATGGCACGGGCGCTTTCGGCGGCCTCGTCCCGTCCGGCAGCAATATCAAACTCGGGGGCCTCATGACGCAGCGCTTTCATCAGGCGCGTCAGCCCGTTGCCGTGGCTTGCGGCGCCCAGACAAGCGGGGATCAACTGATGATTCTGTAGAACTTGCGCGGCCAGCTCATAAACCTCATCGCTTGGGGGCTGTTTGTCTTCGATCAACTGTTCCAGCAGGTGATCATCGAAATCGGAAAGCGTCTCAAGCAACTCGGTCCGGGCTTCCTGCTCGCGATCCTCGACAGATTTGGGCAGCTCAATCAGGGCCGACGGCTGGCCCTCCTGATACTTCCACGCCCGTTCCGAGATCAGATCGACCGCGCCGATGATCGTGTCGCCCTCGCGGATCGGAACCTGACGCAGGGCGATGTGGTGCGTGCAATAGGTTTGCAGCGCCGCGATGATGTCGCGGATGCGGCCATTGGGGTTATCCATGCGGTTGATGAAAAGAAAACAGGGAATGCCCGCCTCTTCCACCAGCCGAAGATAAGGCGCGCACAGCACGGCGGCATTTGGATCGGGCGGTACCACGATAACGGCTGCATCCGAGATTGCCATGGCAGGCCCGACATAAGCGAGGGAATCGCCACCCCCATCCACGTCGACTGCGCACCAGGGCTCGTCCAGGTAAGAAAAACCGTGCAAGTGCACGGTTCCGGAAACATCGAATGTGGTCGGGCGCCCGTCGAGGCGGCTGATGGCCTCGACCAGGGTAGATTTGCCCGACTGGCTGGGCCCGAGGACGGTGAATACGCGCATGAGTGTTGTCCCTCTTTCAGGTTGCAGAATGGCTGCACGAAAAGGGCCATCCGACGCAGTCGCGTCAGCTAGGACTGTCTGTAATTTGCCCGCCTCAGGCCGCAGGGCGAAACATCACCCCACAGCTTGAGTGTGGGAAAAACCGCAGGCGTGCGTCAAGCCCCCGATGTGTTTTGTGCTTTCCGGGCTGAATGTTGCCCGCAAAAAGAGAGGTCAGATCGCCGAGCTGTGCCCGGCTTTGCTGAGGTCGTATGCGTCAAAGCTGCGGGCAACCATCCGGGTCAGCGCGCGCGCCTCGGGGGGGATAAACAGCCCCTCGTCGCTGATTTGCAGCAGCCCGTCGAATGAGGCGTTGGCAGCGCGATACATGTCGTTCAGCGCTGCGACCGAGATATCGTGATCGCGCAGGATTTCAGCCGAATCGATCCGGAAATCGCACATCAGCGCTTCGATCAGACGGGCGCGCAGAATATCCTGACCTTTGAACAGGTGCCCGCGGGACGTCGAAAACTGCCCGTTGCGAATGGCCTTGGTATGAGCAGACGTAGCCGGGGCATTCTGCGCATAGCCTTGTGGAAAGCGCGAGATCGAGCTGGCCCCGACACCGATCAGCACATCGGCCTGATCGTCGGTATAACCCTGGAAGTTCCGCTTCAGACGGCCCGCGCGCAGGGCATGGGTCAGCCCGTCATCCTGCGTGGCAAAATGGTCAATGCCGATCTCGGCGTAGTTGTCCCACAGGAACAGGCGGCGGGCGGTGTCGAACAGTTCCAGCCGTTGTTCGGGCGTTGGCAGTGCGTCCGACGGGATCAGTTGCTGCCGTTTGGCCATCCACGGCACATGGGCATACCCATAAAGCGCCACGCGATCCGGGCTGAGCGACAAAAGCTTCTGCACGCTTTCCGTCATCCGGGCTTTGGTCTGGTGTGGCAGCCCGTAAAGGATGTCCGCGTTCAGGCTGGCAATGCCACGTGCGCGGATCATGTCGATAGCGTCGCGCGTGGTATCGTAGCTTTGAATGCGGCCAATGGTTTTCTGGATTTCATCGTCGAAATCCTGCACCCCGATCGAGGCACGGTTCATGCCTGCCTCTGCCAGCGCATCCAGACGTGCCTCGTCGATCTCGTTTGGATCGATTTCAACCGAGAATTCGGCATCCGGCCCCATGGGGACGATCCCCAGAATGTGCTGTGCCAGATCGCGCATCAGCTGGGCATTCAGCAACGTTGGCGTACCGCCGCCCCAGTGCAGGCGCGACAGCACCACACCCGCGGGCAGGCGCGCCGCCAGCAGGTCCAGTTCGGCTTTCAGAACATCCACATATGCAATCACCGGATTGTCGGTTTGTGTGCCTTGCGTCCTGCAGGCGCAGAACCAGCACAGCCTGCGGCAGAACGGGACGTGGATATAAAGGGATATGGCGCTGCCGGGCTCGATTCCCGAAATCCAGTCGCCAAACATGTCCGCCCCCACGTCATTGTTGAAATGGGGAGCTGTGGGATAGCTTGTGTAACGCGGTACTTTCGCGTCAAAAAGTCCAAGCTTTGCCAATTGTGGTTTCACTATCATGACGATACCCTTAAGGGGCAGGCGACTTAGGTGCTTTGACGGAGATCAAGTGGAAACGCAGATGACAATAAAAGCACAGTTCGATCATTCAAATTGCGCAGACTGCCCGATACGACATCGCGCGGTCTGCGCCCGCTGTGACGCGGACGAACTGGAAGCGCTTGATGCCATTAAGTATTACCGCAGTTTCGAAGCGGGTCAGACCATCATCTGGTCGGGCGACCAGATGAATTTTGTCGGTTCAGTCGTCGCGGGAATCGCATCGCTGACGCAAACCATGGAAGACGGGCGCACCCAGATGGTTGGTCTTCTCTTGCCCAGCGATTTCGTCGGTCGCCCAGGGCGCGACATTGCGCCTTACGATGTGCAGGCGACAACGGATGTCGTGATGTGCTGTTTCCGCAAGAAACCATTCGAAGAGCTGATGGACGAAACGCCACACATCGCGCATCGCCTGCTACAGATGACGTTGGACGAGCTTGATGCTGCCCGTGAATGGATGCTGGTTCTGGGTCGCAAGACAGCGCGCGAAAAGATTGCCAGCCTGATTTCGATCATTGCCCGGCGGGATGCGTCGATTGGTCAAAAGGGCCTGTCAGGACCGATCGTGTTCGATCTGCCCCTGACCCGAGAAGCCATGGCGGATTATCTGGGACTTACGCTTGAGACGGTCAGCCGCCAGATCTCAGCTCTGAAAAAGGACGGTTTGATCTTGCTGGAAGGCAAACGTCACGTGACCATCCCCGATCTTGGCCGGCTCATGGAAGAAGCAGGCGACGATTCCGATGGCGGGTTTCTGGTCTGACCGGTCTTTCGTTCGGCAGAATTCGCTTACCGCGATCATCCGGTCGGTTCACAAACTAACATAGGAGTGTGGCATGGGGTTCAGCAGTCTGTTGGCAATGCTGTTCATTGGCGCAATCGCCGGATGGCTTTCGGGAAAGATCATGGAAGGCCGTGGGTTCGGCCTGATCGGCAACATCATCGTCGGCATCGTAGGCGCGTTCCTGTCGGGCATGATCTTTCCGGCGCTTGGTTTTTCCGTTGGAGGGGGCCTGTTCTCGTCGATCCTTTTCGCGACAATTGGGGCGGTGATCCTGTTGTTCCTGATCGGCCTCATCCGCCGGGGGTGAAAAAAGCCGCCTGTCGAGGCGGCTTTGAGCTTGTTTGGGTCAGTGCGCCAGGAACACCGGAACCGAAGATTGTTCCAGCATGTTCCGGGTCGCCCCTCCCAGAATGGCTTCGCGAAAGCGGGAATGACCATAAGCGCCCATCACGATCATGTCCGATTCGGTATCCGTCGCGTGGCGATTAAGAATATCCGAGACGCGGGTCATGGTCTTGCTGAGCACATCGATCTCGCATTTGACACCATGACGGGCCAGCATCTGGGACAGCATTCCACCCGGGTCTGACCGGTCCGGGCCATGCTGTGGCGGGTCGATGACCACAATACGGACAATCTCGGCCTGTTTGAGGAAGGGCAGGGCCCGCCGGATGGCGCACATGGCCTCGACGCTTTCGTTCCAGGCGATCATGATGTTGCCGGGCGCTTTCAACGGCACGCCGCTGTCAGGAACCACAAGCACCGGGCAATGTCCTTCGAACATGGCCGCTTCGATAATGGGCTCGGCCTCGGCCCCGCGACCTTCACCATACGGGTGAGGCAGGATCACAAGGTCGGAAAACCGGGCCCGGTGTGCGACGTGGCGCCCGATATCGGCAATCTGTGCAACGCCGTGTTCGGCAGACCAACGCACGCCGGATTTGCCGAGATAATCATTGGCAAAGGCCAGCAGATCCTGTGCTTCAGCATTGGCCCGGTTCAGCGTTTCCTGAACGATCAACGCATTGGCACCCGCGTAATAATAACCTGTCTGACTGCGATCGACGCCCAGACACAGGACCTCGGCATGGGCATCCTGGGACTCGGCCAGGGCCACAATCTGCGCCAGAGCAGCCTGTGCAGTCTGCGTTTCGGTCATGACTGTGAGAAGAGATTTGTACGCCATTTTGACCTCATGTTTCGGGCAATTGGTCTCATGTGACCTGTTAGCCCTTTTCTACTACCATGCGTGTCATAGAAAACGCTGGGCTGTCTTGATACAGATCAAAGCAATGAGGGTGGCCGTGCTTCAGAACGGCAGCCAGTCAAATGGGCTTCGCGCGTCACAAGAATCAAAAACGCGCGGAGCATGGCAAAGGGACGCAATATGTCGAATTACATCAAGCTGATCGTGCTTGGTCTGATCGCGCTGTTTGCAGCGATCGGAACCAATTATGCACGCGATTTGGCGTATCAGGTACATGCGCTGCTGGTGATGCTCATCGCCGGTGGCCTGTTCATCTGGACGCTTCGAAACACTGACGAGCCAGATATTCAGATCGACCGCTCGGGCGAATACATGGATGGCGTGATCCGCTATGGCGTGATCGCAACCGCCTTTTGGGGCGTGATCGGGTTCCTTGCAGGGACCTTTATCGCGTTTCAGCTGGCGTTTCCGGTGCTGAACTTCGAATGGGCGCAGGGTTATCTGAACTTTGGTCGTCTGCGTCCGTTGCACACCTCGGCAGTCATTTTTGCCTTTGGCGGCAACGCACTGATCGCAACCTCGTTCTACGTGGTTCAGCGTACCAGCGCGGCGCGGCTTTGGGGCGGCAACCTCGCGTGGTTCGTGTTCTGGGGCTATCAGCTGTTCATCGTGCTGGCCGCGACCGGCTATGTGCTGGGCGGAACGCAGTCCAAGGAATATGCCGAACCTGAATGGTATGTCGATCTGTGGCTGACCATTGTCTGGGTCGCCTATCTGGCTGTCTACCTGGGTACGATCATCAAGCGGAAAGAACCCCACATCTATGTGGCCAACTGGTTCTACCTGGCCTTTATCGTCACCGTCGCCATGCTGCATCTGGTCAACAACATGACCATCCCGGTCAGCATCTGGGGTTCGAAATCGGTCATCGTCTGGTCAGGCGTGCAGGATGCCATGATCCAGTGGTGGTATGGCCACAACGCTGTGGGCTTCTTCCTGACCGCGGGTTTCCTGGGCATGATGTACTATTTCATCCCGAAACAGGCCGAACGTCCGGTGTTTTCGTACAAGCTGTCGATCATCCACTTCTGGGCGCTGATCTTCCTGTATATCTGGGCTGGTCCACACCACCTGCATTATACCGCGCTGCCTGACTGGGCGTCGACGCTGGGCATGGTGTTCTCGGTGATCCTGTGGATGCCGTCCTGGGGTGGTATGATCAACGGTCTGATGACCCTGTCGGGGGCCTGGGACAAGCTGCGCACAGATCCGATCATCCGCATGATGGTCATCTCGGTCGGCTTCTACGGCATGTCCACCTTTGAAGGTCCGATGATGTCGATCCGTGCTGTGAACAGTCTCAGCCACTACACCGACTGGACCATTGGTCACGTGCATTCGGGCGCGCTGGGCTGGAACGGCATGATCACTTTTGGTGCGCTGTACTTCCTGGTGCCTGTCCTGTGGAAGCGCGAGCGTCTGTACTCGCTGCAAATGGTCAGCTGGCACTTCTGGCTCGCCACGATCGGCATCGTGCTTTATGCCGCGTCGATGTGGGTCACCGGTATCATGGAAGGCCTGATGTGGCGTGAAGTGGATGCAAACGGCTTCCTGGTGAACTCGTTCGCTGACACCGTGGCCGCCAAGTTCCCGATGTACGTGGTGCGTGCGCTGGGTGGCGTGATGTTCGTCGCTGGTGCGCTGATCATGTGCTACAACCTGTGGATGACTGTGCGGAAAGCGCCGGCCAAAGAGGCCAGCCTGACCGTCGCGGTCCCGGCTGAATAGAGGGAGGGCCGGAGCAATGGCAATTCTCGACAAACATAAGATCCTCGAGACCAACGCGACCCTCCTGCTGATCTTCAGCTTTCTGGTCGTGACCATCGGTGGCCTGGTGCAGATCACCCCGCTGTTCTATCTTGAGAACACCATCGAGAAGGTGGAGGGCATGCGCCCTTACACCCCTCTCGAAATGGCAGGGCGTGAGATCTACATCCGCGAAGGCTGCTATGTCTGCCACAGCCAGATGATCCGCCCGATGCGGGACGAGGTCGAACGTTACGGTCACTACTCTCTGGCGGCTGAGTCGATGTATGACCACCCGTTCCAGTGGGGATCAAAGCGTACCGGACCTGATCTGGCGCGTGTCGGTGGTCGCTATTCGGATCAGTGGCAGATGGACCACCTGCGCGACCCTCAGTCTGTGGTGCCTGAATCGGTGATGCCGAAATACGGCTTCCTCGAACATCGCAAGATCGACGGCAAGTATATCGGTGACATCATGGCGACCAATGCGGTTGTCGGCACCCCATATACCGAGGAGATGCTGGAAAACGCGGTTGCCGATTTCAGCGCGCAGGCCGATCCTGACAGTGACTACGACGGTCTGCTGGAGCGGTACGGTGACAAGGTCAACGTGCGCAACTTCGATGGTCAGCCTGAACTGACCGAAGCCGATGCGCTGATCGCCTATTTGCAGATGCTGGGTACGCTGGTCGATTTCTCGACCTTTACCCCGGATGCAAGCCGTTAACAGGAGGGTGTGATGGAAGAATACACACTGCTTCGACAGTTCGCGGATAGCTGGATGCTGCTTGTGTTGTTTGCCTTCTTCGTTGGCATCGTGATCTGGGTTTTCCGCCCCGGTGCCAGCAAGGAATACAAGGACACCGCCAACATCCCCTTCCGGCACCAAGACAAACCCGCCACACCCAAGGAGGCGCGGCAATGAGCAAGACACCTGATAAACAGCCGGGCGATCCTAATACAACCGGGCACAGCTGGGACGGAATCGAGGAATTCGACAACCCCATGCCGCGCTGGTGGCTATGGACCTTCTACGCCACCATCTTCTGGGGCGTGATCTATACGATCATGTTTCCGGCCTGGCCCCTGGTCCATGGCGCGACAGCCGGTGTGCTGGGATGGTCAACCCGTGAAAACGTACAGCAGGACATGGTTGCCTTCGAAGAGGCAAACGCGCCCTGGAACGCCAAGCTGGTGGAAACTTCGCTGGAAGACATCTCTAAGGATGCAGAGCTTCAGCAATATGCCGTGAACTCGGGCGGTGCGGTGTTCCGGACCTGGTGCGCACAATGCCATGGTTCGGGTGCGCAGGGTGCGCCGGGTTTCCCGAACCTGCTGGATGATGCCTGGCTGTGGGGCGGAACGCTGGACGACATCGTCTACACCGTCAGCTACGGTGTCCGGAACGAAGAAAGCGACGATGCGCGCTATTCCGAGATGCCGGCATTTGGCGAAATCCTCGAACACGACGAAATCACGCAGGTGGTCCAGTACGTAATGTCGCTGAGCAATGCCCAGACCGACGATGCGGCAGCGCAGGCAGGCAAAGTTGTCTTCGAAGACAACTGCGCGGCCTGCCACGGCGAGGATGGCACAGGTGATATCTTCCAGGGTGCGCCGAACCTGACTGACGCGATCTGGCTTTACGGTGGCAGCGAAGAAACGCTGACGGAAACCGTAACTTACAGCCGCTTTGGCGTCATGCCGAACTGGGATACCCGCCTGACCGAGGCGCAGATTCGCGCCGTATCTGCCTATGTCCACCAGTTGGGCGGCGGTCAGTAAGATATTAAGAACACCTTCGGGCGGTTCGCCGCCCGAAGGCTGGGGCACCGGCTGTTCCATCTGTTCGCGCGTTTCCTGAACAGCCGGTGCTTTTTTCCCACAATAAGGCCACTTAAACCTGTGGTCCAGATTCAGGTTTACTGTTCCCTGCGTCAAAAGTTGCTCGGATCCACCTCGCGCGGGTTTTTAATCCACCAATGACCTTCCGGCAGCCAACGGCGTTTGTGGCGACCCGGTTTTGGCACATCGCGAATATGCGGCGCATTGATCCGGGTTGCGGTCATGAAAGATCTGGCAAAAACGGTCAGCATGGTTGGTCTCCTCTGCAAGGGTATCTCTGCAATAAAGATTGACCTTTGAAGTGCTGAATGCGACTCAAATACCATTCCATAGTGTAAGTCAGGGTTACATATGAATTGGTTGTCGCTTCCCCCATTGGCCGCGCTGAGGGCGTTTGCGGCATTTGCTGAAAAACGCAATGTCGTCGAAGCTGGTGCTGCGTTGAACGTAAGCCATGCGGCGATTAGCCAGCAGTTGCGCGTACTTGAGAACCATCTGGGTGCTGCCTTGCTGGATCGAACAGGCAAGGCCCTGACCCTGACCGCCGATGGTGAACATCTGGCCCGAGCCCTGCAACTCGGGTTTGGCGCGATCGAGGCGGCAGTGGGGGATTTGGCGCGGTCTGGTCAGGACCGCCCGGTCCACGTGTCGCTGACATCTTCTTTTGCGGCCTCTTGGCTGATGCCGCGCCTACCGGCCTTTCGCGAAACCCATCCCGAGGTGAACCTGATCCTTGATCCCACCGCGGAAATTGTCGAACTGCGACCGGGTGGGATCGATATTGCCATTCGGTACGGCCCCGGCGGTTGGACCGGTGTGCAATCTGAAATGCTGTTGCAGTCGCCCGTGGTCATCGTCGCCGCTCCGAAACTGCTGGGTGAAAAGACGTCATGGACGCCGACCGAGTTGGCCCAACTGCCCTGGCTCGAGGAAATCGGCACCACCGAGGCGACGACCTGGCTGGCCGAACATGGTGCCGGTCCTGAACGCGGTGCGGGCCGGACCGAGCTGCCGGGAAACCTGGTACTGGACGGTCTGCGGGCCGGGCAGGGGGTCACTGTCACAGTGCGACATTTCGTCGAGCCGGACATCAAGGCCGGTCGTATTGTCGAGCTTTATGCAGAGCCGGATACGCGCGGTTACCATATTGTGACGCCAAATTCGGCACTTAGACCCGCAGTCAGGACATTTGTGACGTGGTTGAGGCGTCAGGCACGGGAAATGTGATAAAAGGTGTCTGTACGATGCGCGTTTTGACCCATGTCAAAGTTGCTCTGCGCGTGATCTGGAAGAACACACACTCAGAAGAGCCAGTACCGGAGCCAGCCTGTGAGCGATTCCAACCCCACCCCCAGCCTATACGCCGCACGAGAACCGATCTTTCCAAGACGCGTTTCTGGGCCATTTCGAAACCTGAAATGGATCATCCTCATCGTGACACTGGGCATTTACTACGTTACGCCCTGGATCAGATGGGATCGTGGCCCCAGCCTGCCGGATCAGGCCGTGCTGCTGGATCTGGCAAACCGGCGCTTTTATTTCTTCTGGATCGAAATCTGGCCGCACGAGTTCTATTTCGTGGCGGGCCTGCTGATCATGGCGGGGCTGGGTCTGTTTCTGTTTACTTCTGCGCTGGGGCGGGTCTGGTGCGGGTATGCCTGCCCGCAAACGGTCTGGACTGACCTTTTCATTCTGGTCGAGCGCTGGATCGAAGGCGACAGGAACGCCCGTCTGCGCCTGCATCGTCAGGAAAAGCTGGATTTCCGCAAGGCACGGCTCCGGGTGACGAAATGGGTAACCTGGTTCCTGATCGGTCTGGCCACCGGCGGTGCCTGGGTGTTCTATTTTGCGGATGCGCCGACGCTGCTCCGCGATCTTGTGACTGGTAACGCGCATCCCGTCGCTTACACGACGATGCTGGTTCTGACTGGCACGACCTTCTTTTTTGGCGGGTTCGCCCGCGAACAGATTTGTATCTACGCGTGTCCTTGGCCGCGCATTCAGGCCGCGATGATGGATGAAGACACGCTGGTCGTGGGATACCGCGAATGGCGCGGCGAGCCGCGCGGCAAAGGCAAGCGAACAGCCGATTCCGAGTTGGGGGATTGCATTGACTGCATGGCCTGCGTGAATGTCTGCCCTGTTGGGATCGATATCCGGGATGGTCAGCAGCTTGAATGTATCACCTGTGCCCTGTGTATCGACGCGTGTGATGACATGATGGCCAAGATCGGCAAACCGCGCGGGCTGATCGACTATATGGCGCTCAGCGACGAGCCACGTGAACGCTCAGGCCAACCGCCCAAGAATGTCTGGAAACACATCTTCCGGCCCCGCACGATCCTGTACACCTCGTTGTGGTCACTGGTGGGGTTTGCGCTGCTGTTCGCCCTGTTCATTCGCTCTGACATCGATCTTACCGTAGCGCCTGTGCGCAACCCGACCTTTGTCACCCTGTCAGACGGCACCATTCGGAACACCTATGATGTCAGACTGCGCAACAAGCACGGCGAGGACCGCCTGTTCAAATTGTCTCTGGCGGGCGATCCGTCGATGCGACTGGAAATTGAGGGAACCAAGATCGATACTGTGAATGTCACGGCGGATACGGCACAATTGACCCGTGTATATATCGTGGCGTCCCGTGACAGCGGTCCGGCGGCAGCAGAAGCGACACCAGTGCGGATCTGGGTCGAAGACCTCAGCAGCGGCGAACGTGCTTACAAAGACACCACGTTCAACGGACGGGGGAACTGATCATGGCCGAACGTAAATTCACCGGAAAGCACGCTCTGGCGGTGTTTGTCGGTGCCTTTGGCGTGATCATCGCGGTGAACCTTGTGCTGGCTTATAATGCGGTGAAAACGTTTCCCGGGCTGGAGGTCAAGAATTCCTACGTTGCCAGCCAGGAGTTCAACGATCGCCTGAAAGAGCAGCAGGCATTGGGCTGGACGGTTCGGGCAGAAACCAAAGGTGGCCTTCTGATCCTGCATATTACGGACGCGACCGGTGCACCGGTTCAGGTCAGCGAGTTGCAGGCGGTGGTTGGCCGCGCAACCCATGTGCGGGACGATTTTGCACCGGATTTCACCTTTGACGGCGCGGCCTATGCCACACCTGCCACGCTGGGCAAGGGCAACTGGAATATCCGGTTGGTCGCGCGTGATGGCAGTGGCGCCGAGTTTTCGCAGCGCGTTCCGCTGTATGTGAAAGGGTAGCCGATGACGGCGCAGCTTTCATCCGGTACGGCGGCCTGTCCGGGGTGTCTGGCAACCCCGGCAGAGCCCGCGCGCCCGATTCCGGACGATGTGCAGATCGCCTTGTCGCTGCCGGGCATCCACTGCTCGGCCTGTATCGCGACGGTCGAACGTGAACTGAACGCCCATCCCGGTGTCGAAGACGCGCGGGTCAACCTGACTCTGAAACGGGCGATGATCAAAGCCGCGCCGGAAACCCGAGCGGCCGATCTGATCCCGGTGCTTGAACGGGCAGGTTTCGAAGCGCACGAGCTTGACCCCGGCGCTTTGTCGGCAACACAGGCGGACAAGGCGGGACGTGACCTGCTGATGCGACTGGCCGTCGCCGGGTTTGCATCCATGAACGTGATGCTGTTGTCGGTGTCGGTCTGGTCCGGCGCAACAGACGCGACGCGCGACATGTTCCACTGGATTTCCGCTGCAATCGCGCTGCCTGCCATTGCCTTCTCGGCGCAACCGTTCTTTGCCAACGCCTGGAGCGCCCTGCGGGTGCGGCGGTTGAACATGGATGTGCCGATCACGCTGGCGATCCTGCTGGCGCTGGTCACCTCTCTGTGGGAGACCGCACTGAGCGGAGAGCACGCCTATTTCGATGCCGCGCTGACCCTGACTTTCTTCCTGCTGGCGGGCCGGTATCTGGATTACCGCACCCGCGCCGCAGCCCGATCCGCCGCAGAAGAGCTTACCGCCCTGGAAGTGCCGCGCGCGATCCGCATCTTGGATGGGGTGGCGGCCGAAGTTGCGGTGGCCGATCTGAAGGTCGGTGATCTGATCCTTGTGCGCCCCGGTGGCCGAATGCCGGTGGACGGTCAGATCGTGTCTGGTCAGTCCGAACTGGACCGTTCGCTGTTGACGGGGGAAACCCTGCCGGTGTTTGCCGAAGCCGGCCAGCTGGTCAGCGCGGGCGAGGTCAACCTGACAGGTCCGCTGACCCTGCGCGCCACAGCAGTGGGTCAGGATACGTCGCTGCACCGGATGGCGGATCTGGTGGCCATCGCAGAATCGGGGCGGTCCCGCTATACCTCGCTGGCCGACAAGGCCGCCAAGCTTTATGCGCCCGGTGTCCACATCCTTTCGGCGCTCAGCTTTGTGGGGTGGTACATCTATTCGGGCGATTTGCGCACCGCTCTGAACATTGCCGCGGCGGTTCTGATCATCACCTGTCCCTGCGCCTTGGGTCTGGCTGTTCCGGCAGTGACCACCGCTGCCTCGGGCCGGTTGTTCCGCAAGGGTATGCTGATCAAGCACGCAACCGCGCTCGAACGGTTGTCCGAGACCGACACCGTGGTGTTCGACAAGACGGGCACGCTGACCTCGGGTGCGCCGGAACTGGTCAATCTTGGCGACCACGCCCGCGCACAGGTCGAGGTCGCGCTGGCCTTGGCCGAGGCCTCCGCGCATCCCTTGTCCGTGTCATTGGCAAAGGCCGCGCGGCAGGCCGGGATCAAACCTGCTAACGTCCGGGACATAACCGAAGTGCCGGGATACGGCACCCAAGGGGAATACCGCGGTCAACCTGTTCGTTTGGGCCGGGCCGCATGGGTTGGCGCACAGCAGGGCGCGGAAACGTCCGCCTGGCTTGCAATTGGCGACGATGCGCCCCTAGCATTCCGTTTCTCGGACGCGCTGCGTCCGGGCGCGGACGAGGCGGTGGAAGCGTTGCGCGCGTCGGGCAAGCATGTGCTGTTGATCTCAGGAGATTCGAAAGGTGCCGTGCGCGCATTGGCCGAGAAGCTGGGAATAACGGATTGGGTCGCCGAGGCTTTACCGCAGGACAAGGCACAGCGCATTCAGGACCTCAGGGATCAGGGCCGCAAAGTTCTGATGGTGGGGGACGGCCTGAACGATACGGCTGCTTTGGCGGCGGCACATGTGTCGATCTCTCCGGCCTCGGCGCTGGATGCGGCGCGGGTTGCCTCGGACATCGTTCTTCTGGGCAATGACCTTCTGCCCATTGCGGATGCCTGCGATACGGCCATCAAGGCCACCCGTCGCATCCGCGAGAACTTCCAGATCGCAACCGTTTACAACGTGATAGCCGTTCCGCTGGCCGTGATCGGACTGGCAACACCGCTGATCGCGGCCTTGGCGATGTCGACCTCGTCGATTACCGTATCGCTGAACGCATTGCGGCTGAGGTAACCCTGATGGAAGTGCTTGCCTATCTGATCCCGATTTCCCTGTTTCTGGGGGGCGTTGGTCTGGTCGCCTTTATCTATACCGTTCGTTCCAATCAGTACGAAGACCCCGATGGCGACGCGCGCCGCATCCTGAGTGACGAGTGGGACGACAAACCCAAACCCTGACCAATCGCCCGATATGCGCAGAGTTCATCCAAGCGCCCTTGAAATTGCCGCAATGCCCGGCTATGTCCGGCCCATCCGCAAGCAGAGAGAACACGCCAAATGGCCACCACCAACCCGATCCAGTTCATTCAGCAAGTCCGTGCCGAAGTTTCCAAGGTCGTCTGGCCGACCCGGCGCGAAGTGCTGTTGACCACGGTCATGGTCTTCATCATGGCGGCGCTGACAGCTGTGTTTTTTGCTTTGGTCGATCTGGGTATCCGGGGCGGCCTTCAGCTGGTTCTGGGCGCTTTCGGCTAAGCCGGTTCAGGCGGGGGCAAATACGACTGCCCCTTGCACCTCGCGCGATGTCAGAGTAGGTGACGCATATTCGGAATGGGCGTGTGGCGATTCGGGCCGCGCGCCGCTTTTTATTCCGGATAACGTGACAGGATTTAAATGACGGGTGTGTCTGCTAGATGTGATACCCCGAAGACAAACAAGGACGACAGGTTCATGGCGAAACGGTGGTACTCGGTCAGCGTTCTTTCGAATTTCGAAAAGAAGATCGCAGAGCAGATCCGCACGTCGGTGGCTGAACAGGGCCTTGAGAACGATATCGACGAAGTTCTGGTGCCCACCGAAGAGGTGATCGAAGTGCGCCGGGGCAAGAAGGTCACCACCGAACGCCGCTTTATGCCGGGTTACGTGTTGGTGCATATGGAAATGTCGGATCAGGGCTATCATCTGATCAACTCGATAAACCGCGTCACCGGTTTTCTGGGTCCGCAGGGTCGCCCGATGCCGATGCGCGACGCCGAGGTGAACCAGATCCTCAACCGCGTTCAGGAAGGCGAAGAAGCGCCCAAGTTGATGATCACCTTCGAGATCGGCGAGAAGGTCAAGGTCAACGACGGCCCGTTCGAGGATTTCGACGGCATGGTCGAAGGCGTGGACGACGAAGCGCAGAAGCTGAAAGTATCGGTCTCGATCTTTGGCCGCGAAACCCCAGTTGAGCTGGACTTTACTCAGGTCACGAAGCAGAGCTAAGCGCGCTTCCAGAGAAATTCGAAACGCCGCGATGTGAAAGCATAGCGGCGTTTTCGTATCTGTGCCGCAGAAAGCACAACGATCTACCTGCGCCAAAGTATCGACACAATTTGTTGATTATTTCCAGAACGGCGACAATTGAGGGATTACTAGAAAATGACAGCTTTTGCGCAAGATGTGTTGGCCGTCAAAAGCAAAGAAGCACCCAATGTTTCCAGTCTTCTTGTCGAAGTTGCTCGACGGACCGGGAGAAGTCCATTTTCGCTGGCCTTTGACTTTTTCAAGCTTCGCAAGAAACGCGGAAAGCTGAGGTTTTACGAGTACTTTCTTTACGAGCTTTATGATCGGGAGCGTTGGTCTGATATTGAGCGTGAGGAGTTCGTTTCATCTCATGTCCACTGGCCGCTTGTAAATGCTTGCAACAACAGTCAATGGCAGGCCCTCACCGAAGACAAATGGTTGTCTGCGTGTTTCCTCGAACACAACAGGCTGCCCGTGCCGAAAACTTTGGCTGTCTTTGATCGCAGCGCGCGCCAGTTCGGTGGAACGCCAAAACTGACAAACGCCGAAGACTTGAAGTCCTTCTTTTCGACCCACGGGTCATGCTCGGTTTTCGCGAAACCTATCGTCGGGATGTGGAGCGCAGGTGCCATGCGCATTTCGGGGCACACTGATACGCATGTCATTCTGGACGGGCAGGAACCTCAAACCTACGAGGACTTCGCAAATTCGACACTTGGTGAAATCCCCTACATCTTTCAGGACTGTCTGAAACCACATGGTTTTTTTGACGGTATTACCGACGCTATTGCGACCGTGCGCAGTTTGAACATTATCGACGACAATCAACTTTCCGTTCCGTTTACAATGCTAAAGCTGCCCCTTGCGGGGAATGTTGCGGACAACTTCTGGCGGCCCGGCAACCTTCTTTGCAACCTGAACCCGGAAACCGGCGAGGTTAAGGCCATAGCCTCAGTTGAAGACGGTCGCCGAGTTGAACTTAGCTCTCTGCCGGAATGCGACCGCACTCTTATTGGTGAAAAACTGCCATTCTGGGCTGAACTGAAAAAGCTGAACCAAGAAATCGCTTTGTTGCACGCAGAAAATCACTTTGGATCAACGGATATCGCTCTTACAGAGAATGGCCCGGTTGTGGTTGAAGTGAACAATGGCTGCGCTTTTGAACTTGTGCAAATTGCGACTGGTAAAGGGTTTCTCGACGAAAAAATGAAAGAGTTCTTTAGCAAACACAATGTGAAATTCTAGAATATTGGCGAATGCGGCCTTCAACGTTGTCGGATAAGTTCCACTCGCACGTGATTTCAGGGCTCGTATTCTTGTGTCAGGTCATTGTGATAAGCCAGAGGGGCGTACAGCCAGTAATAGTTCGCCCCAAAGAACGCCCAGCAAGCTTTTGCTGACCAGAACGCAGTGCCTTTTGTAGGCCGGGTTCTTTTTTGATTTTGGAAGCGTAACACCGCGGTGCATTTGGCACCGCGGCGGTTTAGTTTAAGACGCGGAGTCCCGACGCCGTTTCGCGTTTGGGCTTACTGCGACTGAACCATGGCTGCGCGCAAAAGCTGCGGGCGGTCGGTCTGGGACGGCAGGAAGACCGCCTGCGACCCGGCATCCAGCGCCGAAAGGCTTGCATCATACCATTGCATCGCAAGATCGCGGCGCGCCTGAACACCAAAGCCTTCGCGCAGATGGTGACCGACCAGTTCTCCGTATGCGGGTTCACCCATGGCAACCAGCATCAGCGCAGACCCAACTGCGGTATCCATGTTGTCCTGACGATATCCCATCGCAAGGCAGACCTTGCTGGTTGCGGCAAGATCAGCAGGGCTAAGACCCGAATCCAAGGCAAGCTTGCGCACCTGGGTTTCAGCCTCTGATTTCGAGTTGATAGACAGCGCATCAACTTGCGGTGCCAACATGTCGCCAAAGGCGGCGCACTGGTCTGCGACCTGATCGGGTGTAAGACCCTGAATGCCCTGCATCAGCTCTTCGCCCTGTGCCATCGCATAACTGCGGGCAAGGCAGAACTGCTCGCTGAGCGCAAAGTCAGGATCGGACATGTTAGACAGGGTCGTATAGCCGCCATTGGTCGACGTTTGCAGCATGACCCCGCTGCACCGATTGGCCAGCGACGGGCCTCCGGTTCCGCCGGAAAACAGGCTCGGCAGGCTGGCTGTCGTGGTTTCAGTGGCGCTTGTTGCGGGTTCGGCCTGTTGAGGCGTGATAACCGGGATGGCCGGTGCCTGGGTCTGAGGTGCCGCCGCCAAGGCAGAGCCGGTTTGCACCTGTTGGCGATAGGCCATCAAGAGCGGTTGACCCGAAAGCTGGGTTGCCGCCTGCCCACCGCTTGTCGCCCAGTAATAGGCCTGCATCAGAAAGTCATACTGATAGGGCTGGAAGTCATAGCCATTCACAGGATAGCCCATGGACACCTGGTAGCGTTCGATCGCCGACCGGGTTCCATGCCCGACCTGCCCATCGACACGCCCGGCGTTATAGCCGAAATAGTTGAGCGCGGTCTGTGTCTGCGCCCCTTGCGAGGTCGATGGAATGCCCGACCGGTAGGTCTGGCTCGAAGACCGGGACTTTTTCTTTTGCTGGTCTTTGCCGATCGCGTATCCGACGACCCCGCCAACGACAGCACCGCCGATGAAGTCGCCCGCATCGGCCCGCGCGGTCTGGGGAACGGCCGCTGCAAAAGACAGCGCAGCGATTAGAGTAGTTAATAAACGAAATATCATGACGAACCTCCGAACAAATTTGTTCTGCCCAAGTATAGCACAGCTACGGCATGGCTCGGTCATTTATACTACTTCAAAGATCGACGCCCTGAGGGGATTACCGCCAAGCGACGGATTCGCCGATATTGCTCAAGCGATTTAAGCCTTTAACATCCAGTGATACCTTGGGGTTCATGCCGACTTGTAACTCCTTGGGTTGGCCGGAAAGGGTGGCAGTTTCTTGCCCACGGGTTTCAATGATGTTGGTCATCGACTTTAAACTCGATTCGGTGATCCCGAATTGAAAGGCAGGCCACTTGCCAACCCCCATGATCCCCTGTAAACGCCGCCTCTATCGTCTTCGGGCGAGATTCTCTCGTGGGAGGTTACCGGGGTCGCGATCCCGGGCCGGACCACGCAACAAAATCCGGGTGAGACGCGTTTCACCCTAGTTGAAAGGAAAACCAAATGGCCAAGAAGCTTGCTGGTACAATGAAACTGCAGGTTCCTGCAGGTCAGGCGAACCCGTCGCCGCCAGTTGGTCCGGCGCTGGGTCAGCGCGGCATCAACATCATGGAATTCTGCAAGGCGTTCAACGCCAAGACCGCAGATATGGAGCCCGGCGCGCCGTGCCCGACCGTGATCACCTACTATCAGGACAAGTCCTTCACCATGGACATCAAGACGCCGCCCGCGTCTTATTACCTGAAAAAAGCTGCTGGTCTTAAGCCGGTCGGTAAGCGTAACCGCCCCCGCGGCGCGGAAAACCCAGGTCGCGAGACCGTGGCAACCGTGACCTCCAAGCAGGTTCGTGAAATCGCCGAAGCCAAAATGAAAGATCTGAACGCCAACGACGTCGAAGGCGCAATGCAGATCATCCTGGGCTCGGCCCGCTCCATGGGCATCGAGGTGAAGTAAGATGGCAAAACTCGGTAAACGTACCCGCGCTGCGCGCGAAGCCGTCGCTGGCAAGGAAAACCTGTCGGTGGACGAAGCTGTTGCCCTGGTCAAAGCCAATGCAACTTCGAAATTCGACGAGACTATCGAAATCGCGATGAACCTGGGCGTTGACACCCGTCACGCAGACCAGATGGTGCGCGGCGTTGTCGGCCTGCCGAACGGAACAGGCAAAGACATGCGCGTTGCTGTGTTCGCACGTGGCGCGAAGGCTGACGAAGCGAAAGAAGCAGGCGCGGATATCGTTGGCGCAGAAGACCTGATGGAAACCATTCAGGGCGGTACCATCGAATTCGATCGCTGCATTGCAACCCCGGACATGATGCCGATCGTCGGTCGTCTGGGTAAGGTTCTGGGCCCCCGCAACCTGATGCCGAACCCCAAGGTTGGCACCGTGACCATGGACGTGAAAGCAGCCGTGGAAGCAGCCAAAGGCGGTGAAGTTCAGTTCAAGGCGGAAAAAGGCGGCGTTGTGCACGCAGGCGTTGGCAAAGCGTCGTTTGACGAAGCCAAGCTGGTCGAAAACATTCGCGCCTTCGTCTCGGCTGTTGCCCGGGCCAAGCCGTCGGGCGCCAAGGGCACCTACATGAAGAAAATCGCGCTGAGCTCGACCATGGGCCCTGGTGTGACCGTTGACGTGGCAGAAGCTTCGGGCGAATAAGCCTGATCTACGCCAAAGCAATGTTGCGGGCGGCCCCTTCGGGCCGCCCGTTTTTTATTAGCTGAACGGCAACGCTGTGTGATTGGCTGTATCGCCGGTCAGGGTGAAGAAGCTCCGGTCTTCAATGGGCACCCATTTTCCTGTGCCCTTGTCCAGGGGTTCGGACGCGATGACCCTGCCGCCGTGGTCCAGCCCTTCCCCGAAATACAGGGACGGGCTGCGCTGGTCGCTGGAATACCGAAACGCATACAGGCTCTGCCCATCTGAAAAGGCGACGGCCATGCGATCCGGTTGCGTCCGATGACCGTCAAGCGCATCGATCTGACGCAGAGTTGCGACAACAGCGTCCTGCGGCGCATCATCCAGCCCGTTTGCCAGCAGGAGCAGAAACAGAAGCTCTGAATCCGTCGACCCGCGCCGCGCCGCATAAAGCTCGTCCGGCAGTGAGGATTCAAGCCGTCTTCGCAAACGCCCGAACTCGCCAATCTGGCCATTATGCATGAAGGACCATTTGCCAAATGTGAAAGGGTGGCAGTTTGCGCGCGACACTTCCCCGAACGTCGACGCGCGGACATGGGCCAGAAACAGCGAGGATTTTATCATCCTGCAAAGATCGACAAGGTTACCATCCGACCACGCGGGCAAGACATCCCTGTACAGGCCGGGGCGATCCTGGTCTGCGTACCAGGCCATACCAAAGCCATCGCCATTGACGGCAAGTTTAGCTTCGGCCGCGTGCTGGCTTTGCTCCAGCAAGGAATGCTGGGGCCGGATGACGATGTTTTCAAGCGGGATACTTGGTCCGCAATAGGCGGCAATTCTGCACATTTGTTCTGATTCTTCTTGTTTCTGAGAAAAATTGTCGGGTTATAGTCTTGAACTTGGAACAATGTCACGAACTATTTTGCGCTCAGCCCTGAAATTCGACCAAATCAATTGCTCGTCACCGCACTTAATCTTGTGGTTCTGGTCATCCCTTGTTGCGTCTGATTAGTCCCAATTTACCTCTTGGAAACCCCGGCCATCTGTCCTAAGTAGACCTGCGGAATAAAGCGTGCGATTCGTCGTGCGCTTTATTTTGTTTCGTCCAAGACGGTGGGTGGTGCCATATGGCCCCTTAATTCCCTGCCTGAGACGGGTAAGACCAAAGAATTCTGAGGGTCCCACCCTCGGGCGAGTTTTGGCCAATCCCGTAACAACGGACCTGAACGCCGGGGCGCAAGCCGCGGCAAATATGAGCCGGGGTGAGATCTCACCCCTAACTTGGAGAGAACTGTGGATAGAGCCCAGAAAGAGAAAGTGGTCGAGGAACTCGGCCAAATCTTCGAAAGCTCTGGCGTCGTAGTGGTTGCCCACTACGCCGGTCTGACAGTTGCCGAGATGCAGGACCTTCGCGCACGTGCCCGTGACGCGGGTGGCTCCGTGCGTGTTGCCAAGAACAGGCTCGCCAAAATCGCCCTCGAGGGTAAGCCGTGTGCAAGCATGGCCGACCTGCTGACAGGGATGACCGTTCTGACCTATTCCGAGGACCCCGTGGCAGCAGCCAAGGTGGCCGAGGACTTCGCCAAGGATAACAAGAAATTTGAAATCCTCGGCGGTGCAATGGGCGAGAACGCTCTGGACCGCAAAGGCGTTGAAGCCGTTTCGAAAATGCCGTCTCGCGAGGAGCTTATTGCTTCGATCGTGGGCTGCATTGGCGCACCTGCTTCGAACATCGCCGGCGCGATTGGCGCACCTGCAAGCAATATCGCAAGCATCCTTTCCACCATCGAAGAGAAGGCGGAAGCTGCGTAAGCGGTTGGCACTGAATGATCTGCGTAGGGTACCTACCCTGACGTTGGAACACACATTGTAAACGGAAAGAGCTGATAAAATGGCTGATCTGAAAGCACTCGCAGAAAGCATCGTGGGTCTGACCCTGCTGGAAGCACAAGAACTGAAAACCATCCTCAAAGACGAATACGGCATCGAGCCCGCAGCTGGCGGCGCCGTAATGGTCGCAGCAGCTGGTGGCGACGCCGGTGGCGCAGCTGAGGAAGAAAAAACCGAATTCGACGTCGTTCTGAAGAACGCCGGCGCTTCGAAAATCAACGTGATCAAAGAAGTTCGCGGCATCACCGGTCTGGGCCTGAAAGAAGCCAAGGAACTGGTCGAAGCTGGCGGCAAGATCAAAGAAGGCGTGTCGAAAGACGAAGCCGAAGACGTCAAAGCCAAGCTGGAAGCAGCTGGCGCCGAAGTCGAGCTGGCCTAAGCCTGGTCTCAGGCGCATCGCTGATGCGCCGAAAATTTTGGCTGGATCCGGAGAAATCCGGGTCCAGCCGAACCTGTCTTAGAAAGGGCCTCACGGACTGGGGCGTTTTCTAAGACACGGTTTTCGGATCGGGAGGCCGCCTTCGGGACGGTGGCCACGAATTGATCCGGACGTGTTGTCTCGATTGTGCAAGATGCCGGGGCCCGACGGTGTCTTTGCCCGCTGAGAACATCGAAAGGTGACATCTGACATGGCTCAAACGTTCCTTGGCCAGAAACGTCTTCGTAAATATTACGGCAAAATCCGCGAAGTACTGGAGATGCCGAACCTCATTGAGGTACAGAAATCTTCTTATGATCTTTTCCTGCGCTCCGGCGATGCAGAACAGCCCACAGACGGCGAAGGCATCAAGGGCGTGTTCCAATCGGTTTTCCCGATCAAGGATTTCAACGAAACCTCTGTTCTGGAGTTCGTGAAATACGATCTGGAGAAACCCAAATACGACGTCGAAGAGTGCATGCAGCGCGACATGACCTACAGCGCACCGCTGAAGGTTACCCTGCGCCTGATCGTGTTCGATGTTGATGAGGACACCGGCGCGAAATCGGTAAAAGACATCAAGGAACAGGATGTCTTCATGGGCGACATGCCCCTGATGACCCCGAACGGCACCTTTGTCGTCAACGGCACCGAGCGCGTGATCGTTTCCCAGATGCACCGCTCGCCCGGTGTGTTCTTTGACCACGACAAGGGTAAAACCCATTCCTCGGGCAAGCTGCTGTTTGCCTGCCGCATCATCCCGTATCGCGGCAGCTGGCTGGACTTCGAGTTCGACGCCAAGGATATCGTGTTCGCCCGTATCGACCGCCGCCGTAAACTGCCTGTGACAACCCTGCTATATGCGCTGGGTCTGGATCAGGAAGCGATCATGGACGCGTATTACAAAACCGTGTCCTACAAGCTGGACAAGAAGAAGGGCTGGGTCACGCCGTTCTTCCCCGAGCGTGTTCGCGGCACCCGTCCGACCTATGACCTGATCGACGCGAAATCAGGTGAGGTAATTGCCGAGGCAGGCAAGAAAGTCACCCCGCGCGCGGTCAAAAAGCTGATCGACGAGGGCACCGTCACAGAACTGCTGGTTCCGTTCGATCACATCGTTGGCAAGTTTGTCGCCAAGGACATCATCAACGAAGAAAACGGCGCGATCTATGTCGAAGCCGGTGACGAACTGACGCTGGAATATGACAAGGATGGCGACCTGATCGGCGGTACCGCGAAGGAACTGATCGACGCGGGCATCACCGATATTCCGGTTCTCGACATCGATAACGTCAATGTCGGACCCTACATGCGCAACACCATGGCGCAGGACAAGAACATGAACCGCGAAAGCGCGCTCATGGATATCTACCGCGTCATGCGTCCGGGTGAACCGCCCACCGTCGAGGCGGCGTCGGCCCTGTTCGACACCCTGTTCTTCGACAGCGAGCGGTATGACCTGTCGGCCGTTGGCCGCGTGAAGATGAACATGCGCCTGGCTCTGGACGCGCCGGATACCCTGCGTACCCTGCGCCGCGAAGACATCGTGGCCTGCGTCAAGGCTCTGGTCGAACTGCGCGACGGCAAAGGCGACGTGGACGATATCGACCACCTCGGCAACCGTCGTGTGCGTTCGGTCGGCGAACTGATGGAAAACCAGTACCGCGTCGGTCTGCTGCGTATGGAGCGCGCGATCAAAGAGCGTATGTCGTCGGTCGAGATCGACACCGTCATGCCGCAGGACCTGATCAACGCGAAACCGGCTGCTGCTGCTGTGCGTGAATTCTTCGGCTCGTCGCAGCTGTCGCAGTTCATGGACCAGACCAACCCGCTGTCGGAAGTCACCCACAAACGCCGTCTTTCGGCGCTTGGCCCCGGTGGTCTGACGCGTGAGCGTGCGGGCTTTGAAGTGCGCGACGTGCACCCGACCCACTATGGCCGGATGTGCCCGATTGAAACGCCGGAAGGCCCGAACATCGGTCTGATCAACTCGCTGGCCACCTTCGCCCGCGTGAACAAGTATGGCTTCATCGAAACACCTTACCGCGTCGTCAAGGACGCCGAGGTGACCGATGAGGTTCACTACATGTCCGCGACCGAGGAAATGCGTCACACCGTGGCGCAGGCGAACGCGACGCTGGACAAGAACGGCAAGTTCATCAACGATCTGGTTTCGACCCGTCAGGCAGGCGACTACACCCTTGCCCCGCGCGAGAATGTGGACCTGATCGACGTGTCGCCGAAACAGCTGGTTTCGGTCGCGGCTTCGCTGATTCCGTTCCTTGAAAATGACGACGCCAACCGCGCTCTGATGGGCTCGAACATGCAACGTCAGGCGGTTCCGCTGCTGCGGGCCGAGGCACCGCTGGTCGGTACCGGGATCGAGGAGAAGGTCGCAATCGACTCAGGCGCTGCGATTCAGGCGAAACGCGCCGGCATCATCGACCAGGTCGATGCCCAGCGTATCGTTATCCGTGCCACCGAGGATCTGGAACTGGGTGACGCTGGCGTTGACATCTATCGTCTGCGTAAGTTCCAGCGCTCGAACCAGAACACCTGCATCAACCAGCGTCCGCTGATCAAGGTGGGTGACACCGTCCAGAAGGGCGAGGTCATTGCCGACGGTCCGTCGACCGATATGGGTGAACTGGCCTTGGGTAAGAACGTGGTCGTCGCGTTCATGCCGTGGAACGGTTACAACTACGAAGACTCGATCCTGATCTCGGAACGTATCGCGCGTGATGACGTCTTTACCTCGGTCCATATCGAGGAATTCGAAGTCGCCGCCCGTGACACCAAGCTGGGCCCGGAAGAGATCACCCGCGACATCCCCAACGTCGGTGAAGAAGCGCTGCGCAACCTCGACGAGGCGGGCATCGTTTACATCGGCGCGGATGTGGAGCCGGGCGATATTCTGGTCGGCAAGATCACTCCGAAGGGCGAAAGCCCGATGACCCCGGAAGAAAAGCTGCTGCGCGCCATCTTTGGTGAAAAAGCATCTGACGTGCGCGACACCTCGCTGCGCGTGAAGCCGGGTGATTACGGTACGGTCGTCGAGGTCCGCGTCTTCAACCGTCACGGCGTCGAGAAAGACGAGCGTGCGCTGCAGATCGAGCGTGAGGAAGTCGAACGTCTGGCCCGTGACCGGGACGACGAGCTGGCGATCCTTGACCGCAACATCTATGCGCGTCTGCAAGGTCTGATCCTGGGTAAAACCGCTGTCAAAGGCCCGAAAGGTGTCAAGGCAGGGTCGGTGATCACCGAGGATCTGCTGGACACCCTGACCCGTGGTCAGTGGTGGCAGCTGGCGCTGGAAGACGAGCAGGACGCACAGATCGTTGAGGCCCTGAACGAGCAGTACGAAGTGCAAAAGCGCGCTCTGGATGCCCGTTTCGAAGACAAGGTCGAGAAGGTCCGCCGTGGCGACGACCTGCCGCCGGGTGTGATGAAGATGGTCAAAGTCTTCATTGCCGTAAAGCGCAAGTTGCAGCCGGGCGACAAGATGGCCGGTCGTCACGGGAACAAGGGTGTGATTTCCAAGGTTGTTCCGATGGAAGACATGCCGTTCCTGGCCGATGGTACGCCGGTCGACTTCTGTCTGAACCCGCTGGGTGTGCCTTCGCGTATGAACGTTGGTCAGATCCTTGAAACCCACATGGGTTGGGCCGCGCGCGGTCTGGGTCTGAACATCGATGAGGCTCTGGGTGAGTACCGCCGGTCCGGCGACCTGACCCCGGTGCGCGAGGCGATGAAGCTGGCCTATGGCGAAGATGTCTACGAAGAAGGCATCACTGGCATGGACGAGGAAACGCTGATTGAGGCAGCGGGCAACGTGACCCGCGGTGTTCCGATCGCAACCCCGGTCTTTGACGGTGCCAAAGAGGCTGACGTCAACGACGCGTTGGTGCGTGCGGGCTTCTCGGAAAGCGGTCAGTCGGTTCTGTTCGACGGTCGTACGGGTGAGCAATTTGCACGTCCGGTGACCGTGGGCATCAAGTACCTGCTGAAACTGCACCACCTGGTGGACGACAAGATCCACGCGCGTTCGACCGGGCCGTACAGCCTGGTCACCCAGCAGCCGCTGGGTGGTAAGGCGCAGTTCGGTGGTCAGCGCTTTGGTGAGATGGAAGTCTGGGCTCTGGAAGCTTACGGCGCCGCCTACACCCTGCAGGAGATGCTCACCGTGAAATCGGATGACGTCGCCGGCCGGACCAAGGTCTATGAGTCGATCGTCAAGGGCGAGGATAACTTTGAAGCGGGCGTACCGGAATCGTTCAACGTTCTGGTGAAAGAAGTCCGCGGCCTCGGCCTGAATATGGAACTCCTGGATGCGGAGGTCGATGAGTGACGAAGGGATGCCGGGCTGAAGCCCGGCCTACCATCTGATCCGGCGTAGGCCGGGCTTCAGCCCGGCACTGCGTGACCCCCGCACCCTCTAACTCTGAGGTAAAGAGATGAACCAGGAAATCACCAACAACCCGTTCAACCCGCTGACGCCCCCGAAGGTCTTTGACGAAATCAAAGTCTCGCTGGCGTCGCCCGAACGGATTCTGTCTTGGTCCTATGGCGAGATCAAGAAACCCGAAACCATCAACTACCGAACGTTCAAGCCTGAACGTGACGGTCTGTTCTGCGCGCGTATCTTTGGCCCGATCAAAGATTACGAATGTCTGTGCGGCAAATATAAGCGGATGAAGTATCGCGGCGTTGTCTGCGAGAAATGCGGTGTGGAAGTCACCCTGCAGAAAGTCCGCCGCGAGCGCATGGGCCACATCGAACTGGCCGCGCCCGTTGCACATATCTGGTTCCTGAAATCGCTGCCGTCCCGCATCGGTCTGATGCTGGACATGACGCTGCGCGATCTGGAACGCGTTCTGTACTTTGAAAACTATGTCGTCATCGAGCCCGGTCTGACTGACCTGACCTACGGCCAGATGCTGACCGAAGAAGAGTACATGGATGCGCAGGATGCCTTTGGCATGGACGCGTTCACCGCCAATATCGGTGCCGAAGCCATCCGTGAGATGCTGGCCCAGATCGATCTGGAAGCCGAAGCCGAACAGCTGCGCGCTGATCTGGCCGAAGCCACAGGCGAGTTGAAGCCCAAGAAGATCATCAAGCGTCTGAAGGTTGTTGAATCCTTCCTCGAGTCGGGCAACCGGCCTGAATGGATGGTGATGACCGTGATCCCGGTCATCCCGCCGGAACTGCGTCCGCTGGTTCCGCTGGATGGTGGCCGTTTCGCGACGTCGGATCTGAACGATCTCTATCGCCGCGTGATCAACCGGAACAACCGTCTGAAACGTCTGATCGAACTGCGCGCGCCTGACATCATCGTCCGCAACGAAAAGCGGATGTTGCAGGAATCCGTTGACGCACTGTTTGACAACGGCCGTCGTGGCCGGGTGATCACCGGCGCCAACAAGCGCCCGCTGAAATCGCTGTCGGACATGCTGAAAGGCAAGCAGGGTCGCTTCCGTCAGAACCTTCTGGGGAAACGCGTCGACTTCTCGGGCCGTTCGGTCATCGTGACCGGTCCGGAGCTTAAGCTGCACCAGTGTGGTCTGCCCAAGAAGATGGCGCTGGAGCTGTTCAAGCCGTTCATCTACTCGCGCCTTGAAGCCAAGGGTCTGTCTTCGACCGTGAAACAGGCGAAGAAACTGGTCGAGAAAGAGCGTCCCGAAGTGTGGGATATCCTCGACGAGGTGATCCGCGAACACCCTGTCATGCTGAACCGTGCGCCGACGCTGCACCGTCTTGGCATTCAGGCGTTCGAACCGGTCCTGATCGAAGGCAAAGCGATCCAGCTGCACCCGCTGGTCTGTTCGGCCTTCAACGCCGACTTCGACGGCGACCAGATGGCCGTTCACGTCCCGCTGAGCCTTGAGGCACAGCTGGAAGCCCGTGTTCTGATGATGTCGACGAACAACGTTCTGTCGCCTGCAAACGGCGCGCCGATCATCGTTCCGTCGCAGGACATGATCCTGGGTCTGTACTATGTGTCGCTGGAACGTGCAGGTATGCCGGGCGAAGGCAAGGTCTTTGGTTCGATCGACGAAGTTCAGCACGCGCTGGATGCGGGTGAGGTGCATTTGCACACCAAAATCACCGCGCGGATCACGCAGATCGACGAAGAAGGCAACGAAGTTCAGAAGCGCTATGAAACCACTCCGGGCCGTCTGCGTTTGGGTGCCCTGCTGCCGATGAACAACAAGGCGCCGTTCGATCTGGTCAACCGCCTGCTGCGGAAGAAAGAAGTGCAGCAGGTGATCGACACCGTCTACCGCTACTGCGGTCAGAAAGAGTCGGTTATCTTCTGTGACCAGATCATGTCGATGGGCTTCAAAGAAGCGTTCAGGGCGGGCATCTCGTTCGGCAAGGACGACATGGTCATTCCAGACGACAAGTGGGGCATCGTTGATGACACCCGCGATCAGGTGAAAGACTTCGAACAGCAGTACATGGACGGCCTGATCACTCAGGGTGAAAAGTACAACAAGGTTGTCGATGCCTGGTCGAAGTGTAACGACCGTGTGACCGAGGCGATGATGAGCACCATCTCGAACGTCGCCAAGGCCGAAGACGGGTCTGACATGGAACCGAACTCGGTCTACATGATGGCCCACTCCGGTGCGCGGGGCTCGGTCACTCAGATGAAACAGCTGGGCGGTATGCGCGGCCTGATGGCCAAGCCGAACGGTGACATCATCGAGACGCCGATCATCTCGAACTTCAAGGAAGGTCTGACCGTTCTTGAATACTTCAACTCGACCCACGGTGCCCGTAAGGGTCTGTCGGATACCGCTCTGAAGACGGCGAACTCGGGTTACCTGACCCGTCGTCTGGTGGACGTGGCGCAGGACTGCATCGTTCGTGAGATCGATTGTGGCACCGAGCGCGCAATCACTGCCGAAGCTGCGGTCAACGATGGTGAGGTTGTCGCCTCGCTGGCCGAGCGTATCCTGGGCCGTGTGGCGGCTGACGATATCCTGCGTCCGGGTACGGATGAGGTGCTTGTTGCGGCTGGTCAGCTGATCGACGAACGTATGGCAGACACCATCGACGAAGCGGGCGTTCAGTCGACCCGCATCCGCTCACCTCTGACCTGCGAGTCTGAGGAAGGCGTCTGTGCCACCTGCTACGGTCGTGACCTTGCTCGCGGTACCATGGTGAACACGGGTGAGGCTGTCGGCATCATCGCCGCCCAGTCCATCGGTGAACCCGGTACACAGCTGACGATGCGGACCTTCCACATCGGTGGTGTTGCTCAAGGTGGTCAGCAGTCGTTCCAGGAAGCCAGCCAGGCTGGTGTCGTATCCTTCGAGAACCCGCAGATTCTGGTCAATGCCGCAGGCGAAAGCCTTGTCATGGGCCGGAACATGAAGCTGGTGATCAAGGACGATCACGGCGAAGAGCGCGCCAGCCACAAGCTGGGCTATGGCTCCAAGCTGTTCGTCAAGGAAGGCACCAAGGTGGCCCGCGGCGACAAGTTGTTCGAATGGGATCCCTACACCTTGCCGATCATCGCCGAGAAAGCCGGTACCACCAAATACGTCGATCTGGTTTCGGGCCTTGCCGTCCGTGACGAGACCGACGAAGCAACCGGCATGACCCAGAAGATCGTGATCGACTGGCGCGCCGCCCCCCGTGGCAGCGACCTCAAGCCCGAGATCATTCTGGTCGGTGACGATGGCGAACCGGTCCGCAACGATGCGGGCAACCCGGTTCACTATCCGATGTCGGTGGATGCGATCCTGTCGGTCGAAGATGGCCAGAAGATCGAAGCCGGTGACGTTGTTGCGCGTATTCCGCGTGAAGGTGCCAAGACCAAAGACATCACCGGTGGTCTGCCGCGTGTGGCCGAACTGTTCGAAGCCCGCCGTCCGAAAGATCACGCGATCATCGCAGAAGCTGATGGTTACGTGCGCTTTGGCCGCGACTACAAGAACAAGCGCCGCATCAGCATCGAACCGGCTGACGAGTCGCTGGAACCCATCGAGTACATGGTACCCAAGGGCAAGCACATCCCTGTTGTCGAAGGCGACTTCGTTCAGAAGGGCGACTACATCATGGACGGTAACCCGGCCCCGCATGACATCCTGTCCATCATGGGTGTCGAGGCGCTGGCGAACTACATGATCGACGAAGTGCAGGATGTGTATCGTCTGCAAGGCGTGAAGATCAACGACAAGCACATCGAAGTCATCGTGCGCCAGATGCTGCAGAAGTGGGAGATCCTGGATTCAGGCGACACCACCCTGCTGAAAGGCGAACATGTCGACAAGCAGGAGTTCGACGCAGCCAACGAAAAGACCATCGCCCGCGGTGGTCGTCCGGCACAGGGCGAGCCGATCCTTCTGGGGATCACCAAGGCTTCGTTGCAGACGCGTTCGTTCATCTCGGCGGCGTCGTTCCAGGAAACCACCCGCGTACTGACCGAAGCGTCCGTGCAGGGCAAAAAGGACAAGCTGGTCGGCCTGAAAGAGAACGTCATCGTTGGTCGCCTGATCCCCGCCGGTACCGGTGGGGCCACACAGGCCGTCCGCCACATCGCGCAGTCGCGCGACAATGTGGTGATCGAAGCCCGCCGGGAAGAGGCCGAAGCGGCCGCTGCCCTGGCTGCACCGATCATGGATGATGATCTGGTCGGGGATGAGCTGGATGTTCTGGTGGAAACACCCGAAAGCCGCGAGTAATCGCCCTATTGACAAGTTAAGGAAGGCCCCGCGATTTCGCGGGGCCTTTCGTTTTTGCAGGGTTGAAACGCGCACCACGCTTAGGGCGGTTCCAGACCACTGGCATATCGCGCTCGCCGTATGAGACCTTCAATAACAGCAGGGTTTTTCTGATTTAGCCTAAACTGTGCTACCATCCGCCTTGAATTCACACAGGTGACGGGGGTGGATGATGAGAACTGTCACAAAGCTGTCGCGCGTATTTTCGGTTTTCGGTCTGGGCCTGATGGCCGCCTGCACGGATTATGCCTATGTGGGGATGCCGCCGGGCCAGCCATCGCGTGAGATCGTGATCCCGAACGGCACGACGCGCCTGATCCCGATATCCGGCTCGATCGTCGGGCTGGCATATGATGAGCCGCGACGGCGAATCTTCCTGCGCAATCTTCCCGGCACCCAACTACAGGAGTTGGACCGAAATGGCCGTGTCCTGCGTACCTTTGCGGCACAGCGGGTTCCGGCCGGATGCGGTGGCATCACACCTGACGAGTTTCCCATCAAGGAATGCGGGTTGGCCATTCGGGGTAGCGACGGCCATCTGTTCCTCGACCATCCGAACGGGGTGATGATCGCGGAACTGACCCGCGACGGGCAATTCGTGCGCAACATAACCCTTAGCCAGCCACAGGGGCCGATTGGCGGGCTGGCCTTTGATGAAACGACCGGCACGCTTTATGTGCTGTTCATCCGCAATCGCCTGATCGCCGAGGTGGATTTGAACGGCACGGTCCTAAGGACAATCCGGGCGACCAATCCATCGGTCGGCGCAGCGGTGCAGATCGAACGCTTTGGCCTTGGCATCAATTCCAAACGCCGCGAGCTTTATGTCGCCCTTCAGAACGGCAACCAGCTTGGCGTTCTGGACATGTCCGGCGGGTTGATCGCAACGCACACGCTCAGCGCCGGGGTGGCTGTGGAAGGGATCGGAGGTGGTCGGGTCTCTGGTCTCTGATAGGGGCTCAGAAAGTGGTTTCGACACGCTCTGCACGCGTCGGGACGCAATTCTTGCGCTGATCTGATATGATGCGTTGACAGGCGGCTGTCTGATTGGGCCAATGGCCCGATCACTCTGCGCAGGGCCAAATCTGTCATGAACCCAAACACCAAAGGTGCCTTGCTGATGATGGGCAGCATGGCGGCCTTCACCCTGAACGACACTTTGGTCAAGGTCGCGCTTCGGGATCTGCCATTGTTCCAACTGGTGGCCATGCGGGGCGTTCTGGCCGTTTTCCTTGTCTACGGTCTTGCCCGCTATCTGGGGGCGCTGCACCTCAATTTCTCAAACCACGACCGGTTGCTGGTTGCGCTGCGCAGTCTGGCCGAACTGTCGGCTACCTTCTTTTTTCTAACAGCGCTCAAGAACATGCCGCTTGCCAATGTGACGGCCATTCTGCAGGCGCTGCCTCTGACCGTGACGCTGGGCGCGGCACTGGTCTTTTCCGAACAGGTCGGCTGGCGGCGCATATTGGCGATTGCCATTGGTTTTGGCGGCATGGTTCTGATCGTCAGGCCCGGTCCTGACGGCTTCAGCCTGTATTCCATCTACGCGCTGATCGCAGTGGCTTCGATCACGGTTCGCGATCTGGTGACACGACGCATGTCGCCCCAGGTTCCGTCAATGGTGGTGACGTTGGCGACCTCTCTCTCAATCACGGTGGCCGCAGCCATTGCATCGGTGTTTGAAGGATGGGTTCCGGTTTCCGGCGCTGCGGGTTCTCTGGTTGCGGCGGCGGCCGTGTTCGTCCTGATGGGCTATCTGTTCAGCGTCATGGTCATGCGTCAGGGCGATGTCGGGTTCATCGCGCCGTTTCGCTATTCCAGCCTGATCTGGGCCCTGGGGCTGGGCTGGGCCGTATTCGATGAATGGCCCGACGGTCTGACAATGCTGGGTGCGACACTGATTGTGGCCGCCGGACTGTTTACGCTGTTCCGGGAACGCGCGCGTCGGGAAGCGGCGTGAACCTGCGTGACACGGCTCTGAACACTGGTTATCCAAAGGCGAAACCCAGCCTCCGGTTGCGGGCTTGGTACTTCCGGTGCAGCGCGGTTATATGAACCCGGTAAAGCCAGCGCACCCACTTCGGCACGGCCCGGATCAGCCTATTGCCGGGCAACCGGTATCGTGCTGTTGACACTCGGGCCGACTCCCCCTATTACGCGCGTCATCTCGGTGCCGGGGGCCGCCCCATAGCCGATTCCAGTAATGAGCTGGTCAAGGCCCGGACAATTTTGCAGTTCGCGCCCTCTGAGAAACAACCGCGACGTTCACCTCGGAATGGGAACGCTCGTGGGTTTTGCGCTTGTGGACGCATAAGCGCAGCGAAGTTAGCCGCACGCAGCCCGCGTGCATGTCATGTGTGTTGCAAAACGGGGAAGAAACCGGAATGCCAACTATTCAACAGCTGATCCGCAAACCGCGGCAGCCCAAAGTAAAACGCTCGAAGTCCATGCACCTGGAGCAGTGCCCGCAGAAGCGCGGTGTCTGCACACGTGTTTACACCACCACACCGAAGAAACCGAACTCGGCTATGCGTAAGGTTGCCAAGGTGCGCCTGACCAACGGGTTCGAGGTCATCTCGTACATCCCCGGTGAAAGCCACAACCTTCAGGAACACTCGGTTGTTCTGATCCGTGGCGGCCGTGTGAAAGACCTTCCCGGTGTGCGTTACCACATCCTGCGCGGTGTTCTGGATACTCAGGGCGTCAAAGACCGTAAGCAACGCCGTTCGAAATACGGCGCGAAGCGTCCCAAGTAAGAAGGAGAGGCTGATATGTCACGTCGTCACGCCGCCGAAAAACGCGAAGTCCTGCCTGACGCCAAGTTTGGCGATAAGGTTCTGACCAAATTCATGAACAACCTGATGATCGACGGCAAGAAGTCGGTCGCCGAGCGCATCGTCTACAACGCGTTTGACCGCGTTGAGAACAAGATCAAGCGCGCGCCCGTCGAAGTGTTCCACGAAGCACTCGACAACATCAAACCGTCGGTCGAGGTTCGCTCGCGCCGGGTTGGTGGTGCAACCTATCAGGTTCCGGTCGAAGTCCGCCCCGAGCGCCGCGAAGCACTGGCCATCCGCTGGCTGATCACCGCTGCGCGCGGCCGCAATGAAAACACCATGGAAGAACGCCTCGCCGGTGAGCTGCTGGACGCTGTACAGTCCCGCGGTACCGCCGTGAAGAAGCGCGAAGACACCCACAAGATGGCCGAGGCGAACAAAGCCTTCAGCCATTACCGTTGGTAATCCCAGAGGCTTATCCAAATGGCACGCGAATATCCGCTCGAACTATACCGTAACTTCGGTATCATGGCGCACATCGACGCAGGTAAGACCACCTGCTCGGAGCGTATCCTGTATTACACTGGTAAATCCCACAACATCGGTGAGGTGCACGATGGTGCAGCCACCATGGACTGGATGGAGCAGGAGCAGGAACGCGGCATCACCATCACTTCGGCTGCGACCACCACCTTCTGGGAACGCACCGAAGACGGTCAGACCGCCGATACCCCAAAGCACCGCCTGAACATCATCGATACCCCCGGCCACGTTGACTTCACCATCGAAGTTGAACGCTCGCTGGCGGTTCTCGACGGTGCCGTCTGCGTTCTCGACGCAAACGCCGGTGTTGAACCCCAGACCGAAACCGTGTGGCGTCAGGCTGACCGCTACAAGGTTCCGCGTATGGTTTTCGTCAACAAGATGGACAAGATCGGCGCAGACTTCTTCAACTGCGTTCGCATGATCGAAGACCGCACCGGCGCACGCGCTGTTCCGGTTGGTATTCCGATCGGTGCCGAAACCGAGCTGGAAGGCCTGGTTGATCTGGTCACCATGGAAGAGTGGCTGTGGCAGGGCGAAGACCTTGGTGCAAGCTGGGTCAAAGCTCCGATCCGCGACAGCCTGAAAGACATGGCTGACGAATGGCGCGGCAAGATGATCGAAGCGGCCGTCGAAGAAGACGACGACGCAATGATGGCCTATCTGGAAGGCGAAGAGCCCGACGTTCCGACCCTGCGCAAACTGTTGCGCAAAGGCACGCTGGCGCTGCATTTCGTTCCCGTTCTGGGTGGCTCGGCGTTCAAGAACAAAGGCGTTCAGCCGCTGCTCAACGCTGTGATCGACTATCTGCCCAGCCCGCTGGACGTTGTTGATTACATGGGCTTCAAACCCGGCGACGAGGAAGAAGTTCGTAACATCGCACGTCGTGCCGATGACGACATGGCCTTCTCGGGTCTGGCGTTCAAAATCATGAACGACCCCTTCGTTGGTTCGCTGACCTTCACCCGCGTTTACTCGGGCACCATGAACAAGGGTGACTCGATCCTGAACTCGACCAAAGGCAAGAAAGAGCGCATCGGTCGTATGATGATGATGCACTCCAACAACCGGGAAGAGATCGAAGAAGCGTTTGCAGGCGACATCATCGCGCTGGCGGGTCTGAAAGACACCACCACCGGTGACACTCTGTGCGATGCGAAGGATCCGGTGGTTCTGGAAACCATGACCTTCCCCGATCCGGTGATCGAGATCGCGGTCGAGCCCAAAACCAAGGGCGACCAGGAAAAGATGTCTCAGGGTCTGGCCCGTCTGGCCGCCGAAGACCCGTCCTTCCGCGTGGAAACCGACCTGGAATCGGGTCAGACCATCATGAAGGGCATGGGCGAACTTCACCTGGACATCCTGGTGGACCGTCTCAAGCGCGAGTTCAAGGTCGAAGCCAACATCGGTGCGCCTCAGGTGGCTTATCGTGAAACCATCTCGATGCCGGTCGAACACACCTATACCCACAAGAAACAGTCGGGTGGTTCGGGTCAGTTCGCCGAAGTCAAGCTGGAGATCCAGCCCACTGAGGCAGGCGAAGGTTACTCGTTCGAAAGCCGCATCGTTGGTGGTGCCGTTCCGAAGGAATACATCCCCGGTGTTGAAAAAGGCATCAACTCGGTCATGGACAGCGGCCCTCTGGCTGGCTTCCCCGTGATCGACTTCAAGGTTGCCCTGCTGGACGGTAAGTTCCACGACGTTGACTCGAGCGTTCTGGCGTTCGAAATCGCGGCCCGTATGTGTATGCGTGAAGGCATGCGCAAAGCTGGCGCGAAGCTGCTGGAACCGATCATGAAGGTCGAAGTGATCACCCCGGAAGAATACACCGGCGGTATCATCGGCGACCTGACCTCGCGTCGGGGCCAGGTGTCTGGTCAGGAACCGCGCGGCAACGCGATTGCGATCGATGCGTTTGTTCCGCTGGCGAACATGTTCGGCTACATCAACACCCTGCGTTCGATGTCGTCGGGCCGCGCCCAGTTCACCATGCAGTTCGACCACTACGATCCGGTTCCGCAGAACATCTCGGACGAGATCCAGGCGAAATACGCATAAGCGACGATTTGAGGGAGCGCCGTTCCGGGGCTCCCTTCATTACAGAAAAAGGAGGCCATCATGGCAAAGGAAAAGTTTGAGCGTAATAAGCCGCACGTCAACATCGGCACGATTGGGCATGTTGACCACGGCAAGACGACGCTGACCGCAG
>NZ_JBQFMI010000018.1:0-57306 GCF_056531755.1 Ruegeria sp. L11
AAACCACCTGCACCGGCGTTGAAATGTTCCGCAAGCTGCTGGACCGCGGTGAAGCGGGCGACAACATCGGCGCCCTGCTGCGTGGTGTGGACCGTGACGGCGTTGAGCGTGGCCAGGTTCTGTGTAAGCCGGGTTCGGTGACACCGCACACCAAGTTCGAAGCCGAAGCCTACATCCTGACCAAGGAAGAAGGCGGCCGTCACACGCCGTTCTTCGCGAACTACCGTCCTCAGTTCTACTTCCGGACCACTGACGTGACCGGCACCGTGACCCTGGCGGAAGGCACCGAGATGGTCATGCCCGGCGACAACGTGTCGTTCGGCGTTGAGCTGATCGCCCCGATCGCGATGGAAAACGGCCTGCGCTTCGCGATCCGCGAAGGCGGCCGCACCGTCGGCGCCGGCGTCGTGTCGAAAATCGTAGAATAATTCGCCTAAGCGAATGATCAGACAGAAAGGGCGCCCCTCAGGGCGCCCTTTTTCGATTAGGCTTCGTCTCCTGAAAGGAGTTGCACCAAGGCCATGTTTACGTAGTAATTATTTCTTCCCTCAACGATTTTCTCTAATGGTAATTCTTTATCTGCGGTGAGTTTCTCAAGATAGCTCGTTGCAGTTGGGCGCGAGACATTCAATTCCCTCATAACGAATTCAATTCTTGTGTAGGGATGTCGGAATAGATTGTTGACCAAGTCTTGGGAATAGAATTTGTCGTGGTTTTTTCGAATATGATGCTTGAAGAAGGCCATGGTTTCTCGGATACCTTCAATAAGTTCCAGAGTGACCTGCGAAGTTTCTGTTACGACATCTAGAACATAAACAATCCAGTCTTCCCAGTTTCCGGTTTCACGCACTTCTTGCAGCAAGCGGTAGTAATCCGCTTTGGTGCGGTTGATACCTCTGCTCATATACAGAATGGGGATTCGTAGTAGGCCTTCTTTGGTTAGATAAAGGACATTGAGCATTCTCCCTAGTCGACCATTCCCATCCGGATAAGGGTGGATGCTCTCGAATTGGTGGTGGATTATTGCCATTCGAATTAGAGGGTCGAGATCCGAATCTGTGTTTATATACGCCTCCAGTTCAGCCATTTGCTTTTCAATGGCTAGCGCGTCTTGCGTCGGTACATAAACTGTCTTTCCTGCGTTGTTCTGAAGTGCCGTTCCCGGAGTTTTTCGAAAGCCGTCGTCGCGGTTTTTTAGAAGTTGGAACATCTCAGTCAACGTGCGGTTTGTTATGAGACCGGTTTCACACAGACGTTCAAACCCAAGACGTAATGCGTCGCGATAAACAGCTACTTCTTTTGACGGGCCGCTGAGTGCTCTATCTCTGTCCAACCCTCCTCTGAAGAGCTCATCGTTTGTGGTCACGATGTTCTCGATTTCCGAACTGTCTTTCGCTTCCTGTAGAGAGAGCGTGTCGATTAAGATGCCCTGGTTTGGAATGACTTGGGCTAGCCCTTTAACTTCTGCCAATCTCCTAGTCGCCGCTGTTAGCGCCTTGAGAATCGGTAGAGTGTCGAAGTTAAATTCGGGTGGTAGGTTCGGGATATTGTAAGTTTGTTTGAGCATTGTGACCTACATGTAAAGAAATCGCCAAAAACTTTGCATGTCACGTGAGATGTGTAAAGCTTGGGAATCTTTTTTTGCAATGCTCGCCAGGTAACGGATAACGAGTCTTGCCAAACCCCGCCAACCCCACTAATACGCGCAGGTTCTCAACAAGAACATCAAGGCGGGATGATTCCCGCCTTTTGGGTTCGATGAGGGTTGGCGATGCGCGTCTGTCCTCCTCTCAACCCCAACGCCTGATAAAAGGCTGTTATTATGCAAAGCCAAAATATCCGTATTCGGCTGAAGGCATTTGACTATCGCGTTCTGGATGCCAGCACGCAAGAGATCGTCAACACTGCCAAGCGGACCGGCGCGAATGTGCGCGGCCCGATCCCGCTGCCGAACAAGATCGAGAAGTTCACGGTTCTCCGTGGCCCTCACGTTGACAAGAAATCCCGCGACCAGTTCGAGATCCGCACGCACAAGCGTCTGCTCGACATCGTTGATCCGACCCCCCAGACCGTGGACGCGCTGATGAAGCTCGACCTGGCTGCTGGTGTGGACGTCGAGATCAAGCTGCAGTCGTAAGATCGGAGGGTATAGATTATGCGCTCTGGTATTATCGCAAAAAAAGTTGGCATGACCCGCCTGTTCATGGAAGACGGCAAGCAGATTCCTGTGACTGTTCTTCACCTGGACAACCTGCAGGTTGTTGCACAGCGGACCGCTGAAAAAGACGGCTACACCGCCGTTCAGCTGGGCGCTGGTGCTGCCAAGGCAAAACGCACCTCGAAGGCCATGCGCGGCCACTACGCCGCTGCCAAGGTCGAGCCCAAGCGCAAGCTGGCCGAGTTCCGCGTCTCCGAAGATGGCCTGATCGAAGTGGGCGCCGAAATCTCGGCAGAACACTTCCTGGCTGGTCAGAAGGTTGACGTGTCGGGCACCTCGATCGGTAAAGGCTTTGCCGGTGCGATGAAGCGCCACAACTTCGGTGGTCTGCGCGCCTCGCACGGTGTGTCGATCAGCCACCGTTCGCACGGCTCGACCGGTCAGTGTCAGGACCCGGGCAAGGTGTTCAAAGGCAAGAAGATGGCCGGTCACATGGGTGCTGCCCGTGTTACCACCCAGAACCTGGAAGTTGTCAAAACCGACGCCGACCGTGGTCTGGTCTTCATCAAAGGCGCCGTTCCCGGACCGAAATCGGGCTGGGTCACCGTCAAGGACGCCGTGAAGAAGAAAGCACCGGAAGGCCTGCCTTTCCCGGCTGCTGTGAAATCGGCTGCAACCGAAGCACCTGCGGAAGAAGTATCCGCGGAAGGTGGTGAAGCATGAAACTTGATGTAATCAAACTGGACGGCGGCAAGGCCGGCGACATCGAGCTGGATGCAGACCTGTTCGGCCTCGAGCCGCGCGCGGACATCCTGCACCGTGTGGTCCGTTGGCAGCGCAACAACGCGCAGGCCGGCACCCACAAGGTCAAGACTCGCTCGGAAACCAGCTACTCGACCAAGAAGATCTATCGCCAGAAGGGCACCGGTGGCGCACGCCATGGTGACCGTAACGCACCGATCTTCCGCAAGGGTGGTGTTTACAAGGGCCCGACCCCTCGTTCGCACGGCCACGACCTGCCGAAGAAGTTCCGCAAGCTTGGCCTGCGCCACGCTCTGTCGGCCAAAGCCAAAGCAGGTGAACTGGTTGTGATCGAGAACGCCGAAGCCGAAGGCAAGACCGCCGCACTGGCCAAACAGGTTGCAAACCTGGGCTGGAAACGCGCTCTGGTCATCGACGGCGCGACCGTGAACGAAGGGTTCCTGAAGGCGTCGCGCAACATCGAAGGTCTGGATATCCTGCCGTCGATGGGTGCAAACGTTTATGACATCCTCAAGCGTGACACCCTGGTGCTCACCAAAGCGGCTGTCGAAGCACTGGAGGCTCGTCTGAAATGAGCGCGAAGGCAGAACACTACGACGTGATCCGCAAGCCGATCATCACCGAAAAGTCGACCATGGCGTCCGAAAATGGCGCGGTTGTCTTTGAAGTGGCGATCGAAAGCAACAAGCCGCAGATCAAAGAGGCCGTTGAGGCACTGTTTGGTGTGAAGGTCAAGGCGGTGAACACCACCGTGACCAAAGGCAAGGTCAAGCGCTTCCGCGGCCAGTTGGGCCGTCGGAAAGACGTCAAGAAAGCATATGTGACCCTGGAAGAGGGTAACACAATCGACGTAAGCACCGGTCTCTGATCCAACGCTTACAGCGACATTTTTCGGCCCCGGTGGATCACTCCTCCGGGGCCGATTTCGTTTCAGGCGTCAAAGCTTTGGGTTTGCGCGTCAGGGCAGGGCGGTCACACGCCCTCCAGCGGCCGCTCAGGGGGATTCTGGCGTCAACAGCACATGGGCCGCATCAAACCAGCCATCGCACCCTCTGGCGGCCTCTGAGCGGCCTGCACGCGGGGCAGAGCTGCAACAGGCATAGAAAAGGCGCCCTAAGGCGCCTTTGGGTCGTTTCAATTGTGTGAGTGGTTACGAGCAATATACGTGCCGGTGCGCGATATCTGCGATGTCGCAGCGGCGGATGCCGATATCGTCCAGCTCACGGTTGCTCAGACGCTGCAACTCGGTATAGGTGCGCTGATACTCAGCAGCGCGTGCGCGGGCTGTTTTGATCCGTGTGATCATGTCAGCGATCCGGGTGCCGAAGTTGAAGCCGGTATGGGTCAGTGTCGCAGTTGTCATCTCTTTATTCCTTTCTCGTATCAGGGCGTATTCCCTGACGTTTCCTTTTGTGTTCCTTCATTGGACAAGGCAGAGATAGGAGCGTTTGCTATCGCTAACAACGCAGATTTTGGTCTAGCCGATATGCATCTATTGAATGGCTATACATGTCGTGGGCCACGTCAATCACACGCCGCTTTCATTTCTTTTGCGCGTTTTATTGCGGGCGGCCATCGCCCGACCATCACGTATGCTCAGCCCCATCAGTGTCAGATTGGTCGCCCCGGCAATCAGTTCGATGATCTGTACAATATAGAAGCTGGTATCAAACGAGCCCGCGTTTGCCTTTGCGCTCAGGTAGACGGCGGCTGGAACAAGGACGATGAGCCCGTTCATAGCAATGATCGGCATCCGTTTCTTTTTGGCGAGCGCAGGGGCATCTTTTCGACGACGCCCAAGTGTCGCCCCGGATGCACCGACAATCACCATTGCAGGCACCAGAACAAAGAGCCCGCTGACGATCATGGACTTTACTGCCGCGACGGTCTCATGGTTTGCAAATAACTCACTGTACAAAGTGGATGTCCAGAAAACGAGTATCGTAAGAAAGCCTACTACTCCGGCGATGGGGTGGATGGTTCTTAACATGTTGCTACTCCCAAATGAGGGTCAGGCGACGCAGTGGTTTTCGACTGCGAGCTTGCGAAGAAGATGTGGCCGGGCCACTGCGCTTGCTGGATAGTCCGCGATCCGACGCTGGAACTCGGGATGAGTGAATGCGTCGCGAAAGCTTTGCACGTTCTGCCAGATCGCGTAGTTCACAAAGGTCGAACTGCCCGCGATACCCTGATGGAGCTGGGTCGAGATATATCCCGGTTGCGATTTCATGAAATCCGCATCATGCGCCCATGCCCGAAGCAGCGCCTTTTCGTCTTCGGCGTCCACCGTAAACAGGTTGATCAGCACCACCGGTCCTTCCTCGGTCTGCATCTGATCTGCCAGCGTGACGATCGTGTCCAACTCTTTGATACGAGCCATTTCGGTTCCCTTCGATTCTGAAATATAGCAAGCTATATAAAATTGCATAGCATGCTATTCAAGTGTAAATCCAGGACATGGACTTCGAAAAAGAAAACTCGGCCGGGTATCTGGTTAATCACATGGCACGATTGTTCGCAAAGGAGTTGCAGCAACGCATTGCGCCCTTTGGCATCGTCGTCGGGCAATTCCCAATCTTGCTGGAACTCTGGCTCAAAGACGGTGTGACGCAAAAGGATCTGCTGACCAAAATTGACGTCGAACAGGCGACATTGGCCAACACGCTTAACCGTATGGAACGTGATGGCTTGATCAAAAGAACGAAGAACCCTGCTGACGCCAGGGCGCAATTGATTTGGTTGACCGAGAAGGCCGCAGCACTTCGTAACAGCGCCTACGAGGCAGCTCAGAACGTGAATGCCGATGCATTACAGGTCTTGAAAGACCCTGAGCGCGCACAATTCATGAACTATATGCGTCGAGTCATAGGCGGCATGCGCTCAAGGTGAATTGACGGAGGATCAGTTCACGGCACCGGCAGGCAAGCCCTTAAACAAAAAACGCCCCCGACCGAGGTCGGAGGCGTTTCTAAGTCTTCGAAGCTGCGGGCTTAGCCGCGCTCTTCGATGATCTCTACCAGATGCGGGATCTTGCGGATCATGCCGCGCACCGAAGGAGTATCCTCCAGCTCACGGGTTCTGTGCATCTTGTTCAGGCCCAGGCCGATCAGGGTTGCGCGCTGTTCGGCGGGGCGGCGGATCGGCGAACCGACCTGTTTGACGACGATGGTTTTTGCCATGACGTGCTCTCCTTATGCTTCTGCTTCAGCAGCAGCCGGTGCGTCGTCCCGCTTGGGCAGGATGTCAGCAACCTTTTTGCCACGACGTGCGGCAACCGAACGCGGGCTCTGCTCTTTCTGCAGGCCGTCGATGGTGGCGCGGATCATGTTGTAGGGGTTCTGCGAGCCCAGCGACTTGGACACAACATCCTTGACGCCCAGCATTTCGAACACGGCACGCATCGGACCACCGGCGATGATACCGGTACCTTCAGGCGCGGCGCGCATAACCACTTTACCAGCGCCGTGACGGCCCTCGATGTCGTGGTGCAGGGTCCGACCTTCGCGCAGCTGTACGCGGATCATCTGACGCTTGGCTTGCTCAGTCGCCTTGCGGATGGCTTCAGGTACTTCTTTCGCTTTACCCTTGCCAAAGCCGACGCGGCCTTTCTGATCGCCGACAACCACCAGAGCGGCGAAGCCAAAGCGCTTACCACCTTTTACGGTTTTCGACACGCGGTTGATTGCGACCAGGCGATCTGCAAATTCCGGCGTTTCTTCACGGTCGCGGCCACGGCCCCGACGGTTTTCACGTTCTGCCATTTGGCATCCCTTTTTCTCTAGAGGCGCTTGCGGCGCCAATTACTCAATCGAAGTGAACCCGTGAATGACATTCTGGGGCTCCCCGATCATCGAGGCGGGCGGACCCGCCTTCAAAGTGCCGGTGCCGGGCTGAAGCCCGGCCTACGGCGTCGTATCCGGTAAGCCGGGCTTCAGCCCGGCGCACCATCAGATCTTCAGGCCACCTTCACGCGCAGCGTCGGCGACAGCCTTCACTTTGCCGTGGAACAGGAAGCCGCCACGATCGAAATAGGCCTCTTCGACGCCTGCCTTCTTGGCACGCTCGGCGATGGCCGCGCCGACTTTCGTCGCCGCTTCGACGTTGTTCTTGCCTACAACACCCAGATCTTTTTCCAGGGTCGAGGCCGAGGCCAGGGTCACGCCACGTACGTCGTCGATCAGCTGAACAGAGATGTTCTTGTTCGAACGGTGTACGGACAGACGCGGACGACCCGCGTTGACCTTGCGAAGTTTGTTCCGAACGCGCAGGCGGCGCTTCAGAAACAGGGTTCTTTTGCTGTTTGCCATTGTCTGCGTCCTTACTTCTTCTTGCCTTCCTTGCGGAAGATGAACTCGCCCTTATAGCGGATGCCCTTGCCTTTGTACGGCTCGGGGCGGCGCCACTCGCGGATTTTGGCCGCGGTTTCGCCCACCAGCTGCTGGTCGATACCTTCCACAACGATCTCGGTCTGCTTCGGTGCGGTGATGGTGACACCTTCCGGAGCTGTGAAATCAACATCGTGGCTATAGCCCAGGTTCAGCTTCAGGGTGTTGCCCTGCATCTGCGCCCGGTAACCAACACCCTGGATCTCCAGCTCTTTTTTGAAGCCTGTGGTCACACCGGTTACCAGGTTGGCAACCATGGTGCGGCTCATGCCCCACTGCTGGCGGGCACGCTTGGACATGCCACGAGGGTCGATCTTGACCACGTTGTCTTCAACCGACAGCGTTACGTCGTCGGTGGCGGTGAAGCTGCGGGTGCCTTTCGGACCTTTGACTTCGATGGTCTGACCCGACACAGAGGCGGTTACGCCGCTGGGCAGCTCGACCGGTTTTTTACCAATACGAGACATTGCAGACCTCCTTAGAAGACGGTGCAGAGCACTTCGCCGCCAACATTGTTGGAGCGAGCGTTTGCGTCCGACATCACACCTTTCGGAGTGCTGACAATCGACACGCCCAGACCCTGACGGACCTGCGGGATGTCATTGACGCCCATGTATACGCGGCGACCGGGTTTCGAAACCCGCTTCAGTTCGCGAATGACAGGGGTGCCTTCGTAGTATTTCAGGCTGATTTCGATGGCCGGATGACCGTTTTCACCGGTCGTCTTTTCATAGCCACGGATGTAGCCTTCGTCCGCCAGCACGTCCAGAACCCAAACACGCAGCTTCGACGCCGGAGTGGAAACGGTGGACTTGCCGCGCATTTGCGCGTTGCGGATACGGGTGAGCATATCGCCGATAGGATCATTCATATCTATGTCTCCCTTACCAGCTCGATTTCACCATGCCGGGGATCTGACCAGCAGAACCCAGCTCGCGCAGCATGATACGGCTGACCTTCAGCTTACGGTAGTAAGCGTGGGGACGACCGGTCAGCTGACAACGGTTGTGCAGACGGGTAGCCGAGCTGTTGCGCGGCAGTTTCGCCAGTTTCAGACGCGCTTTGAAACGCTCTTCCATCGGCTTGCTCTCGTCATTCGCGATTTCTTTCAGCTCGGCACGCTTCGCGGCATATTTGGCCACCAGGCGTTCGCGCTTCTTCTCGCGTTCGATCATTGCTTTCTTAGCCATGTCTCAATCCTCCCGGCGCTTACGCGTTGAACGGCATGTTGAATGCTTTCAACAGTGCCTTTGCTTCAGCGTCGGTTTTCGCTGTGGTGGCAATTACGATATCCAGGCCCCAGACCTCGTCGACCTTGTCGAAGTCGATTTCCGGGAACACGATGTGCTCTTTCATGCCCATGGCAAAGTTGCCACGACCGTCGAAAGAAGGCTTAACACCGCGGAAGTCACGAATACGCGGCATCGCGATCGTGATCAGACGATCCAGGAATTCGTACATCCGGTCACCGCGCAGGGTCACTTTCGCACCCAGCGGCATGTCTTCCCGGACGCGGAAACCCGCGATCGACTTCTTCGCCTTGGTTGCAACGGCCTGTTGACCGGCAATCGCAGTCAGGTCCTCGACAGCAGCTTTCGCTTTCTTCGAGTCTTTGACAGCCTCAGCACCACAACCGATGTTCAGAACGATTTTTTCCAGCTTGGGCAGCTGCATGTCGTTCTTGTAGCCGAACTCTTCTTTCAGAGCGGCACGGATGGTCTCGGCGTACTGCGCTTTCAGGCGCGGGGTGTAGGTTGCGTTATCAAGCATCGATCACGTCCCCTGTGGTCTTGGCGAAACGCACCTTCTTGTCACCTTCCATGCGGAAGCCAACGCGGGTTGCTTTGCCGTTCTTGTCCAGCAGTGCCAGGTTCGACAGCTCGATCGGGTTTGCCTGAGGCAGGCGACCACCTTGCGAGGTTTGCGACTGGCGGGTGTGGCGGATGGCGATGTTGATGCCATCGACCACAGCTTTACCGGCTTTGGGGTCAACCGAGGTGATAGTCCCCTCTTTGCCCTTGTCCTTGCCGGACAGCACGACGACCTTGTCGCCTTTGCGGAGTTTAGCAGCCATAATTACAGCACCTCCGGAGCCAGCGAGATGATTTTCATGAAGTTCTTCGCGCGCAGTTCACGAACAACGGGGCCAAAGATACGGGTACCTACGGGCTCGTTGTTGTTGTTCAGGATGACGGCGGCGTTGCGATCGAAACGGATCGCGGTGCCGTCTTCGCGACGGACTTCCTTGGCGGTGCGTACGACGACGGCCTTGCGGACGTCACCTTTCTTTACGCGGCCGCGCGGGATGGCTTCCTTCACCGAGACGACAATGATGTCGCCAACGGAGGCGTATTTACGCTTGGAACCACCCAGGACCTTGATGCACTGAACTCGGCGTGCGCCAGAGTTGTCAGCGACATCCAGATTGGTCTGCATCTGGATCATGTGGTTTCTCCCGACCTGTGGGGGCTGGTCTGATTAAATCCCCCAGGGTTTCGACAAATGAAAAATCCCGGAAGCTTACGCTTCCAGAACTTCCCAACGTTTCGTCTTCGATTTCGGCGCGCATTCGATGATGCGTACAGAGTCGCCGACCTTGAAGGCGTTCTTTTCGTCATGAGCCCGGTATTTCTTGGACTTACGAACGGTTTTGTGCAGCAGCGGGTGCTTGAAACGGCGCTCGACCAGCACGGTGATGGTCTGTTCGTTGGCGTCGCTGGTCACGGTGCCTTGCAGGATACGCTTGGGCATCTGATTACTCCTCGGATGCCGCGGCAGCGGCCTTTTCGTTCAGGATGGTTTTGACGCGGGCAGCGTTGCGGCGGGCCGCTTTGATGCCAGCAGTGTTTTCCAGCTGACCGGTTGCCTGTTGAAAGCGCAGGTTAAAGCTTTCTTTCTTCAGGTTGACCAGTTCCTCGCGGAGCTGATCAGGGGTCTTGTCACGCAGTTCTTGGGCGTTCATCGCCTTTTCCTTTGCTCAAAACACCAGAAGGCCCCGTACTCGGGTCACCTTTGACCTGGTGGATGAATGATAGACATACGAATCGCCCGACAACGCCGGGAGACCGCAAGATGCCGCTCTATAGGGGGTTAGGGGTGGGGTGGCAAGGGAAAGTTTGCCATGCGGGAACAGGGAATTTCCCGAAATCAAAAACCCGCTTGTGTCACCGTGTCAGACCCTGGCTATTTGCCACTCTGGTCAATACGGACAGCATCTCGGAAACCTCTTCCGGCGAAAGACGGCCATGACCGTCCAGGAACGCTCCGATGTCACGCCCGGTATATCGCCCCGTCAGCTTCCCTTCGTCAAGGATCAGATTGTTTCGCACAAGCTCCACGGCGGTCACATGGCAAATACGGCATTTCTCGATGAAGACACCGCCCGAGTCCCGGATAATCCGGAAATGAGCAAGCAGTACCTCGGCCTTGTCCGTAGTCACCCCGCCATGACCGGAGCGCAAGTAATTTTCGACCGCCCGTCCGGACCGGGCTCCGACCAGCACACCATCTGACACACCAAGCTCATCCCAAACGAAATCACCGGAATGGGGGGCGTGGCATCCGGCACAGCTGTCTTCGTAGATGCGGTGCGGGTTCGCAACTTGCCCCACAGCACTTGTCGTGCAGGCAATTGTCGCAACCAGAACGAATGAGAATAGGGCTTGCATCGTAAATGCCTGACCAAAGCCTGAACAATACACCTCAACATGACGGGCGGGTGCATAGCTTGGATTCTATCGTGTGTCTGAACCCAATGGAATGATTGAGATCAGATGGCTCAAATTCGCTTTTACGAAAAACGCGGCCCCGTTTGCACGAGACCGCGTCTGCAACTGTCTAAGTCTGGGCGACTTACGCCAGAGCGATGTTCACAGCCGACTCGCGGCCGTCACGGCCGGGCTCGATGTCGAATGTTACTTTCTGGTTGTCGGCCAGACCGGTCAGACCCGAGCGTTCGACAGCAGAGATGTGTACAAACACGTCTTTGCCACCGGTCTCCGGTGCGATGAAGCCAAAACCTTTAGTTGTGTTGAACCATTTTACGGTGCCATTGGCCATATCCGTATTCTCCAAATAATTGCTGTCCGCGGAATTGCGACAGCGCGGCGTGGTCGGTCTGGATCGAGAGACTGAACGCCGAATATCGGGAGACAGTGGTCGAAAAAGAAAAACGTAAGCGTGCCTCACATGGTCCATGTCGGCACATATTGCAAGTGTTATCGAAAACTCTTTGTGAATCGTGATTGGTAGGGGGCCGCCCGTTCGTCTCGCAAACGCTACACTGAACAACTACCGTGCAATGAGCTGATGCTCACTCCCACTTATAGTTGAAACTCACTGAAATCCGCTCTTCCTCGGCCATGTTCATCGGCACCTCGTGGCGCAGCCAGCTTTCCCACAGCAGAACATCGCCCACCTGCGGCTTCACATAGATGAAGGGCTGCAAATCGCGTCGCCCGCCTTTCAGCCGCGTCGGCGCGGCCATCATGCGGCCTGAGCGGGGGTCTTCCAGCTTCAGCGCGCTCGCGCCTTCGGGCATTGCCACATAGGTGGTGCCGGAAATCACACTGTGCGGGTGCAGATGGCTGGAATGCATGCCACCCTCGGGCAGGATGTTGATCCACAGGTCTTCCAGCTTCAGCTCACCCTCACCCAGATCAAACTCCAGATCCTTGGCAAAAGCCGCCACATGGCTGTCCAGCGCTTTGACCAGATCGGCGAATATCGGAAACCGCCAGGGCAGGTCGGTCAGCGAAGCATAGCTGGTGTAACCGGGATAGCCGTTTTCTTCGCACCAGTCCTGACCGGCCTCGTCATCCTCGGCGATGACAAGGCATGAGCTTTCCAACTCCTCCGCATCGATCGGGGGACCGAATTCGGACAAGGAGGCACGATAGAGGCGGGTGACGAAAAGTGATTCAATCTGTGGCATGGCGCTGTCTTAAACCAGCCGCGCGGTGAAGGCGATGGCTGTTTTGCGAGGCTCTGCCTCGCGCTCCGGGATATTTGCAGCCAGATGAAGAACGGATCCCCTGCTTCATCTGGCCCAAAATATCCCGGGGGAGGCGCGCGGCACGCGCGACGGGGGCAGAGCCCCCTATAGAAAAACCCCCGCCGGTGTTCCGACGGGGGTCAATCTTGTCACGAGCGGGGGTGCCCCCGGATCGCTTACCAGTCTTCGCGAACCACGACGCGGGTCTTGATCGGCAGCTTCATCGCAGCCAGGCGCAGGGCCTCGCGGGCGATGTCGTCATTGACGCCGTCGATCTCGAACATCACGCGACCGGGCTTGACCTTGCAAACCCAGCGGTCGACCGAACCCTTACCTTTACCCATACGAACTTCGATCGGCTTTGCAGTGACCGGAGTGTCGGGGAAGATGCGGATCCAGACACGGCCCTGACGCTTCATGTGACGCGTCATGGCACGACGTGCAGCTTCGATCTGGCGTGCGGTTACACGCTCAGGCTCAATCGCTTTCAGGCCGTAGGTGCCAAAGTTCAGATCAGAGCCGCCCTTGGCTTCGCCCTTGATCCGGCCTTTGTGCAACTTGCGGAATTTTGTACGCTTTGGTTGAAGCATATCTTTCCCTCCTTAGCGACGACCGCCACCAGCACCACGAGGTGCAGGGCCGTCCTGGAGTTCCTGTGCTTTACGGTCACGTGCCTGCGGATCGTGCTCCATGATCTCCCCTTTGAAGATCCAGACCTTGATCCCGATGATCCCGTAGGGGGTCATCGCTTCGGCATGTGCGTAATCGATGTCGGCGCGCAGCGTATGCAGCGGCACACGGCCTTCGCGGTACCATTCGGTCCGTGCGATTTCGGCACCACCCAGACGGCCAGCGACGTTCACCCGGATACCCAGGGCGCCCATGCGCATGGCGTTCTGTACGGCACGCTTCATCGCGCGGCGGAACGAAACACGGCGTTCCAGTTGCTGAGCGATTGACTCGGCAACCAGTTGACCGTCAAGCTCGGGCTTGCGCACTTCGACGATGTTCAGGTGCAGTTCGCTGTCGGTCATCGCGGCCAGCTTCTTGCGCAGGACTTCGATGTCTGCACCTTTCTTGCCGATGATGACACCCGGACGTGCGGTGTGGATCGTAACGCGGCACTTTTTGTGCGGACGTTCGATGATCACACGGGCAACACCGGCCTGCTTGCACTCTTTCTGGATGAACTCACGGATCTTGAGGTCTTCCAGCAGAAGATCACCGTAGTCCTTGGTATCTGCGTACCAGCGGCTGTCCCAGGTGCGGTTGACCTGAAGGCGCATGCCGATCGGATTGACTTTATGTCCCATTAGGCTTGCTCCTCAACTTGACGCACCTTGATGGTGATCTCCGAGAACGGCTTCATGATCTTGCCGAAACGGCCACGGGCACGCGGGCGACCGCGCTTCATGACCAGGTTCTTGCCAACCCAGGCTTCGGCGACGATCAGCTCGTCAACGTCCAGGTTGTGGTTGTTTTCGGCATTCGCGATTGCGGACTGCAGGCACTTCTTGACGTCCTGCGCGACGCGCTTGTTCGAGAAAGTCAGGTCGGTCAGGGCCTTCTCGACTTTCTTGCCGCGGATCATTTGCGCAACCAGGTTCAGTTTCTGCGGGCTGGTGCGAAGCATGCGCGTTTTCGCCATTGCTTCGTTTTCAGCCACGCGGCGGGGGTTCTTTTCCTTGCCCATGACTTACTTCCGCTTCGCTTTTTTGTCTGCGGCGTGGCCATAATAGGTCCGTGTCGGCGAATATTCACCGAACTTCTGACCGATCATGTCTTCCGAGACGTTTACCGGGATATGCTTCTGGCCGTTGTACACACCAAAGGTCAGACCCACGAACTGGGGCAGGATGGTGGAACGACGCGACCAGATCTTGATGACTTCGTTGCGGCCCGACTCGCGCGCTGCTTCGGCTTTTTTCAGCACGTAAGCATCGACGAAAGGACCCTTCCAAACAGAGCGAGACATGGATTAACGTCCCTTCTTCTTGGCGTGCCGCGAGCGGATGATCAGCTTCTGGGACGCTTTGTTCTTGTTGCGGGTACGCTTACCCTTGGTGTCCTTACCCCATGGCGTAACCGGCGTACGGCCACCCGAGGTACGACCCTCACCACCACCATGCGGGTGATCGATCGGGTTCATAGCAACACCACGAACCGACGGACGCACGCCCTTGTGGCGCATACGACCGGCTTTACCGAGGTTCTGGTTGCTGTTGTCGGGGTTGGACACGGCACCGATGGTGGCCATGCATTCCTGACGGACCATGCGCAACTCGCCCGAGCTCAGACGGATCTGAGCGTAACCGCCATCGCGGCCCACGAATTGCGCGTAAGTACCGGCCGCACGTGCGATCTGACCGCCTTTGCCAGGCTTCATCTCGATGTTGTGGACGATGGTACCGATGGGCATGCCCGAGAACGGCATTGCGTTGCCCGGCTTGATATCGGCCTTTGCCGACGCGATGACCTTGTCACCAACAGCCAGACGCTGCGGAGCCAGGATATACGCCTGCTCGCCGTCTTCGTATTTTACCAGTGCGATGAACGCGGTCCGGTTCGGGTCATATTCGATCCGCTCGACGGTTGCCGCGACATCAAATTTGTTCCGTTTGAAGTCAACGATCCGGTAGAGACGCTTTGCGCCACCGCCGCGGCGGCGTGAAGTGATCCGTCCGGTGTTGTTCCGGCCGCCCGATTTGGTCAAACCCTCTGTAAGAGACTTGACCGGACGTCCTTTCCAAAGCTCCGAACGGTCGATCAGCACCAGCCCGCGCTGGCCCGGCGTCGTCGGCTTGTACGACTTGAGTGCCATGCTTTCTGTCTTCCGTTTAGCAAGTGCAGGGGAGGTCCCCCGCTATGTGATAGGCCCCCGTAGGTGCCAAAGGTATAGGGCCCCGAAGGTCCCCGGTTGCAAAATATCTAAGGCCCCGGAACGAATCCGAGGCCGCAAGATTGGGTGCGTTTAGCAGTGTTGGGGGTGGGTGGCAAGGGGCACAAATAGAGTGTCGAATAATATTCCGAACTGCTACAGGTTAGAATTGATAGCTTAAGATAACAAAATTCAAGAAACGGAACACCGACTTTGTCTGAAAGGCTTTTGTACCACTATTGCTCAACCCAAACTGCCTTTTCGATCCTACGGTCTCGAACAATACGCCTATCCGCTCTATCTTCAGCGAATGACACGCTCGAAGGCCGAGTTCTCGGACGTGTATTCACCAAACTCGTTGAAGAATCTGAATTGCCCCAAGGAGTTGCAGATGTAGCTTCTGTAATAGTAGAAGGTTTTCCAGATGCAACTGAAGGGTTCGCTTTTTGCCTTTCTGAGCACGGAGACCTCCTGAGCCAGTGGAGAGCCTACGCCAACAACGGAACTGGGATTTCAATCGGGTTTTCACCAAAGATTTTGGAGGAGGATTTCGGAGCGGTAAACTTCGGCAAGAGTTTTTTTGAACTAATTAAGGTGAATTACGGAGAGCAAGAACTTCGCCAATCCATTCAGGTAACTGTCCAAGAACTTTGCAAAGAGTTTTTGGATCTTGGTGAATTCGTTACACTCAAAGACGGGGTCTCAAAAGACATGGCCCTAAAGGAGATGAATTATCGAGTTGGAGAGGTACCAAGTTTATTTCAATCAAAATCTGCTGACAACTCAACACATCTTTCAAAACTGCTCAAAGCGCTGGCTCCTTTGCATTCCCGAATCTATGAGACGAAACCGCATACGTTTTTCGAGGAATGTGAATGGAGGCTACTGAGGTATAGACATCGCGTTGCTTTACCTGAGCTCGAGTTCATTGCCGATGAAAGCTCTATTCGGCCTTACATTACTTGCCTCATCGCTGACCCAGCGAAATCGGTCATCAAAGAAATCGTATTGGGGCCAAAGCATCAATCACATCTAGACTGGATGCATGCATTCTTGAGCTCTGTTGGATTAGAACACGTCCAAGTAAAAACGTCTGAACTTGAGAGCTTTCGCTAATCAACTCTTTTTGCCTGCCGAGACAGTCTATGATTGTCATTGGTTTCTATGTTTCCAAAAGGGGAAACACATTCGGAAACCCATAAACACGATGAAAGTTTTGCCGTCTTCCAAGGTCAAGTTTTCTATCCCTACGTCCTTCCGTTTTCTCACCCAAGCGCACACCAAAACCAAAGCCCGCCGCGCCAGCGACTGCCTGTCCCGGCGGGCTGGCGCTTTGGGGGCGTTAGCGCCTCGCTAGGAATTCGGATGTATCTGGCACCATAAAGCGCGCTGATCAGCCGTTACTGCGTCACCCCTCGGGCCGTCACCGGCGCGGCTCACGGACCGGTAACTCTGAAAACTCCGCCTGCGCTCGACGCCGCAGAAGACCTCACCCGTAAAGCGCGCGGGCCTCGGCAAAGGACAGCAGACGGCGGTTCTTCTCATCCCACAGGTGCAGGCGCGCGTTGGCGAGGCTTTCGCGGATGGTCATCCGGTTGCTGTTGGCCAGCTCATCATGGTCGCGCAGCACTTCGGTCAGGCGATAGAACGGGATGCGGCTGTACAAATGATGCACGTGGTGGATACCGATATTGGCGGTGAACCACTGCAACACGGACGGCAATATATAATGAGAGCTTCCGTGCAGCGCCGCTTCGTGCAACTGCCAGTCTTCATCGGCGTCCCAATGCGTGTCCTCGAACTGGTGTTGCACATAGAACAGCCATACCCCGGCGGTGGCGGCAATCAGGGTCGAGGGCAGGAAGATCAGTACCATCGGCATCAGCCCGCCAAAATAGTAGATGGCCACAAGCGCAACCAGAATGGCAAGATTGGTGGCCATCGCGCTGACCCAGAACCGGACGCTGTCGGTCAGGCCCAGTGGAAGGCGGTTCTGAAACAGGAACAGATAGCCGGGGCCAAAGACGAACAGGGTGATCGGGTTTCGATACACGCGATACCAGAACCGGTTCATCGGGGTTTTCGCCTGATATTCGGCCACGGTCAGGGTGTGGATATCACCCATCCCGCGCTTGCCCAGATTGCCGGAACTGTTGTGATGTGTGGAATGCGTGCGGCGCCAGACATCATAAGGTGTCAGCGTCAGAACTCCGATCGTGCGTCCAACCCAGTCGCTGACCGTGCGGTTCTTGAAGAACGCGCCGTGCCCGCAATCATGCTGGATGGCAAACAGGCGCAACAGAAAGGCCGCGTTGAGAACGGAAATCGCAAAAGCCAGCCAATAGCTGACCGACAGCGACATCCAGGACAAGGCCCAAAGCGCGAAGAAGGGGATGATACTGACGCCCAGTTCAAACGCGCTGCGCAGCTGATCGGGTTCGCGATATTTGGCAAGCGTTGTGACCCAGTCACGTGCAGCGGTAGTCTCCGGCTGTTTCCGGGTCGAGAGAGTGGTTTCAGTCATGCGCCTGCCAAGTTCTTGTTTGTGGCAATCCGGATAGACTACCGCCCGGTCATGGCAAGCGATAATTGCCAAAATCGCCATATTTCGTGCTCGATTTTCGGTCAGACCCCGGTGAAGGTGTCCTTTTGGGTTCACCCGCGGGGCCGGTCCCGGGGCTTTTGCCGGTCATGACAAGCGGCTGGCGATCTACAGTCTTGCCAAGCCCTGCCATCGGGCCTATACGCCTGCGGTGGCTTTTTGGCCGCGAGAATCAAAACCAAGAAATGCCGTGTTTGGCCCATCACGCTTCGGGGGTCATATCCGGCTTAGGAGAAGCGAAATGAAACTGAACGAATTGCGCGACAATCCTGGCGCCGCCCCAAAACGCACCCGCGTTGGCCGTGGTCCGGGTTCCGGCAAAGGTAAAATGGGTGGCCGTGGTATCAAAGGCCAGAAATCCCGCTCGGGTGTGGCCATCAATGGCTATGAAGGCGGTCAGATGCCCTTGTACCAGCGTCTGCCCAAGCGTGGCTTCAACAAGCCAAACCGCAAGGAATTCGCCGTCATCAATCTGGGCCTGATCCAGAAATTCGTCGAAGCCGGCAAGTTGGACGCCAAGGCTGCGATCACCGAAGACGCTCTGGTTGCGTCCGGTCTGGTCCGCCGCAAGCTGGACGGTATCCGCGTTCTGGCCAAAGGCGAGATCAGCGCCAAGGTTGATCTGGAAGTGACCGGTGCGTCGAAAGCTGCTGTCGAGGCAGTTGAAAAAGCGGGCGGTTCACTGAAAGTCACAAAAGCCGCTGCGGCAGAGTAAGCGCTTGTGAGCGGGCAAAGACCCGCTTACATAGACTTCAGAGTTTTCCAAGACGCCGTCCGAGCCGGAAAACGGTTCCGGGCGGCGTTTGCATAAGAGAGACCGACTTTATGGTATCAGCAGCAGAACAAATGGCAGCCAACACAAGCTGGGCTGCCCTTGGCAAGGCCACCGATCTGCGCAACCGCATCCTGTTCACGCTGGGTTTGCTGATCGTCTATCGTCTGGGCACCTTCATTCCGGTGCCGGGGATCGACGGAGCAGCATTGCGCGAGTTCATGGAACAAGCGGGGCAGGGCATCGGCGGCATGGTTTCGATGTTTACAGGCGGGGCGCTTGGCCGAATGGGCATCTTTGCCCTTGGCATCATGCCCTATATTTCGGCCTCGATCATCGTGCAGCTGCTGACATCGATGGTTCCCGCGCTCGAACAGCTCAAGAAAGAGGGCGAGCAGGGCCGCAAGAAGATCAACCAATACACCCGTTTCGGCACCGTGGCGCTGGCCACCGTTCAGGCCTATGGTCTGGCTGTGTCACTGGAATCGGGCGATCTGGCGACCGATCCGGGGCTGTATTTCCGCATGTCGACCATGATCACGCTGGTCGGCGGCACCATGTTCCTGATGTGGCTGGGTGAGCAGATCACCGCACGCGGCATCGGCAACGGTATCTCTCTGATCATTTTCGTCGGCATCATCGCCGAGGTCCCCGCCGCCCTGGCGCAGTTCTTCGCGTCGGGCCGTTCGGGCGCAATCAGCCCCGCCGTGATCGTTGGTGTGATCGTAATGGTGATCGCCGTGATCATGTTCGTGGTCTTCATGGAACGGGCGCTGCGAAAGATCCATATTCAGTACCCGCGCCGTCAGGCCGGGATGAAAATCTACGAAGGCGGCTCCAGCCACCTGCCGGTCAAGGTCAACCCCGCGGGCGTGATCCCGGCGATCTTTGCCAGCTCGCTGCTGCTGCTGCCGGTGACGATCTCGACCTTCTCGTCGGGCGCGGCAAACGGGCCGGTCATGTCGTGGCTGCTGGCCAATTTCGGCCCCGGACAGCCGCTGTATCTGCTGTTCTTCGCGTCGATGATCGTGTTCTTTGCGTATTTCTACACGTTCAACGTGTCGTTCAAACCGGATGATGTGGCGGACAACCTGAAAAAGCAGAACGGGTTCGTGCCCGGTATCCGCCCCGGCAAGAAAACCGCCGAGTATCTGGAATACGTGGTCAACCGCGTACTGGTGCTGGGGTCGGCCTATCTGGCTGCCGTCTGTCTGCTGCCTGAAATCCTGCGGGGCCAATTTGCCATCCCGTTCTATTTCGGCGGCACCTCGGTTCTGATTATCGTCTCCGTGACCATGGATACGATCCAGCAGGTTCAGAGCCATCTTCTGGCGCACCAATACGAAGGGCTTATCGAAAAGTCTCAACTGCGCGGCAAAAGCAAGAAACGCGGCAGGAAGGGACCCTCTCGTCGATGAATATCATTCTGTTGGGCCCCCCGGGGGCTGGGAAAGGAACGCAGGCGCGTCACTTGGTTGAAACACGCGGCATGGTACAGCTCAGCACGGGCGACATGCTGCGCGAAGCCAAGACCTCGGGCACCGAGATGGGCCGGAAGGTTGCGGCGATCATGGATGCGGGCAAGCTGGTCACCGATGAAATCGTGATCGGCCTGATCGAAGAGAAACTGACCACCGAAACAGGCGCCGGTTTCATCTTTGACGGCTTTCCCCGCACGCTGGCGCAGGCAGATGCTCTGGCCGCTTTGCTGGCCAAGCTGGGCCAGTCGCTGCACACCGTGATCGAGATGCGCGTCGATGACGACGCGCTGGTGGGCCGGATCACGGCGCGGTCAACCTGCGGCGGATGTGGTGAAGTCTACAACGACAACACCAAGCCGATCCCGGCGGATGGCAAATGCACCAATTGCGGCAAGGAAAATGACTTCCAGCGCCGCGCCGATGACAACGAAGACAGCCTGCGCACGCGCCTGATGGAGTACTATAAAAAGACCTCGCCGCTGATCGGTTATTACTACGCCAAGGGCGATCTGCGTCCGGTGAATGGGCTGGCGGATATCAAGGAAGTCACCGCGTCGATCGAGGCGATACTGGGTTAGTCCGCCGGGACTTCGTATGATTTATCGAAACGCAGCTGTGCCTCCTGAATTGGAGCCAAAGATTGATCTTTATAGAGATCTTTTGGAAGAGGGGCGCTGCCTTTTCATAAAGTCTACGAAGCGATGGTTCTTGCTTGGATTACCCATCGTTGCATTGTGGCTGTTCTTGGCAGAGTACATTTTGCAGCATATCAGCGTGTCTCTGTTTTACCTCCTTACTGTATTTGGTCTACCTGCTTTGATCACGTGGGATATCCGCCGTAAGCGGGATGCTTTGCAAAACCAGATTTTCGCTATTCAGTATGAGTTTCAACGAAAGGGATTGAGCATCGCTCACGATCCAGGGTCAAACATCAGCGTTGATAAGTGGTCTTAACTGCTCCAAAGTTCGCGATATCTAGGCTTTTGAGTTCTCTGTAATTACCTTCGAGATTGACGGTCCTCGTTTCGGACTTGACGCCAGCGCCAAAAGCCCATATCGACCCCCATCCCTAAAGGGAATCAAGACCGCATGCGGGATTCGTCCCAATTGCCCCGACCACCTCGAATAATACTGGACCCTCTGGCGTCACTGCCACGGTAAAGTGTTGTGAAAAAAGGTTCCGGAGTTACGGAACCGCAACAAAAAGGAAAGTGACACGTGGCACGTATTGCCGGCGTAAACATCCCGACTGCAAAGCGGGTTCCAATCGCCCTCACATATATCACCGGTATCGGCAACACCTCGGCCAACGCAATCTGCGAAGCCGTGGGCATTGAAGCGCACCGCCGCGTCAATGAACTGTCGGATGCCGAAGTTCTGGCCATCCGTGAACATATCGACGCCAACTACACCGTCGAAGGTGACCTGCGTCGCGAAGTTCAGATGAACGTCAAGCGTCTGATGGACCTGGGCTGCTATCGCGGTCTGCGTCACCGCCGCAACCTGCCGGTTCGCGGTCAGCGTACCCACACCAACGCTCGTACCCGCAAAGGCCCCGCAAAGGCCATTGCCGGTAAGAAGAAATAAGGGAGGGTCTGACCGATGGCACGCGATAAGACTCGCATCAAGCGCAAAGAGCGCAAGAACATCGCATCGGGCGTTGCCCATGTGAACTCGACCTTCAACAACACCAAGATCCTGATCTCGGACGTACAGGGCAACGCCATCTCGTGGTCGTCTGCCGGTACCATGGGCTTCAAGGGATCGCGGAAATCTACCCCGTATGCCGCGCAGATGGCTGCGGAAGACGCAGGCAAGAAAGCGCAGGAACATGGCGTCAAGACGCTGGAAGTCGAAGTTCAGGGCCCCGGTTCGGGTCGTGAATCGGCTCTGCGCGCGCTGGCTGCCGTGGGCTTCAACATCACGTCGATCCGCGACGTGACCCCGATTGCTCACAACGGCTGCCGTCCGCCGAAGCGTCGTCGCGTCTAAGCGATCTGGAATTAAGCTGGGGCTGTGTTTTTGCACGGCCCCAGCACGTCATTTTGAACCTCGGGCGTCTGCACCTTGTTGGTCATGGGGCGCGGGCAGGAATGGAGGGATTACATGATCCACAAGAATTGGGCAGAATTGATCAAGCCGACCCAGCTGGAAGCCAAGCCGGGCAACGACCCTGCGCGTCAGGCGACACTGGTTGCCGAACCGCTGGAACGTGGTTTTGGTCTGACCCTGGGCAACGCCCTGCGTCGCGTTTTGATGAGCTCGCTGCAAGGCGCGGCCATCACCAGCGTCCAGATCGACAACGTCCTGCACGAGTTCTCGAGCGTGGCGGGTGTGCGTGAAGATGTCACCGACATCATCCTGAACCTCAAGCAGGTTTCCCTGCGCATGGAAGTCGAAGGCCCCAAGCGCCTGTCGATCAATGCCAAAGGCCCGGCAATCGTTACGGCTGGTGACATCAGCGAAAGCGCAGGCATCGAGGTTCTGAACCGCGATCACGTCATCTGTCACCTGGACGACGGCGCCGACCTGTTCATGGAGCTGACCGTCAACACCGGCAAGGGTTACGTTTCGGCTGAAAAGAACAAGCCGGAAGATGCGCCCATCGGCCTGATCCCGATCGACGCGATCTATTCGCCGGTCAAGAAAGTCGCCTATGACGTGCAGCCGACCCGCGAAGGTCAGGTTCTGGACTATGACAAGCTGACCCTGAAGATCGACACCGACGGTTCGATCACCCCCGATGACGCACTGGCCTATGCCGCGCGCATCCTGCAGGATCAGCTGTCGATCTTCGTCAACTTCGACGAGCCGGAATCAGCAAACCGTCAGGACGAGGACGATGGTCTGGAGTTCAACCCGCTGCTGCTCAAGAAAGTGGACGAGCTGGAACTGTCGGTCCGTTCGGCAAACTGCCTGAAGAACGACAACATCGTCTATATCGGCGACCTGATCCAGAAGACCGAAGCCGAGATGCTGCGCACCCCGAACTTCGGCCGCAAGTCGCTGAACGAGATCAAGGAAGTGCTGTCCGGCATGGGTCTGCACCTCGGCATGGATGTCGAGGACTGGCCGCCCGACAACATCGAAGATCTGGCAAAGAAATTCGAAGACGCGTTCTAAGCATCTTCGGCTGCGGCGGCGGGGCCAACCTGCCGTCGCAGGTTTTGTACATTTCGGACCAATGGGGTCTGAAAGCCGGTACAAAACGTACAATCCGGGCAATCCCGCCCCAAGGTGAGCCTCTGACACGCATCGGAGGCCGGACAAAGCAAAACGCGAAAGAAGGAATTGAAAAATGCGTCACGCACGTGGTTACCGCCGCCTGAACCGTACTCATGAGCACCGCAAGGCTCTGTTTGCAAACATGGCTGGCTCGCTCATCGAACATGAGCAGATCAAGACAACTCTGCCCAAAGCAAAAGAACTGCGCCCGATCATCGAAAAACTGATCACCCTGGGCAAGCGCGGCGACCTGCACGCCCGCCGTCAGGCCGCAGCTCAGCTGAAAGAAGACAAAGACGTCGCCAAGCTGTTCGAAGTTCTGGGCCCCCGCTATGCTGAGCGTCAGGGCGGTTATGTCCGCATCCTGAAAGCCGGATTCCGCTATGGTGACATGGCTCCGATGGCGATCATCGAATTCGTCGATCGCGACATCGATGCCAAAGGCGCCGCGGACAAAGCCCGCGCTGCCGCCGAAGAGGCCGCAGCCGAAGAATAAGCACGACGGTCATCGACCTGATGCGCCTGCCCGAGCAATCGGGCGGGCTTTTTTGTGCCTCAGCTAACCAATTGCCTTCATTCGATTTGCGCCATAAGTTCAGGCTGTTATGGCAAGTGAACCCGCAGCAGGATACTCAGGCAAACCGCTCTGGTCGAAACTGGGTTTCAAACCCGGATATGCGGTCCGTACGCTCAACGCTCCTGCCCATTATCCCAACCTGACTGCAGGTGCCGACGGTGTTCTGTTCGACCCTGCAGCCGATCCTGCGGATGCGGTTCACATGTTCCTGAACCATCCGGACCAGATCGCCGAATTGGCCGCTGAGCAAATCGCCCACATACGGAGCGGAGGAATGCTGTGGGTCTCCTGGGCCAAGAAATCTTCGCCCCTGCACGCAGGTGTGACCGAGGATATGCTGCGCAGTGAAATCCTGCCGCTGGGCTGGGTCGACGTGAAGGTTTGCGCGATTGACGCCGATTGGTCCGGGCTCAAGTTCCTGCGCCGCCGAAGCTGAGCGCGCGGCTTGCATTTATTGCCTTTGCCCCGCATATCCCAAAGATAATCAAATCCGGAGCCCCCATGATCCGCGCATCCTTTATCTCTCTTATGCTTGTCATGGCCCTGCCAGCATTTGCCGAAACCCGCGTCCCGCAATCGCAGTCCGAAATCTCTCTGGGCTTTGCTCCGGTGGTCAAAAAGGCCTCGCCTGCGGTGGTGAATATCTACGCCAAGATCGTGCGGCAGGGGCGGGCCAGCCCGTTTTACTCGGACCCGTTCTTTCGGGATTTCTTTGGCGGCAGCCTGGGAACGCCGCAGCCGCGGGTTCAGAACTCGCTGGGCTCCGGGGTCATCCTGTCTGAAGATGGTTACGTTGTGTCCAACTACCATGTTGTAGGCTCGGCGACCGAGATCAGGGTCGTGACAACCGATCGGCGCGAGTTTTCTGCCACGGTCGTACTGGGGCACGAAGAAAGCGATATTGCGATCCTGCGTCTGGAAGAGGCGCAAGATCTGCCCTACCTGACCCTGCGCGATTCCGATCAGGTCGAGGTTGGCGAACTGGCCCTTGCCATCGGCAACCCGTTCGGGGTGGGGCAGACGGTGTCCTCTGGCATCATCTCGGGCTTGGCGCGTACAGGTACGGCGACGGGCAATGCGCGCGGGTATTTCATTCAGACAGATGCAGCGATCAATCCGGGGAATTCCGGCGGTGCGCTGATTGATGTGAACGGGGACCTTATCGGGATCAACACCTCTATTCTAACACGCTCGGGCGGGTCGAATGGCATCGGTTTTGCCATCCCCGCAAATCTTGTGGCCGAGTTTCTGAAACAGGCCCAGCAGGGCAATGACAGTTTTATCAGCCCCTGGGCAGGCATGACCGGTCAACATATGAGCGCGGATATTGCTGAATCCCTTGGTCTTGCCATCCCGCTGGGTGTTGTCATCTCGGACCTTCATGACCTTAGCCCGCTGCGCGAGGCGGGGCTTAAGGTGGGGGACGTCGTGACCCATGTGGACGGGGACGAAGTGAACTCGCCTGCCGAGATGAAGTTTCGCATGTCCGTAGCGGGGGTGGGGGGGACTTCGGTTCTGACACGGCTGCGCGGCACCCAGAGCGAAGAGGTTGAGGTGGCACTGATCAAAGCGCCGGAAACCCCCGCCGCTGAAAAGACGACATTGGATGAAGACACTGTCCTGCCGGGGCTGGTGGTGTCCCGCGTCAATCCTGCGGTGATCTCCGATATGGGCTTGCCACTGTCCCAGACAGGTGTCGTTGTTGTTGATCCCGGCCCCTATGGTGGACGCGCGGGTTTGCGATCGGGGGATATTCTTGAAAGCATCAATTCCAATGACATCGAACGTCCTGGGGATGTGGAGAATGCGCTGACAGATCCGGGTCGTCGTGTGCAGATGGGTCTTCTGCGCGGTGGCCGGTCAGTCTCATTGCGGTTCCGGCTGTAACCCGTGAGCGATCTGTTCGATACCGGGCCAACGGAACCCACCGCTGCGCCACACCGTCCCCTGGCGGACCGGTTGCGCCCGCAGTCACTGGCCGAGGTCATCGGTCAGGAACAGGTTCTTGGCCCGGATGCACCGCTGGGGGTCATGCTGGCGTCAGGCAGTCTGTCCAGCCTGATCTTCTGGGGGCCGCCCGGTGTCGGCAAGACGACGATCGCACGGTTGCTGGCGCAGGAAACCGATCTGCAATTCGTTCAGATCAGTGCGATTTTCACCGGTGTTCCGGATTTGAAGAAGGTTTTCGAAGCGGCCAAGATCAGGCGCCAGAACGGGCAGGGGACCTTGCTGTTCGTGGACGAGATACACCGCTTCAACAAGGCGCAACAGGACGGGTTTCTGCCGCATATGGAGGACGGCACGATCCTTCTGGTCGGGGCAACGACCGAGAACCCGTCCTTTGAGCTGAACGCCGCGGTTCTCAGCCGGTCGCAGGTTCTGGTGCTGGAACGGCTTGGCCTTTCCGATCTTGAACGCCTGACCCAGCGCGCCGAAAAAGAGCTGGACCGCGCGCTGCCGTTGACACCCGCAGCCCGCGATGCGTTGCAGGAAATGGCCGATGGTGACGGGCGGGCGTTGCTGAACCTGATCGAACAGGTCTCGGCCTGGAAGGTGGATGCGCCACTGGACACGGACGCGCTGTCGACGCGGCTGATGCGGCGGGCGGCGAAATATGACAAGTCGGGCGATGAACATTACAACCTGATTTCAGCCCTGCACAAATCGGTGCGCGGGTCCGACCCGGACGCGGCGCTGTACTGGTTTGCGCGAATGCTGACAGGGGGCGAAGACCCGCGCTATCTGGCGCGTCGGATCACACGGATGGCGGTCGAGGATATCGGTCTGGCCGACCCGCAGGCGCAGGCCATCTGCCTGCAATCCTGGGAAACGTATGAGCGGCTCGGCTCCCCCGAAGGTGAGCTGGCGCTGGCGCAGGCGCTGGTCTATCTGGCCCTGGCCCCGAAATCCAACGGTGCTTATGTCGGCTATAAGGCAGCGATGCGGCTGGCCAAGCAATCAGGCAGCGAGCCACCGCCCAAACATATCCTGAATGCCCCCACATCACTGATGAAGGATCAGGGATATGGTGCTGGCTATGCGTATGACCATGACGCCGAAGACGGGTTTTCCGGTCAGAACTATTTTCCCGAAACAATGAAACGCCCGGTTCTGTATCAACCGGTCGAGCGCGGGTTCGAGCGTGAACTGAAAAAGCGCCTCGATTACTTCGCCAAGCTTCGGACCCAGCGCAACAGCTAGGCTGGCTGGGAATGTATTGACCGCGCCGAGGAGTGGCGGGCGACGCTGAGCCCCCACGAACGCCAAACGTTCCTGTCTGATACCTTGACTCTTGCCGCGTTGCGCGCGAGAGACCCCCATGATTTCTGGGACACGGACAAAGACGCAATCCGGGCGGATCACCCGCGCGGCGCAAGGGGCAATGGCATGAGTGGCGTACAGATGATTACAGTCGCTGAAGGGGACGGCGATCAGCGTGTGGACCGCTGGTTGCGCCGCCTGTTCCCGCATGTCAGCCAGGGCCGCATCGAAAAGATGTGCCGCAAGGGAGAACTGCGTGTGGATGGTGGCCGGGCCAAGGCCTCGACCCGATTGGAGGTCGGGCAGGTGGTTCGTGTGCCGCCATTGCCGGGGCCTGATCACAAACCGGTTGAGGTCAAGCATCGTATCTCGGATGCGGATGCCAAGATGATCCAGTCCTGCGTGATCTACCGTGATGATCACATTCTGGCCCTGAACAAGCCGCAGGGCCTGCCGGTTCAGGGCGGCAGCGGGCAGACCCGACATGTCGACAGCCTGTCTGAGGCGTTGCGGTTTGGATATGACGAAAACCCGCGTCTGGTTCACCGCCTGGACAAGGACACGTCAGGTGTTCTGCTGCTGGCCCGCACGCGCGAAGCCGCGAAGGGGCTGACAGCCGCTTTCCGTCACCGCGATACACGCAAGATTTACTGGGCGCTGGTTGCAGGTGTTCCCACGCCATATCTGGGTGAAATCAAGACGGGTCTTGTGAAAGCAGCCGGTCATGGCGCCCACGGCGAGGGTGAAAAGATGATCCCCGTCCATATGAACGAGATCGACAGCACCCCCGGTGCGAAACGGGCACATACACATTATGCGACCCTCTACCGGGTGGCCGGGCGCGCCGCTTGGGTGGCGATGGAGCCAATCACGGGCCGCACCCACCAACTGCGCGCGCATATGGCAGCGATCGGGCATCCGATCATCGGCGACGGCAAATACGGTGGCTCGGGGCAGGAAAACCTGGGTGATGGCTGGGGCGCACAATTGGGTGGGATCATCAGCAAAAAGCTGCATCTGCACGCGCGGCGACTGTCATTCCTGCATCCGATCACGCGCAAACCTGTGACCGTGACAGCGCCCTTGCCAGAACATATGAAACACAGCTGGGACACCTTCGGCTGGACCGAGGATCTGGCCGCCGACGACCCGTTTGAGGCGCTGCAATGAGCGCACCCCTGCGGCTGGTTCTGTTTGATGTTGATGGCACTTTGGTCGACAGTCAGGGCAGTATCGTTCACGCCATGACCACCAGCTTTCAGGCGGCGTCGGTACCTGTACCGACGCGAGAGGTGATCCTGTCCATTGTCGGGCTGTCCCTGCCACATGCCATCGCACGATTGGTGCCGGACCAACCTTCCTCGGTACAGAACGATCTCGTTGAAGGGTACAAGGAAGCTTATCACGCGCACCGCTTGGATTTGGGCGCTGCCAGCTCTCCACTCTATCCCGGCGCGCGAGAGGCGATTGAAGCCTTGCACGCCGTACCCGAAGTGCTTCTTGGGGTGGCAACCGGCAAATCCCAGCGCGGGCTTGATGCGTTGATCGAAGTGCATGGGCTTGAGCGCTACTTCATCACCCGGCAGGTCGCCGACCACCATCCGTCGAAACCGCATCCTTCCATGGTGCAGGCCGCGTTGGCCGAGGCAGGTGTCGAATCCGACTGCGCGGTGATGGTCGGCGATACAAGCTATGACATGGACATGGCTGCCGCTGCCGGAGTGCGCGGCATCGGCGTGGCATGGGGGTACCATGATCGGTCTGCTTTGACCTCGGCCTTCTGCGTGATTGAGACCTTTGACCAGTTGCCCACTGCGCTGGCCGGGATATGGAACTGAAACATGAGTGACTGGAAACCGAAACGCTTCTGGAAAGAAAGCCGGATTACCGAGGTCGACGGCGGGTTTACGGTTGAACTGGATGGCCGCCGCGTCAAGACCCCTGCCAAAGCGGCGTTGATCCTGCCGACCCGCGCCATGGCCGAAGCGGTTGCGTCAGAATGGGATGCCCAGCAGAAAGAGGTAGATCCGTCGACGATGCCATGCACCCGTTCGGCGAATGCGGCAATCGACAAGGTTCGGTCCCAGCACGGGGAAGTTGCCGATATGCTTGCGGATTACGGCGATTCTGATCTGCTGTGCTATCGAGCGACACATCCAACAGAGTTGCAGGAACGTCAAAGCGCCGAATGGGATCCGGCACTGGACTGGGCCGAGGCTGCGCTGTCTGCTCGCTTGCAGCCGGTTATAGGTGTGTTGCACAAGCCGCAATCTGCCGCTGCCCTGTCGGCGCTGCGTGCTCGCGTCCATGCGCTGGATGCGTTTCAACTGGCGGCGTTCCACGATCTGGTCAGCTTGTCAGGGTCATTGATTCTCGGGTTTGCGGCGGCCATGGATTGGCGCGAACCGGCCGAAATATGGCGCATTTCGAGGCTGGACGAAACCTGGCAGATCGAACAATGGGGTCACGATGACGAGGCCCATGCGGTTGCCGAAACGAAGAAAGCCGCATTTCTGCATGCTAAACGCTTCTTTGATATGTCGGTTTGATCCTTATTTTCCGATTTTTGGCCAAATGTTCAAATTGGTTGGGGTCTGATCCATCGTTTTCGATGATCCGACCCTTGACGTTTGTTTATGAATACGCCCAAACTCAGTGCCACTAAAGGGGAGACACCTTTGGAGTAACCTATCCGGCATCCACTTGCCGGGCAGAGCCGCCTCTGATGGGGCGGGAAATCAGGAAGAGGTAAAAATGAAAAAATCCGTAATCTTGGGCGCGGCAACGATTGCCGGTCTTGCTGCTGGCGCAGCCGTGGCAGGGACCGTTGACGACGTTAAAGCGCGCGGCAAGCTGAACTGTGGTGTGACCACCGGTCTGGTTGGCTTTGCTGCTCCTGACGCCAATGGCGAATGGCAGGGCTTTGACGTATCTCTGTGCCGTGCCGTTGCTGCTGCTGTTCTGGGCGATGCAAGCGCGGTAGAATTCGTTCCGACCACCGGTAAGACACGTTTTACCGCTCTGGCCTCGGGCGAGATCGACATGCTGGCGCGGAACACCACCTGGACCTTCAGCCGCGACGTCGACCTGAAGTTCGAATTCACCGGTGTGAACTACTATGACGGTCAGGGCTTTATGGTTCCCAAGGCACTGGGCGTAAGCTCGGCCAAGGAACTGGACGGCGCAACCGTTTGTATCCAGACCGGCACCACAACCGAGCTGAACCTGGCGGACTTCTTCCGTTCGAACAACATCAGCTACGAACCGGTTCCGATCGAAACCAACGCCGAAGCACAGCAGCAGTACCTGGCTGGCGCATGTGACGTTTACACCACCGACGCTTCGGGTCTGGCGGCAACCCGCGCCACATTCGAAAACCCCGGTGATCACATCCTGCTGCCTGAAATCATCTCGAAAGAGCCGCTGGGCCCGCTGGTCCGTCACGGCGACCACGAGTGGGGCGACGTTGTGCGCTGGACTCTGAACGCGCTGATCTCGGCTGAAGAACTGGGCGTAACCTCGGCCAATATCGATGAACTGGCCGCTGGCACCGAAAACCCCGAAATCAACCGCCTGCTGGGTACCGAAGGCACCCTGGGCGAGATGCTGGGTCTGAACGCTGACTGGGCAGCCAAGGCGATCAAAGCCGGCGGCAACTATGGCGAAGTGTTTGCCAAGAACATCGGTGAAGAAACCCCGATTGGTCTGGCACGTGGCCTGAACGCACAGTGGACCGAAGGCGGCCTGCTGTATTCGCCGCCGTTCCGCTAATATCGACGGAGAAGGGCGCAGGGCAACCTGCGCCCTTTTTCCATCCATAAGAATCACGCCCGTACGGTTTTGAGCAGGGATCAACTCTGCCGACATATTTACGGGATGCACGGGGATATACATAGGTCATGACGACTCTCACTGACCCGCCGAAGGAGCAGTTCCGGCTGTCCATGCTCCTTTATGATACGCGGTACCGATCTGCGACCATTCAGGTCATTGCAATGATTGGTTTTATGCTTCTGGCAGCCTGGATCATTTCCAATACCATCCAAAACCTCGAAGCTCTTGGGAAACCGGTTGAGTTCGGCTTTTTCGCAGAACCGGCCAGTTACGATATCAACCAGCGCTTGCTTGAATACGATTCGCGCGACAGTCACTTGCGCGCGGCCTTTATCGGCTTGCTGAACACGCTGGTTGTGGCGGTTCTTGGTTGTATCACAGCAACGATAGTCGGTGTTTTGGTTGGTGTTCTGCGCCTGTCCAACAACTGGCTGGTTGCGCGTATCATGACCGTCTATGTCGAGATGTTCCGCAACGTACCTGTGCTGCTGTGGATCGTTCTGGCCATGGCCATTCTGATCGAAAGCCTGCCAGCACCAAGGGCGTTCCGCGGAGAAAACCCAGAAGCCACGATGAATCTGTTCGATACAGTCGCGGTGACCAATCGCGGGGTCTATATCCCGGAGTTCCTGTTCTCGCGCAGCCTAGGTGATATACACATCTTCGGTGCGTCGAGCCTGCGGTTCGATATCTCGCTGGACCTGATCGCCATTCTGATCGTGCTTGGTGGCAGCATCTTTGCGATGCGCAAGGTGTCCGCCTGGGCACAAGCCAAGCAAGAGGCATCCGGTGATCGTCCGACGATCTGGCACATCCAGCTGGGTATTCTGTTTGTGCCGATGATTGTCCTTCTCACCATCCTGGGGTTTCACCTTGGTTTCCCTGAGCTGAAAGGCTTCAACTTTACCGGCGGCACACATTTGCGTAACTCGTTGATCGCGCTGTGGCTGGCCTTGTCGCTTTACACGGCGGCCTTCATCGCCGAGATCGTTCGTGCGGGTATCTTGGCCATCTCAAAAGGCCAAACCGAAGCCGCATCGGCGCTGGGTCTGCGCCCGGGCCGGACCATGCGCCTTGTGATCCTGCCGCAGGCATTGCGGGTGATCATTCCGCCCATGATCTCGAACTATCTGAACCTGACCAAGAACTCGTCACTGGCGATCGCGGTCGGATATATGGACATCACGGGGACCCTTGGCGGCATCACCATGAACCAGACCGGTCGCGAGCTGGAATGTGTTCTGCTGTTGATGCTGGTCTATCTGTCCATCTCGCTGAGCATCTCAGGGGTGATGAACTGGTACAACAACCGTGTAAAACTGGTGGAGCGGTAATATGAGTGATGTTTCATTTGTCCGCACGGAAATGCTGCCCGAGCAGGCACCGCCTGCTTCCGAGGTCGGTGCGCTGGGATGGGTCAAGCACAACCTGTTCTCAAGTTGGTTTAACACGATCCTGACGGTGGTTTCGCTTTATGCGATCTACTACGTGCTGTCAGGTGTTCTGCCATGGATTTTCCAGTCCGTGTGGAATGCCGACTCTCTCAACGAGTGCCGCGAGATCATGATGGCCACCTGGGGGTCGACCCATGGGCACGCCTGCTGGGCGGTTATCAATGACCGTTGGTTACAGTTGCTGTTCGGCTTCTATCCAAGCCATCTGTACTGGAGACCGATCCTAGCGCTGGTTCTGTTGCTGGTCGCATTGGCGCCGGTTCTGTATTCGGACCGCGTCCCAACCAAGATGCTGATCTTCACGGCAATCTACCCGTTCCTGATGCCGTTCCTGATGTGGGGCGGAACCATCTGGGGGCCAATCTCGGCCGCGCTTGGGTTTGTCGTCGGTTGGTTTGCGTATTCGGTTCTCAGCAAACAGGTGAGTGAACTGGTGGGTATGATCGGTGCGGTCGTTGCCGCAGTGATCTGGTGGCTGGTGCTATCCAGCTATTTCACGGGCGCGATGGACTCGGTTCTGCCGATTGGCATCGAAGCTGTTGAAAGCCGTCAGTTCGGTGGTTTCATGCTGGCGATCCTGCTGGGCGTTGTGGCCATTGGTGTCTCACTTCCGATCGGTATCGTTCTGGCGCTGGGGCGTCAGTCGGACCTGCTGATCGTCAAATACCTGTGCGTGGGCTTTATCGAGTTCATTCGCGGTGTGCCGCTGATCACCTTGTTGTTCGTGGCGTCGCTGCTTCTGAACCTGTTCCTGCCACCGGGCACCAACTTTGACATCATCCTGCGGGTGATGATCATGATGACCCTGTTCTCGGCGGCTTACATGGCCGAGGTGATCCGGGGTGGTCTGGCTGCCCTGCCACGAGGACAGTACGAAGGCGCCGACAGTCTGGGCCTGAACTACTGGCAGGCGCAAAGGCTGATCATCATGCCGCAAGCCCTGAAAATCTCAATTCCGGGCATCGTGAGCACATTCATCGGGATCTTCAAGGATACGACGCTGGTGTCGATTATCGGGTTGTTCGACGTGATCGGATTGGCATCTGCTATCCGCGCCGACACAGCCTGGAACGGCATCTATTGGGAACTGTTCGCGTTCATCGCGTTCCTGTTCTTCATCGTCTGCTTCTCTATGTCCCGTTATTCCATGTATCTGGAGCGCAAGCTTCAGACTGGCCACCGTTAAGGAGTTCAACACATGTCTGAACTTGCAATTGACCGCGAAATCGACCGTTCCAAAATGCAGGTGAGCGACGAGGTCGCCATCGAAATCACCAACATGAACAAGTGGTACGGTTCCTTTCACGTGCTGCGCGACATCAATCTGACCGTCAATCAGGGCGAGCGGATTGTTATTGCGGGTCCGTCCGGGTCAGGGAAATCCACCCTGATCCGCTGCCTGAACGCGCTGGAGGAACACCAGCAGGGCACGATCATCGTGGATGGGACCGAGCTGTCGAATGACCTCAAGAACATCGACAAGATCCGGTCCGAGGTTGGCATGGTGTTCCAGCACTTCAACCTGTTCCCGCACCTGACCATTTTGGAGAACTGCACGCTGGCCCCGATCTGGGTGCGCAAGACGCCCAAGAAAGAGGCCGAAGAGCGCGCGATGCATTTCCTTGAAAAGGTGAAAATTCCCGAGCAGGCCGACAAGTATCCTGGTCAGCTTTCGGGTGGTCAGCAGCAGCGTGTGGCAATTGCCCGCTCGCTGTGCATGATGCCGCGGATCATGTTGTTCGATGAACCGACATCGGCGTTGGACCCCGAGATGATCAAAGAGGTGCTCGACACCATGATCGAGCTGGCCGAGGAAGGCATGACCATGCTGTGCGTGACGCACGAGATGGGCTTTGCCCGTCAGGTTGCCAACCGTGTGATCTTTATGGATGCGGGCCAGATCGTGGAACAGAACGAACCGGAAGAGTTCTTCAATAATCCGCAAAGCGAGCGGACCAAACTGTTCCTCAGCCAGATTCTGGGACACTGAACGGCTCAAGATGGTGGAAAGGCGGGGTTTTGCCCCGCCTTTTTCTATTCCAGCAACTCTCGCGCGGTGGTGAAGCCCAGCACGGTGCCCATATGCCAGCGCACGTCCGACCAGCTGTCGGCGTTGAATGTCATCACAATGGTTGCACAAGTTGGATAATCGAAAAAGCGCATGTGATCCGGTGGCCGTTGCACAAGGCGGTTGGCGAATTCGGCGATTCCGGGGTTATGGCCCAGCATCAAAACAGTCGGTTCCGTGGCACCTGCTAACTCGCGCAACATGTCTTCGGCGTCGGCGTGGTAGAGCACATTGTGAAAGCGGACCTTATCGGCCGTTAACCCCATCCGGTCCCATGTCTCGCGAGTGCGGGTTGACGTCGAGCTTAGCACTTCATCCGGCAGCCAGTCGTTATCGCGCAGCCATGCACCAATGGCCGGGGCTGACCTGCGCCCACGCTTGCTCAGGGGGCGTTCATGATCGCCAAGTCCTGGGTTATCCCAGCTGGATTTGGCGTGACGCGTCAGGATCAGAGTGCGGGTCATGATGGGTGAAAAGCCCTCATATGATGGGCTGATTGTCCGGGGTCGCGCCCTGCGCCCGCGCTGAGCGGGCAGGCGAGGCGGGCCAGACAGCCGCCTGTCATGCAGGTTTGACCCTCAGTGGTTTCAAGATGGTCGTGGCAGGCTGCAAGGTCATAGAAGTTTTGCGCGTTCAGCGCGCCGACAGGGCAGGCCGTCGTGCACGGAGCGGCGCAGGTGTTACAGGGGGAAACGCCGGGTGTTTCTGGGATGGCAAACTCATGGGCGAAATGCAGTGCGCCGCGATATGAGATCATCATACCGACCGTGTCATGTACCAAAGCCCCCACCGGGCTGCTGAAGGTGCGTCCCGATTTCAGGGCCCAGTCGATGAAAGGCGCATAGGGCGGACCACCAAAGGGGAAATAGGCCTGTGCACCGAACGCATGTGCCATCTGGCCGACGATTCTGGTTGACCAGCGGTCTACTGGATCAGGCCCCCGCCATTCGGGCGAGGCTTTCAGAGCAGACCAGAAATCAGAGCCTGCGCCCAGCAAGATCAACGTGCCAGTGTCAAGTTGCCGGGCCGCCACGCGATGAGGATGCAGCGCACCCATGACAATCAACCCCGCCTGACGCGCCGCGTGTTCTACGCGGCCATAGGTTGCCGCATCCGGAACTGAGGAAGGTTGCGCAAGGTCTGTCATCTTCCCTCGGCTGTTGCTGCGATCAGTCTGGCCGTATCAGCGACCCGGCGCCATGTTCCGTGAACAGTTCAAGCAGAACCGCATTTGGCGCGCGCCCGTCAAGTATCACGACGGCCCGAACGCCGCTGTGCAGGGCATCGAGGGCCGTTTCGGTCTTGGGGATCATACCGCCCGCGATGGTGCCTTCGCGGGTCATCTCGCGGATCTGGCCGGCTTTCAGCTCGGTCACCACGTCACCAGCCGCGTTCTTGACGCCCGAGACATCAGTCAGCAGCAGAAGGCGGTCAGCTTTCAATGCCGAGGCAATCGCCCCGGCAGCCGTATCGCCGTTCACGTTGAACGTTTCACCCTCACGTCCCGCGCCCAGAGGGGCGATGACCGGGATCACATCATGTGAGAACAGATCATGCAGGATTTTCGGGTTCATCTCGGACGGGGTGCCGACATAACCCAGAGACGCATCCGTCTGGTCGCAGATCATCAGGTTTGCATCCTTGCCCGACAGACCCACAGCCGAACCGCCCTGTCCATTGATAGCCTGAACGATGCGCTTGTTCACCAGGCCAGACAGAACCATCTCGACAACTTCGACGGTTGCCGTGTCGGTCACGCGCTTGCCGTTCACAAAGTCGGACTGGATATCAAGCTTGTTCAGCATTGCGTTGATCATTGGACCACCACCATGCACAACAACCGGGTTCACGCCGACCTGCCGCATCAAGACGACATCGCGCGCAAAGCTCTCCATAGCCTCGTCACTGCCCATGGCATGCCCGCCCAGCTTGATGACGACGATGGCCCCATCATAGCGTTGCAGATAGGGCAATGCGCTGTTCAGGGTTGCTGCGGTGGCGATCCAATCCCGGTTCATGTCACGTGTCTTCATTGCTAAGGTCCCTCTGACCGTCCGTGTTAGGGCCTTTGCACCGCGCTGCCAAGGGCGAAGCTATTCCAGATGTGCAATGATCGAGCGCAGAGTCGGAATCCCGTCGCCTTTTTCGGACGAAGTCAGGACGATTTCCGGGAATGCGGCGGGATGTTTGGACAAAGCCGCACGGGTTTGTTCCAGAACCTTCTCGCGCTCGTTGGCCTTGACCTTGTCGGCCTTGGTGAGAACGCATTGAAAGGTCACGGCACTGGTATCCAGCAACTTCATGATTTCAGCGTCGACCGGTTTAACCCCGTGGCGCGCATCGATCAGGACAAAGGCACGGCGCAGTGTCTGACGGCCGCTCAGGTATTGCTTGAGAAGCTTCTGCCATTTTTCCACCACGTTAACCGGTGCATTGGCATACCCATAGCCCGGCAGGTCGACCAGATAGAGGTCCGGGCCTTGCGTGAAAAAGTTGATTTCTTGCGTGCGGCCCGGTGTGTTCGAGGCACGCGCCAGACCCTTTGTTCCGGTTAGCGCATTTATCAGGCTGGATTTGCCGACATTCGAGCGACCGGCAAAACAAACCTCCAGACGGTCAGGGGCGGGCAGGCCCGTCATGGCGACCACGCCTTTGACAAATTCAGACGGGCCGGCAAACAGCTTGCGACCGCGTTCTTTGGCGAAGTCATCCGGCTCTTCGGCCAGCGGAAACGGAAGCGTGGTCATAGCACCTCCAGCGTATCATTCAGGCAGATTTCACCACCCTGAATTACTTCTGCATAGACACCGAAATCCTGATGATCCCAGCTGTTCAGCGCGCCCAGAGTATCCGCGTCGCGTTCGCCGGTTTCCGGATTTGCAGTGGTGGCCAGACAGCGAATGATACGCTCGCGCACCCGGAGCACGGTTTCGCCAATGCGAAGGTTACGGCCCAGCCAGTCGAATTCATTCCACTCAGGCAGGCCTTCGAACCAGATGTTCCCGCGCCATCGCGCCGCAGACAAAGACTGGCCCAGCTTTTGTTCAACAGCGCGATGAGACGCCATGTTGCACAGGCTGATTGACGGGAAATCGGTATCGGTCATGCCGCGCCCGGGCACCCGGACAATTCGGGCGGACGCAGCGCGATCCGTGGGCATAAGCGGTTTTACCCAGTCCAGGAAAACCGATTCTTCTGTGTCAGGATGAAAGCTCAGATTCGGGCGGTCCGGGTGGTGCAACGTGACCTGCTCGCTGTCCAGTTTCGCCCAAATCGCCATAAGCTTGGGGGCTTTTGAACCGCGACTGAAATTCACACACGGGGCCCATTCCGTTCCGTCGGTCTTGGCCGCTTCATGGGCAACGGCCCAAACGCGATCCCCGGGCATGGTCTGCCCGGGGTTGAGGGTAATCTGGCTCAGGGCTTCACGCCCATGGCTTTTGATCGGGTGACGCCAAAGGCCTGAAACTGTTCCGCTCATTTCTTGTCCGTGTTCGGCAATCGCTTAAATCCGGATTTGATGTTTCCGAACACGTCCGGCGTATAGCCCTGACTGCGCATGATCAGATACTGTTGGGTAAAGGTGATCGTGTTGTTCGCAATCCAGTACACGACCAGACCGCTGGCAAAACCGCCCAGCATGAACATGAAGACCCACGGCATCCACGCGAAGATCATCGCTTGTGTGGCATCGGTTGGTGCCGGGTTCAATTTCTGTTGCAGCCACATCGAGATTCCCAGCAGCAGCGGCAGAATGCCGATAAAGATCAGCGCCATCAGGGTGTCCGGTTGCGGGCCAGCCCAGGGCAGCAAGCCAAAGAGGTTCATGATCGAGGTCGGGTCAGGTGCGCTCAGGTCCCTGAACGGGCCAAACCACGGCGCCTGACGCAGTTCGATTGTGACGAAGATCACCTTGTACAGTGAAAAGAAGATTGGGATCTGCAACAGGATCGGCAAACAACCGGCAGCGGGGTTCACCTTTTCCTTCTTGTACAGCTCCATCATGCCCTGCTGCATCTTTTGGCGGTCGTCGCCTGCAGCTTCCTTCAGAGCTTCCATCTGCGGTTGCAGTTCCTTCATCTTCGCCATCGAGACGTAGGACTTGAAGGCCAGCGGGAACAGGATTGCCTTGATGATCAGTGTCAGGCCGATAATGGACCAACCCATATTGCCGATCAGCGCATGAATGTTGTGTAGCAGCCAGAAAATTGGCTTGGTCAGGAAGAAGAACCAGCCCCAGTCGATGCTGTCGATGAATTTCTGCACACCGTCAGCCTGGTATTCGCGGATGGTCTCCCACTCTTTTGCGCCGGCAAACAGCTGGGTTGTCACCTGCTCGGTCGCACCCGGTGCTACAGTCAGCGTCGGCAACACCGTTTCTGTCTGGTAAATCTTACGACGCGAGTCGTATTTGGCTGCCGCCTTGAACGCAGAACCGGGTTCCGGAATCAGGGTGGTCATCCAGAAGTGATCGGTGAAACCGATCCAGCCGTTGTCCTTGACCTGGTATACCTCGGCCTGCGCGCGCTCGTCCGGATCGATATCAAAATCACGAACGTCGCCATAATCCACTTCGGTCAAAGTGCCATCGGCCATACCGATCACACCCTCGTGCAGAATGAAGAAGTTTTTCAGGCCGGGCAGGTCCCCGTCTTCGCCGATGCCGTGGCGCGCAAGAATGCCGTAAGGGGCCAATCCAACTTCAGTTCCGGTAGCGTTTTCGACAGATTGCGTTACCGTGAACATGTAGTTGTCGTCCACCGCGATGGTGCGGCGGAACGTCAGTCCGTTGCCGTTTTCCCAGACCAATGTCACAGGTGTGTCAACACCCAGGGTTCCGCCCTGCTCAAGCGCCCAAATCGTATTTGGTCCGGGAACATCGGTACCGGTCAGGCCCGCGCCAGGGGCCCAGCCATAGAGGGCGTAATAGGCGGATTGCGATCCGACTGGCGACAGCAACTCGACAATCGGAGAATTCTCGGCCAGCGAGACCTTGTAATCTTTCAAAGACAGCTCGTCGATCCGACCGCCAGCAAGGGACAGGCTGCCGGTCAGGCGGGGCGTGTCGATATTGATGCGGGGCGCCTCGGCATCGGGTTCAGCTTCGGTGGCGGCCGCAGTTGCCTCTCCGACAGTGCTGGTGTCCGCTGCGCTGGGCGTCTGAACCTCACTGCCTTCGACGCTGGTTATTTCAGCCTGATCCGGCGTTGTCGTCTGTTCCGGAGGGGGGAACAGCACGAACCAGACCAGGATCACGAGAAAGCTGAGCGCGGTTGCGAGGATGAGGTTCTTGTTCTGATCGTCCATCGGGGACAGCCACCTTGAGCAGTGAAAGACACCCGCAGGGTTCAACAGAGTGCAGACCCAAAGGTCAAGCGGAATCGCCCGTCATTTCGTCACGGAGGGGTCTTCTTTGTCACGATTTCCGGTTCCCTACCGCGTTTGCCGCCCGATTTTGGGAACACCGTCGATCTTGTTGCGGTAAGACGTGATCCAATCCTTGGTCTTCTCAAATGGCATGGGCTTGCCGATGCCAAACCCCTGAACATGATCGCAACCCAGTTGGGCCATCAGAGCGTGTTCACCCGGCGTTTCGACACCCTCGGCCAAAGTTTCCAGATGCAAACGTTCCGCCATCATCAGAATGGCGCTGGCAAGCTGTTGCTGGCTTGGGTCCAGATCCGCTTTGGCAACAAATGACCTGTCGATCTTGATGCGGGATACGTTGAACCGTTTGATAGAACCGATCGAGGCATGTCCTGTCCCGAAATCGTCCAGATCAATACAGCACCCCATTGCGGCAAGCCCGGTGACATTGCGGGTGATGACATCGTCGGGCCGTCTGGAGAACACGGTCTCCAACACCTCGACCGCCAGCCTGTCGGGGGTCAGATCGAATTGATCCAGTTCCCATTTCAGACGGTCGATCAGACCCGGATTGCGCAGTTCGTCAGATGAAAAGTTGATCCCGATGCGCGGCACCGACAGCATGGACCGATCCCAGTCGCGCATTGCGGAAAAGGAATGATGCCGCATGGCCTGACCCAACCGGTCCATCAGTTCGGCCTGTTCGGCAAAGGGCAGGAACACATTGGGGGCAAGAACCCCTTTTTTCGGATGTTCCCAGCGGGCCAGAGCTTCAAACCCGCTGATACGCCCGGTATCGGTTGAGATCTGGGGTTGAAACCATGGACGGATCTCACCGCTGTCCAGCGCCGCTTCGAATTCTTTGCGCAAGTTGATCCTGACCTGTGCCCGTCTGCGCGTCTGAGAGGAAAAAGCGCGAATCGTGGATGGCCCGTTTTGTTGTGCCTCCAAAAGGGCGTTATTTGCGGCCTCCTGCCAATCGATTGCAGAGCCGTCAGTGATATTGCTGCTCAGGCAAAAGCCGATGGAACAGGACATATACACGCCGGTACCATTCAGCATGATGGGATCTTCTACGGCGTTTTGCATACGGCCCGACATCTGAATACAAGCTTCCAAATCCAGTTGCCGTGCCGGGTGCAGAACAACCATCATCCTGTTTCCACCCATCCGGGTTGCGCAATCATTTGAGCGGATCATGGACAAAACGCGCGAGCAGAATTGCTGTGCAACGTGGTTTGCCGCCGCCTGTCCGTGCAGATCAAGCAATTGCGTAAAGTCATCCAGAACCACCGCGAAACAGGCCGAGTTTTCCCCCTTCAGGCGGGCGTCGGCAAATACCTTCTCCAAAACTGTTTCAAACTGGTCCTTTGACAGCAGACCGCCTGGACGCCAAAGCCCCTTACGCGACGGATTGGCTGCGAACGCATTGATGCCTGCGACGATCAGAGGCAAAATCAGGGCCAGTGCAACCAGGGCCTGTTCACCCCCAATCCAGAATGCACTCAGACAAAGCGCCGGTACAAAGGCCAGCGCTGCTGGGCCGCCCAGAACGGTTTTCAACGAATGGACAAAACGGTCGGTAAGGGGATGGTTCCGCATCAGCTTTCTGGCCCTGGGCATGATCTGCACAAGGCAAAGCCTATGAAACCAGTCTGAGTCAGTCGTTAACGCAGAAGCGGAATCTCTTCCAAATTCCCGGAATTTTCGTTGGAATTTAGCGAAAGGTTAATGAAATCAAATAGCTTTCCATCCAGAAGGTGCGATGGCCGCGCATTTGTTAACGCTCGGAACATAACCTGTCGCCGACCCGGGCTGTTCTTTTCCCATTGATCCAGAATCTGTTTGACCTGCTGGCGCTGCAACCCATCCTGACTGCCGCACAGGTCACAGGGAATGATCGGGTATTGCATCGCCTTTGCAAATTTCTCGCAATCGGCTTCGGCGACATGGGCGAGCGGGCGGAATACAAAAAGATCGCCTTCTTCATTCACCAGTTTCGGCGGCATTGTGGCCAGGCGGCCGCCGTGGAACAGGTTCATGAAAAACGTCTCAAGGATATCGTCGCGGTGATGCCCCAGGACGACCGCCGAGCATCCCTCCTCGCGCGCGATGCGATAGAGATTGCCACGGCGCAAACGGGAACACAGGGCGCAAAAGGTCCGGCCCTGCGGGACCTTGTCCATCACAACGGAATATGTGTCCTGATATTCGACCCGATGCGGTACGTCCATTCGACCCAGAAACTCGGGCAGGACCGTGGCCGGAAAGCCCGGCTGGCCCTGATCCAGATTGCAGGCCAGCAGATCGACAGGCAACAGGCCCCGCCATTTGAGCTCGTAGAGAACGGCCAGCAATGTATAGCTGTCCTTGCCACCCGAAAGACAGACCAGCCAGCGGGGTGGCTTGCCATCCTTGTCGTGGGCGGACGGATCCACCATCCCGTATTGCTCGATCGCTTCACGGGTCTGGCGCACAATACGTTTGCGCAGCTTCTTGAACTCGGTTGTCGAGGGCGCGCCGGCAAACAGCGGGTGGATATCGTCTGCATCATCAAACATGCGCCGTGGTTACAGCGGACCGAAGGCCCGGGCAAGGCGTAGAAGCAGGATCAACCGCGTTTGGAGCGTAGTTGCACCCGTGTTACCCTGCGCGTATTTTTCAGGAGGTATATTATGGACTACTTCTTTTCGGTCCGCGCCCGCAGCGGCGATCACTATTCAAACAAGGTGGGTGCCGCGCGATATCTGGCTATTCCGGGAAATGTCGGGCAACCGGCACGGCAGCATGAAATACCGCAGTCTCAATGGATAAGCCGGATTCAGGCCGAAGCCGGGGCGACGGCTACCGTGAATGGGCATATTGTCGTCTTCGTGCACGGGTTCAATACCGAGCAATATCAGATGCTGGAACGTCACCGCAAAATACGCACCGGTCTCGAGGCGCATGGCTTTAACGGTGTGGTCATCAGCTATGATTGGCCAAGCGATGGATCGGTTCTGGGCTATAACGTTGACCGGGCTGACGCGCGGCGTGCGGCAGAAAAATTGTTCAGTCACGGGATCACGCGGCTGTCCAGGATGCAGACCGCGGATTGCCGGTATAACGTCCATGTTCTGGCGCATTCCATGGGCACGTTCTTGGTGCGCGAAGCCATGGATTATGCCGATGACGACCATGAAACCGCGCAACACAGCTGGATGACCAGCCAGATCGCGTTTGTTGCGGCGGATGTATCCGCGAAATCGTTCCGTGACGGCAGTTCCAAGACCTCCTCTCTGATGCGACGTTGTACCAGGCTGACATGCTATTACAGCCCCTTTGACGAGGTTTTGTCGATTTCAGAGGTCAAGCGTGTCGGAGTATCGCGCCGACTGGGCCGTGTCGGAATGCCAAACGACCGGCCTGAGAAAGCGGTCAGTCTGTATTGCGGGTCCCATTTCAAGAATACCCGCGATGAATACGGGGATGGGCCTTCGGCGACACACAATTGGTATTTTGATTCGTCCCGGTTTTTCGAAGACCTGCACCATACGTTGATGGGAAAACTGGACCGAGAGGTCATTCCGACCCGCAGCTTCACCGACCGCGGCAACCTGGCGTTGACTTAAGGGTCGGTATTGTCGGGCACCGGATCGTAACCGTCACCGCCCCAGGGGTGGCACCGGCAAATCCGGTGCGCAGCCAGCCACGATCCCCGGATCGCGCCATGTTTTTCCAATGCTTCCAGTGCATAGGCCGAGCATGTGGGCTGATAGCGGCAGTTGAAACCAACCCAGGGGCTGAAAATCAGCCGGTACGCGCGAACGGGCAGGGCGACGATATGGGACAGGAAGGTCATTTGCGATCCGCATGCACTTTGCGAAGCGCATACCGCAAGTCGCTCAGCAGGACGTTATAAGGAAGATCGGCGGTTACATCAGCCCGCCCGATCAGCACATAGTCCCAACCTTCAAGACCAGACACAGGCAAGACGGCCCGTGCGACTTCTCTCAGGCGGCGCTTGGCACGATTGCGGGCCACGGCGTTGCCGACTTTCTTTGAGCAGGTAAAGCCAACGCGCAGCCCCACCGCTTCATCCGGAGCGCGTCTGCGGGCCTGCACCATCATCGAAGACGTTCCCTGCCTGCGCGCGCGGGCGGCTTTCAGGAAATCGGCTCTTTTTTTCAGGATCGTCAGGGATGTGGGTAGACAAACAGAAGCCGCCGGGGGCGTATTCCCGGGGTGGTTCTTACCATCCTCAGGGGCCTCCGGCGGCGTCATGTTCATACCCTGATCGGTGGGCGGTTTTACGCGCTCAGCGATTTGCGGCCGCGGGCGCGGCGTGCGTTCAGGATCTTGCGGCCGGCTTTGGTGGCCATGCGCGCGCGGAAACCGTGGCGGCGTTTGCGAACCAGGTTCGAAGGCTGATAGGTGCGTTTCATCGCTCCGTCTCCAATCTATAGCGGTCGGGTGCGGCGCGGATTCGCCTGGCCCTAGTGTTCGAAGCCCGTCCTCTACTGCCAAGCGAAGTGTAAGTCAAACCCCAACGGTCCGGTTTTCGCGGCTTTTGCAACAATTCTGTAAACCGGATGCAGAAAAGATTTCAAATCGGTCGATTATCGTCTGAAACTGTCACGTTCGCGGCCACATAGATCAAGGCCCCGTGAACCCCCTGTTGCCAAAAGCGCAAGCAGCGCATGTTGGGCGTAAGATGAAGCAAGAAGAACCGGAAGGCCAGATGTCCGAAACAAGCCACGCTCCACGAAACGGGTTGGCGCGTCATATCCCCTTGCTGGTGATTCTCGGTGTCGCCGCGGTGGGGTTTTTCACGCTGGGTGATTACCTGACTTTCGAAACCCTGCGCGACAACCGCGAAGCGTTGCTGGCGTGGCGGGACGCAAACTATTGGGCCATGGTGGCCGGGTTCGTTGCCGTCTATATCGTAATCGTCGCGTTTTCGCTGCCCGGGGCTGCTGTCGCCTCGATGACAGGTGGGTTCCTGTTTGGACTGTTTGCCGGAACGGTGTTCAATGTATTTTCGGCCACTATTGGCGCATCGGCCATCTTTTTGGCTGCCCGCTGGGGGTTGGGCAATGCTTTGACGGCCCGGCTGGATGCTTCAAAGGGGACGATTGGGAAGCTGAAAGACAGGTTGCGCGAGAACGAAATCTCGGTGCTGTTCCTGCTGCGGCTTGTCCCGGTTGTGCCGTTCTTTGTGGCCAATCTGGTGCCTGCGCTGGTGGGCGTCAAATTTCGCAATTTTCTGATCACGACGGCGCTGGGCATTATTCCGGGGGGTATCGTTTACACCTGGATCGGCGTTGGGCTGGGCGGTGTGTTCGACCGTGGCGAAACACCGGACGTATCTTTGTTGTGGGAACCCTTCGTCATTGGCCCCATTGTCGGCTTGTGTGTGCTGGCTGCTTTGCCGATTGTCATCAAGTCCCTGCGTGGCGGAAAGGACGCCTGACCCATGCAACACCTCAAGACAGATATCCTGGTCATTGGGGCCGGGTCCGGTGGGTTATCGGTTGCGGCCGGTGCCAGCCAGATGGGTGCGAAGGTGATCCTTCTGGAAGGGCACAAGATGGGTGGCGACTGCCTGAACTTCGGCTGCGTCCCGTCGAAAGCGCTGATCGCAAGCGGCAAAGCGGCCTTTGGTCAGGCGCATTCCGCCGCGTTTGGCGTGGCCGATGTAAACCCTCAGATCGACTATGCAGCGGCGAAGGATCATGTGCGGGATGTGATTGCCCAGATCGAACCGATGGACAGCCAGGAGCGCTTCGAAGGTTTGGGTGTCAAAGTGATCCGCGAATATGGCAGCTTTATCTCCCCGACCAAAGTGCAGGCCGGAGATCATGTCATCACCGCGCGCCGGATCGTGATTGCGACCGGGTCGTCGCCAATGGTTCCGCCAATCCCTGGTCTGGACACTGTACCTTATCAAACAAACGAAACCATCTTCGACCTGCGCGAGCGTCCGGAACACCTGCTGATCATTGGCGGTGGTCCGGTGGGTATGGAAATGGCGCAGGCTCATGTCCGGTTGGGCAGCAAGGTAACAGTCGTTGAAGGGCAGAGGGCGTTGGGCAAAGACGACCCCGAGGCCGCGTCCATTGTGCTGGAGGCTTTGCGCAGTGAAGGTGTCGTGATCCACGAAAACGCCGTGGTGGCCCAGATTCGCGGAAAGGATGGCGTTGTGGAGGTCGTGACCGAGAACGGCGATATTCACCGGGGCTCTCACCTTTTGATCGCCGTAGGGCGCAAGGCCAATATCGAGCGTCTGAACCTGACTGCGGCGGGAATTGACCGCACCAGAACCGGAATCAAGACGGATGACAGCTTGCGGACGTCAAACCGCCGGGTCTATGCGATTGGCGATGTCGTGGGGGGGCTGCAATTCACCCATGTTGCCGGGTATCATGCGGGTATCATCATTCGATCCGCCTTGTTCGGCCTGCCCTCCAGGGCGAAAACGGCGCATATCCCGTGGGCAACGTTCACCGATCCTGAACTGGCACAGGTAGGTCTGACCGAAGCTCAGGCCCGCGACCGGCATGGCGACAGGCTGGAGGTTGCGCGCTTTGATTATCACCACAATGACCGCGCTTTGGCCGAGCGCAAAACCAAAGGGTTCATCAAGGTCATGGTGGTGAAGGGCAGGCCCGTCGGCGCCACGATTGTGGGCCATCAGGCGGGCGAGTTGATAAACATGTGGTCGCTGGCTTTGGCCAATAATCTGAAGATGGGGCAGATAGCTGCTATGGTTTCACCCTATCCGACAATCGGAGAGCTTAACAAACGCGTTGCTGGCGCTTATTTCTCTCCAAGGCTGTTTGAGAATCAGACAGTTAAACGTGTGGTCAGGTTTGTTCAGCGTTGGATTCCCTGACCTGTAAAGGAGCGTAAATTGAACTCGCTGTCGGGCCGATTTCTGATCCTGACGACGGTCTTCGTTATGTTGGCCGAAATCCTGATCTTTGTCCCGTCGATTGCCCGGTTCCGCGAGGATTTCCTGCTGAACCGTCTGGAACGCGCTCAGATCGCATCGCTGGCTTTGTTGGCAGATGATATGCTGGCCGAAGATCTTGAGGCGGAATTGCTGGCGAATGCCGGTGTCTACAACGTGGTATTGCGTCGGGATGAAGTCCGCCAACTCATGCTGTCGTCTCCGATTCCAGAGGCAATCACCAAAACATTTGATCTACGGGATGCCGGTCCATGGATTTTGATCCGGGATGCGGTGAGCCGGATATTTATACCTGAAAATGAAGTCATCCGTATCATTGGCGAGCCGGTCAAGGGCGCGGGGCTGCTGATCGAGGTCACCATCGACAGCGCCCCCCTGCGTATGGCGATGGTTGATTACGGCCTGCGCATTCTGGGGCTGTCTTTTGTCATCTCGATCATCACGGCGTCCTTACTGTTCCTTGCGGTGCGCGTGGTTCTTGTCCGGCCCATCAAAAGCGTGGTTGGATATATGCAGCGCTATGCCAGCGCACCCGAGGACGCGCGCGGCATCATCTCGCCGAATTCCAGAGTGACGGAATTGCGCGAGGCTGAAGAAGCGCTGAAGATGCTGCAAACGGAACTGACGCAGGCTCTCAAACAGCGCGAGCGGCTGGCGCAACTGGGCGGGGCGGTTGCAAAGGTCAGCCATGACCTGCGCAACATTCTGACATCGGCGCAGCTGTTCACGGACAGGATCGAATCCAGTGATGACCCGCTGGTCCGGCGAATGGCTCCGAAGTTGGTGAATTCGATCACCCGTGCTGTATCGCTGTGTGAAAGCACATTGGCATTCGGCCGTGCAGAAGAACCTGCGCCCACCTTGACGATGGTGCCCCTACGGACAATTGCGGCTGACGTCGCCACCAGCGAACAGCTGGCAGTCGCAGGGGGCTGCGTCGAGATCGTGAACGAAGTGCCGGAAGATCTGATCGCCCGCGCCGACCCCGAGCAGTTGTTTCGTGTCATCATGAACCTCGTGCGTAACGCAAGACAGGCGTTGGAAGCCTCGGGTAAGCCGGGTCACATCACCATCGTCGGGTGTGAATATCAGGATGCCTGGTGTCTTGAAATTCGCGACACCGGGCCGGGTCTTCCGCCAAAAGCACGTGAAAACCTGTTCACACCGTTTCAGGGGGGGGTCCGCAAAGGAGGCTCTGGCCTGGGTCTTGCAATCTCTCAGGAACTGGTGCGCGGGCATGGCGGTAACCTGACACTGAAAGAGACCGGACCCGAAGGAACGATCTTTGAAATCAGGCTTCCGCGCGGTGACATGACTTTTTGATTTTTTTTTGAAGAATCGGCTTGCACGTCTTTGACCACAGGTCTAAATAGCGCCTCACCAACGCGGACCGATAGCTCAGCTGGATAGAGTACTTGACTACGAATCAAGGGGTCGGGGGTTCGAATCCTCCTCGGTCCGCCACTGGTTTTCTTGTCAGGCGACACATAGTTCTGCCACCAGCGACAGAACCTTGCCATTTTCGCCTCACTTCCTTCATCCAGCACCTAGACCGATTTCAATGATCCTGACTTCCCTTTTGGGAAAATCAGGGCTGATTGGCAGATCAGACGCCGAAGGCGCCTGTCCCTGCTGATCTGCCACGTGGCGAACGCGGATGGGGGCGAGGCAATGCTATTCGACAATGGTGGTGCGGCCCGCGGGCGTAGCTGAGGACACGGTGTTGTCTAATAGGGTTGCCCGAGGGGGAAGGCAGCGTCTTACCCCTGACGGCCAGAGGCGTTTGGCTCGTCCAAATCCCTCTGGCCCAGAACAAGAGCGGCTGGACGAGCTACATTGTCACAAGTAGGGTGCAAATCAGCCTAACTATGCCAAAAATAGGCAGAAAACAGAAGTATGCTACGCGTGTGACTTGCTTGGGGTGTAAGCACCCAAGCTGGCTTTAACGAGAGGCTCGGTTGAATTGATCGACGGTGTCCCAATCACTTGGGTCTTCGTCGGTGTTCAAGGACGGTGTTGCCTGAAACTGCAATATCGAAATTGAAATATCTAGAAACTCAGACCGAAGGGTTAGCTCTTGCAGAGTCTCTGAACCCCGGCTGAAAAACCACACACCCTTTGGACGTTCTACGGGTGTGTCAGACAGAAAACCTCGGCTCGAGCTATCGATTTCGCCGATAACTAACTCTGGTAGAGCCATACCGGATCGCACAAATATTCCACTTTTATATGCAGATTTGCTCGCGCGCCCCCAGAGCGCAAATCCGTCTCGTGAAACCACCATTGCAGCTCGAGTATCCGTAAATTCGATCCATTTTAGCGCTGCGGCAGTGAGCGACACACCGTATCTGTCGGTCACATGGTCAAGCATCTCCGCTGACATGTTTTGACCAGAGACCTGCGCGCGGTAGTCATCAATCGGCATCAACAGAAAGGAAGCAAAGGTATCGGCTTCTTCCTCTCTTTGTTGCTCAGATTCCTTCCACGCGTTGCTCTGCATCGGCTTGCATTGGAAAAGCGTATCGTTATCCAGTGCCCCAGACCTGTAGTTTTGTTCCGTAAGAACCGGTCGGTGCAGTTGATAATGTCCTAGCTCGTGGGCCATCGTGAAACGGTTACGTCCATCGTACCTGGGATCGTTGTTGTAAACGATATGCCATGCAGGTCTTTTTGAATGAGGCCGTAGCATTCCTTCAAACCCAGGAAGATCGCCCCCGACCACTTTATCTATTGGGTCGGGATTGTTCTTGGAAATTTCTTTAGCCAACAACGCAACATCGACAGGGAACCTATCCTCACCCAATGTCATCTTTAGCAATGTGGAAAGCCTAATAGCTTCTTTCTGCGGAGCTCTTTTCATCCAGCGTCAGTCAATCTTCATCTAAAGCGTCTAAAAACTTCTGCATCTGGCGTCGTTTTGCGGCATCTTGTTTCATGTACTTCCGGTAAAAGGCTTGGTCGCGTGCATCTTCAGCATCGGTGACGCTTGTGCCTTGCAGTAGGTAGTCAACTGTTGTTTCCAAGGCGGTTGCAATGCGCGCTAGCTTTTCAGCAGATGGCCTCGCGACATCCTTATTTTCAATTTCCCAGACATAGCTCTTACTCGAGTCAATTCTTTTTGCGAGCCCTTCCAAGGTCATAGAGGCTTCTTTGCGAAGCTGACGAATGCGGTCTCCGAGAGGTGTGGGCATCGGAACACTCCACTTATTTGATGGTTCGGTATTACCATACTTTTTGATCTTGACTTACACCACCCCCTAATTTACCGATTGGATGTTCGTTATTGCGAACTATGATTCTTGCTAATGCGTGAATAGAAGGAGGTCGCCATGACCAAAAGGAAAGGACCAGACAGCCATCATGTTGTCCCAAACCCAAAAGGAGGGTGGGACGTCAAACGAGGCGGTAGCAGCCGCGCCACCAGTCACCACGACACCAAACAAGCTGCCGTTGACAGTGGCCGGCAAGTCAGCCGAAATCAGGGAACCGAGTTTCGAATTCACAACAAGGATGGGCGGATCGCTCAAAGCGACAGTCATGGAAATGACCCGCATCCGCCTAAAGGTTAACTTAAGCGGTCTGGAAAGGGAGGAGTCAGACCACACTTCGTTGGGAGGCACCAGATGTCTTTTCGAAAAATACACTTACGCAAATTGCTAGCTGCTTTTGGCTCAACGGAGCCAAAACAAGTCAGTATGTTACGTGCTGATATACGATCTGAGGTAGCCAAGGAGATCGGTAAAAGAAGCGGCGGAGGTGACTTTCACGTTCCATTCTGGTCCGATGCTAAGAGCTACGTGCTTGATGGTACCGACTTAGCGCTGCGCACCGAAACGCGAGTTGCCTCGAACAAGCAACGTAAGCGATTGTACCCAAGTCTTCACGAAGGCTTTATGGACTGGTGGCTTAACAAAAAACGTTTCAACAACGAGGCAATAGTTCCGTATCCGACTGAGATAAAAGCGCAGTTCGCAGTTGAAGGGCTGGACGCCACGGTGAAAGTTGAGAATTTCCTAGGACTTTCTGTCGGCAGCCAAGAAAAGCGATTTATCTACCCCTATTTTGCAGAGAAGCCCGCCCTATCGGAGAAAAATGCACGTTTGGGTCTCTGGTTAATCTCAAAGGCGTTCCCAAATCATCAAATTGATGACTTCAGAATACTCGACGTTCTACGTGGGACATCTTTCTCACCAAAAGACTGCCGATGGCAGGGCAACGAAGACGCAACCTTCGAGTTGCTCTACGGAAAACTGCTAAAGCGGTGGGAAGAGCTAAGAATGGAATATTGAGTTGGTGAGGTTATGGTGAAGGAACTCGTTTAAACAAGCAATCTAAGCATCTTCAGCTTGTTGACTGCTGCTAAGAAGATGAGGCGCGCTTGAACCGACATTTTCTTTAATGGATTTTTGGAAAAGTACTTCGCGTGAAGTGTGGCCTTGATCCAGTTTTTCGATGATGGGCTGCGCGGTATCTGCATCCCACGGCTTTACATGCCCAGACTTGTCTTTCAGCTTCGACTTTGAGAATAGGTTTTTGTACCTTTGAGGCGTTATTCCTACAAACTGTTTAAACATAACCTTGTCAGTATCAGGCTTCTTTTGATCGATATCGATTGAGTCAGGATACAAGTCATCCGCAAAGCTTTTGGCGTAAGGCTCAAGGTAGAAAACCTCATGAACACCAGTTGCCACTATGTGCTTAGCGCAGTTGTGACATGGGAACGTTGTACAATATAGAGTCGAACCGGCCAAGCTGAGCCCCAATCGTGCAGCAGAAGAAATTGCCGCCATCTCAGCGTGCACAGCGCGGCCATATTCTAGAGTATCCAAAACTTGAGCCTTTTTTAGAGGAGCATCTTTTGAATCCAGGAACGCCCCAGCGATCGCCGTGTCATCTTCAAAATTCCTCTTAAGTTCACCAGAACGTGCCAGTCTTTGTACAATATCCACTACCATCTGGCGTTTGCGGATAGTGTTTGGATCTTTCCCAAGTGCAACATCTCGACCATCTTCGCCATCTTCAGGCCAGTAAGTTCCGCCGAGTGGCTTAGGCGCTTCGTTGTATCCGGTCGAAATCACATCGCTATCTCTAGAGATAGCCGCACCAACTTGACGAGCCGTGTCGCAGGAAGTCAACGATGTCTGATACGCAAGGTTCAAGAAAAATTCGCCTTTTGTTGGAGAGATGACAAAGTTTCCGAACAATGCGAAGAAGAACCGCTTTAGAAGTTTTTCGAGCTGTTCCCCATCAGAAGTGTCAACAACTACATCTGCAAGTGGGAACACATCGCTCACGCGCTGACCATGTCGCACTGAAGTTTCATCGTCATCGACGGTTACTAGCTCCATGGCCGCTGCCTGCCACTTGCTTGATTTTGGGGTGTCAGAATGGCCGTCCGCAATTTTCTGAGCCAATGTTTGTTTCAAGTGATCCGCTGGCGAGTGACAAGAAACCAAAATAAACTGTTGTCCATAAATTGATCGCAGTGCCGCGACTTCTTCGGGTCGCTTGATCTGATCAATAATGTATGCAGTGCGTCGAAGTGGTAAATTCGCGTTGCTATCGATGTTTTTTTCTCGCCGGATTGCTCGAATCCGTTCAATTGCGTATGACACAAAAAAATCGTCGCGAGTGCTTTCTTTACGCACTTCGTTGCACGCCTTGATGTACGTCTGATAACGCTTCTCAATAGGTGTTTCGGTGATTTCGAAACGGCGATTGGGATCTTTGACATAGTCCGTAAGTTTGATGTGGTGATGCTGGTAGTGGAGGCTGTGGAGTGTTTCTTCGATGCGTTTTATGACCATAGGCATGTCTGTGCCCAAACGTCCTACAAGACCAACTACAAGTTCCACATCTACGACTTTTTCCATAAACGATACCTCAAATGATCGCGTGACACGCTAGTGTACGTGTGTAACAGTGTCTACTATATCTTGACAGGGAGAGACCATGCAGAACCGAGAACAGGCCCCGCAGTTCGATTTCTCAAGCTCTTTTGAGCAGACCCTAAAGGACTACGAACAGACTTCCGAAGCGACACAAGCCGACTTTGAGCGCGCCCAAGAATGGCGTGAGAGTCAGGAAAAAGAAAACGTTGTAGAGATGAAATGACCTCATAAGTGTTGAGCTAACTAATAGCGACAAGACACAAAGAAACGGTGCTGACCTAGTCAGCACCGTTTTTCTTTTTGCTTAGTTTTGGGTCGCAAATCCACCCGAAATCCCGTGTGCTCGACAATCCATAGTGTGTTGATCCTGCCTTTAACCTTCCGAACAGCAGTTTCGCTTTGTCTTCTCCCAAACTCCTGGGCAGCTGGGCGATGCAAACGTGTTCTCTAGCGAAACTGCTGTACGGCGTAGTTTTTGGCGATAGCGGTTGGCAATGTGCCGCTTGACCTTCTTTGTTCGACAACGGATAGTGTGGATGGCCTAGCGCGTAGGCCGGTGTGCCCGCCATGCGAAGCAAAGCAGCGCGAATTTACTTTTTTGGATACCATGCCGTTGGCAGGGTCCGATAAGCAGCGGGCACCTTTTCGGATCCAGTTCGGATATGGATCATGAAACCGACACATTCACTAAAAAAACTGAAAGAACTGTCAAAGCGCTATGCACGAGCGCAACAGGTTCCTTTACACGAAGCACGTGACTTTGTTGCCAGGCATCTTGGGTTCCCACATTGGAACGACGTCACAAGGGAGCACAGAACAGGTTGGCTTCCAACGCAGGCGCAACTGTCGAGCGTAGAAAGCCTGCTCATAAACTCTCTTCCTGGAGATGAAGCTGGCCGACCCAAACATGGCTCTTATATTCAAACCTCGATTTTCGAAAACGATGTTCAACACGGAAAGATCGACGGGCACGAATACCAAATCTCAGTTTCACTGGGCGATGTTCATTTGTACGGGACAGGATGGCACCTTCACGTACCGGAGGCACCGAACAAGGCACCTCGCCTTGAGATCGCTGCGCAGATCGAACAAGAGGCACCCGTTCACGAACCGCAGTTTCAGAAACAGGCACTTAGTATTGCACTCAAACGTGCGGAACAGGTTCGTGCCGGTATTGCGTCTGACTGGCCGAGACGGTCTACAAAACCTGACAAAGAAGGTGTCGTCCGTCATCCGATCAGTGGCGCTGAATCGAATAAATGGTATTGCCTGCATTGTGACTCGTCGATGACGGGCAATCAGATTGCGAAGAGCCTTTGGCATTGCCCAACTTGTGGCGCTTCTCCACTCGATATCCACGAGAATGCTTGGTGGCCTAAAGACGGAGATGCGCGACCTAAACCAATAGCGGACAACGACATTCCTAAGAGGCCTGATCTAGTTGTTGATGTCAGAGACACGCGGCTGAAATTAGAGCTTGATCCAGAAAAAATTACACTTTTGATCCGAAGCGCGCTTGTAGAAGATGCTTCAAACGCAAGCGAGCGTTTGGGGGCACTGTTTGCAGAAATATCCGTTGATGAAGACAACGATGTCTGGATCACCTTTGATGAAGACCTTTGGCCGGAGTACAAGGAACCAGTTTCTGCTCTGAAGGTAGCGGCTCTTCTCGGAATCAATGTTGAGCAAGAGCTATGCCTGCGGGAGTTGCCTTTTGCTTGGCCGGGGTTGGGCGAGCACACCTCCAGTACCGTTGAGTACACTGAAATGATGCTCAAAGCTTACGCCAGCCAGCGAGCAGATAAATCTACTGAATAGCCAAGATAGACAGACAGAAGGCTGTTGAGAATGCTCCGCAGCCTTCGCCTTATGAAAGCCAATTGCAGAATTGGTCAACTTCGGTTCTTGGGAAGCTGCGCTGCTGCGCAAACGTTAGCGTCGAATGACCGGCATGGGCCGAACCAAGAGTTTTCTAAGTTTGCTGGTATGCCCTTGAGGTGCACACGACAAACCTACGGTGGCCGTGATGATTTTGAGAGTTTTCTCGGTCGACCGTTATAACCCACGATTAGCTTTTCGCCCTCAAGCAGATGCAGTGCCGTTTTCCAATGGATTTTGAATTCTCGCGCCACCCTGTTGATTATCTGGGTCTCTATCCAGATGCGGCGCAGCTTTTGTTTTGGCACTTTTGGTTTACGAACCCCGCGCCGCACTTCGAAGCCGCGTTCCCTAAAGAGCCTGGAAAGCGTTGCTGGCTTCATCCCGTTTGCGTTGGCAATATCTGAGCAGGTATTTCCCTTTTCATATTGCCTATAGAGGCGTTGAACATAGTCGACGCCAAGCAAGTCCAGGAGCCGTCGCACAACCAACGGGCTAATTCCGAGCCGCGCGGCAAATTCCTTATGGGTTTTACTTTGTCTAAGCAAAGCGAGGATTTTGCGGCGCAGGTACGGCTGCCACGCATTTGGCGTCTCTCTCAAGAAAATAGTCGGAACTCTGCCGCACTTTATTTCGACTACTGTGTTCAAGCCTTACCCAGTTCCTTCAACGTCAGATACCTCGATTTGCGTCTCTTGGCGCAAAGCCATCGGCGTTTCAGCAGCTTAGCTGATTGTCTTCCGACATGGCATTGAAACTTTGGGGCATGAAAGTACAACTTATTACTAATAAACAATAAAAATGACATCTGCGAGGTCGTTTGGTAGATTTCGGTAACCGGAATCAGTCGGAACATTTGACATGACAGAGAATCTGATTGTCGATCTCGCCAAACATGAGCAGATCAAGTGTGACCTTCGGCTTAAGGGCAGTTCACTGGCTAAGCTGAGCCGTGACATCGGTCGTTCCATCAGCTCAGTGTCTACTGTGTCGCAAGGATACAGGCGCTCCGACTACGTACAGAAAGCCATAGCAGAAAAGCTTGGGACAACACCTGAGGCTCTGTGGCCGGAACGCTATGGATAACGGAGGTGCCCAAATATGAGCTAGCAACAACCTCATAGGAAGGAAAGAAAAAGGCCTCGCAAGCCACTACACCGCGAGACCTTTTATTCTGTATCGATACGTAACCGATACACCTTCTTCCCCCGCCATGATCGCAAAGTCAACTGTTTCGTCGTCGCTTTTGGCGATGAGGTGGCTTGGCTTTGCCCAAGGAACACCAAAAGAAGGTGGAGAGGCATGATCGGCCCAAGCTGGTCGGCGCTCCAAATCACAGACATGAAAGATGATGAGTTCACATTAACGGGCGAGATGTCGCCTGAGCCCAGCCGTGCGACACGGAGTATTTCGCGACGATCCAAGCACAGCTCTAGAGGCGGGATAGTTGTTGACCTGCCGGGAAACAGACGCCCAAGGATCGTGCATTTTGAGAGCAAGTTGGAACAGCGCGTCTTGTTTCTGTACTTGGCCAATCATGATGTCGTCGACATTTGGGAACAGCCGCCGTTCATCAGATATCGAGATGAGTCTGGAAAGCGAAAGCACCACTTCTTCGATTTCCAGGTAGTACTTGGAGATGGTCGTCGCCTGGCGCTCGCCGTAAAGCCATGGAAAATTGCCCAGAAGAGCGGCTTCCCCCGCGAGTTGAAGCGAATTCGTGCAGCAACGCCCAAGGAATTTGCCGACGAAGTTGTGCTTGTGACCGATAGGCACTTCACCCGTGCCGAAGCACTCAACGCGCAGCGTTTTGTTGAATTTTCAAGATCACGAAATTCCGACCACCAAAAACGTCTTGAAGCCCTTGTCAGAGACAACGAATTTCCGAGGACAGTTGGTGAGCTGTCGCAGATGCTGAACTTGGGTGGCCACGGTTTCCGTGCCGTGGTGATCGCTATCTATGAGGGCTTGCTCAACACTGACAAGAGACACCTGATCGATCTCGATACTTTGGTGTGCAGTGGAGGTTTGAAATGAAACTTCCCCTCAGAGTGACTGTAAATGACCGATTGTCCGTTGATGGGCGCGAGCACCGCCTCACCGAAAAAACCGAACTGGGATGTCATTTTGAAGCCGTTGATGAGCCCGCCCATGTTCTTTCTCTCACCTTCGATGAGCTGCATGATTTGTTGAGAAGACCCAATGTAGAGTTCGAGCCTGGATACTTCCTTTTGCAAAGTCAGAAAGCTCGGATGAGCGCTGGTTTGGACACCCTTGCAAGTATGCCTGAGCATCTATGTGAAATCGTCAGTTGGCGTAGCGCTTGGGTTGATGCTTTTTTGCAGTTCCAGTCATCTGGCGAATTGAAGCGCACAGACGAATCCATCGTGCGTGCGATGCCCTCGCTTGAAGTGCATGTGAACAGGCAAATGCGCGCAGCTCAGAGAAAGTGGCGCAAGCCACGGGCTGGGAACGAAAGCAAACTCAAAGATCCACCGAGCCCCACACACTCCGTGAATGGGTCAAGAGATTTGAGAATGCTGGGTATTCGCCATTTGGATTGGTTCCTCAGACCCATAGGTGCGGCAATCGGAGCCCAAGATTCTGCTTAGAAGCCTCTCGACTGATGGGTGAGTGCATTGAGGGCTATTTGACTCGAGATCAAGCAAAAAGGGGCTGTGAACCGGCATGCAAAATTGACCCCTGTACTGGGGTAATCGGCGTCCAAAGTTGACCCTCCTGGTATTTGGTTTCGTTAGCTTCCTCGC
>NZ_JBQFMI010000019.1:0-48329 GCF_056531755.1 Ruegeria sp. L11
CAGAGCCAATGATCCCAAACGCATGTTCAATACCATGCATCTGCAAAACCTTAACAAAGGCCTCTTCCGTCGTCATCTTCATAGGGGTGTTTCCTTATCTTCGGAACGCCAAAGCGTTGGTAAATTACAGTATTTCGTCTCGGAGGTAATAGCCGACATAGGCTATACGCTGCCCCAGGCGGCGGAAGGGTGTCAGGATGCCATGGCTGGGCAGCGGGGACGTGAAGATCGGCAGGGCAAAGGCCTTGTCTTTCTTGCCCGCGATCAGCTGTGCCATACGACGCCCGGCCTGAGCCGAGTACATCACGCCGTTGCCACCATATCCCATCGCGTAGAACACGCGCTGTTCCGGGTCCGGTTGAAAGATACGCGGCATCATATCGTGGCTGACATCGACCCAGCCCCACCACGAGTAATCGAGGTTGATATCCGTCAGCGCCGGAAACTTTCGGGCGAGGCCCTTTTTCAGAAGCTCCAAATGTTTTTCGTTCTCGGCGTCTCGTCCTGTTACCGCGCTGCGGCTGCCGATCTGCATCCGGTTGTCAGGCAATAAACGATAATAATGGCGCAGGGTGCGCGTGTCCGTCAGGGGCGATTTGGTCTGAATGCCACACTCATCCAGCTCGGCCTGGGTCAGCGGCCGTGTCACCATCGAGTTGGACAGGATGGGCATCAAGCGGTGCTTTGTGCGCGTGTTCAGACCCGGCGGGGTATAGCCCGCGGTTGCCAAGGCCACCGTTTCGGCGCGGACGATGCCGCCCGGTGTGCGCAGGTGATGCACGCCGTTCTTCGTCTGCCATCCCATAACCGGGCTGCCGGTGTGAATTTTCACCCCCAAACGACGCGCCATGTTGACATAGCCGAACGCCAGTTTACCCGCATGGATACAGGTCCCGTCAGGTTCCCACATGGCACCTGTGGCCTCCATATCGCGCACGTGCTTTTCGTGAAGTTCTTCCCGAGAGAGGATGCGCGAACCATAGCCGAACACATCGTTGAGCAGCTTGCTCTCTTTCTTGAGGGACGGCATGACCTTGTCGCGATGCGCGATGTAGTAGTGGCCACCCGGTTGGGGGTCGCAATCGATATCGTCGGACGCAATCAGATCGTTGAACAGCTGAAACGCTTCTGTGACCTCGGCATGCATGCGCTTGGCCACGTCCGTTCCCCACCGTTCGATCCATTGCGACCGCTTGAGCCGCCCGGATGAAATCTGGGCCTGCCCGCCGTTGCGGGTGGAGCAGCCCCAGGAGACGGTATTTGCTTCTAAAACAACGGCTTGAATGCCGTGTTCCTTGGCAAGATGGATGGCGGTGGACAGGCCGGTATACCCCGATCCGATGACCACCACATCTGCATCCACATCGCTGGACACAGGTCCATCATCGGCCGGAGGTGTTCCGGCCGTTCCAATCCAATATGTGGGCGCGTGGTCGCGATTGTGACCCGGACCCGCATCAATGATCGGGTCATATTTGGGGTCATAGCTGGCCTTGGGCCAGTGACGCGGGATGCTGTTATCCACCATTCTTGTTTTTCTCCGAGGCTGCGCGCAGGGCGGCGGATCAGGCTTTGAACATTGGGCGCGTTTTGCGAAGCGCCTGTTTTACAACGATTTTACCGTCACGAACCGTGAACAGATCCGCACCTTCAGCTTCGATCCGCATACCGTTTGCATCGGTTCCCGAGAAGGTCCACTCGGACACCGCACGATCACCGTGGACAAAATGACTGTGATGATCCCAATGGGCGTCTTTCATGCCTGCCCAGACGCCCGAAAACGCAGCGGCGATGGCAGCGGCACCTTCAACCTTGTTGCCGTATTTTTCGTCACCGGCCACGGTGTAGAACACGCAGTCGTCGGCGAAGTGGGTCATCACGCCGTCGATGTCGTGGCGGTTAAACGCGTCAAACGTATCCGCCAGGTCCTGCGCGGTCAGGGTTTTGTTCATTTTGTACTTCCTTGTCAGTGGTGTTGTTACATTTCGTCCGGGTTCGGAACGATCAGTGTCGGGATCCTGGAGCGCCGCAAAACGCGTTTTGCGACCGTGCCCAGGAAGGTGTGCGAAAAGCCGTGATCATGCGCGCCCAATACGATCAGGTCGCAACCCAGTTCGACCGAGCGGCGCAGGATCACTTCTGCCGGATGGCCGTCAGTCACCTCGACCGAGGTGACCTGATCGCGAATTTTCCCGTCGTCGCCGTCGAACTGCGCCCAGAACTTGGCTTGCCGTTCGGCCAGAACCTTGCGCACCATCTCGTGACGACGCTCAATGGCGGTCTTGCGGGTCTCTTCGTTCATGATGAAGATTTCCATCGTGATCTTGGCGTCGTCCGACAGGGGTTCATTCACGTGCAACACGTGAATCTCCGCCCCGGTGGCCTGCGCGATGCTTGCGGCATGGCGCATGGCGTGACCCGAGTTTTCGGACAGGTCGGTGGCAAACAGGATGTTGGAGACCATCTGTTTCATGTCGTCATCCTTTCAGATCAGTAGCCAAACAGCCGTGGGAGCCACAGCGACAGTTCAGGGAAGAAGGCGATTATGAAGATCGCCACCGTGTTTGCCGCCGCAAAAGGCAGCGCGCGCAACGAGATCTGTTCGATCGAGATGTTCGAGATACCCGATGCGATGAACAGGTTCTCGCCCAGCGGCGGGGTCTGGAACCCGATGCCCAGCGTACAGACCATCACCACGCCAAAGTGGATCGGATCGATACCCACCGAATAGGCCACCGGCAGCATTACCGGAACAAGGATCAGGATGGTGGCCAGTGTTTCCATGAACATGCCGACGAACAGCAGGAAGAAGATGATCAGCGCCCAGATCACATAGAGGTTGTCGGTGAAGCTGAGCATCGAATCTGCGATGATCGCCGGGATCTGGTTTTCCACCAAAAGACGTCCGAACACCGTAGCGGTGAACAGGATCAGCAGGACGCGACCGGTCAGCCATGTGGTGGCTTCAAGCGACTGGAACAGCGACTGCCAGGTCAGTTCGCGATAGATGACTACCCCCACGAACAGGGTATAGAAGATCGCGACGATTGCAGCCTCGGTCGGGGTGAAGAAGCCGGTATAGATACCGCCCAGGATCACCAGCGGCGCCATCAAAGACCAGAACCCGCGATACATTTCGCAGCCTACATGGCGGATCGACCAGCCTTCGGCGACGCCTTTGTAGCCGCGCTTTTTCGACATGAAGTAGTTCAGGATCAGAAGGCTAGTGGCGATCAGGAAGGCGGGTACAAACCCGGCAATGAACAGTTTCGAAATCGAAACCGACTGGAAGGTGCCGAATTTCTCGACCGCTTCGGGTGGCGGGGCCATACCGAGCGCGGCAATGCCGAAGATCACCATCGGGATGGAGGGAGGAATGATAATCCCGAGGCCGCCAGAGGACGCAGTGATCGCCGAGGCATAGCCGCGCTCATAGCCGCGGTCGATCATTGCCGGGATCATCAGCATCCCAACAGCCGCGGTTGTTGCCGGGCCCGAGCCCGAAATTGCGCCAAAGAACAGACAGGCCATGACCGTTGCGGCCGAAATACCACCGGTGAAAGGACCGGCCAGACTTTCGGCAACGTTGATCAGGCGTTTTGAGATACCGGCAGCCTCCATCAAGGCCCCGGCGAGGATAAAGGCTGGCAGCGCCATCAGCGGGAACGAACCCACGGATGTAAAGGCGATCTGCACGAATTTGATCGGGTTATCGCCCAGATAGAGAAACGAGATCAGCGACGCGACACCCAGCGCCACCGTGATCGGCGCGCCAATGAGCAGCAAGAACAGAAATGATCCAAACAGGACCGTGACGATTTCGGATTCCATGATTTAACCCCCTGCCCTTAGGATTTCTTTGCTGCTTCGGTCGCAGCTTTGATTTCGTCGAGGTCGATCTGATCGGGATCGTGAATGTCCTCGCCTTTGACAAGGCGGAGGTAATTCACCTGAATGATGCGGACGGTCATCAGCGCAAACGCGATGGGCAGCACCATGTAGATATACTTCATCTCGACACCCAGGGTCTGGGATTTCCAGAACTTGTTCATCTTGTTGAAGACAAAATCTGTCGCCAGATAGAGGAAGTAGACATTGAAGAAGAGCCAGAAGAGATCGGCGAAGGCTTCGATGTACTTGATCGCCCCCTCAGGCAGGAACTTGAACTGGAATGTCACGCGGTTATGCGCCCCTTTCAAGGCGGCGTAACTTGCACCGAAATAGACGAACCATACGAACATGTAGACCGAGAGTTCTTCGATCCAGCTGACCGAAAAGCCGAAGACCTCGCGCGCGATGATCTGCACGAACAAAAGGCAGACAAAGCCGGATAAGAGTATCCGGCAGATGACACTTTCTATGTTGTCCAGAAATTTCCAGAACATGTGGTTTCACTCCTCCCTGAGATGAGAAGAGCGCCGTGGCGCTCTTCCCGGTATCGCTCTGCGGCGATTATTGCTGCACCGGCTCGCGGCCGATGGCTTCCAGAACGGTGTTCAGTTTTTCGACGCCACCGATGGAGTCGTAGAACTGGGGCCATACGGCACCGGTCGCCAGTTCGATGAACTCGGCTTCGTCGTTTTCGGGATCGATGATCTCCATGCCTTTGGCGGTCAGCTCTTCCTTGATGGCGGCTTCGGAATCCCGCAGGAATTGTGCGGATGCCAGGGTGGCTTCTTGTCCTGCTTCAAGGAGGATTGCCTGATCTTCTGCGGACAGGTCCTGGAAGACCGCTTCTGAAACGATCAGCGGTTCAATCGAGAAGATGTAGCGCAGGTTGGTGACGTGGTCCTGAACCTCGTAGAACTTCATCGCGTTGATGGTCAGATAAGGGTTGTCCTGCCCGTCGACCACCTTGGTTTGCAGACCGGTGAAGGTTTCCGACCATGCCATCGGCGTCGGGTTGATGCCCCATGCCTTGTAGGTTTCAATCATGATCTCGTTCTTGGGAACGCGGATGACCAGATCCTGAAGGTCAGCAACCGATTTGACCGGCTTTTTCGAGTTGGTCAGGCGGCGGAAACCGGTATAGGTCCAGCCGATGATGCGCACGCCGGCATCACGGATGGTGTTTTCGACCAGTTCCTGACCGATTGGGCCCTGGGTCAGCTTTTCGGCATCTTCCAGGCTGAGGATCACGTAAGGCAGCGTGAAAACACCGACCGAAGGCGAGAACGGCGTGATGTTGTTGATCGCCAGCAGAGACATATCCAGCGTGCCGATCGCCGCTTCGTTCACGGTGTCCTGTTCGGACCCCAGCTGACCGTTCAGGAACAGCGTTGCGGTATGTGCACCGCCCGATTTCTCTTCCAGCGCCTTGACGAAGGCGATGCCCAGAGCTTCCTGTGCGCTTCCTGCGCTATCGCCCACCGCGATCTTGAAGTTCTTCGCATCAGCCGTGCCCGCAACCATCAGTGCAGCAACGGAAACGGCGGCGCTGATGGTGCCAAGCTTTTTGATAAATGACATGGATGTCCTCCCATTTGTCGTGTTTCGAGGTGCGCGATGGCCTGGGGAGAAGGTGGCCAGTCCGATTCTGCCTCGGCCACAAGAGGCTATCTTGCCAACATGGTTTCGTCGTTGTTAATATTTGCGTGAAAGGTTTCACAAATGTCGAACTTTTAATATGAGACAGAACCCACTGGCCACCCGCATCGGGGACACGGACATCCGCCTTCTTCGGGTTTTCAAAACCGTTGCGGAAAGCGGAGGGTTTTCAGCGGCGGAAAATGAGCTCAACATCGGGAAATCAACAATCTCGAAACACATATCGGATCTGGAGCTTCGGCTGGATTTGAAGCTGTGCAACCGTGGCCCGGCGGGTTTTTCCCTGACTGAAGACGGCGAAAAAGTGCTGGCCGCGACAGAAGACCTGCTGATTTCGGTTTCTCAGTTCAGAACCGAAGTCAACGAGATCAAGCAGCAACTGGCAGGAAGTATCCGCGTGGCGTTGTTCGATCAGTGTACCACGAACCCAGAAGCGCGCCTTGCCCGCGCCATTCACAGGTTCAACGAAGCCGCCCCTGCCATCCAGATCGAGTTGTCGATCGAACCGCCCAACGTCATTGAGACCATGGTTATCAGCGGGCAGCTGGATGTCGGGATCATCGCCCTGCACCGCCCCTCGGCAAGCCTGCATTATGCGCCACTTTATGGGGAAAACATGTTTCTGTATTGCGGGCAGGACAATCCGTTGTTCAGCCAGTCCGCTGACACGCTGAGTTTGCGGGACATTCAGGCGTACAACTATGCGGGTCTGAACGTGAACTCGCCCAACCTGATCTATGGCCAGCAACTGGGGTTTCGGCGCGCTGCCAAAGTGCAGAACGAACAGGCCCTTGCAATTCTTATTCTGTCAGGCAGCTATCTGGGCTTTCTTCCGGACCATCTGGCGCAGGAATTTGTCGAACAGGGGCTTATGAGGCAGGTGATGCCGCAGGAAATCAAATACAGAACGCGCTTTGCGGCGGTGACACGGAAACATCCGGATCCGACACGTGCGGCCAAGCTGTTTCTGGAAACCCTGCTGAGCGTTCATTCCGACGTGCCCTGAGCCCGGCCTCGCCGCCTGTTTGCGCGTGGCACCCCGCAAGAGAATTTGTTCACCGAAGGCATGCGCCAACCGGGTGCGCGCGGCCACGCTTGTCCTGTCCACTCGGGCGTAAGGCATGAGGAAAATGGGTCCAAAACGTCTGATTGAAAACAAGTTTGACTTGGCAATTCCAGTTTGATTTCAATCAGCAAAGACCCACACCTCTTGCCCCCAGACAACCGGAGAGCCGCATGTCATCCGACCCTGTTGCCGCCTTGCGCACTCAAACCGATCACGAGGCGCTATCATGAGCCGCGATGCCTTGCTGCAACCTTATCAGCTAAAGCACCTGACGCTGAAGAACCGGATCATGACGACCAGTCACGAACCCGCCTATCCCGAAGATGGGATGCCGACGGAACGTTATCGTGCCTATCACGAGGTGCGGGCCAAAGCGGGGGTTGCGATGACCATGACGGCGGGGTCGGCCGTTGTCAGCCGCGACAGCCCGCCTGCGTTCAACAATATCCTAGCTTACAAGGACGAGGTGGTCCGCTGGATGGCGGAGCTGACGGATGCCTGCCATGCCCATGGCTGTGCGGTGATGATCCAGCTGACCCATCTGGGGCGGCGCACGGGCTGGAACAAGGGTGACTGGCTGCCATCCCTGTCGCCGTCGCACGACCGGGAACCGGCGCACCGGGCCTTTGCCAAGAAGATGGAAGATTTCGACATCGCGCGGATTGTGACCGATTACGCCGATGCTGCCGAACGGATGCAGGCCGCCGGGCTGGATGGAATTGAATTGCAGGCCTATGGCCATCTGATCGATCAGTTCTGGTCGCCGATGACCAATCGGATGGACGCGCCTTTTGGGGGCAATCTGGACAACCGGTTGCGCTTTGGCTTCATGGTTCTGGATGCAATCCGCGACCGCGTCGGGCGCGATTTCATCATAGGGGTCCGTTACACCGCCGACGAGGTGGAAAAGGGCGGCATCACCGAAGCGGAAGGGCTGGAGATTGCCCGAAGGCTGCGTGACAGTGGTCAGGTCGATTTCCTGAACATTATTCGCGGGCGTATTCATACCGACCCGGCCATGACGGACGTGATCCCGGTTCAGGGCATGAAAAGCGCACCCCATCTGGATTTCGCCGGGCGCGTGAGGGCCGAGGTTGGGATGCCGACCTTTCACGCCGCGCGCATTCCCGATGTGGCAACGGCACGGCATGCGGTGGCCTCGGGCCTGCTGGACATGGTCGGCATGACCCGCGCACATATGGCCGATCCGATGATCGTTGCCAAAATCCGGGCCGGACGGGAAGAGGACATCCGGCCTTGCGTTGGCGCCACCTATTGTCTTGACCGCATTTATCAGGCGGGTGAGGCGCTGTGCATCCACAACCCGGCCACCGGGCGCGAATTGTCGATGCCGCATGTGATCCCCGCCGCTGAAACGCGCCGCCGCGCGGTGATTGTGGGCGCAGGCCCCGGCGGGCTTGAGGCCGCGCGGGTTGCGGCCGAGCGCGGGCATGACGTCACCGTTCTTGAGGCCGCGCCCGAACCCGGCGGTCAGGTGCGGCTGACCGCGCAATCCCGACGCCGGGCCGAGATGATCGGGATCATCGACTGGCGCATGGCCCAATGCGCGGCGCGCGACGTGACATTTCGGTTCAACACCTTTGCGGACGCCGATGCTGTAACCGCGCTTGCGCCGGACATGGTGGTGATCGCAACCGGCGGGTTGCCCGAGGTGACGGTTCTGGAGGCGGGTAACGATCTGGCGGTTACTGCCTGGGATATCCTGACCGGTGATGTGCGCCCCGGCGACAATGTCCTTATCTATGACGATGCGGGGGATCACCCGGCCCTGATGGCGGCTGAGGCTATCGCAAAAGCGGGCGGGCGGGTAGAAATCATGACCCGCGACCGAAGTTTTGCCCCCGAAATCATGGGAATGAACCTGGTGCCCTACATGCGGGCCCTGCAAAAGACCGGAGCCGTGTTCACAGTCGCCCGGACGCTGAAATCACTGGTGCGATCAGGCAATCAGCTGGAGGCAGCCATTGGAACGGATTACTCGGACCTGACAGAAAAGCGCCTGTATGATCAGGTGGTTGTCAATCAGGGTGTTTTGCCGCTGGATGATCTGTACTTCGACCTGAAACCGCTGTCGCGCAACCTGGGCGCCGTGGATTATGAAGCGCTGGTTAGCGGGTCCGGCCCCGTGTTTCCGCAATCTGTCCCAGAGGCCGGGTTTGATCTGTACCGGATCGGAGATGCCGTTTCATCACGTAACACGCATGCCGCCATTTACGATGCGCTGCGCTTGGGGCTTCGGTGGTGAGATCAATGAAGCACACCACAAGCAGCCTTTCACCTGACAGTCAGTCAAAGGACCGGACATGAGCAACACAGAGGTCATCGAAACCGTTTGGATTCCCATGCCGGACGGCGCAAAACTTGCGGCCCGGCTTTGGCTGCCCGGATCGGCGCGAACAACGCCTGTTCCCTGTGTTCTGGAATACATCCCCTATCGCCGCCGGGATCGCACCCGGATGCGGGATGAAAGTATGCATCCGCATTTCGCCGCAGCAGGCTATGCGTCGATCCGGGTGGATATCCGCGGTTATGGCGACAGCGACGGGATCCCCGAGGATGAGTATTCGCATCAGGAGATTCAGGATGGACACGACATCATCCAGTGGATTGCAGATCAGGACTGGTGCGACGGAAATGTCGGAATGTTTGGCAAAAGCTGGGGGGCGTATAACGCCTTTCAGGTGGCCGCGACCCGCCCACCAGCGCTGAAGGCGATTGCGCCGGTGATGGGAACGGATGACCGCTGGCGCGAGGATATTCACTTTTACGGCGGCTGTCTGGCCAATGACAATTTCTGGTGGGGTTCGATCATGCAGCTGTACAATGCCATGCCGCCCGACCCCGAGATCGTGGGCGCGGATCGCTGGATCGACATGTGGCGCGCACGGTTGGAGGGGGTCGAATTCTGGCCCGCCAAGTGGCTGGAACATCAGACCCATGACGACATGTGGCGGCGCGGCTCGATCTGCGAAAACTATGCGGATGTCGATGTGCCGGTGTATTTCTTTGGCGGATGGATGGACCTGTATCGCGACACGCCGTTCCGCATCGCGGAACATCTGAGCGGGCCGGTCAAGATCCTGATGGGCCCCTGGGCGCATCTGTATCCGCAAGAAGGGGTGCCGGGGCCCCGGGTCGATTTCGTCGGCGAGGTGATCCGGTTCTGGGACCATTGGCTGAAGGGGATCGACACCGGCCTGATGGACGAGCCGCCGCTGCGGTTTTTCCTGCAAGACAGTGCCGCCCCGTCCGGAACTCATGTACACCGCGAGGGGCGGTGGATCGAGGAGCCGAGCTGGCCATCGCCAAATGTCAAGGACCAGCCCTTGTGGCTGAATGACGGAACCCTGGATGCCTCCGCCGGGTCGGGCGGGGAGATGTCGGTCTGTTCGCCTCAGAATTTCGGGGCCGCAGCGGGCGACATGTGTTCCTTTGCAATACCCGGAGATATGGCAGCAGATTGCCGGATCGAGGCCGCAGGGGCGCTGCAATTCAAAGCAAAGCCCTTGGAAAAGCCCATAGATATTCTGGGCCAGCCCTCGGTTGACCTGACAGTTTCTGCCGATCGGACGCAGGGTTTCGTTGCGGCCCTGCTGGTGGATGAGGCCCCGGATGGCGCGCAGACATTGATTGCACGCGGGTTCTGCAATCTGACCCACCGGATCAGCGACACTGAACCGACACCGATCACACCCGGCGAAGACATGCACGTGACTGTCCCGCTTTATGGAACCGGTTATCGGGTGTTGGCGGGTCATCGCATCGTTCTGCAAATCGCGTCCGCCTATTGGCCGGTCCTGTGGCCAGCGCCCGAGCCGGTTACGCTGACGATCCGGCCCGGCACATCGCGGCTGATCCTGCCCGTGCGCAGCCAGCGAGATGACACGCCAGCCCCACGCCCCTTGCCCGAACCTCGGGGTCCCGACGTCGCCCCGCGGAAGACGAACGTTCGCTCCGGTTCGATGGAGCGTTCGGTCCACACCGATCTGACCAATGGCGAGGTGACACACAGGTATTTCCTTGACGGGGGTGTCTTTGGGCCGGTGGGCGATATTCGCCTCGACGATATCGGCACGGTGCTGAGCGATATGTCGGATCGACGCTATACCATCCAGCCGGATGATCCGTTGTCGGCAGTGGCCACAATGGAGCAAACCGCCGGTTTCGACCGCGAGGGGTGGTCCGCCAAGATCTGGACCTGTTCCGAACAAAGGGCGACTGCGACCGAATTTCACCTGACCGCTCGCCTAAAGGCGTGGTCGGGTGACGACCTGATCTTTGAGGAAGAACAGTCTTTTGTCATCCCCCGCAACGGGATGTAGGCGCAGAATGGTTTACAGACCTGCCGTCTTGTGATGCGTGGGCTGGTGTTCCCCTCGCGGGATCGAAATTGTTCAGGGCTCTCATCCGGGGGCAACGTGCATCAATCGGAACCTATCTTTGAGCGGGATTGCAAAACCCTGTAGCAATGACGAAAGAAAGCAGGACGAAGGAGAGTTGCCATGACGAGTTTTTTCGAAAACCTGCGCGCCCTGCGGCATGAGTTTCACCGCAACCCCGAGCTTGGCTTTCAGGAGGACTGGACCAAGGCCCGGATCGCCGATCACCTGAGAAGCCTTGGCATCGAAGTGCATGAGGGTGTCGGCGTTGTTGGTGTTCTACGAGCGGGCCATGGCAACCGGTCCATCGGTCTGCGCGCGGATTTCGACGCCCTGCCCATTACCGAGGCCAACAGCTTTGCCTACAAGTCTCAGAATCCGGGCGTGATGCATGCCTGCGGCCATGACGGCCATACGACGATGCTGCTGGGCGCGGCCGAGCTTTTGGCCAGGGATCAGGGCTTTGACGGCACCGTTGTCTTCCTGTTCCAGCCCAACGAGGAGCACGGGCTGGGCGCGCGGGCGATGATTGAGGAAGGCGTCCTGCGGGATTTTCCGATTGACGAAATCTATGGCGCGCACAATCTGCCGGGCGAACCCGTCGGGCGGGTTTCAACCCGCGCCGGTGTCATTTGTTGCAGCGAAAGCCTATTCGAGATCACCATCACCGGTCAGGGCGGCCATGCCTCGATGCCCCATGTCGGGCGCGAGACAATCACGCCCGCAGCAGAGCTTGTTCTGGCCTTGCAAACCATCGTTTCGCGAAAGCTTGCCCCATTGTCTGGCGCGGTCGTTTCCGTGACCGAGTTCATCACCGATGGGCAGCGCAACGTCCTGCCGGGTCGAACAGTGTTGAAAGGGGACGCACGGGCGATGTCCCCCGATGACCGCGCGCGGATTGAACACCATATGCGGCAGATCGCGGCGGGCGTGGCGGAAAGCCACGGTGTCGCGGTGACGGTGGAATTCCGGACCGAATTCATCGAGGCAATCAACGATACCGACGCCGCAACCCATGTGGTTTCAGCAGCAAAAACGCTGGGTCTGGAGGTTGACGGCGACCGGACCGCCATGTCGTTTTCCGAGGATTTCGCGGAATTTGCGGCAGCGGTTCCGGGGTGTTTTCTGCTGATCGGCAATGGAACCGAGGGGTCGAATGGCCGCCCCCTGCACGCGAATGACTATGATTTCAACGACGCGCTGCTGCCATTGGGAGCAAACCTGTGGGCCGAACTGGTGCGGCAACGCCTGCCTGTGACCACCTGACTGTGCAGGACGATCCATGGATTTTCCGGATCGCCCGCTCAGGTCGTGCTGAAAATTCGCTATCGGATGCCGGTCTTTTCCAGAATGATCAGCGTGCTGCTTCGGTGGGCGCGCATGCCGAACCCGACCATTCAGCACCGGATGCGCCGGTCAGGAACCCATCGCTTAGCCTTATACCGGGATCGGCGGCGCGCAGCGCATGTTCCAGATCGCCCCTGCCAAGCTGACCATCCAGCCGCTGTCGGTAGAGGGCACACAGCCTTGGGAACCCCTGAGATTGCGGTGACAGGCGCAGGGCCGAGACGCCCGCGCTTTGCAGCAACTCGATCTGATGATCCGTGCAGGCATAGCTGTCTGACAGGGTCTGCACGCCGTTCATGGCCATGAACGGCTGTCCATCCCCGGTCAGCACATCCAGCCCGTCGGGGTCGTTTTCGCAGGCAAACTGGCAGTTGTCTTTGCTGCGCCCATGCAGGCGCGCGTGGTAACACCGGCCGGAGATGGCCAATGGCAGGCGACCGTGGCCCCAAACCTCGACCGCGACACCCAGACTGGCGGCGGCTTGTGCCAGAACCCTGACCGAGGCGATTGGCAGTTCCGGTGGCAGGCAAATGCGGCGCGCGCCACGTGACGCCAGCCATACCAATGTGCCTTCGTTATAGACATTGATCAGGGGTCCGACATCGAAAGCCGTGTTCTGGGGCAGATGCGTCAGCGCGGTCAGGTCGTTGATTTCGACCGTGACCCCCAGATCCGCCAGATCGGCGGTCAGCTTGCGTTCACGCTTGAGCGTCACCAGAGCAAGACTGGTCAGCGCAACCTGTTTGCCAGCCTCAACCAGTCGGGTAATCGCGTCGGGGATCCGGTCCTGATAAAACGGCAGGCGCTTGGAACAAACCAGCTCGCCCAGCACGATGCGATCGACGGAGGCATGGGCCAGATCCCCATAAAAAGACATCCAGTTCTCGGCGGGCCAGAAAAACTGGTTGGGGCCAACGGTCAGTTCCATCGCGCTATCTCCAGGTTTTTTTGTAGGCGCCGGTTGTCATGGCCTGCCCTTCGGACAAACGGGCCAGCATCCCCTCGGGCAGAGGGCGTCCGGCCTCAAGCGCGTCGACAGCGGCACGGAAATTCCGAACCACCTGCGCGACGTAGGATTTCGAACGCTGGCGCCCTTCGATCTTCAGCGCGGTAACACCGGCCTTCTGCAATTGCGGGATCAGCCGTTCCGCGTTCAGGCTGACGGGGTCTTCGAACAGGTGGCCCGTCTTTTCACCTGCGGAAAAGCACCCTTTGCACAATGTCGGATAGGGTGCAGGCTGGTTTCGTTCGACCCGGTGGATCAGGTAGCCACCCAGACGGGTGTTCAACGCGCCCTGGTCGTTCTGGTATTCGACATGGCTGGCTGGCGAACAGACGCCATTCATGTTCGGAGACAGCCCGGTGGCATAAGAGGACAGCGAACAGCGACCTTCGGCCATCACACAGAGCCCGCCGAACACAAAAACCTCGGTCTCGACTTCTGTTTCGGCGTTGATGGCGGCGATTTCGGGAACCGACAGCACGCGCGGCAGGACTACGCGTTTGACGCCAAAAGTTTCGGCATAGAAGTTGATCACATCGGCATTTGCGGCTGCGGCCTGCACGGACAGGTGCCTGCGCAGCCCCGGATGATTGCACGCGGCATAATCCAGCAACCCAATATCGGCGAGGATCACGGCATCCACGCCGCAGGTTTCCGCATCGGCCACGGCGCGGTGCCAGATTGCTTCGTTGCCGGCGCGGGGAAACGTGTTGATCGCAACCAGCACCCTGGCCCCGTGGTCATGGGCAAAGGCAACGCCCGCGCGCATTTCGGCCCGGTCAAAGTTCAGACCGGGAAAGTTGCGCGCATTGGTTTCATCATTGAAGCCGCAATAGACCGTATGCGCCCCGGCCTTGACGGCTGCGCGCAAAGCGGCGGGCGTTCCTGCCGGGCAGACGATTTCCATTACCATAGTACAGCGTCTTCCGGTCGGGTCAGGTACAGGCCGGTTCGACGTTCCACCAACGCGATGAGCTGCTTGAGCGGGCGCGCAAGCGGGCCGGAGAGGGCTGCGGCCTCGTGCGCGAGGTCCAGTTCCGCGTCGTCGATTGCATTGCGCAGGGCCAGCGCTGCGGCCGTATCGCCCTCGATCACCAGATCACGTGAGAAGAACAGCGCATCGCCGTCAAACGCGCCGTGAACCAGCCCAAGAAGGGCCGCCAGAGGGCCGGAAATACGCGCAACCCCTGTCCCGCTGCGCCGGGTCAGTGTCACCTTTGGGGCACCGCCATTCGGATCAAGCAGCAGGGCAACAGGCAAATCCGTCGGATCAAGAACGAAAACTGATCTTCCGTATAGGCCAAGCCGTTGAAACATTTCCGGATTTTTCTTTGCGATCCGGCGCGTGAAGACCGTCAGCGACAGTGATAAGGGGGCAAGCGGCGCTATCCGAAGCGTGGCCGCCAAAGCCGCCGGGCAGCGCGGTATCGTGTTCTCAGGAACGGGCAATAAGACCTCCTGCTGTCTCAACATTGTGACCTTGGATGCCTTCCTAGGACGATCGCGGCAGGGGTGACTTGACGGTTGTCAATTCGACCCCTCGCTTTCGTTGCTAGAGGGTGGACACCACCGTCGGAGCAGCCCCATTCGCACCCTGCCGCAATATCCCAGCCTACGGCATTTTCTGAAATGGTGCGAGGACACCGGACAGTTCAGGCGCATCCCTGATCCGGTTTCCGTGCGCCACCAGATGACCGCTGTTCACCGCTCCGTGCTTGAGGCGGGCGGACCGGTTCTGCAATTTGACCACCCGACAGACGTGTCCACTGATCGGCTCGATACCCCGGTCGTCGTCAACCTGTTCGGAACGGCAGAGCGGGTTGCTGCCGGGCTGGGTGTCACACCCGACGGGCTGGACGATCTGGGCGCCTTTCTGGCCGCGCTGCGAGCCCCGACGCCGCCGGACGGGGTGCGGGACGCGCTGGCCAGATGGCCGATGCTGAAGGCGGCCCTGTCGACCCGGCCGAAACTGGTCAGAACTGCCCCGGTTCAAAGCGTCTGCCACAGCGGGGCGGATGTGGACCTGACAGCGCTGCCGGTCCAGACGCACTGGCCCGGTGATGTCGGGCCGCTGATCACATGGCCCGTGGTCCTTACCCGGCCCTACGGCAGCGATCCCAACGCGGCGCAAGGCTATAACGCGGGGGTTTACCGCATTCAGGTGCTGGACCGGAACCGTGTCATCATGCGCTGGCTGCCCCATCGCGGCGGCGCGGCGCATCACCGAAGCTGGGCGAGGTGCGCCGAAAAGATGCCCGTCGCCATTGTGCTGGGCGCAAACCCCGCGACGCTGTTGTCGGCGGCCTTGCCCTTGCCAGAGGCGGTATCCGAGCTGACATTTGCCGGTGCCCTGAACCAGAAGCGCCCACATCTGATCCCGGCCAGAACCATCCCCCTGCTGGTCCCTGCAGATGCCGAGATTGTTCTGGAAGGTTGGGTTTCACCAAGCGAAACCGCCCCCGAGGGGCCTTTTGGGGATCACACCGGCTATTACAACCCGGCTGAACCCTTTCCGGTGATGCAGGTCAGCGCTGTCACCCATCGGGACGCGCCGCTGTATCTTTCCACCTATACCGGGCGGCCACCGGACGAGCCGTCGATCATTGGCGAGGTGTTCAACCGTCTGGCCTTGCCGACCATCCGCGCGCAAATCCCCGAAATCCACGATCTTTGGCTGCCGCCCGCCGCCTGTTCCTATCGCATCGCAATCGTTGCCATCGACAAACGGTATCCGGGGCAGGCCCGGCGCGTGATGATGGCCCTGTGGGGAATGCTGCCGCAATTCAGCTATACGAAAATGATCATCGCGGTCGATGCTGATATCGACCCCCGAAACTGGGAGGATATAGCCTGGGTGCTTGCCACACGCATGGACCCGGGCCGGGATGTGATGGTGCTGGACAGGACACCTATTGATTATCTGGATTTTGCATCGCCCGAACCCGGTCTGGCCGGAAAAATCGGCATCGACGCCACGACGAAACTGGGCAGTGAAACGCTGCGGGAATGGGGGACGGTGATGCGCACTGCGGATGCCGATCACGCCTTTGCGGAAGACCTTGTAAACCGATTGATGCCGGAGCTGAGAGCATGACAAACGCCCGTGTTGTTCTGGGGGTATCCGGTGCGTCGGGCGCGGCGTTGGGCCTTGCCGTGGCCCGGTGTCTGGCGTCATCGGATATCGAGACCGACCTTGTGGTCAGCGCTGCCGGGATGCGGACCCTTGCGCAGGAATGCGGCCCGGATTCTTTGCAAAACCTGCGGCAACTGGTGACGCGGCATCACCCGAGCGCCGATATCGGTGCCAGCATTGCGTCCGGGTCGGTTCCGGTATCCGGCATGATCGTTGCGCCCTGTTCCATGCGAACGCTTGCCGCAATTGCGCATGGGCTGGACGATAACCTGCTGACGCGCGCCGCCAGTGTTCAGCTCAAGGAACGCAGGCCGTTGGTTTTACTGACACGCGAAGCACCGTTGACGCTGGCCCATTTGCGCAACATGACGGCGGCGGTAGAAATGGGGGCCGTCATCCTGCCCCCGGTTCCTGCGTTTTATCTGAAGCCCGACACCCTGATGGATATCGTGTCCCAGATCGCTGCACGCGCGGTGGACTGCCTGCGCATTTGTGACCCGGTGGCGCAAGAGTGGCGCCCGCAATGCGCTGGTGGGTGAGTTCGGACGCCTCCGGCGGGAGTATTTGGAAAAAGATGAAGTCGCCTGAAGTGCCGAGACGAGACATCTTTTGGAGCGTCTTATTGGCCTTGCCTGCCTGTAGACGGGTTATGAGCGTCAGCACCGCAGTCTGGCGCCTGTCGGGTCAAACGGAGCCTCGGCCAGTACGCGCGCCTTGTGCGGTTTGCCGATGACCTGAATGACCACCTCATCGCCCGGCTGTGCCCTGTTTGGGTTGCGGAACCCCAGCGCCAGCGATTTCCCGACCGAATAGCCGAACGCCCCCGACGTGACACGACCCACGGGCGCGCCGTCGGGGGTAAAGATCGGCTCACCCCCGGTTGCGTCGGCATCTGCGGTCACATCCAGTTCGAAGACGGACAGCACCTCGCGCGCGGGGTTGTCCTTGATGGACAGATAGGCGTTTTTGTGCAGGAAATCCTTGTCCAGCTTGATCAGGCCGGCCAGCCCGACCTCTTGCGGCCAGTATTCCTGAGAAAACTCTCGACCCCACGAGCCATAGCCCTTTTCGATCCGCAGCGCCCCCAGCGCGCGCCCGCCCACCGGACCGCCACCACAGTCTTTGGCGGCCTCAAGCAGGGCGGTGTAGAGCGCCACCTGATCCCCCTCGGCGCAGTGCAGTTCCCAGCCCAGATCGCCGGTAAAGCTGACCCGGATGGCCACGCATTCGACGCCGGCGACCGTGATTTTCTGCGACCACATGAAGCGGAACGCCTCGTTCGACAGATCGGCATTGGTCAGGCGTGCCAGCGCTTCGCGTGACCTGGGGCCTGCGATGTTGAACCCTGCGATGCGGTCGGTGGCGACCTCAAGAGTTGTGCCCTCGGGCATTTCCACCATTTGAAAGAAGCGCTGATGATAGCGTTCGGCCATGCCTGACCCGATCATCATGTATTCATCCTCGGCCAGCTTGGTGATGGTGAAATCGCCCGCCACGCCACCGCGAACCGAGATCAACGGCGTCAGACAGCTGCGCCCCACTTCGGCAGGCACCCGATTGGCCACCAGACGGTCCAGCCAGTCATGGGCACCGGGGCCCTTGATCACGTAATTGGCGAAGTTCGAAATGTCGATCAGGCCCACGCTGTCGCGCAGCATCTGCACCTCTCGGCCCACGGGCTTCCACCAGTTCTGGCGGGTAAAGCCGGTGGTCTCTTCCACCTCGGGCTCATCGGCGAACCAGAGCGGATGTTCCCAGCCGCAATTAAGGCCAAAGACGCAGCCCATCTGCTTCTGCATCTCATAGGCGGGGCGCACACGGGCCGGACGGCCTGCGCTGCGTTCCTCGTTGGGGAAATGGATCTTGAAGCGGTGGGTGTAGGCATCCTGAACACGGGCCTTAGTGAATGCCTTGTCGGCCCAGTCGCCAAACCGGGCCAGATCCCAGGCGAACATGTCATATTGCGGCTCGCCCTCGATCATCCATTGCGCCGCCAGCAGACCCAACCCCCCGGATTGCGAGAAACCGGGGATCAGGCCGCCGCAGAGGAAATAGTTCTTCAGCTCGGGCACCGGCCCCCACAGCATGTTGGCGTCGGGCGACCAGATCATCGGCCCGTTGATCACGCGTTTCACCCCGGCAGTGGCCGCAACCGGCACGCGTTCGGTGGCGCGGATGACGTTTTCCATGATCCGGTCCAGATCGTCGGGGAACAGATCATGCGCGAAGTCGAGCGGCGTGCCGTCTTCGGCCCAGAATTTCATATCTTTCTCATAAGCTCCGATCAGAAGGCCGTTGCCTTCCTGCCGGAAGTAATATTCGCCGTCGCGGTCAGCGATCGAGGGCAAACGACGGCCCAGGCTGGCGACCTCGTCGATGCTTTCGGTCACGAAATACTGATGCTCGGTCGGTTGCAGCGGCAGGGTCAGACCCGCCAGCGCCGCCACCTCGCGCCCCCAGAGACCGGCGGCGTTGACAACCCACTGGGTGTGAATGTCGCCTTTGGGCGTGCGCACGATCCAGCTGCCGTCGGGTTGTTGTTCGGCTCCCGTCACCGGGCAGAACCGTTCGATGGTGGCCCCCATGGCGCGGGCCCCGGCGGCATAGGCGTGCGGCACGCCCGACGGGTCGACATTGCCGCCATCGGGTTCATACATGATGCAGCGGATGTCATCGAACTGCGCCAGCGGGTGCAGTTCCTTGGCTTCTTCACGGCTGACTTCGTAGAAGTTCAGACCATAAAACCGGGCTTTCGCCTCTTGCAGGCGCAGCTGGTGCTCACGCTCTTCGGTCTGGGCCAGATAGAGCGAGCCGGGCTGGAATACGCCGCAGCTTTGGCCGGTTTCCTGTTCCAGCTGTTTATACAGATTCATCGTATAGTGCTGGATGCGGGTGATGTTGTTGTTGTCGTGCAGCCCGTGGATATTCGCCGCTGCGTGCCAGGTCGAGCCGGAGGTCAACTCGTTCCGTTCCAGTAGGACAACGTCGGTCCAGCCAAGCTTGGCCAGATGGTACAGGATCGAACAGCCGGCAAGGCCCCCTCCGATCACGACAGCTTGTGCATGGGTTTTCATGAGTGCTTGTCCCTTGGTCCGCCGCAGCTCAGGCGGCGATTTCTTTCATGACAGCCAGAAATCTGGCGACTTCGCCGATCGAGTTGTAGTGGCACATCGAGACCCGGACGCAGGCGTCATAACCCAGCGGTGTCAATATGTTGCCAGAGTAATGGTCGGCCTTGCGCAAATGGGTGCGAATACCCTCATCGTTCAGCCGTTTGACGACATCCGCCGAGGCCACACCCTGAACGCGCAGCGACACCAGCCCTTCGCGAGCGGGGTTGTCGGCACCGCCCAGAATCGTGACCTTCTCCATCTCGGCCAGACCGCTCAGGTTGCCGGTGCCGTGGATCATCGCGTCGGTCAGTGCCTTTTCCTGCGCGTGGATGGCTTCGCCCGCTGCCAGAAATCTGGCACGCCGGTCGGTGGCGTCGCTGACCTGACTGCCAAGCCATTCGAAGTAAGACACAACGTCGGACATGGTCGCATAGGCCCCTGTATCGCGCGTGCCCATTTCCCAGTTATCTGCCGGACCGTCCAACAGGGCATTGTGTTCAAGCCGCGTCAGCCGGTCGGAAATCCACGCAACGCCGTAGCCATGGCGCGAAAACACCTTGTAGGGCGAGATCACGTAGCCGTCGACGTCATACGCGCTGAGGTCGATCTGGCCATGGGCGGCGTGCTGGATGCCATCGACAATGATGAAACAGTCTGGCGCCACGGCGCGGATCGCCTGCGAAACAGCGGCCACATCGACGCCCATGCCCGTCACCGGTGAGGTGTGCAGGATTGTCGCCACTTTGGTGTCGGGGGTGACGGCCGCAGCATAGGCGTCGGCTGTCACGGTGCCGGTATCGTCATCGTGGGGCACCAGCACATGGGTCTGCCCGGCGATGCGAGCCCAACGATCACAGGCTGACCGTGTGGCGGGGTGTTCCAGTGTCGACCCCAGCACAATCCCCGGACCGGTTCCCAGACAGGCGTTCATGATCAGCCGGAACAGAAGTTCGGTGCCGCTTTCACCGACAAAGAACTGACCACCGGGTGCATTCATGAAATCCCGCATATCAGCCTTGGCAGCGTTGATCGTGGCAACCAGCGCATGAGACCCCGGATTGTCGCGCCCCTGATTGTCGGGGATTGCGGCGTGACGTGCCGAGCTGTCCAGCACGGATTTCAGTGTCAAAGCCCCGCCGGCGTTTTCGAAAAATATCCGCTCGCCCTGTTCGGGGCAGTGATCGATCTGGGCAAAACGGTCGCGGATCTGGTTCAGCAGATTTTCCGAAATTTGGCTCATGAAAAGCGGCACCTTTGTATTTTGTGAACGTATGATGTTTCAGACAAGCCTAAGATGGTTTCCCCGCGGGGCAGGCCAAATTTCCCGTGACTGTGCGGCTGGTTCAACATGTGCTTCAATCCCGAGCGGTCCTTATTCCGACTATGGCGTAGAAGGCGCGGTATCTTGTTCTTTTGCGACGTAAATACAGTCACGTCTGCGACACGGCGCGTTGGGTGGGCTGGAATACCCGCCCCATATGCCGGTGCGCTCCCGCCTTTGATGCGGGCAGCCGACCGGGGCGGGTTCCATGCTTTTGCCTAACCCAAGGCTATAGCAGATCAAACAACCGCCCCGGAACAGTCCCGTGCCTTGGCAGGTCAAGCGCCCGCATCAGGGCAAACATCATGGCCTGATTGGACGTCACAACAGGTTTATCAAGGGCCGCTTCGATCCGGTCTATGGCCTCGACTGCGCGCATGTCGGTGCAGCTGAGTATGATGGCCTCGGCCTTTGGGTGGTCGGCCTGCATGGCAAGGTCGAAAACCTCGTCCGGGGTCAGCTCGCCCTGCCCGTAATTGCCCAGCTCGCGGCCGATATCGGCGCAATTCACCGTTGTGATCCGGTTCTGCGTCAGAAAATTCATGGCCTGCGTGTTGATCTCGCCCAGATAGGGCGAAGAAAAACCGACCCGGGACACGCCGAGCGCATGGATCGCAGCAACAAGCGCCCCTGCGGCGGTAATACACACGGCCCCCGACGCGGCCCTGATGTCCTGCGCCAGCTGGTGGTCAAAGGACGGGCCATGGGTCAGCGTGGCCGAGGTACAGCCATAGAGCACCACATCGGGCCGAACGCCCGAGATCATCTTGAGGTCGTGGCCGATATCCGAGGCCCCCAGACCCGCCATCTGATCCGATCCGGGGATCTCATCCACGTCATAGCCACCCATTCGCTGAAAATGCACCGTCGTGTCCGGGCAGCGCATCAGCATCATGTCAGCTTCGAGATTGGTGTTGGTAAAGGGCACAAGCACCCCGATTTTGGCCCGTGTCCGGGTTTCAAAGGTCATGACGTCACCTCTTTCAGAACAGTCAGGCAGCGCTCCATCACTGCCGTGTCGCAGATCGTGGCGCGCAGGCAATCCGCGAGGCCATAGCCGCCCATTCCGCGCGTCAGCAAACCCGCTTTGCGCAACGCGGCATCCGCTTCTTGCGCCGTCGCGGCATCGGCAAAGCGGATCAGGACAAAATTGGTGTGGCTGCGCGGAACAGATAATCCCAGCGCCCGGCACCCATCGGCAAAGCCATCCCGGATGGCGGCGGTTCTGGCAACCGTGTCGCGCATGTGGGGCTGATCCTGCATCGCTGCCGTTGCCATGGCCTGAGAGAGGGTCGATACGTTGTTGGGGTTGAGCAGCTTTCGCAGCTCAATCGCGACCTCTGACGGGAAAAGACCCCATCCCACGCGTGCGCCCGCCAGACCGTAAGCCTTTGAGAAGGTGCGTATGACCACGGTATCCCCACGTGCAACGAGGGCAAAGATTTCAGCCGGGTCGTGATCGCGATCGGCGAATTCGGCATAGGCCTGATCGACCACCAGCAGCACGTTCCCGGGCAGGGTGTTGCGCAGGCGGATGATCTCGGCATTCGGGATCAGGGTGCCGGTCGGGTTGCCGGGGTTGCAGACAAAGACGATCCGGGTTTCAGGCGTGACAGCGGCCAGAATGTCATCGACCGAGACGGTCAGATCAACCTCGCGGGCTTTCACATAGTCTGCCCGCACCTGCGCCGTGGCTGAGGCCACATAGGCATAGCCGTAATCCGTGCCCAATACATGGTCGCCCGGCCCTGAATAGGCGCGGATCAGGCAGCCGATCAACTCCATCGATCCGGCACCGCACAGGATGTTGTCGGCTGGCACTGCATGCACCTGAGCGATGGCGGCGCGCAGGTCCAACCAGTCGGGATCGGGATAAAGCGGCATCCGGTGCAATGCCGCCTGCCCCGCCGCAATTGCGGCAGGGCTGACCGGGAAAGCGCTTTCATTCTGGGCCAGAGATACAGTGTCCGGCGCGCCCAGATCGGCCAGCGCATAGGCCGCCATGGCACGAATGTGATCAACTGCGCGGATCATGAGGCACCCCCATAGGCTTTGGCCCCTCCTTCTGTGACCAGCCCGCGCCTGAGGTCCAGCGCCAGCGCCTCTGGGTTGCGCGCGGCCGGATCGCCAAAGCCGCCGCCGCCGGGGGTATCGAAGATCAGGTAATCGCCGCTTTCCACGCGCAGCTCGCCCTTGCCCGGAATATCACCGCCGCCATCGCGGAACCGGATACGTCCCGGTGCGCCGGGCAGGCCGCCCATGCGGCCCAGAGCCGGAAATTTCAGACGTTCGACCGACAGGAAGACGATGAAGGGGGCATCGTTGGCAGACGTCATCTCGATCCGCTGACCCAATCCTCCCCTGTACTGACCCGCGCCGCCCGAGTCGGGCAACAATTCGCGTCGCCACATGATCACCGGGGCGACACTTTCGGTTATCTCGACCTGCGAGCCGAACACCCCCGAAGGGTAGGCTGTCGCGGACAGGCCATCCGCGTGGGGTCGCGCCCCGGTGCCGCCATTGTGAACGGGTTCGATGGCAAATTCGCGCCCGCCATTCGACGCCACTTCGGGCGCGTGGCGCATTGGCAGGTCGAACATGCACGAGGCCCCTTCGGCAGGCACCTGTTCGGGCAGCGCCTGATGCAGGCAGCCCAGAACCAGATCCGGTGTGACCTGCCCCAGCGTATGCCGCATGGCCACCGGCACCGGATGCTGGGCGTTCAGGATGCAACCCTTGGGGCCTTCCACCGTGAATGGTTCCAACGAGCCTGCGTTGTTCGGGATATCCGGCCCGACGATGCAACGCAGGGCAAAGACCGTATAGGCGGTCGCATAGTTCAAAGGCACGTTGATGCCCTTTTTCGAACACCCGGACGTGCCCGTGAAATCGACATGCATCCCGTCTTTGGTCACGGTGAGCGTCGCGTGCAGCTCCAGCTCGGCCTCATAGCCGTCCATGTGCAGCACGTTTTTGTAAACGCCTTCGGGCACCTCGGCGATGGCCTGCAGCGCGCCTTTGCGCGAGGTGTCGATGATATAGGTGCCAAGCCTGTCCAGATCTTCGATCCCGAACTCCTCCATCATCGCGACAAGGCGGTTCACCCCAGCCTCACAACAGGCGATCAGGGCGTAGATGTCGCCCTCATTGGCCACAGGCTCGCGCGAGTTGGCGCGGATTATATCCATCAGCAGCGCATTGGGCGTTCCGGCCTCGACCAGTTTGCAAGGCGGGATCAGCAGGCCTTCGTCATAGATGTCCGAGCCTTCAGGTCCCATACCCAGACCGCCCAGATCCACCAGATGCGAGGTGCAGGAGGTAAAACCCACCACCTTGCCTTCCTTGAACGCGGGCATCATCAACAGGAAGTCGTTCAGATGCCCCGAGGCCAGCCACGGGTCGTTTGTCATGTAGATGTCGCCGGGGCGCATATCCTGCACCGCGAAACGGGCGCGCAGGTGCAGCACGGCCTCGGCCATGGTATTGATATGGCCCGGAGTACCGGTCACGGCCTGCGCCAGCATCCGGCCATTCACGTCGAATATCCCGGCGGAAATGTCGCCGCATTCGCGCACGATGGGCGAGAAAGCCGCGCGGATCAGGGTCTGGCCCTGTTCTTCGACCACTGCCAGCAGGCGGTTCCACATCACTTGCAGGCGGGCGGGGGACAGATCAGCGGTCATTATGCGCCTCCTTTCTGATCCTGTTTCAGGACAAGGTTGCCGATTGCGTCCATCTGGGCCGAGAAATCGGCGGATACGAGTGTGGTTGTTTGTGGTTCATGGATCAGCGCGGGGCCTGCCACATAGTCTCCGGGGCGCATATCGGCGCGGGCGACAAAGGCGGCCTGTTTTACCGTGCCATCCAGATCACAGGTGATGGGGCGTGTCTGCGTGACCTGAAATGCGGTTTGGGCGGGTGTTTCCGACACAGTGGGCACCGCCTTGTCCGGGGTGGCAACGCGAACCGCCCAGTTGAGAACCTCGATCTTCATCCCCGGCACGGGGCGTGAGAATTGTTTGCGGTATTCCCTTTCGAATGCAGCCGTCAGCGGGGCGATATCCCGGTGCGTCAGGGCGCGGTCCGGCAAGGTAATCTCGATCTCATGCCCCTGCCCGCTATAGCGCATGAAGGCGGTGCGCAGTGTTTCGGTGGGTGCGTCCCCTGCCCCTTGGGCGACGACCTCTTTTGCTTCGGCAATCATCGTATCGAACAGGGCGTTCACCCCGTCCATGTCCATGCTGTCGAGCAGGGAATAGCGCGAGCGGACGATTTCGAAGGATACCGGGGCAAACAGGAACCCAACCGCCGAACCGACACCGGGATTGGGCGGGATCACGATATGCGAAACACCGGCGGACCGGGCGACGCGGGTGGCATGCAGCGGCCCGTTGCCACCAAAGGCAATCATGGTGCGCGGGCCAAGGTCCTTGCCGCTTTCGACCGCATGCATCCGCCCGGCGCTGGCCATGCTTTCGACAACGATGCGGCTGACCCCATCTGCCGCACCTGTCGCATCCAGCCCCAGTTTGTCCCCGATCACACGGCTCAGGGCGGCCTTTGCCCCATCGGGGTCAAGCTGGATATGCCCCTCGGCAAAGGTGTCGGGCACGATATAGCCCAGAGTGATGTCGCTGTCGGTCACGGTCGGATCGACGCCGCCGCGCATGAAAGCGACCGGCCCGGGCTCTGAGCCTGCCGATTTTGGCCCGACCGTCAGACGCCCGAGACGGTCAACACCCGCGATCGAACCGCCGCCAGCACCGATTTCAATCATCTCGATCACCGGAATGCGCACCGGCATTCCCGACCCCTTGATGAACCGCGCTGCGCGGGCGATTTCGAATGAGCGCGATGTCTGGGGTCGCGCCTTGTCGATCAGGCAGAGCTTGGCGGTTGTGCCACCGACGTCAAAGGACAGGACTTGGTCCAACCCGGCACGCGCGGCGATGCGGGCGGCCAGAATGGCCCCTCCGGCGGGGCCGGATTCCACCAGACGAACGGGGAAACGCGTGGCGGTGCCGATCGTGCACATACCGCCGCCTGCCGTCATCATCAGGATCGGACAGGTTACGCCCTCGGCCGTGAACTGATCCACAAACCGGGTCAGATAGTTTTCCATCAACGGTTGAATATAGGCGTTGGCCACAGTGGTGCAGAGCCGGTCAAATTCACGCGCTTCGGGGCTGACATCGGACGAGATCGAGACGGTCAAGCCGGGGCGGTGTCGCGCCAGAAGATCGCGCAAGCGCCGTTCGTGGGTCGGGTTGGCGTAAGAGTGCATCAGGCAGATGGCCACCGCCTCGGCCCCGCTGGCGTCAATCTCGGCCAGCAACCGGTCTACTTTCCCTTCATCCAGTTCAATCAGCACCTTGCCTTCTGCCGACATGCGTTCGCATATGGTCAGCGAGCGTTCGCGCGGCACCAGCATGTCCGGCTTTTCAAGGTTGATGTCGTATTGGGAATACCGACGCTCGTACCCGATATCGAGAATATCGCGGAACCCTTCGGTGCAGACCGTGGTCACGACCGCCCCGCGCCGCTCGATCAGCGCGTTGGTTGCCAGAGTTGTTCCGTGAATGAATCCGGTGACATCCTTCAGCGACCGGCCAGTCTGCGCCATGACGCGCCGCGCACCTTCCAGTGCGCCTTCTGCCGGGTTCTGGTGCGTGGTCAGGGTTTTGGTGGAGGCTAGTATCGTCTCATCACCCGAGACGAGGACCGTGTCGGTAAAAGTGCCGCCAATATCGATGGCGAGGCGCAGAGCGGTTGTCATGAGGTATTCCGTTGTCGTCTGAAAGCAGGCAGGCAGAACGGCCCCGCAGGGCGGTTACCGGCGCGTCGTGACCAGATCACAGCCGGTCGCACGGCGATCAAGGCGGGTGGGAATACACTGACAGGTCATACAGTTTTTTCCCCTACTGCGCCCCGCTTCACTAGCTGATTTACGACAGATTGGCCCGCAAGCGACACATTTGTCGCCGCAGACCTGTCTACACTGAACTTGCCTGGGGTGAGTCTAAGGGTGCTTTAGGTGAACCGTTTCACCGGTTTGCAGGGCCTGCTGTGCCGCCAATCCCATTCGCACCGCCCACAGACCGTCTTGCACTGTTACATCCGGTTCGGCCTTGTGCCCGCGCACCAGATCCAGGAACCCCCTGTGCTGATAATAGGTCGAGCCGTTGTGATCACCGGCAGCCAGCAAGCGGGGATCGACAGGGATATCCTGCGATATTGGCCCCTTGGGGTCCCGCGGGCTGACGATGACCTGCGGCACGGGCGGCGTTCCCAGATGGTCGGGCCAGAACCGTCCCGGCCCCGGCACCAGAGCCTCGACCTTGGCGTTGGGCCCGATGGCCGAAATCTCCTCCTGATAGCGGGTGCCTTCGGCAAACATGCACAGCTCGAGCATCGCGCGCGCGCCATTGGCGAAATCGACCAGAACATAGCCGTGATCCAGTATGTCAGGCGTTTCGCCCTCGTAGGTTTCGTCCAGATGGTTCACCGCCTGCCCGCCGCTTGCGGTGATCCGCACCGGGTCGGATTGCAGGATCAGCCGCATCAGATCGAAGAAGTGGCAGCATTTTTCAACAAAGGTGCCGCCGGTGTTGCGGTTGAACCGGTTCCAGTCGCCAACTTTGCGCAGAAACGGAAAGCGATGTTCCCGGATCGACAGCATCCGAACCCCGCCAGTGTCCCCGATCTTGTCGATCAGGGTCGCGATGGGCGGCATATAGCGGTATTCCATTGCGACCCAGATCGGGTGTGGATAGTCGCGCTGAACCTTCTCTAGCCGTGCGGCGTCCTGGGGGTTGGTGAACAGGGGCTTTTCCACCAATAGCGGCAAGGGGCGCGTTTGCGCGATTTCACAGATCTGGTCGACATGCATGTGGTTTGGGCTGGCGATGACCAAGCAGTCCAGGTCTTCGATATCCAACACCTCTTGCACCGAGCGTGCCATAACCGCACCCGGCGCAATCGCCTGCGCGGCTTTTGCCATCCCGGGATCGGGTTCGAATATCGCTGCGACACGCGGGCCGTCCAGCAGGGCGATGTTGTGCAGGTGTTCCTGCCCCATCATGCCACATCCGATCAGCCCGTAATTGATGGTCCGGGTCATGCGCGTTTCCTTTTACTTCAGACGTTGGACATAGGTGGCCCGGTCCGGGTCGAACCAGGTCTTGGAAAATTCGACAGGTTCGGCCTTGTCCGACCAGCTGAACCGTTCGATATAGCCCACCGTTTCACCGGCGGCTTTGGTGAACACCGCGGGCGTCCAATCGGGCAACTGGCCAATCGATACGCGATCTTCGGCCCGTGATATCCAGAAGCCCAGCTGGTGCTGATAATAGCGATAGAGCGAGTCTGACAGCAGGCTTCGCTTGATCAGGCCGGCTGATTCGTCCAGCCAGATTTCCTCGACCGCGATGATTGTGTCATTCAGATAGCGCATCCGACGTACGCGCGATCCGGTGTCTGAGGTACCAAAATCCGGCAGATCGGAAGGTTTCTTCAGATGATCGACCGACAGGATATCCGCACGCGGCAACCCGCCCCCTTGGGGCAGTTCCAGCCGGAACATCGCGTAGACGCTGTTCTGGGTTCCGGTCTCGCGGATGTAATTTCCTGAACCCTGAATACGCTCCAACATGCCTTTTTTCTCAAGCTCGGCGAGCGATTTTCGCAGCGTGCCGACCGACACGTTCAGCTCGGCCGCCATGTCGCGTTCCGGGGGCAGACGCTCACCATCGATCAAACGGCCTGCAGCGATATCGCGGATCAGCAGCTCGGCAATCTGAACATAGATAGGCAGGGCATTGGGGTTTCGGGTGTTGGGGGGCATTTCAGGCGCTTCATTCGGTCGCAGGAAAAATTGATACACTATTGATCTACATCAATGTGCTTGCTACGCAAGAGGAAAGTAAAAGATGCACGGAGCGTGAATCAAATGACCATCGTCCCCATCACATCCCCTGATCTGGATGCGGCCGAGGTTTCGTGGTTCGCCGCCTTATGTTCGGACGATTATCAGTTCCTGGGTGTGCCTGATGGTGATCTGCGGTCCAGCTGGGAGCATTGCTCGGCCATCGTGAAAGAGGCCGAGGCGCAGGGGTTCCGCAACATCCTGTGCCCGTCGTCTTATCAGGTTGGGCAGGACACGCTGAGCTTTGTCGCCGGTTGTGCGCCGATCACGCAAAAGATCAACCTGTTGGCCGCCGTGCGCTGCGGCGAGATGCAGCCAATCATGCTGGCCCGCACGATCGCGACGCTGGATCACATGCTGAAGGGGCGGCTGACCGTCAACATCATTTCATCCGATTTTCCCGGCGAAAAGGCCGACAGTGCCTATCGCTATCAACGCTCGCGCGAAGTGGTCGAGATCCTGAAACAGGCCTGGACACAGGACGAGATCAACCATGCGGGCGAGGTCTACAACTTTACAGGTCTGACAACCGACCCGGCGCGGCCCTATCAGACTGGCGGGCCGCTGCTGTATTTCGGCGGCTATTCGCCCTCGGCGCTGGAGCTGTGCGGCGAACATTGTGATGTGTACCTGATGTGGCCGGAAACCAAGGATCAACTGGCCGAGCGGATGAAAGCTGTTCATGCAGTGGCCGAAAACTACGACCGCACGCTGGATTACGGCCTGCGGGTTCACATGATCGTTCGAGATACCGAAGCCGAGGCGCAGGAATACGCGGATTACATCGTTTCAAAACTGGATGACGACTATGGCCGCGCGATCCGCGAGCGGGCGTTGGATGCAACGTCGCTTGGCGTGGCGCATCAGGCCAGGAATCGTGATCTGGCGGATGAATATGGCTATGTGGAACCCGGTCTGTGGACCGGCGTCGGCCGCGCCCGTTCGGGCTGTGGTGCGGCACTCGTCGGATCAACCGATCAGGTCATGTCAAAGATCGAAGATTACCGGAAGATGGGCATTCGCGCTTTCATCTTCTCGGGCTATCCGCACATGGATGAGGCCAAGCATTTCGGTGCGCGTGTGATGCCGCATCTGAAAACATGCTCGCTGCCCGAAGCATACGGGCGTGTGCCCAAGACACCCCCGGCCACACCGCTGGGCAACGGAGTGCGCCGCTGATGCAACGCGTGAAACTATCCCCGACGCTGGAAATGAGCCGCCTTGTCTATGGCATGTGGCGGCTGGGTGACGATAGCGACACCTCGGCAGGGCATGTCGAGGCCAAGATTCAAGCCTGCCTTGATCAGGGCATCACCACCTTCGATCAGGCCGACATATATGGCGGATACGCGGCCGAAGCCGTTCTGGGCAACGCCTTGCGCGCCAATCCCGGCCTGCGCCAAAAGATGGAGATCGTCACCAAATGTGATATCGTCGCGCCCGTGGGGCGGCATTCAGATGCGAAGGTCAAATACTATGACACCTCGCGCGCGCATATCCTGAAGTCCATCGACATGTCGCTGTCGGAAATGGCCATCGACCACATCGATCTGCTGCTGATCCATCGCCCTGATCCGTTCATGGACCACCACGAAACCGGGGCTGCGCTGGATGAGGCAGTCACCAGCGGCAAGGTAGGCGCGGTTGGTGTTTCGAACTTCCGTCCGTGGGACTGGACCCTGCTGCAATCGGCGATGAAAACCCGGCTGGTCACCAACCAGATCGAGATCTCACTGGGCGAGATCGCCCCTTTCACCAATGGTGATCTGGCGTTTCACCAACAGCACGGTCACCACCTTATGGCGTGGTCGCCGCTGGGGGGTGGGCTGTTGATGGCCGGAAACCCGCCCGTTGGGGTTGTCGCTGATGAAATCGCAGAAGAGTTCGGTGTAGACCGGGCCGCTGTGGCCGTGGCCTTCCTGCTGGCTCATCCGGCGGGCATTCTGCCGGTTCTGGGCACCAACAACCTGAACCGTATCAAACGCATCTCGGACGCGCTGAAAGTCACAATTGATCGCGAAACCTGGTTCCGCCTGTACGAGGCGGCGCTGGGGCATGAGGTAGCATGATGAACGCAATCTCAAGGAACATGACCCACACTTTTGTGCCACACAAGGACGACACCCGAACCCTGCGGGATGCTTTTGGGCGGTTTGCAACCGGCGTTACCATTGTGACATGCGACAGCGGTGACGGCCCGATCTGCATCACAGCCAACAGCTTTTCGTCGCTGTCGCTGGACCCGCCACTGATCATGTGGGCCGGCGACCGCAACTCGCGCCGGTTCCCCTATTTTCGCGCGGCACGGCATTTCACGGTGCATGTGTTATCGTCAGCGCAGGCCGAACTGTGTTTTGGCTGCTCGAAAGATGCCCATGCCCTGCGCGACATCCGGCATGAGCGCTGTGCAAACGGCACCCCGCTGCTGTCGGATTGCCTGGCACGATTTGAATGCGAACAACATGCCTATCACGACGCGGGCGATCACGTGATCGTGGTGGGCAAAGTCCTGAAGGCCAGCATGAGCGACGGCGACGCGCTGACGTTCTACGCCGGGAAAATGGGCCAATTCGCGCAGCACTAAGCGCGACCTGACGACCGCGGGACACACCTGCGGCTGAACAAGGGAGGATCCGCATGGGCGGACTGGTATCGGTGCTTGCGCCGATAGCATTTGTGAACGAAACCGTGCTGCGTCTGGGCCGCGCGGTTGGCGTTGTTGCGATTGCATTCATGGTCATCGCAATCCTGATTCAGGTGTTCTTCCGATACGTTCTGGGCAACGCCCTGCCCTGGCCGGATGAGGCCGCGCGGTTCTGCATGTTGTGGATGACCGGGTTGATGGCACCGACGGCCTTTCGGCGCGGCGGTTTTGTAGCTATCGACATGCTGCAACGGTTTTTGCCGCGTATGCTCGGCCTGTCGCTCAATCTGTTCCTCCTGCTGATCTCGCTGGCCGTGCTTTTGGTTGCGGTCAATATCGGCTGGTCCGAGGTCACGGGCTTTGGCGGCAGGTTCGCCACCGCCGCCCTGTACCTGCCGACATCGCTTGGGTTTGACGAGTGGTATCGCATTCCGCGCAGCTGGATGATGGCCTCGCTGCTGGTGGGGATCATTCTGCTGATCTCGGTCAATATCGAGCTTATTCTGCGTTCCATGGTCACCTTGCTTGGCGGCGCGCATCTGTTGCCGGACATTCCCGACGCAGCCGTGGGGGCCGAATAGATGCTGATCTGGTTCCTGCCCACTTTCCTGATTTTCCTGCTGATTGGCCTGCCGGTTTTTTTCGCGCTTCTGGCGGCGCCCGGCATTCTGCTGTGGCTGAACGGACAGACGAACGACATCACCCTGCTTTATCGTAATGTCTACAACGGCATGGACAGTTTCCCGCTGATGGCCATCCCGTTCTTCATGCTGGCCGGTGAAATGATGAACCGCGGCGGCATCACCATCCGCCTTGTCGAATTCAGCCAGGCCCTGATGGGCCACCTGCGCGGCGGACTAGCGCATGTAAACGTGCTGAGCTCGATCCTGTTCGCGGGCCTTTCGGGATCTGCGGTGGCTGACACATCCGCCCTGGGGTCGATGCTGATCCCGGCGATGGAAAAACAGGGCTACACCCGCAAATTCGCCGCCGCCATCACAGCCGCGAGTTCGGTGATCGGGCCGATCATCCCGCCCTCGGGCATTATGATCATCTATGCCTATGTCATGGGTGAAAGCGTGGCCGCCTTGTTCCTTGCGGGGATCGTGCCCGGAATCATGGTGGGTGTCGGCCTGATGGTGATGATCAAGTTCATGGCTGACAAGTACGACTTTCCCGTCGCCAGCCGGAAATACACATGGGATGAGCGGCGCAAAGCCAGCCTCAAGGCGTTCTTCCCGCTGATGACGCCGGTGATCATTCTGGGCGGAATTCTGGGGGGCATCTTTACCCCGACCGAAGCCGCCGCAGTCGCTGTGGGCTACGCCTTTATCATCGGGTTTTTCGTTCTGCGCACACTGACCCTGAGGGAAATTCCCGATGTTCTGAGCAATGCAGGTATGACGTCGGCCGTGGTGCTGCTGCTGGTTGGCGCAGCAATGGCGTTCAAGACCGTGGTCAGTCTGAGCCATGCCCCGGAACAATTGGCCTCGTTGATCCTCAGCCTGTCGGAAAATCCACTGATCCTGTTGTTCCTGATCAACCTGTTGTTGTTCATCGTTGGCATGTTTCTGGACGCAGGCCCTGCGATCATCATCCTTGGGCCCATCCTTGGCCCGATTTTCACCAGTCTCGGTGTAGACCCGATCCATTTCGCCATCATCATGAGCGTCAATCTGACCGTCGGCCTTGCCACGCCCCCCATGGGGCTGGTGCTGTTCGTGGCCGCCGCCGTGTCGCGGGAGCGGGTCGAGACGATCGCCAAGGCGATCCTGCCGTTTCTGGCGGTCGAAATCATCGTGATCTTTCTGATCACCTACATCCCCGCACTATCCATGACGATCCCGAGGATAACGGGATTTGCAAACTGACTGAGTATCACAGGGAGGAAACGCATGCTCGGAAACTTCATCAAAACAGCGGCGATTGCCACATCGCTTGTGGCCGCGTCTGCGGTCGCTGCGGTGGCTGCGGACTATACGCTGCGCGCCACTGCCAATTCGAACGAAAATGACGAGGATTACGACGGTCTGATCGTTTTCAAGAACTATGTCGAGGCGGCGTCGAACGGCGCCATCGAGGTTGAGCTGTTCATCGGCACCCAGCTGTGTTCGAACGGTGCTGAATGCCTACAAGGCGTGGCGGATGGCACCATCGATATCTATATCTCTACCTCGGGCGGTGCCTCGGGCATCTTCCCCTATGTGCAGGTTCTGGACCTGCCGTATCTGATGGCCGATGACCGGATCGCCGAGCATGTTCTGTCGGGCGATTTCACCCGCACCATGCGCGACATGGCGCTTGAGGATTCCGGAGGCGCGATCCGCCTGATGACCATCGGCAACACCGGAGGCTGGCGCAACTTCGCCAACACAAAACACCGCGTCGCCGAGCCTGCCGACATGGAAGGTCTGAAAATCCGCACCGTCGTCGCCGACCTGCCACAGGAACTGGTCAAGGCACTGGGCGCGTCACCTACACCGATCCCGTGGCCGGAACTTTTCACCAGCTTCCAGACCGGCGTCGTCGAGGGGTCCAAGAACGGCATCACCGACATCATGGGCATGAAGTTCCCGGATGCCGGCCTGCAATATGTCACGCTGGACGGGCACGCCTATATGGGTGCGCTGTGGTGGATGAACAACGCCAAGTTCCAGGCGATGCCCGAAGATATGCGCCGGGTCGTTGTCGATGGGTTCTACGCCCTGCAACAGGCCACTTTTGCCTCGCCCAAGCGCAAATCGATTCAGGCCTATGAGGACTTCGTCGCAGGTGGCGGTGACCTGTATGTCCCGACACCCGAGCAGAAGGCTGCGTTCAAAGCCGCGGCTTCACCTGTCTATGACTGGTTCCAGACCAATGTTGCCCGTGGTGATGAGATCTTTGCCGCGCTGACCGATGCGGTCACGGCGGCTGAGGCGGACGTGAACGCCTCGCGCAATGCAGACCTGAACTAAACGGACGGGTCGGGCCTTGTGGCCCGGCCCTTATCGAAACGGGTACATCCACCCTTTGTAGTCGTTGACCAGAACATGCGCCTTCTCGATCTGCTCCGGCGACATTTTCTTGATCACTTCCTCAAGGCTGATCGCCGCATCGGGGTCGCCGCCAATGGCGCTGAGCGTGTACCACATATAGGCCCGCACCAGATCGGGGGCGGGCAATCCCAGACCCAGTTCGTAGTACCAGCCGACCCCCGACTGCGCCCCCGGATGCCCCTTCATCGAGGCACGCAGATACCATTCAAACGCCCTTTCGTGGTCCTGCTCGACCCCAAGACCCAGCCCGTACATCACACCAATCAGTTCCTCGGCCTCGGCATTGCCCGACCGGGCGGCGGGCAGCAGTTCCGCGCGCGCGGCTTCAAACTCTCCGGCCTCCATCATGTCACGGGCCTGTTCCAGCTCAGCCAGAGCCGGGGTCGCAAGAAAACAAAGGGTAAAGAGAAACTGGCGCATTGGGCGATTGTCCTCGTTTGGGCGGGGGCCGCGGTGGCGCAGGACCTGCCGCGCCCGCTGACAGATGATGACTTTATCCCATTTGATATGGAACAGGCCACTATCGGTCATCAACTGTTTTACGATCCGATCCTGTCAGGCAATCAGAACATTTCGTGCGCCCATTGCCATCACCCCGATTTCGGCACCTCTGACGGGTTGTCCCTGGGGATCGGCGAAGGCGGACAGGGTCTTGGCCCGGAGCGCACACCGGGCACCGGGGCGGACAGGATCCGCAAACGCATTCCCCGAAATGCGCCGGGGTTGTGGAACCTCGGGGCCAAGGACATCCGTACCGTTTTCCACGATGGCCGTCTGAGCATCTCGGACATCTATGGCAACGGGTTCAATTCGCCTGCGCAGGAATGGCTGCCCGGGGGATTGAACTCGCTTTTGGCGGCGCAGGCCTTGTTCCCGCTAACCGCGCAATTCGAGATGGCCGGTAATGTCGCTGAAAATCAGGTGACCGGCGCGGTTCACGACAGGATCGACAAGGGCTGGCCGATCCTTGCCAAACGCGTGCGGACCGATCCGCGCTATGGCCCTGCCATAGTCGCGGCTTTTGACGATATCGAGACCACCGAAGAAATCACAATCACCCAGATCGCCAACGCGCTGGCGGCCTTCATGGCCATTGAATGGCGCAGCACCGACAGCCCGTTCGACCAGTACTTGGCCGGGGACATGGATGCGCTGTCAGACGTCCAGAAAGACGGGATGAACCTGTTTTATGGCAAAGCGCGATGTGCGACATGCCATGCGGGTCCGTTGATGTCGGACCAAAAGTTTCACGCGCTGGGTTTGCCGCCATTCGGGCCGGGTCGGACCCGGCAATGGGACCCATATGCGCGGGACGTTGGGCGGATGGCGGAAAGCAACCGTGTGGAAGACGCCTATCGCTTTCGCACGCCGATGCTGCGCAATGTCGCCCTGACTGCGCCTTATGGACATAACGGCGCTTTTGCGGATCTCGAAAGCATGATCCGTCACCATCTTGACCCACAGACCAGCCTTGCCAAATGGAAACCCGACATGGCTGCGTTGCCCAAGGTCCCCTGGTTGCAAGAGGTGGATTTCGTGGTGTGGGACGACCGGTTCGAGATGGAACGCCAGCGCAGCAGGATCGACATTGTGCCAGTGACGCTGTCGGATGTGGAAATCGCCGCCCTGGTCGCATTTCTGCATTGCTTGACGGGCACCGGCGTTGGCTCTCCTCCTTTCGGGGTGCCGGCCGATTTCAACCCCTGATGGCGGTCACGCCATAATGACAATTATTCCGGCATAATGTCGGATAAGTCGATCACTTCGTCAAATTGCGGCCTATGAAATGTCTGGCCAGCCTTGCACCATAATATCAGGAACAGAAATTTACGGAGACGTTGATGTCCTGGAATATTTGCGTAATCGGGGCTGGCAAGATCGGTCAGATGATCGCGACGCTGCTGAGGGCCTCGCCAAACTATACAGTGACTGTGGCCGACCATGACCTGAAAGCATTGGGTGAAATCACAAGGCTTGGTATTGGCACGAAGCAGATTGATGCCCGGGATGCGGACAGTCTGGCAAAGGAACTGACCGGGTTTAACGCCGTGGTTTCAGCGGCACCGTTCTTTCTTACCCCAAACATTGCCAAGGCCGCCAAAGAGGCGGGCGCGCATTATTTTGACCTAACCGAAGACGTCGCGGCCACCGAGGCCGTACGCCAGCTGGCCGAAGGCAGTGAGACGGCTTTCATGCCGCAATGTGGTCTGGCACCTGGTTTTGTGGGTATCTCCGGAGCCGCGCTTGCCGCAGAGTTTGATGAACTGGACAGCCTGCATATGCGGGTGGGCGCGCTGCCGCTTTATCCGACCAATGCACTGAAGTACAATCTGACCTGGTCGACCGATGGGTTGATCAACGAGTACTGCAATCCCTGCGACGCCATTGTGAACGGCAAACTGGTCAAGACCGCGCCGCTGGAAGATTACGAGATCCTGGGTCACGATGGTGTGGAATACGAATGCTTCAACACCTCGGGCGGGTTGGGCACGCTGCCGGAAACACTGGAAGGCAAGGCGCGGGCCGTGTCTTATCGCACGATCCGGTATCCCGGCCATTGCGAAATCCTGAAACTGCTGCTGCACGATCTGGGGCTGGAACGCCGTCGCGATCTGCTGAAAGAGATCTTCGAGACCGCCCTGCCCCGCACCGATCAGGACGTTGTGCTGGTCTATTGCACGGCCAAGGGTATGATCAACGGCGTTCTGCGCGAGAAATCCCTGATCAACAAGAGCTTTGCCCGCACCATCAACGGACAGGTCTGGAGTGCCATTCAGGTCACCACAGCTGCGGGTATTCTGGGCGTTGTTGACCTGATGCGCACCGGCACGCTGCCTTCGAAAGGGTTCGTCCGGCAGGAACAGGTCAAACTGAATGACTTCCTGAAAACAGAATTTGGCCAGCTGTATCGTGCTGGTGATGTGACCCGGCAAAACAAGGCGGCCTGAGATATGAAAGACATCGTAATGACAGCCCAAACCACGCTTGCAAATCTGGATCTGACGGGTGCCGCATTGAAGGGCGGCACCCTGAAAGTGGCGTCGCCGATTGACGGCAGCCTGCTGGCCGACGTGCATGAAACTCCGGCCACCGAAATGGACGCGATCATTGCCCGCGCCAAAACCGCGTTCAAGGCGTGGCGCGTTGTGCCGGCCCCGCGTCGGGGCGAACTGATCCGCCTGCTGGGCGAAGAGCTGCGCGCCGCCAAGGACGATCTGGGCGCGCTTGTCAGCTGGGAGGCCGGCAAGATCACGTCCGAAGGTCTGGGCGAAGTGCAGGAGATGATCGACATCTGCGACTTTGCCGTTGGTCTGTCGCGTCAGCTTTATGGTCTGACCATCGCATCGGAACGCCCAGGTCATCGGATGATGGAAACCTGGCATCCGGCGGGCCCAGTCGGGGTGATCTCGGCCTTCAATTTCCCGGTTGCGGTCTGGTCGTGGAACGCCGCTTTGGCACTGGTTTGTGGCGATCCGGTGGTCTGGAAACCGTCCGAGAAGACCCCGCTGACAGCGATGGCCTGCCAGAAGATCTTTGAACGCGCGCTGGTGCGGTTTGGCGATGCCCCCGAAGGGTTACTTCAGGTCCTGATCGGTGGCGCGGAGTTGGGCGAGGCGCTGGTGGCCAGCGAAGATGTTCCGATCATCTCGGCCACGGGTTCGACACGTATGGGTCGTGCAGTTGCGCCCATTGTAGCGGCACGCTTTGGCAAGTGCATTCTGGAACTGGGTGGCAACAACGCGATGATCGTCGGCCCTTCGGCGGATCTGGAAATGGCCGTGCGCGCCATTGTCTTCTCGGCCGTTGGGACCGCCGGTCAGCGTTGCACCACGCTGCGCCGTCTGATCGTGCACAACTCGATCCGCGAGGAACTGGTGGGCCGCCTGAAAAAGGCTTATGCCGGTTTGCCCATCGGCAATCCGCTGTCTGAGGGCACGTTGATCGGGCCACTGGTGGATGAGGCATCGGGTGCCGCCATGACGGCTGCACTGGAGGCCGCAAGGGCCGAAGGCGGCACAGTGTTCGGCGGCGAGCGCGTGACCGAAGGGCTTCCTGCGGGGGTCTATATGCAGCCCGCAATTGTCGAAATGCCCGGCCAAAGCGCGGTTGTGAAAACCGAAACCTTCGCGCCGATCCTTTATGTCATGGGCTATGACGACTTTGACGACGCGATCCAGCTTCAAAACGATGTACCGCAAGGGCTGTCATCCTGTGTGTTCACGCTGAACATGCGCGAGGCCGAGCAGTTCCTGACTGCGGCGGGGTCGGATTGCGGTATTGCCAACGTCAACATCGGCCCCTCGGGCGCCGAGATCGGCGGTGCATTCGGAGGCGAGAAGGAAACCGGCGGCGGACGCGAAAGCGGCTCGGACGCGTGGAAAGCCTATATGCGCCGCCAGACCAACACTGTGAACTACTCGGCAGAGCTCCCGCTGGCGCAGGGTGTCAAATTCGACATCTGAACCAGCGCGCAAACTGACGGGCAATCTGATCCCCCCGGAGCTTTGATGTTTCGGGGGGATCGCTTTTGTCGTGCAGGGTTTGGCACTGGCAGGCTGAAGCAGGCACAAAACCGGTGGTTCTTGACGAAATCCCTGCCGTGCGGCATGTGATGTCGCTGGGGGGGGAACGGCATGTCCGATAGGGTCAGATGGCCCGACACGGCATGTATGAACAGGTTAAGCGTCCGAGTGGCCCCGATGGCTGGCTGCTTTTATACCGGAAGGTAAGTAAGATATGTGCCCTGCACCCGTTGATGCAGAGACCCCGCGCGGGTTCATCATCCCGATCGGCGGCGGCGAAGACCGCGTCAAGGAAATGCAGATTCACCGCAAGTTCGTTGAGCTGTCTGGTGGTCCTGATGCTGATATTGTCGTGATCCCGACGGCCTCGATGCTGGAAGAGACCGGACCGGATTACAATCGCATCTTTTCCGAGCTGGGTGCGGGCAAGGTCGAATTTCTGCCCATCTCGCGGCGTGCTGATTGCGACAATCCCGATTATGCCGAGATGCTGGACCGCGCTACAGGGATATTCATGACCGGCGGCAACCAGCTGCGGCTGTCGGCGATTCTGGGTGGCACACTTGTGGCGCAGAAAATTCGGCGCCGGAATGCGGCCGGTGTGCCGGTTGCCGGCACTTCGGCCGGGGCGTCGATCATGTCCGAACACATGGTGGCCGGGGGCAGCAGCAACTCGGCTCCGGCTGAGGGCAATATCACGCTGGCTCCGGGCATGGGTTTGACCAACGCCGTCATCATCGACCAGCACTTCACACAGCGCAATCGGCTGGGACGTTTGCTAACCGCTTCATCTTTCAACCCTTTTTTGATCGGACTGGGTATCGACGAAGACACGGCAGCCTTCATCGGACCCGATAATGTCCTTGAAGTCGTGGGCAGCGGATCGGTTACCGTCGTGGACGCCAGTCATCTGACCCATTCATCGATGTGGGACGCGCGCCGCGGCGAAGCACTGAGCCTGCTTGGACTTCGGCTTGACGTTCTGGGCGAAGGGTGCCGTTATGATCTGACGGCTCGCCAGGCTTTTCCGCCGGATGAGCATTTGGCGTTCTGCACATTGCCGGACATGTCCGGTCAAGAGGCCGCCAGCGGGGGGATAACAAAAAGCTAACCAACGGGGAGCCTCATGAAAATAATCTCGACCAATGTCTTTGTCGGCCCGAATGTCTGGGCAAGTTTTCCGGTCATTCGCCACGTCATCGATCTGGGTGTTCTGGAAGAGTGGCCCTCGGCAAAAATTGGTTCCGAGTTTATTGACGCCTTGATCAAGGCGCTTCCCGGTCTGGCGGAACACGGCTGTTCCTATCGCGAACCCGGCGGCTTCATCCGCCGCCTGCGCGAGGATGAAGGCACCTGGCTGGGACATGTGCTGGAACATTGCGCCATCGAAGTTCAGAACGTGGCCGGGTCCGACGTGACCTTTGGACGTACGCGCGGCACGGGTGAGCCGGGCCAGTACAATATGGTCTATGAATACCGCCAGCGCGACGTCGGTCTGGATGCGGGCAATCTGGCGATGCGGTTACTGATGCACCTGCTGCCGCAATCCCTGAAAGATCAGGTGGATTACGAATTCGACCCGGACTTCAACTGGGATGAAGAACTGCGCAGCTTTGTGCTGCGGGCGCAACGCAAGGAATTTGGCCCATCGACCGGATCGCTGGTCAAGGCGGCGCAGGAACGCGACATTCCGTGGATCAGGCTGAATTCCGGCTCGCTTGTGCAATTTGGACACGGCAAGTTTCAGAAACGCATTCAGGCGACAATTACGTCCGAGACCAAGCATATCTCGGTCGAGATATCCTGTGACAAGGAAGACACCCATAATCTGCTGAACGATCTTGGCCTGCCGGTTCCGCAGCAGCGCATGGTCTATTCGGCCCGCGAGGCCGTACGCGCGGCAGCCCGGATCGGATTTCCCGTGGTGGTCAAACCGTTGGACGCCAACCATGGGCGCGGCGTTTCGATCAATCTGAATTCCGATGCCGAGGTCGAGGCGGGTTTTGCCGAGGCCAAGGAGCATTCGCGCAGCCGCGCCATTCTGGTGGAGAGCTTCATCACCGGCTTTGATCACCGGATGCTGGTCGTGAACGACAAGCTGGTTGCGGTGGCCAAACGCGTCCCCGGCCATGTAATAGGCGACGGAACCCATACGATTGCCGAACTGGTCGACATCGTGAACCAGGACCCACGCCGGGGCATCGGGCACGAAAAAGTGCTGACCAGGCTCGAGTTGGACAATCAGGCTAACCGCCTGATGGAGAATGCGGGCGTGACGGAAGACACTGTCCTGCCCGAGGGTGAGGTTTTCTATCTGCGCTCGACCGCGAACCTGTCAACCGGTGGCACCGCCATCGACCTGACCGACGTGGTGCATCCTGACAACCGCGACATGGCCGAACGCGCCATCATGGCCGTCGGGCTGGATGTGGGCGGTGTCGATTTCCTGATCGACGATATCACCAAGTCCTACAAGGATATCGGTGGCGCGATTGTCGAAGTAAACGCCGCCCCCGGTTTCCGGATGCATGTGGCCCCGTCCGAAGGTCAGCCGCGCGATGTGGCGGGCAAGGTCATCGATATGCTGTTCCCCGCCAATGAACAGACCCGCATCCCGATTGCGGCCATCACCGGCACCAACGGCAAGACGACCACGTCGCGGATGCTGGGTCATATCATGAAAACCAGCGGCAAGATCGTTGGCATGACCTCGACTGACGGCGTCTATGTGGATGGCAAGCTGAGCGTCAAGGGGGATATGACCGGCCCGAAATCGGCGCAGATCGTCCTGCGTGATCCGATGGTCGATTTTGCGGTGATGGAAACCGCGCGGGGCGGGCTGGTGCGCTCGGGTCTGGGCTATCAACGCTCGAACGTGGCGGCCTGTCTGAACGTCTCGGCAGATCATCTGGGTCTGGGCGGGATCAACACGGTCGAGGAGCTGGCCGTCGTCAAACGGGTGGTGGTGGAAAGCGCGACCGATACGGCCGTGCTGAACGCAGACGACATTAATTGTCTGAAGATGGCCGATTACGCCGGGGCGGATCAGATCTTCTATGTCACGACCAACCCCGGCCACAGTCTGGTCAAGGAACATATCAAGACTGGGGGCAAGGCCATCGTGCTGGAAAAAGGCATGAATGGCGACATGCTGACCATCTATGACAAAGGGCTTCACATCCCCGTTCTGTGGTCGCATCTGATCCCTGCCACGCTTGAGGGCAAGGCGATCTTCAACGTGCAAAACGCCATGGTCGCGGCGGCAATGGCCTATAGCTTTGGGGTCGATCTGGACAATATCCGGCATGGTCTGCGCACTTTTGACACCAGTTATTTCCAGGCGCCGGGGCGGATGAATGTCTATGATGAACATCCCTTCAAGGTGATCCTTGATTACGGCCACAACCCGGCCGCGCTGAAGGCGATGGCCGCTTTGGCCGATCAGTTGGAGGTCAAGGGCCGCAGGCTGTGCGTTGTTGCGATGCCCGGCGACCGGCGCGATGAAGACATTGTTGATGGGGCCGCAGCGCTGGCCGGGCATTTTGACCACTTCATCTGCAAGGCCGATGACCGCCGCCGGGGTCGCGGGCATGACGAAGTGCCGCAAATGATGCGGCAGGCCCTGATCGATTGCGGGACGCCGGATGAGGCAATCTCGATCATCCCGGATGAGGTTGAGGCCGTGACCACAGCGCTGGAGATGGCGGCACCGGGCGATCTGCTGGTGATCTTCGGAGATGACACCACACGCTGCTGGAAACAGATCATCTACTTCAATTCCGATGGCGAAACCTCTGAAACCGAGGCGACACCCAAAACCAGCCCCGCCGACACCACGTTCGAGGACATGTTCGACAGCGATCAGAACCTGATCCGGGACGAACGCGGCGTAAGACTGGCGCGTGAAATCAGCGAAGACGCGGATTGAGCGGAGGTACCGGAATGGACCGGATCGAAGAGCTTGAAACCGCGCTGACCATCGAAAGCGCGACCGCTGATCATATTCAGGTGGATGACGCGCGGCGACTGACCGGCCCCGGCCTGTTATGGGATCACCCCGGCGCGGTGATGGATGTGTTTTTCACTGTTATCGACCCCGCGCAGGTCATTGCAGTGTGGGAAAAACATGCCCGGTGCGTTCTGGATGCGCTTGGCTGGCAGGATCAGGCGCTGACCCACCGTACCTTTACCGGCGGTGTCAATCTGGCAATCTCGGCACCGATGGATCAGCTTTATTCCGCGATCTTTGCGGCGCAGACCGCCTGGCATTTCTGTGCGGCAGAGTTGCTGGAGGCCACGCCGGGCGATTTTGATCAGATGATCCGGGACGTCAAAGGCGTCATGGCGAAGGAGGCCAATCCTGCGCTGATCGCCCTGATCGCGGCCGCCGAGGCGCATGGTTTGGATATCCTGTGCGACGATGACGAGATTTCCATCGGGCATGGCACCGGCAGTCAAGTCTGGCCTGTCAACGCACTGCCCGCCCCGGATAACGTTGACTGGCCCTCCCTTCACAACATCCCCGTCGCCTTCATCACCGGAACCAATGGCAAGACCACCACGACCCGGTTGCTGGAGGCCATCGCCCGCGCATCGGGCAAGGTCGCGGGGCTGACCTCGACCGAGTTTGTGCGCGTGGGTGATGATATTCTGGATCGCGGCGACTATTCCGGCCCCGGCGGAGGGCGGATGTTGCTGCGCGACAAGCGGCTTGAAATCGGCTGCCTTGAAGTGGCCCGTGGGGGTATCCTGCGTCGCGGCCTGCCGACGCGTGCGGCCATGGCCGCCACTGTCACCAACGTGGCGAACGATCATCTGGGGCAATACGGCGTCAACACGGTGCCCGAGCTGGCTCAGGCGAAATTCGCCGTGCACCGGACACTGACCAAGGGCGGCGTTCTGGCCCTGAATGCCGATGATCCTTTTGTCCGTGCCGAGGCCGAAAACACGGCGGCAAATATCTGGTGGTTTTCGCTGGATGCCGGGAATGATCTGATCCGTCGGGCGCGGGACGCGGGAACATGCTGCGCTTATGTCTCGCAGGGCAATATCGTCTTTTTCGACGGCCGGTCCGAGCAGGCGGTAATTGCCGTGTCCGACGTGCCCCTGACCATGGGCGGGGTCGCGAAATACAACATCCTGAACGCTCTGGCGGCTATGTGCCTTGCGCTGGCTTTGAAACTGCCGCTTGAAGCGGTGCGGCATGGGTTGGCCGGATTCAAACCGGATGCCAAGGACAATCCGGGTCGCTGCAACGAATTTCAGCACAACGGCGCTCAGGTTTTCGTGGATTTCGCGCATAATCCGCATTCGATTTCTGCCGTGTGCGATGCGTTGTCGGCCCTGCCGGCAAAACGGCGGTTCATCATGCTCAGCCATGCGGGAGACCGCTCGGACCAGGACATTCGCGACGTCACCGCAACCGCCTTGAATTTCCAACCCGACGTGGTCGTTGCTGCTGAACTGGAAGGGTATCTACGGGGCCGCGCTTTGGGAGAGATACCGGACCTGATTGAAAAGTCGGCTCTGGAACAAGGGTATGACAAGACCCAGATCCAAAGGGCCGCATCCCCGTCCGAGGCTGCCGCGATGATCCTGAAACAGGTGGAACCGGGCGATCTAGCACTGCTGCTGGTTCTGTCGGAACGCGACGCCGTGCTTGAGATGCTGGACCAGCAGGTGACGTAGTGGGGTGAGGGAGCAGGAAGGCAGCGAGCCGCCATCTCCGGCTGCGGTCATCTAAGCAGCAAATTGCGCAACACCCTTGCATTGAAACCCAGCCTGACAATACTCGCCCAACACAGGCAACAGGTTGTTGAGGTTAGGTGTTATGGAGATTGAGCAGACGGGGTTGTCGGGTGTGTTGGTTATTCGCCCGCAGCGGCATGGGGATTTGCGCGGGTTTTTTTCCGAAAGCTGGAACAAGGCGCGGCTGGAGGAGGCTGGGGTTGTGTTGCCGGAATTTGTGCAGGACAACCATTCGCTGTCGTCCGCGGTGGGGACATTGCGCGGCCTGCATTTTCAGGCGCCTCCGCATGCGCAGGGCAAATTGGTGCGCGCGGGCCGGGGCGCGCTTTATGATGTCGCCGTCGATATCCGCAAGGGATCGCCAACTTATGGGCAATCTTTCGGCATCGAGCTCAGCTTTGAGAACGGGCGGCAGCTTTGGGTGCCGGCGGGATTTGCCCATGGTTTTGTGACGTTAGAGCCCGACACCGAAATCTGCTACAAATGCACCAGCTCTTACAATGCGGATGCCGATGGGGGTGTGCGCTGGGACAGCTGTGGTATTGATTGGCCCTTGCAGGGGAACCCAGTGCTGAGCGACAAGGACAGGATTGCGCCTGCGCTGGCCGATTTTGACAGCCCGTTTGTTTACGAAGGATAGAATATGAAACTGTTGGTGACAGGTGGTGCGGGTTTCATCGGGTCCGCGGTCGTGCGGCGTGCCATTGCGGACGGACATCAGGTCGTGAACCTTGATGCGCTGACCTATGCGGCCTGCCTCGACAATGTTGCCGAGGTTGCAGAGAACCCGAACTATGCCTTTGTTCACGCAGATATCCGCGACCCTGCGGCCCTGAAGGCGGTGTTTGCCGAGCATGCGCCTGATGCGGTGATGCACCTGGCGGCGGAATCCCATGTTGACCGGTCCATCGACGGGCCGGGGGCTTTCATCGAAACCAATGTCCTGGGCACATACAACATGCTGGAGGCGGCGCGCAGCTATTGGGCCGGACAAGGAAAACCGGACACTTTCAGGTTCCACCATATCTCGACCGATGAAGTCTTTGGCAGCCTGGGCCCCACCGGCCAGTTCACCGAGGATACCCCCTATGATCCGCGGTCACCCTATTCCGCGTCGAAAGCCTCCAGCGATCATCTGGTCCGGGCCTGGCACGAGACCTATGGCCTGCCGGTGGTGCTGACCAACTGTTCGAACAATTACGGGCCCTATCATTTCCCTGAAAAGCTGATCCCTGTTGTGATCCTGAACGCAATCGCGGGCAAGGCGCTGCCGATCTATGGCGACGGCTCGAATGTCCGCGACTGGCTGTATGTCGAGGATCACGCCGACGCACTTTTGCTGGTGGTGCAAAAGGGGACTGTCGGCCGGTCCTATAACATCGGTGGCGAGAACGAGCGCAGCAACCTGGAACTGGTGCAGACGCTGTGCGCGATCCTGGACGACCTGCGCCCGAAACCGCAGGGGGTCTATGCGGACCAGATCACCTTTGTCACAGACCGCCCCGGGCATGATGCGCGTTACGCCATCGATCCCTCGCGGATGCGCAGCGAAATGAACTGGCGCCCGTCCGTGACGGTAGAGGAAGGTCTGCGCAGAACGGTTGAATGGTACCTGAACAATGAAGACTGGTGGCGGTCTTTACAGAACCGGTCCGGTGTTGGCGAACGGCTGGGGGTCAGCGCGTGAAACTTCTGGTCTTCGGGGCGACCGGTCAGCTGGGCCGGGAACTGACCCGGTGTGGCGGGGATATCTCGGTTGAAGCGCTTGGGCGCGACAAGGCGGATTTTGCCGATCCTGAAGGGTGCGCGGCCCTGGTTCGCAACACCGACGCGGATGCGGTGATCAACGCCGCCGCATATACCGCCGTCGACAAGGCCGAAGCGGAGGAAGACCTTGCCCTGCTGATCAACGGAACCACGCCCACGGCGCTGGCCAAAGCTGCGGCCGGGCGCGGATTGCCGTTTGTTCAGGTCTCGACAGATTATGTGTTTGACGGGGCGGGCACGGCCCCGTTCTTACCCAACCACGCGACCGGCCCGCTGGGCGCCTATGGGCGCACCAAGCTGGCGGGTGAGGCCGGTGTGATTGCGGCGGGCGGACCCCATGCCATCATACGAACCTCTTGGGTGGTGTCGTCACATGGACATAACTTCGTCAAAACCATGCTGCGCCTCGGCAAAGAGCGTGACCACCTGACGATCGTCGCAGACCAGATTGGCGGTCCAACCCCGGCATCGGCACTGGCCGGGGCCTGTATCGGCGCGGCCCGTGCCCTTTTGACAAACCCGGATGAAAAGACCGGAATTTACCATTGCAGCGGTGGCCCTGATGTCAGCTGGGCCGATTTTGCGCGCGAGATCTTCGATCAGGCCGGTATTGACTGCAATGTCGAAGACATCCCGTCCAGCGCATACCCGACCCCCGCGAAACGCCCCCTGAACAGCCGCCTGGACTGCACGACACTGACAACGGAACTGGGCGTGCCCCGTCCGGATTGGAAGGCGGGCCTGCATAGCATACTTGAAGACCTTGGAGAGCTCGGCACATGACGACCCGGAACGGCAAGAAACGCAAAGGTATCATTCTGGCAGGCGGGTCAGGCACCCGTCTTTATCCGATCACGATGGGCGTCTCGAAACAGCTTTTGCCCATCTATGACAAGCCGATGATCTATTACCCCCTTTCGGTGCTGATGCTGGCCGGGATCCGCGACATCGCGATGATCACGACGCCGCAGGATCAGGAGCAGTTTCAGCGCCTGTTGGGTGATGGAGGCCAATGGGGCCTGTCCCTGACCTGGATTGTTCAACCTTCTCCTGACGGGTTGGCGCAAGCCTATATTCTGGCGGAAGATTTTCTGGATGGTGCCCCCTCGGCCATGGTGCTGGGCGACAACATCTTCTTTGGGCACGGCCTGCCCGAGATCCTGCAATCGGCAGACGCCAAAGAGACCGGAGGCACTGTCTTCGGCTATCGGGTCGCTGATCCCGAACGCTACGGGGTCGTGGCCTATGACGAGGCTGGCGCCGTCACCCAGATTGTCGAGAAACCCCAAGTGCCGCCATCGAACTACGCCGTCACCGGGCTGTATTTTCTGGACGGCTCTGCCCCTGAACGGGCCCGCGCCGTAAAACCGTCTGCACGCGGCGAGCTTGAGATTGTCACCTTGCTTGAAATGTACCTTGAGGCCGGGTTGCTCAGCGTCAACCGCATGGGGCGCGGTTATGCCTGGCTGGATACCGGAACCCATGCAAGCCTGCTGGACGCCGGAAACTTTGTGCGTACGCTTCAGGACAGGCAAGGCCTGCAAACCGGATCACCTGACGAAATCGCCCATACGCTGGGCTGGATCAGCGACCAGGACCTCGAAGCCCGCGCCCAAAGATTCGGCAAAAACGACTACGGCGAATACCTCAAGAACCTGCTGAACCATTAGCCGTTCAATTGCGGTATTGGCTTGATTGAGTTTTTTGGTTTTGGTTGCGGGTTTGGTGGTGAGGTCTTATTTAGCGTGTTTGGAT
>NZ_JBQFMI010000020.1:0-47363 GCF_056531755.1 Ruegeria sp. L11
TGTTGGCCAGTTGGGTGCGCTGCCGGACGGCCAGATCTCGAGTCCGGTGGATTGAGAGAATGGCTTGCTGCTCTTCCGTCTTGATCTCGACAAATCGCATGGTCGGGCGACGGACCGCTTCACAGATTGCCTCAGCATCAACGGCGTCGTTCTTGCCGCGCTTCACGTAGGGTTTGACGTATCCGGCCGGCATGAGCTTCACGTCGTGCCCCAATTTGCGCAGCTGGCGACCCCAGTGATGGGACGAGCCGCAGGCTTCCATGCCAACCCTGCACGGTGGAAGCGTCTCAAAGAAGCAAAGCAGTTTTGCTCGCTTGATGGCTTTGTTGAAAATCACTCGGCCGTTCTCTGAAATGCCGTGAACTTGAAAAACATCCTTGGCCAGATCCAGGCCGACGGTCTTTATTGTCATTGGGTGGCTCCTTTCCTTGCAGTCAATCACAACTGCACTTTGGCACATTCGATGCCGGTGGAGCAGGAGCCACCCACCTCATCCGCTCTGGGCCGACTCGCAACCCAAATTCCAAGAGGTCACCCGTCCAGAACCTTCAACGTAAGCTCAACAATCCTCTGAAAGCCCTTCCGTCCCGCAATTTCATATCCCTGAATGGCATATGCCTTGCGCTTTGCCTTGAAATGCTTCGCAGAGTCCTGCGCCAGTTTGTGCGCTTCCTCTAGCTCGCTTTTGCCCATTTGATATGCCGTGTATGCCAATCTCATCTGGAAGATCGTGGCACGACCGAATTCGGCGGCAAAAATGGCTGGCGTCTTGCCGGTGTAAGTTTGGAGAGTTGGGTTCGCGCCAGCAACAAGAAGAGCTTCAAAACATCGATCGGCTCCAACCTTGGCGGCTGAATGCAATGCTGTCCGACCAAGTGCGTCACGCGCATCAATATCCACATGGCGATCAATGAGGGCGTTTACCATGTCTACATCTTTTCGCTCGGCCGCCAGCATCAGCGCAGTCTGTTTCAAATAGTCCCGCGCATTCAGAACATCCGTGGGCAGCAAGCTTACTAGCTTCAAATGCGTTTCGGCCATCGAGTTAGCAAGTTCGACCGGATCTTTGTGGATTCCGGAATAGGTCGGCATTTGCCTCATTGCACGCACAAGATCCGGCACCATCTTTGATGTCACAGTGAAGAACGTGTCACCACGCACATCTCTTAGCTTGCGCTTAAGCTTGCCGCGAAAGTGCTTGATGAAACCGCGTAACTCCAACTCTGACGCACTGGAGAGAAGCAAACCAGCGTATGACCTAATGATGTCAGATTCCTGTTGAAGCGGCGCTTCGATTTCCACCCCTTCATAAGGGCGAACAATGTTCTCCCAGAACCAAGCCGCGTGATCGGCCGCCGCTAAGCGCATAGAGTAATCGATCGGGCCTTCACCGAGCTTCCAGCGAGCAGCTACTTCAGGTTCAACTGACTTGCAAAGTAATCGAAAACTGCGTTCCGCACTGCGACGGCTGAACGCTTCCTGAGCAACCGCAAGTGAGAAGTTGAGCTTAGCGATATCCAGTTTCAGTGGGCCGATGGACCGTGCCAGACAGAGTTCGAGAGCCTTTTCAGCGTGTTCGCACGCGCCGTCAAAATTTCCTGACGAAATTTCGTTAAGGGCGCTAAGATAGGCGAGGTCCGGTTCAAACTCGGCAATGCCGGGCAATTTTCGAAGCTTTGCCAAGTGTGCTGCGACACGGTATTGGCGATCGGGTTCATTGCTTTTCTGGATTTCAATGCAGTGATCGATGGCTTCCTGAATCCTTTGTCGCTGTTCTACCAAGCTTCCGTTGAATGTCATTATCGCCGGCGACCTTAGCTTTAGATCTCGAAAAACATCGGGGAGCGTATCGTCGCACGGTACAGAACTTATTATTCCACTCAGGAAATCGGCTACCTGCTCTGTGGCCAGTAGCCTTCCGGACCCGTCTGGTGTAATCACACGAAACGGGCCTTCCTTTATCCAGAAAGGTAGAGCCTTAGCAAAAGCCTGATCGGCCGATGGCGGGTTGGCTGGGTCTGTCGCGACAGTAGCCTCGTGGCTCCACCTAAAAAGCTCGATCAATTGCAGCGCCTTGTTGCGCATAGGATCCGCGTCGTTCGGCTGAACACCTGGCGTCAAAAATCCAACGAGATCCTTGTAGCTTTGCTCGAGTGCACGCGCCCAAAGCAACAACGAGCGAAGCTGCGGTGTCGACAGATGAGCTTCGTCTGAACTCTTATATGAAAACTTATGATCGTCATTAAACCACTCCTTGATCCTGGAAATCGCTGGCGTCGTTCGGCCTGACTTCCAGTTGTCAAGGGTCCGTCTCCTTTCTTCATCGTACTCTCCCCAAAGCTGATCGAGAGGTCCTTCCACTTGCTTCAGCCACCAACTCAGAATTGCTTCGACCGGCAGGATCAAACGATTTGAGTTCGCAGTGTCTTGATGGGGCAAAAACCAAAGGCCTTCTTCAGGCATGCGAGGTAAAAGCGCTTCATCCTGACACCAGAAGCCCCACGTTCTGCCAAGGGCAGGCATAACGTCGAACGCAAGAAGCACCCAAAGTGCCTGCTGCGGATTTACCGAATATGTCCGCGTGTGGAACTCTAACGCATCCAGAGACAGCCCAAGTCTCAAAGCTTGCTCAACAACATCGCCCCATAGGGTTGATGATTGCTCCAGACCCAACGCCTGCCTTAGCAAATCAAGCAACTCGAGCGTTCGGTCAGCCCCTCCCTCCAATCGCATCTCAAAATTTGCATAACGGCGGCGTTCGGAGTGCTGCCATTTCGGTGAGCCGAATAGCGACACAGCATAAAGGAGTGCGGAATGTGAAGTTGGAAGTTGAGCTTTCGGCAGAGTGTCGAGCATGGTCACACCTCAGCCTGTTGGCGGTGCAGCCTGGACAGCTCTGCCTTCACGTTCCGAAACGCCCGCCGATCACTCGGTGTTCGTGAGAAAACCAGTAATCCACCACCAGCCAGGAATAGCTTTGAGTGTTTTTTTCCAGAGACATAACGCGCCCCAGACTTCACTTCTTTTGCAATCACCTTGTTCAACTCCTTGTCTTTTGAATAATACACTTTGCACCTCGATAAGGGGATGGCGGCGCAACCACCATCCCAATCATTTCTTTCAGTAACTGTCGTAGCCGAGCCTTTTTTAGAAGCCTTTGTGCGTGCTGCGCGCGGCTGGCTAGAGGCTACTATTTCCCCTTAGGCGGATTGTTTCCGCGGCCAGAACCAGATTTGTTTCCTGTGGTTGATGGGCCGTTCGTAGGGCGTGGATTTGCCATTTCTCTTTCCTTTTCTTTGATCCATTTTTTGCCTCGCAACTGAATGTTGCTTGGCATGAGGAAGAGATAATCGAAGCCGACCCCATCCGTGAGGAAATCGAGAATACAGTCGCAAAACTGATCATGAGGGAGACAATTGGCCTTAAGATCACGTCAAACAGCCAATTTACGCCTAGGTCCAGAGCAGTTCGCACGGCGAATGTCTGCTAAGCGGGCTGCATCTGCAGCGGTAGGTACCAGAGCTAGACGGCGGCTTGGGGCCGCAATGGCAGGAACCCTTCCAAGGTCAGGAATGAACGGGGTTCGCCGGGACGTGGTGGGCTCTAGTCAAACCACCATCTAATTGGCAGCCACGTGGGCAAGATCACGCAGAAATTTGGCACTTTGGTCGTCGGCCGGAAAAAACAGCTCAATCTTCAAATCGTCCAGCGTGACATCCGTGACCGTGCTGAATTGCGCAATGGTTCCAAACAGGGAAAGCCGCTGACCACCAAAGCGGTAGATCGTAGAAATTGTCGGCCCGATCACCGCGTCACTTCGGGCGTGCCCCTGTTGCGACAACGTGCGCGCTGCGGCGTCCAGTGCGGGTATGCCGCCTGCGTTGGCGCTTTCAGCGCGCAGCCGCAACATCGTGTGATGCGCGACCTCGGGCCAGTTTTCGACAAGCTCAGGCATCAACGGGCTGGTCAGCAGATCCAGCAGGCTTTGCCCCTCGCCGATCCCCAGTGGCTTGAATAGCTTTTGGGCACCGCTGTTGAGCATTACAACCGTCCAGAGCCGGTCCAACACCATTCCAGGGTAAGGCGCATGTTGCTGCAGAGTCCATTCGACCGCGTCCCGAATGGGCGACATCGCCGCGTCATCAATCGGAGTTGCCGCAAAACGCGGCGCGAATCCTTCGGCGCGCATCATCTGATTTCGAGTGTAGACCGGAAGGTTCATGACCTCGGACAGATGAAGGATCATGTCCGGGCTCGGCCGGGACCGCCCGGTTTCAAGAAATGAGATATGTCGCGCACTGACCTCGGCTTCGACTGCAAGGTCCAGCTGGCTCATCCTGCGTCGCTTTCGCCACTCTTTCAGCATGCCGGGATAGGGTGTCATGACCTGAGTTTAGCAAGGGTCCTAACAGAATTCACCTACCTCCGAGGTAATTGATTTGCGTCCGCCGCAAGCTGCATGAAGGGCGCATATCGAAAGGAGAAGCTCATGACCCAACAACAATCAGCAATGCGAATTTCAGGCGGTGTTCTTGCTGCAACCGGGGCGCTTTTTGCGCTGGCCGCGTTTCAGTTTCTTCATCCCGTTGCGTATATCTTTCTGCAAATCGCGTATTGGCCAATTCACGATGTTCCCGCGGAACTGATGGTTCCGTCGCCTTTACTGCTGGTGATCACTGGAGGCCTGACGGTTGGCTTGGGAGGAATGCAATGGGCGCTGGGAACATACGTTGCCCCGGTATCGGCGGTGGCCGCGACCAAGACCGCTCAGATTACGGCATGGTCCTGGTTTTGCGTCGACAGTTCAGGCTCCATTTTGGTAGGGGCGCCCTTCAACGTCGTACTAAACCTGTCCTTTCTGGTCCTGATCCTGTTGTCTTGCCGACCCGGCACGGCAAGCAAACACGCAACATCATGACGTGAAGTGGAATTTATTGGGTTTGAAAAGAAGGACTGGCTTTTCCAGAAAACCTTCGTAGGTCGATGCGACTTCAACGGCAGTTTTTTACATCGGACATGCTGGTGTTCTCGACGGCGCTGCCGCTTTCGACACTTGGCCTGAGCCGTTCATGAATGGACAGGACTTCCTCTTCCAGTTTGGCCAGCTTTTCTTCGGACCAGCCGGCTTGGTCTTCGCAAGTTGCAGGACGAGTGTGAAATGATCTCTCTGGCGGCCTTGAACACACGTCAAAAGGAACTGTATGCAACAGGGTTCATTTATCGCGCGGAATGAGGATACGCATCACTCCGCACACGGCGTAATAGTCAAGAGCAAGGGCAGCTTAATGCCCTTGCTTGGTCGGTTCGTTAAAAGGGGAACCGGTAATGCGAGGGAGGTGGGTGTTCAACCTCCGGCGGAAGGCCGACGTCCTTTCTCAGGTGAGCCGGCAACTCGGCTCTTCCGCGCAGAACAGGCCGTTCCACGCTGGGTCGATGGGCGAAGATTGCCGCTAGCCGCAGTAAGAGGCCACGCGACCGGCTGATTGGAATGTAAAGTGATAAGCTTGGCATTGTTCTCTCCATGAAATGATGGAAAGCCGCCACATGAGGAAAACACAAAAAAGGCCGCTCACGAGGCGGCCTTCAGATCGGAAACCTGTCAGACCGCTTTAACGGGCTACTGCGACTACCGCGCGAAGCATTGAAGTCTGACAATTCATCATATCTGATCTCTCCTGTATCAGGGTTTCCAACTCCGTGTGCTACCAGACGAGTGATTTCAATTCAACAACCCATACATGTATTGGTCGAATTCCGCCGGATAGCCAGCTCACAAGCGTTGGGAATAAACCTACGTATTGTTCTATTTGCAACCAGTGGCGACGGCGGCGGCATTTGTCATTTCGCGAACTCTGCGTTCGCAGCGAACGGCGGCTGTGCGGGCTCAAGCGCAGCATATTGACCAATCAGTGATGGGCAGGAATGGGCCGCCTCCCAACAAGTTGCGGAAAAAAATCACGGTATCACCTTAGATATCAGCGTTATCGCTCAGATTGTACCAAGTTGATTACGCCAATTCGCCGGCCATCGATTTCAGGTGGCGCATGTCGGTACCGCAGCATCCTCCAAATACTTGAATCGATGGATTCTGCTGCGCAATCGCGGCAATCTGTTTACCAAGCTCAATTGGATCGCCTTCGTCCAGTTCATCTGCTTCGTCAAGTTCCGCATGCGAGCAGCTCGAAGCGTTCGCCACCATGCCTCTAAGTCGTGGGTGGTTGCCAAGCGCTCCGGCGAAATGGGTAGGATGAGCGCAGTTGACCATAAAAAACAGCGCCGCTGCGTCGGTTGCCCCGTCGATATGGTCAATTCCGTCCACAAGTTTGGTTCCATCTGCCAGGCACCCGTCTGTCTCAACAACCAGAGACATGATGATCGGCAGATCAGCGTCTCGTGCGGCGAGGATGCATCCCGCTGCCTCGCTTGGGCGGTTGAATGTATAAGCGGTGACCAGGTCGACACTTGTGTCTTTCAGGCTGTGCATTTGAGCGGCGTGGTATTGACGTGCATCTTCGACGGGTACCGGCGGAATGTTGGCGTAAGGATCATAACGCGGGCCAATACATGCTGACACCAGTACATCATCGCGAGTGGCAGCTTGGCGCACGCCCTCGACTAGACTGACCGCATCCTTGTTCACCTCAACGAGCCGTTCTGCATCGTACCCCAAGGGCCCTGCTCGGTCGGCGTTCGCCATCCATGTGGGCGCATCAAGGATGCATCCGACACTCATTTCACCGGCGAGATCGACAAGTGCCTGCATTTGACCAGCCAGTATTGCCCTGGTGTCAGGTTCTTCCAGCAATGGAAACGACGCGAAACCGGGTAGCTCAACCCCATGATTAAATATCAGGTCTGTGCCAGTGCCAGCATAAACTAGAAAGGTCTTGTCACCTTCGAGTGGGAACTGTCGCGCCATTCTGATCCACGCCTATTGCTGTCAAATCTTCATAGAAATCTATATTGTCTTGGGTCTCCTGTGAACCTTAGGGCGACGACAGGGTGTCTTCCCTGAGCATGACCTCATCTGGCCGGGCAACTGGCAACCGCAGCGAAATTCTTTTCTGCGGGCTGCACCGCAGCGTCATCAAGCCCTTGCCGATGCCCGATTTGGTCCGCCATCAATTGGCTGGAACCGCGTAACCCCGTACAACATTAGTGGTGGGTCCGCAGAGTTATTGCTGATTGTAAATGCTTTGAAGGCCCTTAAGATGAGTGGCATTCTTTGGAGAACCAGATGAGAGTCCTACGGATTAGCCTGCTTTTGGCGACACTCGGTGTTCCCGCCAGTGCTGACGAGCAACGCATCGAAATCAACAATGTCTACCCTCTAAATCAAGAGAACTTTGACCTTGGGGATCACATTTTTCACCTAACAGACAATCGGGGTGGTTTCGAAGTAATTGAGGGTCCAATGGATGATGGGCCTGCCAGATGTTTGGGTTCTGGATTTGGATTTGAAGACGGCACCAACTCAATCAATGGAATATGCGTTTTCGGTGAAGGTGATGACACTTTTATCATGCGATGGAAGGCCGGGGAAAAAGGCGAGGCAAACACTTGGGAAATCGTCACCGGGACGGGGCGCTACGAAGGAATGACTGGCAGCGGCATAGCGACAACAGATATCGCCTCAGCATACCAAGCGCTGCCCCTGAGGCGAACTCATATTGTCGGAACCGTGGAAATCCCGGACTAAGACGGCAGCGGATCTAGTATCTGTCCAGTTTCGATTGGTCTCGAACTAAATTGGTCTTAAGTGGCTTTTGCAACTAGGTCTCAATCCTTCCGGGATCACTTGCCTTAGTGCGGCGTACGTCCGCTTAGTCCCGCGAAATGTGAGTTCGTGTATCGTCCGCCAGCAACTCAAACCATCATCTCAATGGAGTAAAAGCCGCTGATGCACTAACAATCTTTTTGGATCAGTCAGGTGAGGCTGCTCAGCAAAGTTGAATTCTGCACCACCGCCGTCTCAAAAAAGCCCTTTCCGTAATATGGTACGGTCAGACATCGGGAGGGACCCAGATATGCTCGAAAAGGTAACAATCGCATTGTCCATGTTTCTGATTTCGGGGCAGGCCTTTGCGCTTGATTGCGGCGAAGTATCCAATCCCTGCAAAATAGACACCGGTGAATACCACATCGCCCTACCAGATGAATGGCGGGGCGGGCCGATCGTGATGCACTTGCATGGTTATGGCGGGTCCGGAGCAAAGGTACTTAAAAACAAGCAGTTCGTCGAAGCATTCACCGCGCGGGGTTATGCGTTTGTGGCACCGACCGCATTGCCATGGCTGGAAGGAAAACCTGCTGACTGGTCGGTTAGGGATGGGTGGATTACCTATCCCCGCTCTGATGTCAGGTTTCTCCGTGACGTGCTGGCGGATCTCGTGACCCGTGCAAACGTAAACCCGGACCAGGTGCTGCTGACAGGGTTCTCACGAGGTGGTTCCATGGTGTGGGAAGTTGCGTGCCTCGCGCCTGACCTGGCGCGTGGCTATGCCCCTGCGTCCGGTGGCTTCTGGCTTCCCATGACCGAGGAGTGTCTTGGCCCCGTTCATATGCTTCATACTCACGGTTTTGCTGACAAGGTTGTGCCGCTTGAGGGCAGATCAATACACAATGAAGAGTTCGATATCACCATTACCCAGGCCGATGTCTGGGAGGGTCTTGCGTTGTGGCGCCGAAGAAACGAATGCCAACACAACGCGACAGAAAACGAAGTGACGGCCAATCTTTGGCGCAAACGGTGGGAATGCGAACACGGTAGTCTTGAACTCTTTTTGCACGACGGTGGGCACGGCTACCCAAAAGAATGGGGCACGATGGCGCTCGACTGGTTCGAAAGCCTGGAAAACTGACGAAACAACGAAATCGCAATGGTCGTATTCATTCAGTCTAAATCGGCCCATTGGTTCTGAAGTCACTCCGTGCTGGGCAAATCTTACCAATCCTTAAAGAAAACTGCCCAGATAGCAGCAATGATGGCACCGGTACCGGCAGCGAACACCAATGCGATTGCGCTGAAGCACAAACGCGGTTGGCTGGAGCAGTGGATAATCGAAAAATGAATTCTTATCTGGCCTCTAAGCAAACCATCCGCTGCAATCGATATAGCAAAAAAGGGTAAGTGACAGCGCACTGGATCCCCCCATAGTCGTTGCCATTGCTCATCCTCAGTCCATGCCAACGGTAAACCGGTTACGACGAACAGAGTTGCGAAGAGCCACATCAAATACGTAAAAATCATCGACCCGGCGACCGCACGCCCTGGTCAATCCAGTAATTGACCAAAGCGGATTCCGCAAATTCACCGAGATCAGGATGGTCGCTGAAAAAGTACAGAAACCTCAACACGGCCTCTTTCTGTGCAGGCGTCAATTGGTTGAACTTGGACTTCCTGAACTCATGCAGCATTTCTTTCGATGTGCCGGGGTCGAGTGCAAGTAGGATGCTTTCACTGGCATATTCCCGGCTGTCTGAATTTAGCAGCGTCCAAATCAGATATGCGGGCAAGTAGTACTGAAAGGCTTTGGCGCTGAAAGCCGTGGGGGCAGCGTAATTGTATATGATCATTTGATCGGTCATCTCGTGCCATTTGACCCCGCCGTAGAATTCAAGAATATCCACGTCATCCATACATTCGGGGTGAAGAAGTTCACCATCAGCAGGTGGATCAAGGCCGTCAAATGCAGCAATGATCCGGGTTGCAAGATCTTCGGTTGTTGTCGCTACCTTTGGCATGGTGACATATTAAACTGGCTGAAACCCCGAAATCGAGTGATTGCGATGGACACCGGACAAAGGCTCTTTCAGGATATCGTTCGAAGTTCAGCAGCGGAGATGAAGAAGCCACTTTGGGGCAGCACAATAGGGATGTATGTGTAGAAATGTATTGAGGAAGTCGGGTGTCCCTAGTGTGTTACAAAGAGCGCCCTTGATCGATTTGGGAAAAGATGATGAGCGGCGTTTCTGAAACCTACCAAGGAATCTGCTACTGCGGCGCATGTAGTGTTTCTACCACCGGTAAGCCGATGATCATGGCTTATTGTCATTGCCACTCTTGTAGAAAGTGGCATTCAGCGCCGGTCAATGCTTGGTGTCTCTGGTCGGCAGACAAGGTCTCATTGTCAGGGCCGACGGTTCAATCGGACAAGAATGATGAGAGCCATCGTGTTTCCTGTGGTAAATGCGGTGGTGCATTGGTGAATATCAAACCTGGTAAGGACATCGTCGCGGTTTACGCGATGTCGCTGGCCGAATCCGATTTGAGCTTTGAGCCGACCTTTCACATCTTCTATGGCGAACGTGTTTTCGACATGGCCGATGGCCTGCCGAAGTGGAAGACGGTTCCGACATCGTTTGGTGGGGATGGGGTCGTTGTGCCCGAACCGGACAAAACCGGTTGGATTCCATTGAACCCGCGAGCCCAAGGGTGAAACGCAAACTCACTTCGATCTTGGCAGCCGACATTGTAGGCTTTTCGCTGCTTGTGGAATCCGCCGAGGAAGCCACGCTCGCGCGTCAGAAAGAACTGCGCCTATCCGTGCTCGACCCCGGCATCGAGCAGGCTGGGGGTAAGATCATTAAGTCGACCGGCGATGGATTTCTGGCCGAGTTTTCAAGCGTGGTGGAAGCGGTGCGGTTCGCGATTTCGGCACAAGAAGCGATGCGCGCAGAGGAAGAATCCGTGCCTCAAGATCGGCAGATCAGTTACCGCATGGGCGTTCATCTGGGCGACGTGGTTGTCGATGACGGCGACATTTATGGCGACGGTGTGAATCTCGCGGCTCGCTTAGAAGGCGCAGCCCCGACCGGCGGGATCTGCATCTCCGCTGCCGTCCGTGACCAGATCGTTGGCGTAATGGACGGGCTGTTCACGGATGTGGGCGAGTTGACGCTGAAGAACATCTCGCGCCCGATCCGCGCCTTTGTCTGGCCTCCCGACCATGGCGGTGCATTGAACAGTGTCACCACGCCGTCCATCGGGGTTACATCCAAAAAACCAACGATAGCCCTCGCCGCATTCGAAACCCTTGGCAACAATGACGATGCCAAGATGCTGGCCGAAGCTTGCAATCACACGGTAGAGGCGGCGCTTGCCAATCTTACAGGGTTGGATCTGATCGCACTCGAGGCGGGCCCGGACCATATCGCCACGGCGGTGTTTCATGCCTCCGGCAATCAGGTCCGCGCCACCCTTAAGCTGCGCGAGACGGGTACATCGGCAACCTATCTGACCCAGCGGATGAACGGTGATCTTTCCGACCCCTTCTTGGCAGAAGATCTGTTGTCAGGGGAAATCGCGACAACCATCCGATACGGGATTCTGCAACGAATTGCTGAGCGCGCGGCTGAGACAGAGACAAACGATCCTGAGGCAATGCTGAACCTTGCAGGGCATTACATGATGGGATCGCAGCCTGAAGAATGGGAGGCGGCGGGACGTCTGCTGGACAGGATCCTGACGGTCCAGCCACGCAATTTTATGGCCGTTGGGATGAAGGCGAACACGTTGATCGGCGAATTGGTATGGGGTTACCGTCCGATACGCACGGAGGATATCGAAGCGGCCGACGCCGGGTTGAGCAAGGCGGTGTCGTTGAATGACCAAAGCGACTACGTGCACCTGATCCGGGGGATTTTTCATTACGGTATTACCGGCGATTTGGATGCAGCGGTGCGGTGTGTTGAACGTGGGTTCGAAATAAGTCCGCAGTTTGCCCAGGGGCATATGGTACTTGGCTGGATCCAGAACTTGATGGGCCAACCAGAGCTTGCGCTGAAGTCTATCAAAAAGGGCTCGTTTTCTCTGGCCAAGAACCGGATATATCACCGTGTCCCACAAGCGTTAGCCCAGACCTATCTGATTATGGGTGATTTCGAGAATGCCATCGCCAACGCCAATCGAGCGCTGCAAAACTCGCCGGGATTACCAGTCGCTCAATTGTATCTTGCCAGCGCGGCTGGTCAGGCTGGTCTATCTGATCAAGGAGAAAGGGCGCGGGATGCCTTATTGGCGTCCGATCCGGACTTCCGGATTAGTGGCGTGCGCCGGTTCCATTTTCAGGACCCCACGCGGTGGGACGCAATTCTGGATGGGCTTCGTGCAGTGGGGTTGCCTGAATAGATTCTCAGACGAGGGGGAACTCAACTGAACGCGCACACCGCGCGAACTCGCTCGTTTTGATGCCACTTTGAACGACGGCATTCAGATCGCGTCCCGTGCTCATGCCAGCGAAGAGGAACTGCGCAGCATCGCGCGGATGGCGGGGGACACTTTTTTACCAACCTACGGGAACCCAAGGCCCAGGATGATCCTGTAACGGAGCTTCAGAATAAGAACCACCATTCATGATACGTGTTATCGTTCGCTTGCTTGGGTTCTAAAACCCGAATGCCATGTTGGGGGGTCATTTATGAAAAGTGATATTAAGGTGGTGGGATTGGGAGCGATGGGGTCGGCGTTGGCAACCGCGCTCATGGATGCGGGGCGTAGCGTGACCGTCTGGAACCGTTCGCCAGACAAAATGATGCCGTTGCAGGAAAGAGGCGCTCAGGGTGTCTCTGATCTGAGTGAAGCCATTTCCGCAAGTCCAAAGACGGTGATCTGCCTTCTCAACTACTCAACGACAAATGCTCTCTTTGAAACTCCAAAAGTCTCGAAAGCAGTTGCCGGACGTAATATTGTTCAGCTCGGCACGTCATCCCCGCAAGAATCCGAGGACAGCAAAGCGCAATTCAATGAGTGGGGCGCAGGTTACCTTGATGGTACCATTATGTGTTGGCCTGATAATATTGGGAAGCCATCGGGGCGGATCGCGGTCGCTGGGGACAGTACCACATTTTCTGAATGCGATGGCGACCTCAATGTACTCGCTGGGGACATGCGCTATCTGGGTTCAAATGTGCGTTCTGCTGCGACCTTGGAACTTGCGTTTCTCTCGCGCCTTCTTGGTATTATCTTTGGGAGCATTCACGGCGCATTGGTATGCGAGGCTGAAGGAGTCCCTGTGTCAGAGTTCACCTCAATACTGCCGCCGGGGGACAGAGCAATTCCGCTGACCGAAACGATCCACGCAGGTTCATTCGACAAGATTTCGGGAGGTGGAGCTTCAGTCGATGTCGCGGGAGAGGCAGTTACTGGATTGTACGATCACGCTATTTCTATGGGTATTAACAGCGAACTCCCGACGCTGATGCGTGAGTGGGTTAGGCGAGCGCAGGATGCTGGTTTTGGAAGCCAGGAGACTGCAGCCGTTATCAAAACCCTCAGAAAGCGCTGAAGCGACAACAATACTGCAATCAAACACCTATATTCAGAGAGAACAACTTATGCGAACGGAATTTTGCCGAACATTTGGCATTGACTACCCAGTGGTTTTGGCTCCCATGGCCGGGGTAGTCTCCGACGCCTTGGTTGCGGCTGTCAGCAATGCAGGTGGGCTCGGTTTGGCACCTCTTTGGCACGTTGACGCAGACGAGCTTCGAAAATCGGTGCGCAACATAAAGCAACTCACTGACAAGCCATTCGGTGTGAACCTGAACATGGATTTCCCGAGCATTGAGCATCTCGACATATGCCTGGAGGAAGGCGTCGAGGTCATTTCTATTTTTTGGAAAGCGCCTGGGGATATGCTCGCCCACGCCAAGTCTGGAGGCGCCAAAGTCATTTACACCGCTGGTGATGCAGCTGATGCAAAGGCTGTAGCAGACCTTGGCGCTGATGCGATTTGTGCTCAGGGATGGGAAGCCGGAGGTCACGTCCGTGGAACCGTTGGGAGCATGGCGCTCATTCCAGCGATTGTTGATGCGGTTGGTCATGTGCCGGTCGTGGCAGCCGGTGGAATTGCAGACGGGCGTGGATTGGCGGCGGCGCTATCGCTCGGTGCTTCGGCAGTATGGGTGGGAACGAGATTTCTTGCAGCTTCTGAGGCGTATGTTCATACAGACTACTTGTCACACCTCTTAGCGGCGTCTGAGAATGACACGGCCTATTTTGACAACTTGTTCAACATCGACTGGCCCAATGCACCTCATAGGGTCTTGAAAAACAGCACAACCCAAATGTGGGAGAATGCAGGCCGCCCGAAAAGCGGCCAAAGACCCGGAGAAGGTGACGTTGTGGCATTCTCTGAAAAGAAAGGCGATGTTTTACGATATCAATCCAAGACGCCCAGTGCGGATTTAACGGGCGATGTTGAAGCCATATCAATGTGGGCAGGACAAGGCGTTTCAATGGTTAGGAAAGTTCAACCCGCTGGAGATATTGTGCGAGAAATCGTTATCGAGGCGAAGGAGGCACTGGAACGCATTCTCCACCAATAAAGAAAAACGTTGCCGCCTTTTGGCGGACATTGACCGACTGGCCCGCGAATAGCGGATTGGCCCGGATAGTGTTGAAAAACTCGGAATTTTCTCGCTCTCGTATTTTCACCAAATTCCTGTGCAACTTGAAAGTCAGTCCTGTTTGCGTTTGACAGGTTGAAAGAGCCGCTCACATGGCCACACCCATGTTTTGGCCGACCCCTTGCCGAGTTTGCAGCGGAGAGGCTAGCCGAAGTTCAATGACTGCTTCGTCCGCGATCTGTGAGTTCACTGAGCTCCGGATTTTGCGCGCGCAGCGAATGGCAGCAAAGCGGGCTGCGACCGCAGCATCTGGGTTGGCCGCTGGATGTCAGCTCAGGGCCGAGTAACTCACGGAAGAAAGGGTAGGGACCCATACTGCGGGGCTTCCGAGGTCTGCTAGTTGCCCTTGAGTACTTCACCAATCAAATGGTTCATAACCTCCTTGTAGACCTCCGGATCGCCCCCATAGGCGATCTCAAGAGCGGCGCGATCAAACGCGGCCGACAACAAATTAGTCAAAGCATCGATCTGTTTTGGTGAATGCTTAGGAAGAGCCCGCGAAAGCCCTTCACGAAGTTCCTCTGTTCCATTGGCCCGGGTCAACGCGACAGCGGTGCTGTGCCCTAATACCGCTGGGGCCTCTTCCATCAGGAGGCGCACCCGACCTGGAACCAACATCGCATCAAAAAAGGCATTCGATCCTGTCACCATGGCCTGTTCGGGATCGGCCACATTGCGCGTTTCCTGGTCAATATGGTGTGAGATTGCTTTGGCCTCCTCTTCTGCGACGGCGCGGAAAAGGTCAGCCTTGTCCTTGAAATGATGATACAGCGCGCCGCGGGTTACGCTGGCCCTACGCACGATGTCTGGGGTTGCAGTATCGGCAAATCCCGAATTCACAAACAGTTCTCGGGCAGCTTCTACGAGTTTGGCACGCGTTTCGGCGCGTCGGTCTGCCTGGCTGCGTCGGGCGGGTTTTTCTGTGGGCAAATCTAGCGGCTCCGAATATCACTACAAGCACCTTACATACATCTTGCATGTATTTGCAAATCTATGATACATACAAAGTGCATGTAAGTTAGGGAGATCAAAAATGCGTGTCACTCAATATTATCCGGTCATTCAGTCTGAAACGGTTTCTGAGACGGCAGAGTTCTACAAACGTCACTTTGGCTTCCGCTCGGCATTCGAGGCGGATTGGTATGTGCATCTACAAAGTGAAGTGGATTCGTCGGTCAACCTCGCGATCGTCCAGTCGGACCACGAGACGATCCCGGAGATTTCCCGCGGTGCGTCTACGGGCATGATCCTTAATTTTGAAGTCGAGGATGTCGACAAAGTGGATGAACGACTTCGGTCGGAAGGAGTTCCGGTGGCAAAGTCACTTGTGAGCGAGCCGTTTGGCCAACGCCATGCGATATATCGCGATCCAAACGGGGTACTGATTGATGTTATCACTCAGATCCCACCCTCAGAGGAATTCCTGTCTCAATATGCAGCCGACGCGGTACCGTCGTAATTCGTGGTGCCGGATGGCCAGGTTGGTTCGAAGCAGTTGGAACGATTTGCCCGCGTGTAAAGCGACCAATTCTGGACAGATCAGTGACCCTTGCCGAGTTGGCCACCTTTGATACTGGGGCGGCCTTGTTATCTGTGCCCTTGTTCGAACGCTACACCGAACACGGCCGCCTGATACAACCCTTCAGTGAAGCCGTTAACGCTGGTAAATACTGCTTCGCCTAGCCTTCGGATCGCCCCGCAACGGATGCTATGGGTAAATTTGCAGAATGGCTGACCGCCAACGGAGCCACTGAATTGAGTGACTTCACGGACCAGAACCGCGCAAATTGATCTGCATCAATATTTGGACCGCAAACGAGAGTTATGGCGAACGGAAACAGTTTGGATGAAGTCGCGGTGACAAAAGAAAAAGTTGGCCGAGTTGTCTGGCACGATCTTTTCACGCCTGATGTGGAAGCTTCCAGGTCATTTTACGAAAGCGTGGCAGGTTGGAGCTATATTGTCGAACACGCCACAGATTTCGCATGGGGCGGCGGCCATCGAGATTTTGTCCTCGCAACTCTCGATGGAGAGGCAGGGGCCGGGGTCGTTTCTCAAAATCAGGTGCTCTTTGAAGGGTGGATTCCTTATGTTGAAGTCGAAGATGTAGATCAGGCCGCCAAACTCGCCGTCAAGCTTGAAGGATCAGTAGTGAAACCTCCCTTTGAAGTTCCGGGGGTTGGCCGAAACTGCCTCTTACGTGATCCGCTTGGCGCATTCTTCGGTATATCAGTTTTGCGTCACGACTATCCTGTCCCCGCTCGTCAGTTTACGCACGAACACTACCTATCTCGCGGCGGCGCATTCCCGGACAACTTCTACCACCAAATGTTCGGATGGAATCTCTCACCTGCTAGAAACGTACCTTCGTCACAGAGACCAATTAGTCTAAAAGACGAAGTTTTGGCGATATGTGCAGCGGAACCTGCAGTTCCCAACAACAACGTGGCGTGGGCGCCGGGTGTTCGCGTCGACTTTCTCGAAAACGCGCTCAGCAAGATCAACTCAGGCTCAGGTTCCGTGCTTGCTCGTCATCAGAAAAATAAAAATACCTTTGAGAAGGGTCTGGTATGCGATGCAACTGGGGCATTGTGCTGTGTCGTCCAGAATTGATGCTCGGTCGCAAGGTTCGCAGTCTATTGTCTATAACGGCATCCTCAAGTGGGTCAAAAATCTCAAATCTGACTTTAGTACAAGTGTAACCCAATTCCACTTTGCCCCGTTAGAGATAATACATTTAGCGCCAGTTTTCACAATCGCAGCGAAGGCAGGAAAGCGCGCTGCTAGCGAAGTGTGCGAGAACCATACTTGAGGTTCGGGTCGGGGCGATTGCACTTGATAGTTGTTAGAATTGTGAGCACGCAACATCCTGATGCGAAACGGCATTGTTTGGCCTTGAAAACAAGGACCGGCTATTCCAGAAATCCGTCGATGGTCGAGGCGACGTCAACGGCGGTTTTCACATCAGACATGCTGGTGTTCTCAAAGGCGCTGCCGCTTTCGACACTTGGCCTGAGCCTCTCATAAATGGATAGGATTTCCTCTTCCAGTTTGGTCGGCTTTTCTTCGGACCAGCTGGCCTTGGTTTTTGCGATATCCGTCGCAAGTTTCATCAGATCAAGGCGCTGAGGCAGAGTTAGCATTGGTTGGTTCCGGGTCTGTTTGCGATGTCAGGACCAGCCTACGCACAGTGGTCGAACGGGCAGAGTGAGTCACCGTTAAATTCCTGACGGCCGGACCTCAGTCCAGCGCCCCGGTTGCGCGCAGCGCCTCAGTCATTTTCTGTGAGATGTCAGATGGCACATGCCAGATCGCGTAGAGCGTCTGGATAAAACGGTCAACATCGGGAATGTTGGTCTTCAGGGCCAACAGGGTTGAATCCAGGTCGGCGTCCGGTTCCGTGTAAGGGATGCACATAAGCTCAAGCACTTCAGAACCATTCCACATGCCACCACCGACTTTGCGCGCCGCTGAACGCGCGCCGCTGTAATCATCTTTCATGAAACAGATCAGGAACGTGCTTGCGTGGTACCAGCCGGGCGGGTTGGGGCTCAGCTCGATCGCGCGGGCGCTCAGTCTCGCGGCCTGTTCAAGATCGCCGCGCAACGCAAAGCAGGCCGCCAGATCGGCCAACATGTCTGGATAATTCGGATTGGCCCGCAATGCTTTAGCGGCCGCTTCTTCAAAGCTTTCGAACTCTCCACGATGAAAATGGGTCAAAAACAACGCGTGCTGGCCGGTTGCGTTCAGCGGATCCAGAGCGACCGACCGCTGTGCGGCCTCCAGCGCGCGATCAAAGGGCGGGGGGGACTTGCGAAAATTGAACCCGCCGCGCAGTTCGTCGCCGTAGACAATCGCGAGCATCCCCCAGGCGCCGGCATATTCGGGATCAATCTCAACGGCGCGCTCCAGCAGGTCGCGGACCTTCTTGTGTTTTTTAACCGTGGGTTCACGCCAGTATTCGGTGGCCAGCAACCTGCACTGATAGGCATCCAGCGTGTGCGTCTGTGCCCTGCGCTGCACTGCACCTGTTCGATGGATCACTCCGTGGGGTTCCGCGATTTCCGTGGCGATCCGGGCGGCGATATCGTCCTGAATTTCAAATAGGCTGTCCGCGCTCAGGTCGCGGTCATAAGTGTCCGCGGAAACCTGTTGGCCGGTTTCCGCGTCAATAAGCTGGGCGGTGACGCGCAGCTTGTTGTCCCAATGTCGCACGCTGCCTTCGACCAGATATTGGACGTCGAGTTCGCTTCCGACCGCGCGCGGATCGCGGCCGCGGCCGCGAAAGCGAAAGGTGACGTGCCGGGACAGCACGCTCACCTCGCGAAACCGGGCGATGGCCGAGATGATTTCCTCGGTAAACCCATCGGCCAGATATTCCTGCGACGGGTCTCCGCTCAAGTTGTCAAAGGGCATCACGGCCACCGCGACCCGTCCGGTTGCCGCCGGGGGCGTTTCGGCATCGGTCCGGCGTTCGGGGTCAAACGCGATCTCAAAAACCGGGGCGTAGGACCCCTTGGGAATATGTATTCGAACCGGGTCCTCGCGCCCTTCCTGAGCGTAATAGAGATCCAGCCGGCTGCGCATTTTATTGGCCTGAACCCGAACGATCGTGTCGATGGTGGGGTCGAAATCCTCGGGCTTGTCGAAAACGTCAATGCCGATTGCATAGCCTTTCAGCGTCTCGGACCGACCCGCTAGCGCTTCGCCGACAATATGCGACAGAAAGCGGTTCAGGCGCGTGGTATCCGCGAAATGCGGACTGACGAGGACGCGCTTCAACTGTTCCTGAATAGCGCTTGGATCGATGGCAGAGCTTACTTCGGCAAGCATGTTTCCCTCCGTCGCTCAACTTTGTCCGATGACGAGCAGCGCCACAAGACAGCGCGACGGTTTAACCGTGACTCACTCGGATGCGGGCCGTGGATCTGCGAGGGTCTGGGCCATGGCGCTCAAAAGAGCCCAGCAAACATATGACCCATGAAAGGACTGAACCATGACAACATTTTCCGAATTCGTACAGAAAGCCAAAGACGACTATACCCGTGTCGAGGACGAGCTGAAATCGTTCGAACAGAAGGTCAAGGACGCGGGCGACGCGACCGACAAGTGGACCCAGGAGCAGGTGACAAAGCTGCAATCCGATCTGCAGGAAGCAAAAGACAAGGTCACTGACCTTGCCGATCGCATCCAGAAAGAAGGCGAAGACGCTGTGACGGACGCGCATGATCAGGCGAAGAACCATTGGGAAGCCTTGCACGCCGCCGTTGCCGCCTATCGCGATCATCTCGACAAGTCGGTCGCCTGACCCTAATCCTGGAGGTCGACATGACTGATTCAGTTAATGAAACCGTGCCGAAACCCGCGCTCATGGAAGAGGCCGCCGGTTGGCAGCCTCGACCGGTCTGGCTGATTGTGCTCGGCGTCGCCATGCTCTGTGTAGGGCTGTGCGCCGTAGCCTTCCCGCTGATGTCCACGCTGGCCGTCGAAGCCTTTGTCGGCGTGGTCCTGCTGGGCGGAGGCATCGTCACAGCGATTCAGGCATTTGCGGAAAAGGCCTGGAAAGGGTTCTTCTGGCTGTTGGCCATCGGTGTACTGAACGCGCTTGCGGGGCTTATTCTGTTGCTTGATCCGTTCGGCGGCGTTCTGGCACTGACCATTGCGCTTGGCGCGGTCTTTCTGGCCGAAGGCGTGTTGCGGATCGTAATTGCCATTCGGTCTCGTCAGGAGCGATCTATGGCGCTTATGATTGCGTCTGGCGCGATGGCCATTCTGCTTGGCGGCCTGATCCTGACCGGTTTCGTCAATGGCTCGTCCCTTGTTCTGCTGGGGGTTCTTGCTGGCTTGAACCTGATATTCGCCGGTGTGTCCCTGATGTCTTTGGGCCTGTCGCAGCGGTCCTTGGCGCATGGGCGCTCAGAAACTTAAGAGTGTCCCGGCGGACCCGGAATGGCAGGGGCATCTGATGCTCCTGCATTCTGATTTCACAGCGCCGCTATTTTCCTTGCCCGGTGCTCGCCGCTCGGGTGTCTTCAAACAGCCAGACCATGCGGTCCAGAAACCACAGTTTGCTACCCATAGTCAGCAGCAGCCCCAAGAGCGTTGGCCAGATTTGCAGTTGCCAAAGACCCCAGACCAAGGGGCCGATACCAACCGCACTACCAGCGGCCAGAATAAGAGGCACCCAGCGATGCCTTGCAGGGATTGGCGATTTCGCCCGCGCAAGCCAAATCCGTTCCCCAAGCACTCCCTTTGACATCCAGTTATCCGCGTTGCCCGTTTTGCTGAAGGCGCGCGGGTTCCACCATGTCCAGAAGACAACAATCCCGATTGGAACAAGGCACCACCAGCCCAGCCAAACCCGGCTCCAAAAGGCAAGAACGAACAGGGGAGGGATGCTCAGGCGGCTCCAGCCGCTCCACGGGTTTGTGTGCCGGTCCCAGACGTCGTCGGACATCGTCATGAGCTGTTCCAGAATGCTGCGATCGGTCATCGAACCCTCTTCCGAAGCTGGATCGCAATTATGGCCGTTTCTGTCTGTGTCGGCCAGAGCGGCAGGCAATGCGCGCCGCCCTAACCAGGGGCGTCAAAGACCCGAGATATCCACATACACTCGGTATTCCGCGATCCTATCCTCGCGAAAGTTGAACCTTGCAGCAAAGCGCACGTCGTGTGTGCTTTGATCCTTGCGCGTATAGTGTACGGTGCCGTCGCAGAACGCGGTATCGCCGCTGGACCAGATGCCGGTGATGGTATGTTGCATACCCTGGATCGTGGCAAAGAAATCCGCGTTCGCGGCTTGCACGGCTATGCACCCGTCAATCTGTTCAAAATTGCCAAGCTGGAATTGCACGTCTTCGGTGACATGCTCAACAACGCCCGCTTCGTCGAGCGCGTCAACCGCGGTATAAAGGGACGCGATCCGGGGCGCGTGGGCCGCTGTGGTGGGGGCAGTGATTTGCATGTTTTGGTTTCCTTTTCTGTTTGAAAGTTATCGGTGGGTCTAAGTCTGGTTGGCCTGTGACCCTCGATGCAGGACCGTTGGGAGTTTCAGGTGACCGTTGGTGACGGCTAGCCCAAGGAACAGGATTGCGAGGGACCCCAGCAGCCCAAGGCCAAGAGGTTCCCGAAAGACAATTGCCCCGATTGCGATGCCGGAAAGCGTGGCAAAATAGCCGACCTGGGCGAACCCAACGCCATCCGTGCGCCGCTGTACTTCGAAGGTCAGCGCATAGCTGAGCGCAGTGATGGATCCGATGCCGAAGATTGCGCCAAGCAGGGCAGGGGGCACCGAGACGTCGCTGATTGTGGTGCCGCGTCCCAGTATTAGGGCGGAAATCAGCAACAGCTGTGACAGAAGCGTTCCGGTCGCCAGCCCCAACGGATCGCCGCCGGGCGGGTAGGCATAGCTGCGAAAGACGTTGCCGCAGGCCAGAAACAAGGGCCCCAAAAGCGACAGGGCAATCCACGCCGGCTCGACTCCCGACAGGTCAAACCCACCCATGGTGGCAAGGCTGACCCCGGCAAGGCCGATCAGAATACCAACCAGGCGGTGCAACGGCAGCATCCTGCGCGCGATCAGTGCCGTTATCGCAAAGGTAAACAGCGGTGACAGCGTGACGAGGGCGGAATAGAACCCAAGGCTCACATGCTCCAGCACCAGAAACCCGATCACAGCGGGGCCGCTGACACCGAAAACTCCGGCGCCGACATAATAGGGAATGTGCCGCGCGTTGAGCGCCACGCGCTTCTGCGACAGCAAACACAACGCCAACAGCGCGATGCTGGCCAGCAAAACCTGCCAGAACAAAGCGGTCAGAGCTGATATTCCTGCCATCGAGACGAATTTGGACAAAGTGAAACTGACCCCCACCAGGACACCGATGGCCAAGATCAGCGCGGATACAGGGGATCTTCTGACAATATCAGGCATCACGCGGCCCCCATTTCCGGCACATCGGTTAAGCGCAGAGAAGCCGGGCCGATCGGGATAATTCCGCTGGGGTTGATGTGCCGATGGCTGAGGAAGTAGTGCTGACGGATATGGGCCATGTCCACAGTGTCAGCCACGCCCGGCAACCGCATGATGTCGGCCAGATAGCGGGACAGGGCAACATAGTCGCTGATGCGTTTGTAGTCGGTCTTGAAGTGGGTCACATAGACCGGGTCAAACCGCAGAAGTGTCGGAAACAGCTTCAGGTCAACCTCTGTCAGCACGTCTCCGGCTAGGAACCGGCGTTGGCCAAGCGTTTCTTCAATCGCGTCGAGGCAGGCAAAGAGCGCCGTTACGGCCTCGCCATACGCGATCTGGCTGGTTGCAAACCCGGCGCGATAGACGCCTTCGCGGATCGGTGACTGAATTTGTTCGGCGATCCGGTCGATTTCGTCGCAAAGATGGGACGGGCGAAGATCGGGTCCCGCAGCATCGAGAAATTCCGTCTGAAGCATGCGCATGATCTCGGCCGATTCGGTGCTGACGATCCGGCCCGTAACCTTGTCCAGTAGCACAGGCACGCTGATCGGACCCGTGTAATCCGGCTTGGCGTGCTGATAGACTTCGTAAAGGAAGCGGGTGCGTTCTACACCGCTTTGATCGTTGAACAGCGTCTGGTCGATGACCCAGCCGTTTTCCGACATGACCGGGTCCATCCAGGTGATGCTGAACGCATCGCGCAGGGCCTTCAAAGTCAGAACCAGATCGACGCCGTTACACCAGGGGCAGGCTTTGGACAAGTAGAGGTGATACCGGCCCGCCGTATTCGGGAAAGGGGTGCCCGGCTGCGCGCTGATGTGGCTCCTGAATGGGCTTTGCAGGCGGTGAAAACGGCCGTCCGAGGCCGGCGGTTTATCACGCAGTGTTCCTTTGATGAGCATCTTGGGCATGTCAGCCTCCGGCGTTAACAGGACATGCCCACAACCTATTTACCTTTTATTTCGATGATAATCGTGTGATACGGAAACTTATAGGCGAGAAAAACTCGCCCAAAGGAACTTAAACATGACTGAAATTGGCGCTATCCCCGTTTTTGTTGCTGTGGCGAACCAAGGCGGGTTCGCAGCCGCCGCCCGGCATCTGGGCCTTACAAAATCAGCGGTCAGCAAGCGGATCGGCGTGCTGGAGGCCCATCTGGGAACGCAGCTCTTTCATCGGTCGACGCGGTCCATTTCCCTTACCGAGGCGGGCGAAATCTATCTGGCCCACGCGGCGCAGGCGCTTGGCGCAGCGCAGGACGCCGAAGACGCAGTTGCGGCGTTGCAGGGGCAACCGGTTGGATTACTAAGGCTCAGTACACCCATGTCCTTTGGACAGCTGCATGTTGCGCCTATGATTGCTGCATTCCTCAGGCAATATCCGGGGATCAGAATTGACCTGACGATGGATGACAAATTTGTCGATCTCGTCGAAGGTGGCATCGACGTGGCCTTACGCGCCGGAACGTTGCCGAACTCGGCCCTGATCGCACGCAAACTCGCCCCGATCCACAGCGTGATTGTCGCTGCGCCGGACTATCTTGCGCAGTCCGGAACGCCAGAATCACCTGAGGATCTTCTGGCGCATTCCTGCCTTCACTACGCCTATTCGCGCGACCCTTCGGAATGGCGCTTAGCCGGGCCCGCGGGTGACATGCGCGTTCAGACATCTGGTGATCTGCGCGTGAACAACAGCGAAGCCCTGTGCACCGTGCTGCTTGACGGTCTTGGTATTGGTCGCCTGCCGACCTTTATTGCCGGAGCCCACTTGACCAGTGGCCGTCTGGTCAGGGTGCTGCCCGAATATCGCCTGCCTGAACAGGCGCTGTACGCAGTCTTCCCTGAACGAAAGCACATGCCAGCGAAAGTTCGCGCGTTTTTGGATTTCGTCGTGGAACGCATCGGGCACGACGCACCCTATTGGGATTTGGATGCAGGTCCGCTTTAGGGACAAGGGCCGATGATACTCTAACATTAAACCTGGACCGACCAAGAACACCCAAAGTGCGGGGCAGTCCGGCAATGTCTTCTTCGGGGAATGCTGTAGTGCAGAGTCGGATATTCTTGAACGGCTGGATTGGGCCGGTTAGTCTTGATAGTTATTTATCCGAGCTGCAGAAGCTGCAGCCGCCAATGGCCTCAAGTTCCAAATGTTCTCGGGTTTTAGCAATTATAAGATTGGTCATTCTGTTTCTGACGACCGAGCCCACAAATTGATATCTTCTTCCGAACTGATTGCTTCGATCCTTGCCAACTCTTCATCACTGAAGGCGAGGTTATCGACTACGCCTGCGCAATCTACGATCTGACCCGGCCGGGACGCACCAATAAGCGCGGTCGTTACGCGTCCGCCTCTTAACACCCATGCCAGGGCCATTTGCGCCAGAGTTTGCCCGCGTGCCTCAGCCATGTCGTTCAGAGCACGCACACTTGCCAGAGATCGCTCGTTGATCATGCCATCAAGTAGCGACTTCCCTTGTGTAGCACGGCTGCCATCCGGAATATCGCGCAGGTACTTTGACGTTAGAATGCCTTGTGCCAGCGGCGTGAACGCAATCGATCCTACCCCAAGATCGTTCAGGGTATCGAGCAAACCGTCCCGCTCCACCCAACGGTTGAGCAGATTGTAAGAAGGCTGGTGAATCAGGCAAGGTGTGCCAAGGTCGTTGAGAATCTTCACCGCCTCGCGTGTGCGTTGGGAGTTGTAGCTCGAGATACCTGCGTAGAGCGCGCGACCCGACCGTACGATATGATCCAACGCGCCCATCGTCTCTTCGAGCGGCGTGTCGGGGTCAAAGCGGTGGGAATAAAAGATGTCGACGTAATCAAGCCCCATGCGCGCGAGTGATTGGTCACAGGACGCGATCATGTACTTGCGCGACCCCCATTCTCCGTAGGGTCCCGGCCACATGTCGTAGCCTGCTTTGGAGGAAATGATCAATTCATCCCTGTAGCCCGCGAAATCAGTTCTTAGGATTTCGCCAAATGCCTCTTCTGCCGATCCGGGTGGTGGACCGTAGTTGTTCGCCAGATCAAAATGAGTGATCCCATGGTCGAATGCGGTCCGACACATTGCTCGCTTGTTTTCGTGCGTCGAGTCCGCACCGAAATTATGCCACAGGCCCAAGCTGACAACAGGAAGCTCCACACCCGACCGCCCACATCGCCGATAAACCATTCGCTCATAGCGGTTCGGCTCCGGGGTGTAAGGAATGGGTTTTGGCTTTGGTGGTCGTTGAGCTTTGGTCATGCGCTTATAATCAATGGAATGTTGGGCCTGTCAAACGGATCAACTCCGGTAAGATCGACACGAGATTCTGCGCGTCCTAGATGGGTGTTTATGGTTAGTCTTACTCCAGCACCAATGTCTTACGGTTTAATCGATTGCGTTCGGTACCGCCGCATAGACGCCGCGAAAGTCTGCAATGCGGGCTGCAACCGCAGCATCAATATGGCGGGTTGGATGTCGGCTCTGGGCCGCCTGCGTGAACCGTTATTGGCAGGGCAGGGACCCTTTCTGCATCGGCCCCGAGGTCCTTTGTGAGCCCACTTCTACCGATGCTGCGCGTTGCTCGAACGTCAGCTTTGCGTTGAGCATTCTAGGTGCGTTGTCAGGCTCATAGATTAAATCCAGAAACTGGTTCTAATGGTTCTGACCCACTGGAGTCCCAGTACTAGCTGCCATTTCGAAAGCGTTGCAGTGTCTGCGGATAATTCGATGGAAAACTCCAGACAGCTTCGCCCGGAGCACGCACAAGCCCGCGCGCTTGAGGATCTCGGTCTGTAAGCAGAGAAATGAACAGGTCACTGCTGGCCCAGGGCGAAGACCGAAAGTACCAATGCCCGTTTCCTGTATCGGCTGCTTCGGCCTCGGTCACATCGATGATATGTAGGGTTTTCATCTCAGACAGTCGGCGCTGGAACAGAGACCCATTTATTGCTTCATCGGAAACCTGACCCAGACGGTCGCGGCCGAAGACCAACCGTGACATCGCCAGCGCTGAATCGGTCTGCGATTGATAGAGTGTCACACCTATAACGGCATCCAGAAGGCCGTCTTCAATTGATTGCAAGAAATAGCTTCGATCAAGATCGCTGCTGATCAGGATCAACTGCCCCAGCCGCGGCTTTGGCCCAGGCCGCAAAGCAATCTGATAGGCGGCTTCAAATGCGAGCCTTGAGCCTGCGCTGTATCCTATAAGGTGAATGCGCCGGGCGTTGGTGTTTGCCGACAAGTATTCGACAAGAGAACGCAAATTGCGGCGCGTCGCCAATGCAGATTCCTGATCCCGAAAATACGCCAAGCGATTGGGTGTAGCGGGCCAGTTGTAGCTGATGAAGGCGCCCTGATAGCCCAGAAAGTGTTGCAACTCTTTGGAGACAAGGGTCGAGTAATCAAAATCGACATTGTAGCCATGGACATAGATGAAAATGTCTTTGTTGCGAGAGGCTGCAAGGTGATCGTCAATCCATTGGGCAAACCGAAGTCCGGCTGCCTTCATCTCCTTTTGCGAAGGTGGATCGTTCATGTAGCGCGTGACACTGAACGGCATGACACCAATCTCTTGTACGTCAGACAAGCTGAGCGTGTAGTCCTTAGCGCGGTCGCGCGTCATGGTAACGTGGCGAAGCTTTTTCAACGTCGCCAATGGGGGGTTGCTTTGCACTTCGGCAATGCCGGTACGCAGAATGTGACCGCGCTCATTGTTGTAATAGGCTTGTGGGTCGCCGGGAACCGCGGGCAGCCGATCTGTAGCGTAGAATAGCTGCGAACGCTGCACGAAATTGTCTTCCGTGATGTCCTTGTAAGGGTCAAAAGCAGCCTCGGCATAGACCGTTGGGGAGGGCATCAGTTCAATTTCGTCATAGATGTTTGGCCCGCAGGCAGCGAGGACACAGAACGAACACACGGTTGCCGCAGGCAAAGCTCTGGCAATCAGTCGCCTCGTCGTTCCTTTTCTGAATTGCCTTTGTCCGACTGTTCGCATCCGGCTGCAATTGTCGGTCCCAAGCATGTCGGCACCGCTGCTCGCGCCTTGGCGCAACTTCGATACTACAGACCTGTTTGTGTTCGGCATGGCCGCCTTTCGCATAATGCCCTTACTCAGAAGCTGTAGGTCACACCCAACACGGGTCCGAATTGTGAGAGCTTGAACCTGCTGTCAACTTCACCTTTGTCGACCATGATGTAGCGATAACCTGCGCGCAAATTCCACTTTGGAGCGATCGCATAACCTACCGTTGCCAAAAACTGTGCGGTTTCGCGATCTGAGCGAAATCCACCATAGTCGGCCAAGGCAACGGCCGACCATCGGTCATTGATCTGATACCGGATACGGGCCGCAATCAGAGGGTCTATCCAATCGTCGCTGGCACTGGAACTTGGTGCCGGGGTGGGGCCGCCGACCAGAGTGATCGTGCTGCTCGTCTCAAACCAGCGAAACCCGCCACCGAGATCGACGGCCAGGTTTTGGTCTTGATAGGCCGTGTAAGCGGCATATCCACTTAAAAACTGCGTCTTCAGACTGGTTTCAGCGCCACTGAACACCGGGCCGGGAGTGTCATTGTCAAAGGACAGGTCTGTGCGCATGTAGTCCGCGATCAGCGACCACCGGCCACTTCGCGCTTCAAGTGTACCCATGAATGCCAGATCAAGGTTTTCAACCGCTTCACTGAAGCTGAGTTCCGACTCCAGCGATCCAATGGTTGTCTTGGTGTCCGCCGCGTAGATGTAGAAGCTGCCGGAAAAACTCCAGTCGGAGTCCTGTGCCACTGCTGTTGATCCGCCGGGCAGCATCGTCGCCGCAACCAGAAAACTGCTTGCGATACACCGTATTTTTAAGCACGCCATGGCCCGCTCCCCCCTTTGCCTATCCCGAGTTCGAGGCGCGGCAAAAGATGGGCCGCGCCGTTGTCCTGTTACGTTTCACAATCGCATTCGACCGGGTCGAGTATCGGAACAGATGCCTTAACGCTATTCATTTCACGGGCGCGAAACTCTGACGGTGTTTGACCCGTCCATTTCTTGAAGGCCCGTGTCATGGCCGTCGCGTCAGAGTATCCCAAATGATCAGCGATATCGCCCACCGACAATTCAGACTTGGAAAGCAGATGTTTCGCCTGGTCACATTTGGCTTCGATGACGATGCGCGACAGTGATGTCCCATAGACAGCAAGCCGTCGGTTGAGAACCGCGCCTCGAAAACCGCATGCCTTGGCGAGCGCCGTAGCCGACAAGTCCGTGCGCCTGACCCTTGAGTTGGCAACGCTTTGGATCGAACTCAACAAGTCTGTAGGTACAGGGTTTTTTTCGTCCTGAGTGGTCAACACGTACTCGGTCGCGGTTCGGTTAACCAGTTCAAACAAAAGCCAGGCACTTGGGAAGCGGATGGAATACCCGTCTGAGCCCGCACCTACCGCCCGGATACCGTAGAAGTAAGACGGGAGCAGATCAGGACGGTTCACACGCACAAGAACCTTATTTGCTTCCCAACGCTGACCTGCGGTTTCATGCAGCAACGTAGCCCATCGGCTGATCTGAAACGCATCCATATAGGCGGGCGAACAGCATGGCGTGAACCTGCGTTTGGCGGACAGCACGGCGAACTCTCCAGAGACATCGAGTGTCATGGTGACCGCGTTTGTGTTGTTTCCCGCATGAACGCAAAACCTGGCAATGAAATCGGCCAGCGACTTTGCTACGCGAAAGGCCTGTCCGAATGGGGATGCAACGGTCGGATCTGAAGTTTGACCAACAAGTGCTGGAAAGTCTGGGGATGTCTTTTGTGCGACGGCTTCAAACACGGCATAGACAGTGTCGTGCGGAATGAAACAACTCGGAGCGTTCAATTCCGAGAAGGATAGATCGAATTCCGCTAGGAGACTTTCTACAGATTGACCGGATTCTTGAAACGCAAGCAAAAGCGGCACGATAACCCGCCCGCGTGTAAGCGGCGGTGTTCTGTGTTGAGCATGTGCGTCATGCCCTGTCATCATAGCTCCTTAAGACCCCGCAATTGAAAGGTCGGGCACGTCAAGCATAGACCAGCGCGGCTCTGTGTCCCTGACCTGCGTCAAAGCGGAAGTCACTTTTTGAGGTAAAAAAGTCAGGTGCCCGCTGGTAGGGGCTCAATCGAATTGAACCACGCTACCCGCAGAGAGTGCGCTCTAAGAGGTTGACATCACCACACGAATAATAGGACCGCCGTCGGGTCAATATGCAAAGAGAGTTTCTAGTTGTTGGCCGAAACGCTATCGCTACCTGTCATTTTTAACCAGTTTTCGGAAGCGGTCGCTCCAATCTGTCAGGGCATACATTCGAACTTTGTGGTTTGTTGGAGAGAGATGGCCAAGGCTCCAATTGTAGCATTTTAAAAAACAACAAAATGAGAGGCGTGAGAATGCGCTTTTGATCAGGTGCCGGGACCATCAAGCAATGCATTTCTGTAATTGGCTAGTGGAGCGGGCAAACTATGAATCTCACGCACAAACGCTGGAAACTTGCTGCTTTAGCTGTCTTGATTGGAAGCACAGCGACCGCTCAGAGCTTTGATACCACGGTCGATGCACTTGCTGAGACATACGAAGTGCCCATTACCATAAACAACTTTGTTCGGGCTGCTACAGACAATGAACTGAAGACGTACAATGGCCTGGCCGGAGGCGTAAATCAGTTCTTTCACTTCAAAGAACCCACCCCCATCGACAATCAGCCCACCATTCGGATGAATCGCGACACACTCTACAGCGTTGCGGTTATTGATATCAGCCAAGGCGCAACCTTGACTCTGCCCGATGTGGGCGACCGATACATGACGACGATGGTGGTCAATCAGGATCATTTCATCAATGAAGTGTTCGACGGTGGCGGTGTGTTCCAGCTTGACATGGGTACATTCCATACCCCCTACGTACTTGTTTTCATGAGAATACTGGTGGATGCCGAGAGCCCCAAGGATGTTGCGGCGGTCAATGCAATTCAGGACGGGTTCACCATTGATGCTGCCTCCGCAACGCCCTTCGAAATGCCCAATTACGACGCGGAGAGCTTTGAGGCGCTGCGCCAAGCCGCAATTGAGCTGGGCAGGTTCGCCACAGACAGCGTCCGGACTTTTGGTAAGGCAGATCATGTAGACCCATTACGCCATTTCCTTGGCACAGCAGTCGGCTTTGGTGGGCTGCCAGAAGACGAGGCCTTTTATCTTAATATCGAGCCCGGCCTGCCGCTTGGGGAATACAAAATCCAGGTCCCGGCGGATGTGCCAGTGAACGCATTCTGGTCCGTGAGCCTTTATAATGCAGACGGGTTTTTTGAACTCAATTCCCTCGACACGTATGTGGTCAACTCGGTCTCAGGCACCAAGAATGACGATGGCAGTGTGACCGTGCACTTCGGCGGTTGCAACGACGGACGTGTGAACTGTCTCCCGATCATGGATGGCTGGAACTATGCCGTGCGCCTTTATCAGCCGGGCCCAGAGGTCATCGACGGAAGCTGGGTCTTCCCCTCCGTAGAACCCGCAAACTGAACAACAGGATGCTTACGATGAAAAAGCTTCTTCTGACAGTCGCGCTTACACTCCCGACAGGCGTTTGGGCCGAAGACATTGTCGATGTGACCGTCGACACCCTTGTGCGCGCCGAGACAGATCACATGTTTCGGACCAACATGGCCAATCTCGGCCTCGCTGTTGGCGAATTGGGGCATATGCGCGAAGCCACCACACCGGATAACCAGCCCGTCATCCGCATGAACCAGGACACGCTCTACTCCGGCGTTCTGCTGGATTTGAGCGAACCCGTCGAAGTGACACTGCCTAAAGCGGATGGCCGCTATATCTCGATGCATGTCATCAATCAGGACCACTTCATGTATGCCGAGGCAGAGCCCGGCACGTATCAAATCACACAGGAAGACCTTGGTACGCGCTTTGGTTTCATCGCGTTTCGCACATTCGTCGATGTGACTGACCCGGATGATATTGCCGCCGCGCAAGCGGCACAGGATGGAATTGTCGTCAGCGGCGGTGGAACGGGCCCGTTTGACGCGCCCAACTGGAACACCGAACAACTTGCCACTGCGCGTCAGGCGATAAACGATTTATCCTTGCTGGGCACCGATTCAGCCCGCGCCTTTGGCAGAACAAAGGACGAGATTGATCCGGTTCAGTTTCTGGTCGGTGCGTTCTCGGGTTGGGGCGGTCTTCCGCCTGAGGCCGCGATCTATCTGTTGGACGCGGTCGATCAGAATGACGGCGAAACACCGCATGCGGTAACCGTCAAGGATGTGCCGGTTCGGGCGTTCTGGTCGGTGACTGTCTATAACGGTGACGGCTTTCTGGAAGCCAATGATCTGGGCGTAAACAGCTACAACGGTTACACAGCCGAAGCAGCAGAAGACGGCTCGGTCACGTTGCATTTCGGTGGGTGCGACGATGGCCGCGTGAACTGTCTGCCGATCACTTCGGGCTGGAACTATGCGATCCGCCTTTATGAGCCGGAGGATGCAATCCTGAACGGCAATTGGACCTTCCCGAAGTTGGAGCCGATCAACTAGGCCACTCGCCCAACCTGCATTTCAAAAGGAGTACACGGCTATGCGTCGATCCCATACTCTTATGGGGCTGCTTTTTGCAGCCAGTGCCGGAACCACAACCGTTGCAGACGAGGCATCCGATCTGGCCCAGGAACTGGCCAACCCGCTTGCGGCAATCGTCTCGGTTCCGTTTCAATTGAACCATGATGAAAATCTGGGCGTCTCTGATCAGGGCTCGCGCACCACGCTGAACTTTCAACCAGTCGTGCCCTTTCAACTGAACGATGACCTTAACCTGATCACCCGAACTATCATTCCTTACATCTGGCAGGAAGACGTTGTGCCGGGCACACGCCAGGAGGGGTTCGGAGATATCCTTTTCTCTGCGTGGTTCTCGCCAATCGGAACCGGGGACATAACGTGGGGCGTGGGTCCCGTTGTGCGCTTTCCAACCTTTAGCGACGTATCGAGTGATACATGGGCTGCTGGGATCACCGGCATTGCACTGCGACAGACCGGTCCGTGGACCTATGGTGCGCTGGCCAATCATCTGTGGGATCTAGAAAGCAACCCCGACACCCCCACGAATGTGAGTTTTGTCCAGCCCTTTCTTGCTTATTCCACCGAAGGCGCGTGGACCTATTCGCTGCAAAGCGAAAGCGCCTATGACTGGGAAACTGATGCCTGGGCTGTGCCTATAAACGCTTCGGTCTCCAAGCTGGTCCAATGGGGGGCGCTGCCGGTCAATCTGCAAGCGGGGGCGGGCTATTGGCTCGAAGCGCCCGAAGTGGGTGCCGAAGGCGTTCGCTTGCGTTTGCAGGCTCAGGTCGTCTTGCCCAGAGGGCGCTGACGTTTGGCTGAAGAACTTTTTATGAAACGTCGAAAATAGGGAGGTCTTGATGGCCGATCAGATGCAACGCAATGCGCAAGCGCATGTCGAGCTTGACCCTGACCATTAGGATCTGATTGTCAGAAGCTGCAATCGGCTCATTCGACACGCCGTTCGGGTGATGTCTTTGTTCATGGTCGTTGTGATCGGATTTGCCGTCATCGACGCCGGTTACTCGTTCTACATCAAGCTTGTAAGTCCACCGGCCCTGATTCTTGACGTCAGTGTTCTGTTGGAGGTTTTTGCGGCCGCGCTTGTTGTGCTGATCGCTATCGAGATTTACACGAATGTCACGCTCTACCTGACGGCCGATGTCATACATGTGAAGCTGGTAGTTGCAACTGCCCTGATGGCCGTTGCCAGAAAGGTCATTACACTCGATACGACGGACCTGGAGCCGCTTTATTTCGTTGGGTATTCTGGACTCGGTCTGGCGTTTGGTGTCACGTATTGGTTGCTGTGGCGTGGCAAGTAGATATTTCAAAGGACGCCTGTATCGACGCTGGCATAAGCGAGATCGCCGACATTAGTGTTTTTTTGAAGCCGCAATCGCCTCCTTATTCAGCCAAAGAAGAAACGCTCGAAAATCTTAAAGAAATCCGGAAGCAGACCTTGGCACCTGCCCGGTGAAAGTTCCCTTTGTCCGCAACCTGTGAGTTTGTGCAGCGCCAAAATTTGCACTTGCAGCGAATGACCGGAATGCGGGCGCGGTCGCAGTGTCTCGACCAACCGGTGAAAGGCAGCTATGGGCCGGGAATTTGTCCGTTTCGTCAATTTGCGGAATTGGCGACATAAGAAGAGGGTTCGGTACCAACTCTTCGTTCAGTAAGAAACTCTGCAACAGATCCGTGCAGCAAGCATGTCCTTCCATGCGAAGTAAGACGCTTTCGGAGTTCGCTTCATTGAACTGAAATCTACATCAACCAGGCCAAAGCGTTTTTCATACCCCAAGGCCCATTCGTAATTGTCCAATAGGGACCAGACAAAGTACCCCTTAACCGGAACCCCTTCGCCCAAGGCGACCTGGACTGCCGACAAGTGTTGATCCAGATAGTCGATACGGTCATCGTCTTGTTGACGCTCGGGGCTGGCCATACCGTTTTCGGTCACGAAGATCGGCAGGTCGCCGGTGTATTCACGTGCTGCTCGGATCAGGAACCTGCTCAGCGCGGTGGGGTCGATTTCCCAACCCATTTGGGTCTTCGGCAGAGGGCCGGGAACCTCAGCGAGACTTGGCCACGCTGTTTCTGCGGGCGCGATAAGTTTACGGGTGTAGTAGTTCAGTCCGCACCAGTCTACGGGTGCTCCGATGCTATCGAAATCATCTTGCCAGCCCAACGGAAGGTGGGGCTCCAGCCCCTCCAGAACATTCTCGGGATAGGCCTTGTTGAACACGCCGCCCAGAAAGAACCGGTTGTATATTCCGTCATACAGAGCGGCGGCCTGTTGTGCCTCGGCGCTGTCATCGGCGGGTTCGGCCCATTCCAGATTGAATACGCCGCCCAGGTTAGACATGCCCAACCCACGCATCGTCTGAATGGCCTGACCATGGGCCAGCAGAACGTGATGCATAGCGCGCGCCGTGGCTCGAATATCGCGCATCCCGGGAGCGTGGTGCCCTTCGAAATGGCTCAACCAACTGACACACCACGGTTCATTGATGGGGGCGACGCTGTACATGCGGTCGCCAATCCGTCCCATGATGACCTCAGTGAAATCGGAAAACCAACCGGCAATATCCCGGTTGCGCCAACCGCCCAAGTCGGCCAGGGGCGACGGCAGTTCCCAGTGATACAGTGTCGCGCACGGACGGATGCCACGCTCCAAAAGCGCGTCGGTCAGGCGATCATAAAAATCCAATCCCGCCTGATTAACAGGTCCGCGCCCCTCGGGCATCACACGCGCCCAGCTGGTTGAGAAGCGATAGCAATCGAATCCCGCGTCGCGCACAAGATCAAGATCCTGTTCAAACCGGTTCAGGTGATCACAGGCCAGATCGCCGTTTTCTCCCCGCACTACATTTCCGGGTGTCGCTGCAAACGTATCCCAATGTGTCGAACCGGCGCCGCCTTGGGCATGGCCTTCGATCTGGTAAGCAGAGGTGGCGACTCCGAAATGGAAGTCATTGGGGAAATCGCTGCGCGTATGTTTCATTGTCAGATCCTGTTGGGTGCTGGGCCGGTTGATTTGCCAACAACCAGTTCCGCCTCAAGCAATCTGGTCTTGACCGGATCGTCAGGCGATTTGATCCTCTCAATCAACATCTCGGCGGCCAGCTCTCCTGCATGCCGCACTGAGGACCGCGTTGCTGTAAAGATGGGCACATCCTGTCCGTTTTTGAGATAAGAAAGGTCATCATCATGCGCGATGACCGAGACATCCCGGCCAATTCGCAGCCCTGCCTCGTCCAGCGCCCGCCTCACACCAATCGCTGAAATCATCGAGGATGCCAGAATGGCGGTTGGTGGATCGTCCAGTTGCAGCATATCGCGGGTTTCATGATGGCCGTAGACCTCGGTCATTTCGGCGCTGCGCATTAATTGTTGGTCTGGGATCAAGTCCGCCTGTTCCAGCGCTTGTAGGTATCCGGCGCGACGGCGCTGTGCGAAATCCATATCCTCAAGCCCGTTAATCAGGGCAATCCGGCGGTGACCCAAGTCGATCAGGAACTGTGTTGCGCGCCGAAAGGAGCTTTTGTTGTTCACATCGATCCAGTCATACTCTGCATCTATCCCGGTCGAACGACCGTGTACGATAAATGGTACCGCCATCCGGTTTAGCAGATCGATGCGACGCTCGTTGACCTTGGGGCCTTGCAAAACGACGCCATCCACGGCTCCGCGCTGAAACAAGCTGCGATAGGCCCCTTCGATCGAAGTGTCTTCCGCGGTGGTGAACATCATGTCGTAGCCGTTCGCAGAGTATGTCCGCGCAGCGCCGGCGACAAAGTCGCCGAAGATCGGGTTCACCATCTCGTGCTGGGACGAACTGGGGATGACGTGCCCGATCACCATGGACTTGCCAGTCGCCAGACCTTTGGCGCGGCTGTTTGGCCGATAGCCATGCTTGTCTGCAGCGGCCTGCACGCGCACACGAGTCGCCTCGTTCACCTCTGGATAGCCGTTCAGCGCGCGACTGACCGTTGTCTGCGAAAGACCGAGAATCTCAGAGAGCTGCTTCAGGTTCATTGTGTTCAAAGCGCCTTCAAATGGATGCTCACTTGTTTTGTTGTGGTTTTTTGCTTCCGTCAACCCGTTTTGGCAATGAGGTCAAAATCGGCAATAATTGAGGGGTAGAAAACGATATGTTGACAGAATCTGATTGCCAGCAGATAAAGTGCAACATCCAAAGCGCTTTGAAAATCTTGCAATGCGCAGATATTACTGGGAGGAGATTTCATGAAACACGCGCTTTATGCAGGTGTGGCCACATTCGCCCTGATGGCGGGAACGGCTCAGGCTGATAAGGTTACCGTGTTCGGGCCATGGCTGGGCCCGGACCAGGAAAACGTCGAAGCGGTTCTGGATGGCTTTGCAGCCGCGACAGGCCACGACTACGCGTATGTTGGTTCAGATAGTTTCGAGCAGCAGATCAGGATTGATGCAGAGGCAGGCTCGGCGCCGAGTATAGCCGTTTTCCCGCAGCCTGGTCTGGCGGCGGATATGGCCAAGTCGGGTTTTCTGACACCGTTGGGCGATGGCACCGCTGATTGGGTTCGTGACAATTACGCAGCCGGACAATCTTGGGTAGATCTGGGCACTTTTCCGGGGCCCGAAGGGCAGGATCACCTTTATGGGCTTTTTTACAAGGTAGATGTGAAATCCCTTGTTTGGTACGTGCCTGAGAATTTCGAGGATGCCGGTTACGAAGTTCCGACCACGATGGAGGAACTGAAGGCTTTGACCGATCAGATCGTCGCAGACGGAGAGACGCCGTGGTGCATCGGTTTGGGTTCAGGTGGTGCGACCGGTTGGCCAGCGACCGATTGGGTCGAAGACATGATGCTGCGCACTCAATCGCCCGAGGACTATGACGCCTGGGTGTCCAATGAAATGAAGTTCAATGACCCGAAAGTGGTCGCTGCCATCGAAGAGTTCGGCGCGTTTGCACGCAATGATGACTATGTTGCGGGCGGGGCAGGTACGGTCGCAACGACCGATTTCCGTGACAGTCCAAAGGGCATGTTCAGTTCGCCACCACAATGTTACATGCACCGTCAGGCGTCGTTCATCCCGGCATTCTTTCCTGAAGGCACGGTTGTCGGTGAAGATGCTGATTTCTTCTACTTCCCCGCATATGAAAGCAAGGATCTGGGTAGCCCGGTTCTTGGCGCCGGCACGCTATGGGCAATCACCAATGACAGCCCGGCTGCACATGATCTGATCGCCTATCTGCAGACCCCCGAAGCACATGAGACATGGATGGCCCTGACCGGCTTCCTGACGCCGCACAAAGGCGTTGATACCTCCGTGTTCTCGGATCCGACGCTCAAGAAGATGAACGACATTCTTCTGGGCGCGACCACCTTCCGGTTTGATGGTTCGGACCTGATGCCGGGCGGCGTAGGGGCCGGCACATTTTGGACCGGTATGGTTGACTATGCTGGTGGAAAGCCCGCTCAGGAAGTTGCTGACGAGATCCAATCTTCCTGGGATTCGCTGGACTAAGCGCGTTAAAACCCGGGCGGTCTGCGCGTCAGGCCACCCCTTTTCCCCTTCGCAACGGAGAGCATGATGCATCCGGCAATTCAGGGCCTGCTGACCATCGCCATAGGCGTATCGGGCTGTGTGGGCTATTTCTTTCTGTCCAACCAGTTTCTGGACAAGGTTCTGTTCCCTGCGCGCGGGCCGAATGCCGGCCGCAACATCAACCGCGCGAATATGATCCGGCCTTGGCTGTTTTTGCTTCCGGCGCTTGTAGCGATTGGCTTGTATCTGGCCTATCCGGTAGTTGAAACGTTGCGCCTGTCGCTCACGGATCGCGTGGCCGGCGGTGGGTATAAGTGGGTTGGTCTCGATAACTACATCCAGATGGTGGCAGAACCGAAATTCTGGGAAGCCATGCGCAACAATATGTTCTGGCTGATCGTGGTCCCTGCAATGTCGACTGCATTTGGTCTGTTGGCAGCTCAGCTAACTGATCGGATCCGCTGGGGTAACATCGCAAAAGCCCTGATTTTCATGCCGATGGCAATCTCTTTCGTCGGGGCTTCGGTCATCTGGAAACTGATCTACGATGCGCGTCCGGCCGAGCAAGACCAGATCGGGATTCTGAATGCGCTTTATCTGTTCTTTGGCGGGGCCGAGCCGCAAACCTGGCTAACCATTCCGTTCTGGAACAATTTCTTCCTCATGGGGATCCTGATCTGGATTCAGACAGGCTTTGCCATGGTGATACTGTCTGCCGCTTTACGCGGCATCCCCGAAGAAACCGTCGAGGCGGCGGTTTTGGATGGGGCCAATCCCTTCCAGATATTCTTCAAAATCAAGGTGCCTCAAATCTGGAACACAATTCTGGTTGTTTGGACAACCATCACCATTCTCGTCCTGAAGGTCTTCGACATCGTTTTCGCGATGACCAATGGCCAGTGGGAGACACAGGTTCTGGCCAACTACATGTACGACAAGATGTTCCGCGCCAATGATTGGGGCGTGGGTTCGGCATCGGCCATGGTGATCATGTTGCTGGTGACGCCGATCTTGGTCTGGAACATCCGCAACGCACGCCGGGAAATGGAGTAGGGGATGAGCGATATTGCAGGAACCAAACCCGCCCTTAGATGGATCGTCCAGGCCTCGGTCCTCTTTCTCGTGGTGCTTTGGGTAATACCGACACTGGGATTGTTGGTCTCATCCTTTCGCACGGCTGACCAGATCGCGACCAGTGGCTGGTGGAAATCCCTGTATCCGTCCGAACAAAACCTGACGCTACGCACGGCCGTGCCCGATACGCAAATTCTGGAAAACGGGATGTATGTGATTGAAGGGAACCTGTTCGACAAAGGGCAGAAGGCTAGGATCTCAAGGTGGGGTATCAGCTCCCGCGCGGTGGATGCGTTTGAACCCGGTCAGACAGCGGAATTGCGTCGTGGCGGGACTATCACGGTCGATGCAAACGGGAACTACAAAGCGGAAAGTGAAGAGGAGTTTACTGGCAGCCGCGGCCCGCGTGTTTTCGTTAGTGCAGAACTTCCACCCGAGTTCACGTTGGACAATTACCACAAGGTTCTCTTGGCCGAGGACAGCACCGACAGTATGGGTCGGGCGTTCTTTAATACTCTCACAGTGACCATTCCTGCCACGATCATCCCTATCCTTGTTGCGGCGTTCGCCGCTTATGCGTTAGCGTGGATGGAGTTCCCGGGCCGCGCGTTGCTGATCGCGGCTATTGTCGGGCTTTTGGTTGTTCCGCTTCAGCTCGCACTGATCCCTTTGCTGAAATTCCATCTTAATATTGGGATCGGCAAAGGGTATCTGGGTGTCTGGATGGCCCACACTGGCTTTGGAATGCCGCTGGCGATTTACCTTCTTCGCAGCTACATGGCCGGTCTGCCACGTGATTTGATCGAGAACGCGCGGGTCGACGGGGCGTCTGAGTTCCAGATCTTTACGAATCTGATCCTTCCACTCAGCTTCCCGGCGCTGGCGTCTTTCGCAATCCTGCAGTTCCTGTGGACCTGGAACGACCTTCTTGTGGCCAAAGTCTTCCTGATTGATGCATCAGGTCAAACCACCGTCATGACCAATCGAATTGTCGAACTGCTGGGTACAAGAGGGGGCAACTGGGAAATCCTCGCCACCGCTGCGTTTGTTTCGATCATTGTTCCACTGATTGTTTTCTTCGCAATGCAAAAATACCTGGTCCGTGGCCTGCTGGCCGGATCCGTCAAATAGAGGCGTCTGATGAACGTGCAGAACACTGTAGAACTTTCCAAATCAACCAAAGCAAAGTCAGAGTGGTGGCGCGGTGGCGTGATCTATCAGATCTATCCGCGCAGCTTTCAGGACAGCAATGGTGATGGGATCGGTGACTTGAAAGGGATCACCCAACGTCTGGATTACATTGCGGATCTGGGGGTCGATGCGATCTGGATCTCGCCCTTCTTCAAATCTCCGATGAAGGATTTCGGCTACGACGTCAGCGATTATCGCGATGTGGATCCTATGTTCGGCTCGTTGGAAGATTTCCGCGAGTTACTCGATCAGGCCCATGACAAGGGTCTGAAAGTGATGATCGATTTGGTGCTGTCACACACATCTGATCAGCACCCTTGGTTCGGTGAGAGCCGCGCCGATTGGGACAACCCGAAATCCGACTGGTATGTTTGGGCCGACCCTAAACCGGACGGCACACCGCCCAATAACTGGTTGTCTATCTTTGGCGGTTCAGCGTGGCAGTGGGAGCCTCGTCGCCTGCAATATTTTCTGCATAACTTTCTGAGTTCGCAGCCAGACCTGAACTTTCACTGTAACGAAGTGCAAAACGCACTGCTGGATGTGGCTCGGTTCTGGCTGGACATGGGCGTGGATGGTTTTCGCCTGGACACGATCAACTTTTATTTCCACGACAAACATTTGCGGGACAATCCGGCCCTTCCGGTCGAAGAACGTAATGCATCAATTGCGCCTGCGGTGAACCCCTATAACCACCAGGATCACCTTTATTCCAAAAGTCAGCCCGAGAATATCGCCTTCCTCGAAAGGTTGCGCGCGCTGACCGACGAATATGAAGGCCGTGCCTGTTTGGGTGAAGTCGGTGATGCACAGCGCGGGCTGGAAATCATTGGTCAGTACACCTCGGGCGATCAACGAATGCATATGTGCTATGCCTTCGAGTTTCTGGAAAAGCGTGCGTTGACCGCGCCTTATGCAAAGCAGGTCTTTGATCAGCTCGAGGAAAAGGCAGGCGACGCATGGCCATGCTGGGCGTTCTCGAACCATGATGTTGAACGTCATGCCTCGCGCTGGGACCTAAACGATGCGGCCATTCGCCAGCACGCGGTTCTGATGATGTGTCTGCGCGGCTCTGCCTGTTTGTATCAGGGAGAGGAACTGGGCTTGCTCGAGGCAGATGTTCCGTTCGAGAAACTGCAAGACCCCTATGGCATCGAGTTCTGGCCCGAGTTCAAGGGTCGCGACGGATGTCGCACGCCAATGGTTTGGGCGACGCAGGACGAACATTCAGGCTTTAGCACCGGTGAGCCGTGGTTGCCTGTTAGTATGGCCCAAACGGAAAGAGCCGTTGACCGGCTCGAGGCGAACGACCAATCGATGCTGCACCATTATCGCCGCGCAATCGCCTTGCGCCGCGTCCACCCAGCACTAACTACGGGTGCACAGTCCAACATGAAACAGGTTGGACCTGTGCTGACTTTCCAGCGTGAGGATGCGTCTGAAGCGGTGTTTTGTGCTTTCAACCTTGGAACGGAAGCTCAGCGGGTCGACTTGCCCTTGGGTGATTGGCGGGTCATCGGGCGGGAACTCGGCGGTAGCGACGGTGCAGGAAGCGTTACGCTGCACCCCGCACAGTTTTGTCTGATGGCCAAGGTTAAGGGGTAAACCATGTCAGAACTCAAACTTACGGATGTCGCGAAATCCTATGGTCCGGTCGATGTTCTGAAACATATCGATCTGGATATCGCAAAGGGCGAGTTGATCGTCTTTGTCGGTCCATCGGGTTGCGGAAAATCAACCTTGTTGCGAATGATTGCCGGGCTGGAAAAGATCACCGGCGGCACCTTGGAGATCGAAGGGCAGGTCATGAATGATGTGCCGCCCGCCCAAAGGGGCATTGCCATGGTGTTTCAGTCCTATGCGCTCTACCCACATTTGACCGTGCGCGAGAACATGGCATTTGCACTGAAGATCGCCAAGATGCCTGCTGCCGAGATCGATGCCGCCGTTGAACGCGCGGCCCAGACCCTTCAACTGGATCCGCTCTTGGATCGTCTGCCCAAGGCTCTGTCCGGAGGGCAACGCCAGCGCGTCGCTATCGGGCGCGCCATCGTGCGAGACCCCAAGGTCTATTTGTTCGACGAACCGCTTTCGAACCTCGATGCTGCGCTGCGCGTTGCAACCCGGATCGAGATTGCGCGCCTGAAAGAGGCGATGCCCGAAAGCACAATGATCTACGTGACCCACGATCAGGTTGAGGCGATGACGCTGGCCAGCCGGATCGTCGTTCTTGCCAACAAAGGCATCGCGCAGGTTGGTACGCCACTGGAACTGTACGAAACGCCGGATAACGAGTTTGTGGCGCAGTTCATCGGATCGCCCTCTATGAATCTGCTGTCTGGCAATATTTCCAAAACCGGGGATTTGACAGAGGTCACACTTGATGCGGGCGGAAAAGCCGTTTCATCCATTTCGACCACGCCCGAACAAATGGGTTTGCAGGTCAATATCGGCGTACGACCTGAGGATTTCGTTGCCGACGCCGCCGCTGGGTTTCTGGACGGCACTGTCGATTTTGTCGAAGCCCTGGGTGAAGTGACCTTGCTGTATTTTGCCAGCAGGCCGGGGGCTGAGAATATCGTCGCCAAGTTTCCTGGCGTTGAACGAAACCGACGTGGGAAAGCTGTCAAATTGAATGCGGACCCGAGCAAAGTGCATCTGTTTCACAATGGTTTGTCAATGCGGAAATGATGAGGGCTTTGTCGCGAACTTTTGGCCAGGAAGTCTTGGTGTTAATGGCGTTTCGGACTTTGATCGAGGCAGACAGTAACAATTTCATTCAAAGGCGCTCATTTCCCAAGGGACGTGATACTACACGCAGTGTTCTTCGATCTTCGTTACCCAGTGTCCTAGGATCTATTGCAAAGTTTCTTACTGAACGAAGAGTTGGTACCGAACCCTCTGCTTGTGCCGCCAATGCCGCAACTTGGCGAAACGGACAGATTCCGGGCGTAAGCTGACCTTTGCGGATCATGTGCGTCACTTCGCTGCTCACTTTGCCCGCAAGGCAGACGTCGGACAACTCGTCGATCTCGCAGATTAAGCGAATGGCCGGTTCGTTGAAGCTGCACCGCAGCGTGGCCAGAGGCGATGAATGACCAGTTTGGGCCGCCCGCGTAGGCGACCCAACTGCACTAGATTTCAATGGCTTCAGCGATGGCCAAGGCATCCTCGAGTTCGACACCGAGGTATCGGACCGTACTGTCCATCTTCGTGTGGCCCAGAAGGAGCTGAACCGCGCGAAGGTTTCCGGTCTTCTTGTAGATCTGAGTGACCTTGGTTCTACGCATCGAATGCGTGCCATAGGCGCTTGCCTCCAGACCAATCGACGTGACCCAGTCGCGGACGATTCGAGCATACTGACGGGTCGAGATGTGCAGCCGCTCATGGAAGCGGCCCGGCCAAAGGTACTCGGAGCCGATCATCACCTCGTCTTCCATCCACTTCTCGACCGAGGCGCGAGTCCCTTCGGATATCTCAAATCGCACAGGTTTCTGTGTTTTGCTCTGTAAGACCGACGCCCGTTCCTTGATCTGACCTGTCGCCATAACATCAACGACTTTCATCTTCACCAGGTCGCAACCGCGGAGCTTGCTGTCGATCGCCATATTGAACAGTGCCAGATCGCGATGGTTCTCAGCGAGTTCGAGCCTAACCCGGATCGCCCAGACGTGTTTTGGCTTCAGGGGGCGCTTTTGACCAACAATACGTCCTTTGTTCCAGGCGGGACGAAGCGCACGAATGGCAGGTAAGTTTGGTGTTTCCATGACTGATCCTCCGATCCGCCATGCCCTCCCACAACGACAACCCGACGTTGACCGAGGCAACATATCACAGGATGCTGCGCCGCATTCGAGGTCTGGAACGAGCCCATTCTGTGAATTCGATTTTCTCGCTGCGCACGCACGCAGCGAGAAAGATTCGGCATGTGCATAAACTTCTTCGATGCATGGCAGTGGTCAAACCGGCCATCTGTGCTGCGCGCGGCGAAGATTTCGAAGGCAACGAGCAGGTCGTGGACGAAGTTGCCATTCATTCGTGAATTGCCATGTCAGCTTGTGAGATTACGCTGAAAGATGCAATTTTAGCCAACAGAAACAGAAATGCAGGGAACAGGATTGTCACCTATTGACGCAGTACGTACGCCAGACGATCGTTTTCTAAACCTGCCTGATTTCGCCTGGCATCCTCAGTACGAAGATCAGTTGGCCGGGTATGAAGGCCTGCGGATGGCAAGAATAGACGAAGGTCCGCAAGATGCAGAGCGGGTGTTCTTGTGCCTTCATGGGCAGCCTTCATGGAGTTTTTTGTATCGGCATATGATCCCGGTCTTTCTCGAGACTGGCGCCCGAGTTGTCGTTCCTGACCTGTTCGGTTTCGGCCGGTCTGACAAACCTATCCAAGACAATTGCTACACTTTCACATTTCACCGACAGAGCTTGATCGAGTTGATTGAAACGCTCGATCTCAAAGGAATTACACTCGTTGTACAGGATTGGGGTGGGCTTCTTGGTCTTACCATTCCACCAGACATGCCTGATCGCTTCAATCGGCTATTGGTTATGAACACAGTTCTTGGCTTGGGTGGCGGTAGCAGCGAAGGATTCGATGCCTGGAGGGAATTCCACCGAACTCAACCGGACTATGACGTGGCCGCATTGTTTCAAAAATACGTGCCCGGCATGAGTGATGAAGTTGCGGCCGCTTACGCCGCCCCTTTCCCGGACGCGCGTTATCGGGGCGGCGTGCGGAAGTTCCCGTCGCTGGTAATGACCGAACCCGACATGGAGGGCGTTGATGTGTCGCGACGTGCAGCGGCATGGTGGAAAACTGACTGGTCGGGCGACAGCTTCATGGCGATAGGAGAAGCAGATGTTCTGATCCCGCCGAGGCTGATGAAACGCATGCACGAAATATTGGGCGTAGTCCGCCCACCTCTGATGTTGCCAGACGCAGGTCACTTCGTTCAGGAGACCAACGGAGAACAAGTTGCTCGCGCGGGCTTGTCTGCATGGGAAGATGGAGGACATCTCATTCGGCCTAAGGGTTGAGAATTGGGAACTTCGTGCAGACCGCAGCATGAATAGACAAAACACGGAAAAAGCCGCCAGATGCAGTTATCTCGAAAGTGATCTTTGCGTGACGTCGAAAATTCTGAGTGCTTTGATACCATGGGTTATCTGTTGCGCTAGCCGCGGCTTTCCGCGCTGCTGCTGCATTTGGTTTTCACCGGTTCTCTATTTTTAGAGTGCTATGCGCAAGACGCTGTAGTTGCTATCATTCACTTGATGACAGACCGGATATGCCCTTCGCCAGAACTTGCCGCCATAGTGGAACGTTGGATCAAAGCGTACGGTCGCGGCGACGGCGAAACGGTCGCACATCTTTTCTCTGACGATCCAGCGTTGTCCTATTTTGGCTCTGACGAGGATGAGGCGTGGCGGGATGATGCGCTACGTCGTGGCATGGCGCAGTATATTCAGGAGGTTCCACGGTTTCAGTGGCGCCCGGATGAACTGCGTGGTTTTGAATGCGGATCTCTTGGCTGGGTGGAATGGAAGGCAACCATCGACGCAATTGAAACGGGACAATCCGCGCAATTGCGCTCCACCGTCATTTTGAAACTTGACAAGGGTTCCTGGAAAATCGTGCATGTTCACAACTCAATTCCCGTCAACAACGTTGAAGGCTTCGGGTACGAGGCAAAAGGTTTTGAGGAACTTCTCGATGCCGCCCTGTCCACCCCATACGAACTTGGTCAAAGCGGTATTGCGACTGTCATGTTCACAGATATCGCCGACAGCACGACGATCGCTGAAACGATAGGGGACACACTCTGGACCGATTCTGTGCGCAGGCACCTAAAGCTGGTCGAGACCCATATCGTCGATAGCGGTGGGCAATTGGTGAAATCGCTTGGTGATGGTGTAATGTCTACTTTCGGGTCTGCGAGGGCCGCCCTGTTAGCGGCTCAGAATATTCAGCGCGCCAACGCAGCTGAAACTGCCGAACCGAAACTGCAAGTTCGAATTGGTTTGCATACCGGCGAAGTGATTACCTCTGACGCCGATCACTTCGGAACAGTGGTAAACAAAGCCGCTCGCATCGCGTCGCTTGCTGCGCCAAGTGATATCTGTGTGTCAGACGCCACGCGGATTATGGTTGGCGGGTCGAATGAGTTTCTTTTTCGCGACCCGATGACAATTCCGCTAAAGGGTCTGGATGGGGAGCACTCAATACTTAAACTCGATTGGCAAAGAACCACCTAAGAACTGGCCTCCCAGCCAAAAATGGTAATCCGCCATCCTTGCCCAGGCTCATTCGGCAACAGAAGCGCATATAAAAGAGATTTTGGCTTGAATGTTCTTCTCACCATTGCAGACACTGCCGAAGATTTGACCGCGATTTTACAGGACCTGCATGCTCATCCGGAAATTGGCTTTACCGAAACGCGCACGGCACAGATCGTCGCCCGCCATTTGCATAATTTCGGTGTGGATCAAGCCCACGCTGGAAGCGCTCATCCTGGCGCGCGATGTTGAATGGAGACTCTCATTTTAGTTGGTAGGGTCGAACTGGCAGATCCTGGACAAATGCTCATTCGCATTTGGACCCGTCGTTGATTGGCAGCGTTGGTGCATTTGTTTGGCATGCGAAGTCCTACATGGTTAAATTCGACAAGCGTAAAGAGGTGGTTGAGATGGGCGCGCGGGGCTCGCGAGGGGGATTAGATCGAGAAAGTCTGCTGAGTGATCTCGCGCGCGGACAACAAAGAGAGGCGGCTACACGGAGCATTCTTGAAGTCATCAGCCAGAGCCGTGAAGACGAAAAACCTGTCTTTGATGCGATCCTCGACCACGCTTGCAAGCTCTGCAATGCGCCGTTTGCGGGGCTGGTTTTGGGTACTGCAGATGACAACGCGCAGACGCTGGCCGCTCACAATGGTATGTTCCAAGCAGCAGTCGATTTGTTTGAGAGTGGGCAGATGCGCATGGACAGAGACTTGTCCTACGCGGCGCGATCAATCATTGATGGTCGTCTTGTTGCATTCGACGATATGGGAACAAGCGAACTTTACAAAAATGGCAGTCCTATTGTCCGTTCCATGGTCGATACTTCAAACATCCGAAGTGTACTTTTTGCTCCATTAATCAAGGACGGCGCCGGAATAGGATGTTTAACTCTGTTTCGGCGAGAGATCAGTCCTTTCAATCCGTCAGAGGTGTCGCTCGCTCAGACGTTTGCTGAGCAAGCCGTGATCGCAATTGAGAACGTGCGTCAATTTCACGAAATTCAGACCCGGCTTGAACGCGAGTCTGCGACACGAGAAGTTCTCGAAGTGATTAGCCGTTCCCGCGACGATGAAAAACCTGTGTTCGATACAATCCTCAACAGCGTATTGCGTTTGTGCGATGTGGATATGTCGGCTTTGGCGATGCTCAATAAAGAGGGAACACATCTTGAACTCATAGCAAATGCTGGTGCTCGGTTTCTGAAGTTGAAACCGGGCGAAGATGTCCGTCATCGAATGATTTGGAACACGAGCGTTTGATTGGCTTAGGAGGATCAGGCTCGCCGCAGTTTCAATCTACGCCGCGTTCTGATG
>NZ_JBQFMI010000021.1:0-46898 GCF_056531755.1 Ruegeria sp. L11
AGAGCGGCCGGGTTATTTTCAACAAGCCGATCAAGCGCGCGAAGCTACTGGCCTTTTTTGAGACGCTTCCGCCCTGCGTCGTAGGCATGGATGCCTGCGGTTCATCCGACCGTGTTGCACGGATCGTTTCATCGGCGTAGCCAGTTGCTTGATTTAATGACGGGATGGCGGGATGCCTTTCAAGCACAACGCGACGCGGCGGGACAAGTTTGAGAAGGCCAAGTACCGGGTCACGAACTGGCCTGAGTACAACGAGGCGCTTCGCCAGCGTGGTGATGTTACGGTCTGGTTCAGCGAGGATGCGGTATCCGGGTGGTGCGCCCCAAGGTCGGGGAAACGTGGTGGTCAGCGGCAGTATTCTGACCTGGCGATTGAGACCTGCCTGACCCTGCGCGCCGTCTTCGGCCTGCCGCTTCGGCAAACGCAAGGGTTTGTACGAAGCCTACTACGGCTCATGCAGATCGACGTTCCCGTTTCGGATTTTTCCACGCTCTGCCGGCGCGCACAATTGCTTCGGATCACACCGAACACCCGGCCCACGAACGGCCCAGTGACGCTGATCGTAGACAGCACAGGGCTTCGCGTTCACAGCGGTCGAGACTGGATGCAGAAGAAACACGGGTTACCGAAGGCCCGTAAAACATGGTGCAAACTGCACATCGGCTTCGTTCCCGAGAGCGCGGAGCTTATGGCCTCCTGCCTGACAACCGAGCACATCGGAGACGCCGGCGCACTGCCCGAATTGCTGGCTGATGTGGCAGGTCCTGTTCATCGTATCATCGGCGACGGCGCCTATGATGGTGCGCCGACCACAGCGACGATCCGGCAGGCGTTGGGATCGGATGTCGAACTGATCGTACCGCCGCCGAAGAATGCCGTCCCAGGTGATTGCAAAACACGCAACGCCCATATCGACATGATCGCCAAGGGAGGTCGTATGGCCTGGAAGAAGGCCACTGGCTATGGCCAAAGATCACGCGGCGAGGCCCAGATCGGGCGCTACAAACAGGTCATCGGACCGGAGCTGCGCAGCCGCAAAATGGAGAGTCAGACAACCGAAACCAAGATCGCTGTCAAAGCTCTCAACCGCATGACCCATCTCGGTCGTGCGACCTATGAACGTGTCGCATAACGAACCGGGGAAAGGGGCAAATGCGGCCCAGCCGCTATTCGTGCAACACAGTCTTAAAAGCCAAAGCCCATGACAAATGCCACGGCAATCGCAAGAAGGAAGAGGGTTTCGACGACAAGAATAAGGCCATAGCTGGGCTTGACGCGCAGAATGGTGGCAAGGCTGGTTTTCACCCCAAGGGCAGAAATCGCGATGACCAGACACCAGCCGGACAGGGTGGCGATTGCATCGGTGATCACCTGCGGCACCAGCCCGGTATTTGTCAAAATCGCCAGCGCGACAAACATGACAAGGAACCACGGCAGGATGATCTTCTGGGATTGTGCGCCGCGAAAGCTCGCCATGACCACAATCATCACCACCGGCAACAAGGCCACGCGCACCATCTTGACGAAGGTCGCAATCACCCCCGCCTCGTCACTGATCGAATATCCGGCACCAACAACCTGGGCCACATCGTGAATGGTCGCCCCGATCAGAAATCCGCTTTCCAGATCGCTCATCCCCAGGGCCGCAAACAAGACCGGATAGGCAATCATTGCGATGGTCGACAGGGCGGTGACGCCGATCACAACAAACAGCGTATCCTGTTCGCGGTCATCTTTCGCGGGCAGAACCGAGGTGATGGCAAGGGCGGCCGAGGCCCCGCAGATCGCCACAGACCCGCCCGCCAACAGGCCAAAGGCCAGTTTGCGACCGAAGAGAAAGGACAGGATTGCCCCGCAGGCCAGTGTTGCCATGACAAAGCCGACAACCGCGCCCACCGCGCCCAGCCCGACACTTTCCACATCCCCAATGCTTAGATGCAGGCCCAACAGGCCGACCCCGAATCGCAACAGCGTTTTGGCGGAAAACTCCAGCCCCGGGGTGAATTTCTGATCGTCATAAAGAAAGTGGAACGCCATGCCGATCAGCAGTGCAAACAGCATCGCAGGCGCGCCGTAATGTTCGGACAGAAAGGTCGCGGCGGCGGCAATCACGCACACCAGAAGAATGCCACCAAAGTGGGTGTCCCAGCGGGACCTGATCAGCGACACCATGGTTCGCTCCTGACTGCGGGAATGTGAAATTGGCGCGCGCAGCCTGTGTCAGGCCGCACACACCTGGTACTGTCTGGCGTCAGCCGACCCAGCGATTGCTGTGATCAAAGGCCGCGTCGTAACCAAAGAGCGCGACCGACCCGCCAGTGTGCAGGAAGACGACACGTTCGCCTTTCTTGAAGTGACCTTTGCGGATCAGATCAATGAAACCCGCGGCCCCCTTGGCGGAATAGACCGGGTCGAGAAGGATCGATTCCAGCTCGGCAAACATCTGGATCGCCTCGATGCCGCTGTCGGTCGGGATGCCATAACCTTCGCCGACGTAATCGGTGTTGGCGACCACATCTTCGCGCTGCACGACACCGGCACAGCCCAGCTTTTCGGCGGTGGCACAGGCGAGGTTATAGACGTTTTCTTCCTGTTTCGGTTTGGGCGCACGTACGCCGATGCCCAGAAGAGGAATCTGTGCGTTCATTGCTTTCAAACCCACAATCAGACCGGCCTGCGTGCCTGCGCTGCCGGTGGCGTGAACGATGTGGTCGAGCTTCAACCCGCGATCATTGGCTTGCGCCAGCATCTCAAACGCGCAGTTCACATAGCCCAGCGCACCGGTCGGGTTCGACCCGCCCCCGGGGATGGTGTACACTTTTTTGCCATCTGCGCGCAGCTTGTCGGCGGCCGTTTCCATCTCGGCATTCATGTCCAGACCACCGGGGCGCTTTTCGGTGGTGGCGCCATGTAGATGGTCCAGCAGAACATTGCCGTTGTAATTGTAGTTGTGGTTGGTGGAGCCGGTGCGATCCTCCAAAAGGATGTGGCACTCCATGCCCAGTTTCGCCGCAAAAGCAGCCGTTTGGCGCGCGTGGTTTGATTGGGTTGCCCCCTGGGTCATCACCATCTCTGCGCCCTGCAACTCGGCCTCGGCCATCAGGAATTCCAGCTTGCGGGTCTTGTTGCCGCCGGTGGACAGGCCGGTGCAATCGTCACGTTTGATCCAGATTTCCGGGCCGCCGAGCTCTGCGGTCAGACGGTCCAGGCGCTCAAGCGGGGTGGGCAGGTGGGCGATGAAGCGGCGGGGGTAACGGGAGAGATGCATCGGAAAACTCCTAAATTGGTTTTCTCGCATTTTATGGAGGTCATTCCCACTATTCTAATTCGAAATATGCGCTATAAAATGCACATCTTGCATAATATCAGTGTGCCGCTATGGTGACATCATGCAGTTGGATTGGATTGATGACATCCTAGCGGTGATCGACACGGGGTCCCTGACACGGGCGGCAGAGCGGCGGTTTCTGACCCAATCGGCGTTCACGCGGCGCGTGCGATTGATCGAAGAGCGCATCGGTGCACCCCTGTTTGACCGGTCCTGCAAGCCGGTCACCATCCTGCCCGGCGTGCAGGCGACGGAACCAGAACTGCGAGAGCTTGGCGCGCGGCTGCGTCGCCTGCAACACGACTTGAAAGCGGCCGCAGAGGGCGCAAAGCGGGATGTGACTTTTGTGTGCCAGCACGCCATCACCACCACAATCTCGCCGTGGGTGGTGCGGCAACTGACCCAATCGCAGGACATTTCCGTGCGGGTGCGATCCGGAAATCGGGACAATTGCCTGATGCTGCTTTTGTCCGGCGAGGCCGATTTCGCAATGACATATGAACGCCCGGAGGCCCCCGGCCCTGCGGTGCCACAGGCGTTTGAAATGCGGCGGCTGGGCGGCGATACATTGGTGCCGGTGGCGTCACCCGATCTTGCGCTCCACGTTGATGACCCCGAGATCCCGTTCATCTCATATCCCCCAGATGTTTTCCTGGGGCGCCTGTTCAGCCAAAGCATTCTGCCCCTGTTGCCCGAAGGCGTGATGCTGTCCCCAAAGGCGGAAACTGCACTGACGCTTGCCGCCTGTGAATACGCGCTGGATGGCATTGGGGTGGCGTGGTTGCCGCTGACCCTGGTCAAGCGGCATTTAACCGAAGGGCGGCTGCGGCGGTTACATGACCTGCCGCATCAGGATCTGGGCATCATGCTGATCCGCCTCTCTGATCAACAGGGCGAGGGGACCGCGCAAATCTGGTCTGATCTGACAAATATTCCCGAACCGTCCGTGGGACTATAGCGCGTTCCAGACCTGCTCGCCGGTTTTGTCCAGACGCTCAAGCGAGCAGAACAAGGACAGGGTCAGCGTGGCCGGCCAATTTTCCCCGCCAACCTGTGTCATTACCGGGGATCAACTTAATTGAATTTACGCGTTGGGATAAGGGCGGAGGGTGACGGCATTAACCAGGCGACGTCCTGAGCAGAAAACGACCGCCCTTTTCGGGGCGGCCGCAGTGATGTGCTTTGTCACTTACGCCCGCGAAACGTCGGGTGATTTTAGCACATGGGGCGTATCGTAGGCATCCAGATCCAGTTGATCTTCGGATTTCGCAACAATAACGGTGCAGGCAGCGTCGCCGGTAACGTTGAGCGATGTACGTGCCATGTCGAGAATGCGGTCGATGCCTGCGATGATGGCTACACCTTCCAAAGGCAGGCCGACCGAGCTCAGAACAAGCGACAGCATCACCAGCCCGGCACCCGGCACACCAGCGGTGCCGATGGAGGCAAGTGTCGACGTCAGAATGATTGTGACATATTCCGACATGCCCAGCTCTATCCCAAAGGCCTGTGCCACGAAAAGAGCCGCAACGCCTTGGTACATGGCGGTTCCGTCCATGTTGATTGTCGCGCCAAGCGGCAGCGTAAAGCTTGCAACCGACCGGTTCACGCCAAGGTTCTGCTGAACCGCCGTCATCGTGACCGGCAGTGTCCCCGAAGAGGAGGTGCTGGTGAAGGCCACGATCTGCGGCTCGATGATGCCTTGGAAGAAGCGGATTGGGTTCAAGCGCGCAAAGATCGAAACAAGCCCGCCATAAACAATGACGGCATGCAGAACGCAACCAATATAGAGCGCAGCAATCACGGTTCCCAAAGGCAACAGGAGATCCAGACCATAGGCTCCAGCGACCCAGGCCATTAGTGCAAACACACCGTATGGTGCAAAACTGATCACAATCTCAGTCAGCTTCAAGATGACGGAATTTAGGGCTTCAAAGAAATCCCTGACCGGCTTTCCAGCGCCACCCACCAGGTTGATGGCCAGACCGAACATAATCGCAAAGAAAATGATCTGAAGCACGTTGCCATCCGCGGCAGCGGCGATTGGGTTCTTGGGAACGATCCCGATAAGTTGCTGGATGAAAGGCGGAGACGCTTTGGGTTCCATTGCGGCTGCGGTGCTCAGATCAATTCCTGCGCCGGGTTGCAACAGCAGGCCCAAAGCGAGTCCAATCGTGATCGCGAATGCAGTTGTGCCCAGATAGAATACAATCGACTTCAGGCCAATTCGCCCCATGCGGGCCATGTCGCTGACCGATGTCATACCGCAAACGAGCGATACGAAGATCAACGGGACAATCAGCATTTTGATAAGCGACAGGAACAGGGTTCCAATGTTCTTGATCATGCCCGCAATTGCTGCGTTTCCGGTTGCGTTCAGCAACACGCCCGTAACCACCCCAAGAACAAGCGCGATCACGATTTGCTTCCAAAGAAGCATATTCCTCCAAGGTGCCATAAACCCTGTTTTGCGACTGGTATTCATCAATAGGTTCTCCCTTTCCATGGCAGTCAACTGGAATGAGCTGCCTGCAGTCGCCGCAAGGTAACACCGTCGTGCCGGTCATGGTCGCGCAAATAGAGAAACGGCATTGCAATATTTGCAATACCGTTTCTTCTGTCGGATAAAGTTTCGGTGGCGCCTAGAATCTTGCGAGCTGTACACATTTTCGGGCGAGCACATCGGTCGGGTCGACAGGAAGCGCCCCCAATGCGTCTGCGCTTTCGGTCACGATGAGCGGCAATTCCGTACAGCCGAGAATGATTGCCTCGGCTCCGCGCGCAACCAGATGGGAAAAGGCCCGGCTAATCTGTTCTTTGCAGAGGCCGTCGGTATATCCAGCTTTGACGCCAAACGGGCCATAAATTGAATCCATGACCAGGTTTTGATGATCGTCATCGGGAATGATGTGGGCAAGGCCTGCCTCATCAAGTGCTGTCTGGTACAAGCCACTTTGTATTGTTCCATCCGTACCGAGGACCCCGACCACACGCGTCTCTGGGGCGGTTTCTTTAATGTATTCAGTGGTCGCGGCAAGGATACTGATGATCGGAATATCAAGGTGGCGCTGAATCCGATCGACATACGCGTGGGCGGTGTTGCAAGGGATGACCAGCATGTCAGCACCACCGCGTTCCAGTTTTTTGCAGGTAGAATAGAGGGCGACAGTTGGATCGGTGCCCTCGCGGACCAGATTTTCGGTGCGGTCAGGAATTTGCGGGTTCTGTTCAACCAAGACTTTTATGTGATCCTGATCGCGGGTCGCCTCGGTCCCTTTGACCAGTTTGGCAAGGAAATCTACGGTTGCGGCAGGTCCGACACCGCCGACCACTCCAACTTTGAACCGGTGACGGCGGTCTGGCTGGGTCTCTTGCAGGGCGTAATCCGCGTAAACCGCCGCCGTGTCTATGGCCGTCATGTTGTCTGGCAGGTCAAGCTGGTTGAGCAACAAGGGCAGTTCAGAAAGACCGGGCACAAACACGGTCGCGCCTTGTTCGAATAGGTTGGTCAGGGCGGCATTTATGGGTTTCAGAACGTCTTCATTGCAGTGTCCTGCTTTGAAACCGATGCGTCCATATACGGCCTCCATGACGGCACTTTCCAGATCTTCCCGGGGATGGAGGATCTGTATTTCCCTGCCAAACAGGTTCTCGAACAAACCAGTTTTCCTGACAAAAGGCGTCGTGATGACACCAATCTTTGTCGGCTCGGGACGCAGTCTGGTAACGGCGGCGGCGATCGCCTCTGTCATGCTGATCAGTTTCAGTTCAAGCTCGTCCTGCAGTTCATGCAGAAAGCTATGGGTAACAAAACATGGAAGCAGCGCCACGTCACATCCATCCCGTTCCATGCGGGACAGTGTGTCAAAAACATAGAGTTTTCGGTGTGATGGGCTGTAGCTCAGCTCTTTGGGGGAGGCTGGCTCGCGCAGCGGTTTCTGGTGAAATATCAATTCCCTGTGGTCTTCTTCCGACCTGACTGGTGTCCTTTGAACAATTCTGTTCAGCAGGTCGGCTCCGGCAAGGGCGCCCAGGCCGCCAACGATTCCTATGCGTAAAGATTGGTTTTTGTTCATTGGGCAATCTCCGGAGCCCTGCCGTGCATGTGCTGCAATGCAGTCTCGGCAAGTTCTCCTGGCAAAGCGGGTTTTGCGGCCTCTTGCAGGTTCAAGCCATGCGCCTGTGCATATTTTGCAAGTTTGGTGGCAGCCTCATATCCGATCACCGGGGCCAGTGCGGTGACATGTACAAGGCTGTTGCTCAGCAACATCTCGCATCTTTTCTCATCCGCAACAATACCGTCCACGCAGCGGGTGCGCAGCACATTCATTGCATTGGTCAGAGACCCCATGGTTTCCAACACTTTATGGATGATGACCGGCTCCATCGCGTTGAGCTGGAACTGACCGGCCTCGGCGGCCATTGTGACGGTCAGGTCATTTCCGATTGCCTGATAGCAAACCTGATTTACAACTTCGGGAATAACCGGGTTTATCTTGCCGGGCATAATGGACGATCCTGCCTGAACCGCGGGCAGAATGATTTCTCCAAGCCCAGCCCGCGGTCCAGAGGACATTAGGCGTAAATCATTACAGATCTTAGACAGTTTGATGCCAACCCGCTTGAGCGTACTTGAGAACATCACAAAGGCACCCAGATCAGATGAAGCCTCAATCAGGTCCGGGGCCAGTTTAAGTGGCTCGCCGGTAATGTCGCGCAAATGCGCCAAAGCGACTTCGCCAAACCTATCTGGGGCATTGATGCCGGTGCCAATGGCCGTGCCTCCAAGGTTCACTTCTGTCAGAAGGCGCGACAGGTCCCTCAACCGGTCAGCATCTTCGTTGATTGTTGTGGCATATCCCCGGAACTCCGCACCAAGTGGCATGGGTACAGCGTCCTGAAGTTGGGTACGCCCGACCTTCATAATATGCTGAAACTCACATGCCTTTTGGTCGAAGGATTTGGTTAGAAGATGCATTGCTTCAATCATAGGCGCGATCCTGGACAGAACAGCCAGACGGATTGCTGTGGGGTAAACGTCATTTGTGGATTGTGACCGGTTCACATCATCATTCGGATGAAGCTGGCTGTAATCGCCATGATCTGCCCCAAGCTTTTCCAGCCCAAGATTTGCAATGACTTCATTGGCATTCATGTTGGTCGATGTGCCAGCACCACCCTGCATGACATCAACAACAAACTGATCGTGATGGCCCCCGGCAATGATCTTGTCACAGACATCCGTAATGGCCGACGCTTTCCGGTGGGGCAGGACGCCGAGGTCCTTGTTGGCCATAGCACAGGCCTTTTTGACCGACGCCAGTCCGACAATCAATTCCGGATAGTGGCTGATCGCCACCCCCGTAATCGGGAAATTTTCCAGTGCCCGCTGGGTCTGGCTGCCCCAGGTCGCTGCCAGCGGGATCTTTACCGGGCCAAGGCTGTCGGATTCTGTTCTGTGTTGTTTCATGATCTGAGACCTTTTTGTGGTCTTGCGGCCTGCATCAAATGCGAGGGGCCGAGACTCTGTGAGTGTGTTGGTCTGACCGTACCGCCATCAAGTCCGTCCACCCATGACAACTTTCGCAAAGGTGTTGCGAATTTTGCAACATGCTTCTACCGTGTGAAGTTTCTGCAATTGGAGAATTTTGATGGAGATCGATTGGCTGGAAGACTTCTTGGCACTTTCAACTGCTGGGGTATTTGCCCGCGCGGCGGATGCGCGAAACATAAGCCAGTCGGCTTTCACGCGGCGGATCAAAAACTTGGAAAACTGGACCGGTACCCCATTGTTTGACAGGAGCGTACACCCGGTTGAGCTTACGTCAGCAGGTCATGCATTCAAGCAAACCGCAATCGACACGGTTGCCGCATTAAAACAATCCAAAAGCGATATCCGTGGCTTATCTCGCCAGGAAGCATCGGTGCTTGATTTCGTCGCGCTTCATTCTTTGGCAATTTCCTTCTTCCCGAACTGGCTGACACGAATGTCCAGCCATCTTGGTCCCACCAAAACCAGGCTGGTCGCGGAAAACTTCTCCGGCTGCGCCGAGGCAATTTTATCCGGAAGCGCAGACTTTATGTTGTGCTATTCCCATCCGACAGTGCCCACTATTTCAGATGAAAACCGATACCCGTCTTCGACCATTGCAAAAGACCGGATCATAGCCGTCAGCGTTGTCAATGCTGATGGGCGTGCCAAATACAGCCTCGAAGGGAAAAACCCGGTTCCGTTCCTGTCATACACTCCTGACAGTTTTCTGGGCCGCGTGTCCCAGGTTTGTCTGGATCGCGGAGGTCTGAGTCACATTGTGAGCCCCATCTATGAAAACTCCGTTGCCGAGGCGCTTAAGTCCGCTTGTCTTGCGGGAATTGGCGTTGCATTCCTTCCCGAAAGCGCGGCGGATCGAGAGTTGAAAGACGGGAGTTTGCAGAAGATCAGCCAACCAGAATTCGAGCTTTCAATCGACATCAAACTCTACCGTTCGATCGAGAGGTCCCGAGCAGAGTTGGAACGCTTTTGGATGATGGCTCAAAACCTGTAAGGCACATCGCAAGTCTGTAATGGAGAAGGGTGATGCTTACGGCGGGTTTCCTGGCCCTTACTCTGTTTCGGCGACCATCTTTCTGAAGTTCGTACCGCGCGGGTTGGAAACGTGGGTGTATAGAACAATATCCAGCGGCAGGCGGCCGTATTCCGGAGAGAGGATGACAGCATCGCCAGTAATTATGTGATTCTGGATGAGCGAGTGAGGAACCCAGGCAGCGCCGCTTCCTTCCAAAACCATCTGGGAGATCCCCACCGAAAACGCGCTTTCCACAGCCGATCTTCCCGTCCAGGCACGGTCCGCTTTAGCTTGATGCAGTAACACAATCTGCCCAAAAAAGCTGTCTGCGGGGAAATCAATGCAGGGGGCTTCCGGTGGTAGGATCTGACCTTCCAGCAGCTCATATTTTAGTGCGCCTCCGACGACCGGAAGCAAAGTGTCCCGCCGCCAAATGTAACGATCAACGGTGTCATCGAAAGGCACCTGGGGCAGCTCACGGAATTCATAGCTCACCAGAATGTCGCATTCATGGCGCAGGAATGTGGACATTGCTGTCACCTGGTTCTGCGTGCGCAATCGGATTTGCGGCAATCCGCTGCGTGCGCGGAGTTTGCGAAGAATCTCTGGAACGACGGACACCGAAAGCGAGTGCTGCGTCGCCATCACCAGCGGTTCTCCGATGCCTTCCGGGTTATTAAGATGCCCATGCAATTGCCGCAAATGCGCGAGCAGCGACCGGATTTGAGGTTCGCTTTGTAGTAGCGTCGGAGACAGCTCTACCCGGTTGGCCTCACGGACCAGCAAGCTTTTTCCGATCCAATGTTCCAGTGATCTAATGCGCCGTGAAAAGGCGGGTTGTGTTACATTCCTACGCGCGGCAGCGGCGGTCAAGCTGCGCTCTTCCAACAGGATCAGAGCGTCTTCTAGAAGGCGTGTATCCATGCTTACCCATACCTTATGTACGGGTACACTGCAATATTGGCATTATCCAACACGATTTTTTGCGTTTAGCCTTACTTAGAATACGTAAAGGGAATGTACACAATGCAAACCGCAGCGGCAGAAAGTGCTATGGCAGTGGGCGGCAACCTCGCGCTTGTAAGGCGCGCGCTTGAGAACTTTCCACGTGTGCGTTTTGGTCATTTTCCGACCCCGTTGGAGCCGCTGGAAAGGTTGAGTGACGAGCTGGGCGGGCCGCGCATCTGGGTCAAGCGCGATGACTGCACGGGCCTTTCGTCGGGCGGCAACAAGACTCGCAAACTGGAATTTCTGATGGCCGACGCCATGAAGCTGGGTGCTGACACAGTGATCACGCAAGGCGCCACCCAGTCCAATCATGCACGACAGACAGCAGCCGCAGCAGCCCGGTTGGGGCTGAACTGCCATATCCTGCTTGAGGATCGCACCGGGTCGAATGACGAGACTTATAACTTCAACGGTAATGTTCTGCTGGATCAGCTACATGGCGCAACCGTTTCCAAACGAGCAGGTGGTGCCGACATGAACGCTGAAATGGAAGCCTTGGCCAGCACGCTGCAAGATCAGGGCCGCAAGATCTACATCATCCCGGGCGGCGGCTCCAATCGCGTTGGGGCGTTGGGTTATGTGAATTGTGCCGCCGAGTTGGAAGAGCAAGCCGGAAACATCGGTCTCAAGATTGACGCCCTGGTCCATGCCACCGGCAGTGCGGGAACCCAAGCAGGGCTGGTGGCGGGACTTGCTGCCCTTGGCAGCAACATTCACTTGCTTGGGATCGGTGTTCGGGCACCTCAGGGGAAACAGGAAGGCATGGTCTATGACCTGGCCTGCAAGACCATGGATTACCTTGGAATGGGGGCCGTGATTGAACGTACCTCGGTGCGCGCGAACTGTGATTATGTTGGCCCAGGCTACGGCCTGCCGACCGACGGCATGCGTGCGGCGCTTCTGAAACTGGCTCAACTCGAAGGGCTTTTGTTTGACCCGGTCTATTCGGGCAAAGGGCTCGATGGCCTGATTGATCAAGTTCGCAAAGGCTACTTCGAAGGAATGGATAATGTTGTGTTTCTGCACACCGGTGGAAGTGCAGCGTTATTTGGATATTCCGGCATTTTCGATCTGCCGGGCTATCAGGACTAACAAAAGCAACAGAAACTAAGGGAGAAAACCATGAAATATATGAAACCAGCGGCCGTATTGGCTTTTGCCTTGGCCTTTTCTGCTCCAGCTGTGGCTGAGGATCGCACGGGAACTTTGGCCAAGATTGACGCCTCGGGCGAAATTGTCATTGGACACCGGGAAAGCTCTGTTCCGTTTGCCTATCTGGACGAGAACCAAAATCCGGTTGGGTATTCGATCGACCTTTGCATGAAGGTGGTCGAAGCGGTTTCCGCCGAGCTGGGTAAGGAACTGACGATCAAATATGTGCCGGTGAACCCCAAGACCCGGATTGCACTGATGGCCAATGGCACGATTGACCTTGAATGCGGCTCGACCACGAACAACCTGACCCGTCAGGAGCAGGTCGAATATCTGCCCACGACCTTCATCACCGGTACCAAACTGATGGTCCGTAAAGACTCCGGCATCAATTCGGTTGCAGATCTGGGCGGCAAGGCCGTTGCGTTGGCGCAGGGCACCACCAACGAGCGTGCCGTCAAGGCGGCAATTGAAGAGCTGGGGCTGGACGTGAAGGTTCTTCCGGTGCGGGATCATGCCGAGGGCATGTTGTCTTTGGAAACTGATCGTGTGGATGTCTATGCCACGGATCACATCCTTCTGTTCGGGCTCATTGCAAAATCCAAGACCCCCGAAGATTTCGCGGTGGTCGGTGATTTCCTGTCTTTCGATCCCTATGCGTTGATGGTGCGCCGCGACGACAGCGCCTTTGAACTGATCGGCAAGAAGGCTATGGCAGATGTGTTCCGCTCGGGTGAGATCAACGACATCTATGCCAAGTGGTTCGATCCGCTGGGTGTCGGTCAGACAGACCTGCTGAAGGCTGCGTTCCAGCTTAATGCGCTGCCGGAATAACCTCCTCCTGTAGCAACACTGTCGGGCCTGCACCGTGCGCGGGAGGCCCGGCACCATTCTTATCAGGGTAGAAAGCATGAACTACAACTGGAACTGGGGTGTCCTCTTTGAAGAGGAATACCTTGGCTGGCTGATATCGGGGCTGGGGTGGACCTTTGCGGTCGCGCTTGTGGCCTGGGTTCTTGCGCTGGCCGTCGGTGTTCTAATTGGCGTCGGGCGCACACTGCCATCGCGGCCTGTTGCCTTACTTTGCACCACCTACGTTGAACTTTTTCGTAATGTGCCGCTTCTTGTACAACTGTTCCTGTGGTACTTCGTCATGCCTGAGATCGTTCCGGACGATCTGGGTCGTTGGATGAAGCGGGACATGCCAAATCCCGAGTATGTTACGGCTGTTATCGGTCTAGGACTTTACACCGCAAGCCGCGTTGCCGAACAGGTTCGTGCCGGGATCAATGCCGTCGGTCACGGGTTGACCAGCGCAGCCTATGCCAATGGCTTCTCGACTGCGCAGACATATCGCTACGTGTTGTTGCCGATTTCCTTCCGGTTGATCGTGCCGCCGATGACCTCTGAATTCCTGACTATCTTCAAGAATTCCTCACTGGCGCTGACCATCGGCCTTCTTGAACTGACGGCGCAAAGCCAGCAGATCGCGGAATACACTTTTCAGGGATTTGAGGCCTTTACCGCAGCGACGGTCATCTACGTCGTCATCGCTCTTGGTGCGACAGTCATCGCGCAGACTCTTGAAAAATACACCCGCATCCCGGGTTTTGTCGGAAAAGGCTGAATTATGGGTGATTTTGATCTTTCCGTCATCTGGAACAATCTTCCATTTCTGTGGCAGGGCTTGCAGCTCTCGCTATGGCTTACCTTTCTTGCTGTGATCGGCGGTATCATTTTGGGGACCGGCCTTGCCTTGATGCGGCTATCTGGTATCGCGCCATTGGCTCTCCTCGCCGCAGGTTATGTGAACCTGATCCGCTCGGTGCCGCTGATCTTGGTGATCTTCTGGTTCTACTTCCTGGTGCCTCTTGCTTTGGGTCGGCCGATTGGCGGCTTCTATTCGGCGCTGATCGCCTTTGTCATGTTCGAGGCGGCCTACTATTCAGAAATTATCCGGGCAGGCATTCAGTCAGTCCGCAAAGGACAGGTGCATGCCGGACAGGCCACTGGCCTCAGCTACTGGCAGATCCAGCGCTATGTGGTCCTGCCACAGGCGTTCCGGAACATGATCCCGATCCTTGTGACGCAGGGCATCATTCTGTTCCAGGATACCAGCCTTGTCTTTGTTGTCAGCTTGCGCGACTTCATGACCGCCTCATCTATTGTCGCCCGAACCGAGGGCCGGCTTGCTGAGATGTATATCTTCGCCGCCCTTGTCTACTTCAGCATTTGCTTCGCCGGTTCACTTGTTGTCCGGCACCTTCAGAAGGCCAAAACAGCATGATCAGCATTGAAAACATCTCTAAATGGTACGGCAACTTTCAGGTGCTGACCGATTGCACCACCAACGTCAAAAAAGGCGAGGTTGTAGTGGTCTGCGGTCCGTCCGGATCAGGAAAGTCCACCCTTATCAAATGCGTTAACGGGTTGGAGCCGGTGCAGCAGGGCCGCATTCAGGTTGAAGACGTGGATGTCACCGCAAAAGGCACCAATCTTACCAAGCTGCGCTCGCGCATTGGTATGGTGTTCCAGCACTTTGAGCTTTACCCACATATGAGCGTGCGCGAGAACCTTTGTCTGGGTCAGCAGAAAGTCCTGGGCCGGTCACGTGACGAGGCCAACGCCAAAGCTGAAGCTCTGATCAATCGGGTTGGGCTCCTGCCACATATCGAAAAATTTCCCGGGCAGCTTTCAGGTGGACAGCAGCAGAGGGTCGCCATCAGCCGGGCGCTGGCTATGGACCCGATTGCGATGCTGTTTGATGAACCGACTTCGGCCCTTGATCCGGAAATGATCAATGAGGTTCTGGATGTGATGGTCGAACTGGCAAAGGACGGTATGACAATGATGGTTGTCACGCACGAGATGGGCTTTGCACGCAAGGTGGCGGATCGGGTGGTGTTCATGGATGCTGGTCTGGTAATTGAAGACCGTCCCACCGAGCAGTTTTTTAGCAACCCGGAAAGTGATCGAGCGCAGGATTTTCTGAGCAAGATTCTGAACCACTAGGCCTGCGATAGCGTGTATACCACTGAAACTGGTTCAGTTTTTAAGAGACACACAGCGTGTTGATGAGTAAACTTTTCCCCTGCTCTCGCTGGAAAAGAGGTTGAAGATGACAAGGGATACAGCCAGCCAATCAGATATGCGGGACGCGCTGGCAGCACGACTAAACCACCTCGCTAAACAGGTTGGGTCAGTGAAATTCTTGGCTGATGTTGCAGGTGTGAACCGTACGCAAATGAGCCGATACTTGGCCGGAACGTCGGTGCCCAGGGCCGAACTTTTGGCTCAGGTTGGAAAGCGCCTAGCAATCCCCTTGGATTGGTTTTTTGAAACTGGAGAGCCGGGCAGAGACCTTGCAGAGCTCAAATTTGGGATGTCTTTCCGGAACGCAGTTGTCGGTGGGAAATTTGGTTGTGTCGCGAATTTTGACCGAGGTTGACGAAATCGCGTGCCCTGGTGCTTGTTGCTTTCAAATCAATCGCGAGCAGGTTTCAGAATGGTTTCTTTGAAAGGCTGCCACTTCCCGAAGGATGTGGTTTTGTACGCTGTGTTTTTCTATTTGCGCCACACTGTTTCCTATCGCGACCTTGAAGAAATTATGGCTGAACGGGGCGTTTCCGTCGATCACGCCACGTTGAATAGATGGGTTGTAAAATATTTTCCGATGATCGCTGCGCGGGCGCAATCGAAAAAGCGTCCAACACAGAAATCTTGGAGAATGGACGAAACCTACCTCCGTGTGCGCGGTAAGTGGGTGTATCTCTATCGGTCCGTCGAAAAAGCAGGGAACACCCTTGATTTTATGCTGTCTGAGCGAAGAATCGGTCCCGCAGCAACCAGGTTCTTTACCAAAGCGCTGTCATCAAACGGAATCCCAGACAAAGTCGTCATCGATAAGAGCGGAGCCAACGCAGCCGGCATTCGAGAAGTGAACAGGATTCTGAAGCGGTTTGGTTGCCAAGCCAAGGTGCAGACAATCAGGTCCAAATTTTTGAACAATATGATCGAGCAGGATCATCGGTTCATAAAACGGCGTGTTCGACATATGTGTGGGTCCAAATCATTCGCATCCGCGTCCGCTACGTTGGATGGCATCAAAGTCGTCAACATGATCCGGAAACAGCAATTCTTCAGCGCAGCCACCTCTGGCTTTCGGGTGTTTGCTGAGATCGTAGGATATGTGTGCCTGGTAAGACGCTTACTTTGATCGTTCCAAAAATTTGCAACACAACCGTTCCAGGTTCTGTCGCAAACTTCGCCCCTACCTGTCAGTTCGAGCGCATTTCTGCTAGCGCTCAAACGAACATATCTTCGGCAACCTGGCTGAAGCCCGAAAGATCATCAAAAACTGGAGGATTGACTACGATACACAGCGACCGCACATTTCTCTCGGCGGACTGGCACCAGCCGTTTACGCTAATCTTAACCGTACCGCCCGGCCTGCTTCGCTTGAGCTGCGCAACGGTTCCGCTCAGCAGGCCTTGACCGCAACCTAATCACGAGAAAGAAACGGGAACGGATTCTACATCCGATCGGCCCGGATCAAGGGGCCGAGTCATTGAATATCACTCTCAGGGCACCTCGAGATCATAGAAGTGTGCGGCGGTTTCTCTGAAAACCGCCGATTGTGCTTCAGCCGGAACCAGATCACGGTAAGCCTTTACCAGCGATGTGTAATTGCCATAGAGTTTGTCGACCGGGAAATTCGAGCCAAACATGACCCTTTTAGGTCCGAATTGTTCAAGGCAAATCTCCACGATCGGGCGAATACTCTCAGGCGCCCAGTTGTGATCGAACATGCCCAGACCTGAGAGCTTGCATGAGACGTGCGGCAGATCGGACAGCGCGCGCAATCTTTGAGCCCAGCTTTTCAGGCCCGCCGGAGTGCGGTCATATGGTGATCCGGCATGGCATAGAGCGACTCGTGTATTCGAGGCTTGAGCGAGAATTCGCGCGGTTTTTACGATCAAATCAGGAATGAGCTGCAGATCAAAGCTGAGGTCACGCCGTCCAGCCTCCTTCAGTCCGTCCAGAAACCGCGGATCGTCCAACAGGAAATTGGTTCCCGTCTGCGCGTCCTCTCCGGGTGCGCGCCCGACGATCTGGCGCACACCGCGTACAGTTGGAAGGGCCTGAAACGTATCAAGCTGGGCGTGTAGGTCAGCCGAGGTCAGGTCACAGAACACAACCTGCGCCATTGGCCAGTCTGGATTGGTTTCGGCGACAGCTTGAACCCACCGGGCTTCGTCCAGACCGTTTTTGGCCCCCACCTGGATATGGATCGAGGCACCGACTCCGCAGGGCGCGGCTTCGGACCGGAACTCGCGCAGCAGATAATCCCGTTGAATCGGCGTCGGGTCGCCAAAGAACCTTTCCACCCCGCGCGCCATCAGCCAGGTGTAGTTTACAGCTTCAAGGTCCCAAAGGTGGTGATGGGCATCGATCCAGCCGGTCATGTTCGCGGTACTTTCGACATGCGCCCCAAAATATCGACACCCTGTTGTTTCCAGAAGTGCAGCAGGTCAATGAAAACCCAGTTCTCGGCCAGCTTGTCACCCGCGCGACGATATATGTCGATCACACGGAATTCACCGGCCTTGTCTGTGGCGGGCATACCCATGAACCCGCCGGTGGGCCGCGCCGTGAAATTCGGCCAGCCGAAAAAGCCGCCATAGTGACCCTCAGCCAAGCGGCAAATGTGCTTGGTCTTCGAGCGGTCCGTTAAGGATGCGCGGAACGGGCCTGAGTGCTGCTTTGCATAACGCTCAATCGTATAGGTCGCACCGATCCCGGCGGGCCCCCACCAAATCATGTCTTCGCTCCATGTCTGGCGCAATTCTTCCTCAAGTCTCAAGCCGCTGTTCCATTGGCCGAGATCGGAAATCATGGCATTGATCGTGTCGAGAGTTTTCTCGCCTTCTTCGGCAGGCTGCGGGCTGAACATCAACCCGTCATGCGTCATCGGTCCGGGTTGAACCAGATGGGCTGCAGTTTGAGGCGGGAAGGGCTGCAACCCGACCTGCATCATGAAATGCGGGATGTCGAAATACATCGCCGTTTCGGCGATCTTGCCATTCTCGATCTTGTTGAACTCACAATAGCGCAAAAACGCCATCTTGCCCGTGGGGGCGATGCCCAGCCACGCATTGTCGAACAGGCCCATCAGATGCCCCATTGAAACAACCCAGACCGAGGTGAATCCGTCCATCTCGTTTTTTCCGGCCATGAACACGTCCATCCGGCGCTGCATTTTCCTTAGACTTTGCTTCAGGGGACGCCAGAATGCCTGTGCTACGTCATGGGTGCCCCGAAGCTCATCAAACGGGTGGAAACCGCGCCACAGGTAGTCTTCTGTGCAGAACTCAGACAACGTGTTGGCGATATCCGATTCTTTTACGCTGCTGAGCGCCGTGTAGTAATCCAAGATGATCGATTTTTGGATTTCATAGGACATTATTATTTTCTTTCAGTTCTTTAGTCGCTGCCAAGGGGCGAATTGTGAGGAAGATGAAGTCGGCTTTTGCACACGCATGCAAAAAAAGCTTGCCAGATGTTTCTTTTGTTGTCTATGGTTTTGCAAGCGTATGCACTACGAGTGCAGCAGGGAGGACAGAATGGCCGAAATTCAACTTCGCAATGTTGGAAAGCGTTGGGGATCGTTTGTCGGAGTTGACAATTTTGACCTGACAATAGCCGACAAGGAATTTCTGGTGCTTCTTGGGCCGTCAGGTTGCGGAAAGACGACGACAATGCGCATGATAGCTGGTCTCGAGGACGCGTCTGAGGGCGATATCCTGATCGATGGCGCCCGAGTAAATGACATGGAGCCCAAAGACCGCGATGTTGCGATGGTGTTCCAGTCATACGCGCTCTATCCGAATATGAATGTATATGAGAACATTCGCTTCCCGCTGAAAGTTCGCGGTATTGACCCTGCTACCCATGACGAAAAAGTGCGGCGCGCTTCGGCGATGGTTGAGTTGGATGACTTCCTGCACCGCAAGCCAGCGGAATTGTCTGGCGGTCAGCGTCAGAGGGTTGCCTTGGCTCGTGCCATAGTGCGCGAGCCGAACGTGTTTCTTATGGACGAGCCACTATCCAACCTTGACGCAAAACTGCGCGTTTCCACCCGCGCACAGATCAAGAACCTCAGCCACGAATTGGCGGTCACCACGATCTATGTCACCCACGACCAGATCGAGGCTATGACACTGGCTGATCGGGTGGTGATTATGAAGCAGGGTGTCGTGCAACAGGTCGGTACTCCGGTCGATATTTACGACACCCCCGCCAACACCTTTGTCGCCAGCTTTATCGGCAACCCGGCAATGAACCTTGTCGATGGCGAGGTTCAGGGTGGCGTGTTCCGCGCCAAAAGCACTGAGGTACACGGGTTGAACGCGCCCGACGGTCCTATCACGCTGGGGTTTCGCGCCGAGGACGCCAATGTTGTAGAAAGCGGCGGCGAGATCAATGCACCGATCTATACACAAGAGCTGTTGGGCGACAGCACCATGGTTTCGGTTCGGATCGGTGGAGCGCTGGTATCTGTCAAGGCCGACAAAACCTATCGGGCCGAAATCGACGATCAGGTCTCGATTCATATCCATACCGATCACTGCCATCTGTTTGATGCGAAAACCGGGGCTCGCCTGGAAGGCTGAGAACCGCAAACAACACCCGTTGGGACGGGGTAACTAGGGTGCAGACTTCGAAGATGCACCCATCCATCTAGGGAGGAATATTGATGTTTCTGAAGAAAATTGCATTGGCCGGCTCGGTAGCCGCCTTTGCCGCAAGCGCGGGATATGCCTGCGAAATCGGCGCACGTGTCAACATAGTCGGCAATGAATTTGCGGCCATCCAGGCCGTCGCAGCCGGAGCGAAGGAATGCACCGGGGCGTCGGTAGAATCCAACCTGACATCCGAGCACCAGACCATCAACGTGGCTGGCCTGTCGGGCAATCCGTCGGAATATACGACCGCAATCATCGCCAATAGTTCGGTTGTGGCACTGATGAACGAAGACGTTATTCGTCCGCTCAATGATCTGGTGGAAAAGTATGGCCAGGACCTGCAGCCTGGGCAGCTGATCAAGATTGGCGACAACATCATGGCTATCGCCTTTATGGCGAACGCGCAGCATCTGATGTTCCGCAAGGACATCCTTGAGCAAGCCGGTGTGGAAGTCCCGACTACCTATGAGGAAATGCTCGAGGTGGCCGAGGCCATTCGTGCGCAGGGCATCATGCAAAACCCGGTTGGTGGGGCCTATGCATCGGGTTGGAACCTGGCGCAGGAATTCAACAATATGTTCCTTGGTTATGGCGGCAGCCATTTTAAACCCGGTACGGCCGAACCCAACGTGAATTCTGAGGCCGGTGTCAACGCCCTGAATATGATGAAGGCTTTGTCGGAATACATGAACCCCGACTTCCTGACTCATGACTCCAACGCCACCAATGCCGAATACCGTGCTGGCAACGTTGCAATCATGAATATGTGGGGTTCGCGCGCATCGCAGCAAACCACCACCGAAGGTGTGTTGCAGGAGGTAATCGACGGCCATGCGATTGGCGCGCCGCTGACAGTTGGTGGCGGAGATATCCCTGCAACGACCCTGTGGTGGGACGGTTGGACAGTCGGAAAGAACATCTCAGATGAAGAGGCCGAGGCCACCTTCATCGCAATGAAACATGGCATCCGTCCTGACATGCTGAACGATGAAACCACTCCGTTGGCGGTCTGGCTGATTGAAGGCTACCAGCCGGGAAAAGATGCCGAGGGCGTGTTTGCTGCGGCCAAAATGGGCACACCACCCTATCCGATGCTACCCTACATGGGGCTCATGCACAGCGCACTTGGCAACGAACTTGCTGATTTCATGCAGGGCAAGGAAAGCGCGGAACAAGCGTTGGCTGATGTAGAAGCCGCCTATCGTGCCGCCGCCATCGAGCAAGGCTATCTGCAATAAGAAGCCCATTGCGCGGGTGCCTTTGATACCCACCCGCGCAATCCTACTCACGCGAGGATTGCAACATGCGCCATAAGACATTCCTTTGGTTCTTCCTGCCCACAGGACTCGCGATGCTGCTGTTCATTGCAATGCCAATTGTCTCGGTGGTGACTCAATCGATCTTCGCGCCCCACCCGGCCGTTCTGTTAGAGGTCGAAAACTGCACCCCGCTTATCGGATGCACAACTGAGACCACTGTTGATCAAGAGGCCACTGCAGCACTTCGCGCCGAGAAACCACTGGGCCGATTTGTGGGATTGGACATTTACTTTAACCGAGGCCATCTGGCGATACAGGAAATTGGTCAAATCTGGGCCGCGAATGAAACATGGGGCGGCTTCTTCACCGAGCTTGGTAATCTACCCTTCTACCGGGCGATGGCATTCACGCTGACCTTCGTTGCTGTCGTGACACCGCTCACAATTGTATTGGGGCTGGTGATTGCGTTGGCAGTAAACTCCCTGCACAGGCAACTCAAAGGTCTGATGATCTTTTTCTCTCTTCTGCCCATGATCGTGACCCCGCTGATCGGCTCGCTCATCCTGTTTTGGATGATTGACAGTCGCGGGGTGATCGGCAACGCCCTCGTATATCTGGCTGGAGATCCGGATTTCAGCCTGAAAGCATCAACAGGGCTGATGTGGGTAGCTCTGATGGTCTATGGTGTTTGGCACGCTGCGCCTTTTGCCTTTGTCGTGTTCTATGCTGGACTGCAAACCTTGCCCCAAGACCAGATTGAGGCCTCTCAGATAGACGGGGCGACGCGCTGGCAACAGGTCAAATTTGTGGTTGTTCCTCACCTCATGCCTCTGGTCACATTTGTTGCGCTGATCCAGTTGATGGACAACTTCAAGGTGTTTGAACCGATCATCGGCTTCAGCGCACAAGCGCATGCGCAATCACTCAGCACCTTCATCTTTTACGATCTCGGTGGCGAGACTCGGCAACTGTCTTCCGCTGCCGCTACCTCTGTGATGACGATAATTGGGGTCGCCATTCTTCTGTCGCCCGTGCTTGTCCGCACCTGGCGCGATTTCAAAGGAGCAAGATAATATGGCCAGCCGCGCACAAAGAATGCCTACAAGCCTTCGGATCGCCTCATCCCTGTTTGTGCTCCTATGGTTTATCCTGGCCGCCTTTCCGTTCCTCTGGACGGTTTGGGGCTCGTTCAAGGTCGAACTGGATTTCTTCTCGATCGCTGACTGGACCAACGCCCTGACTGGTGCCCGAACCGAAGCGGTTTATGGCTCGCCGTTCACCACCACCGGATATGAGGGTGCTTGGATTCAGGAAGAGTTCTGGCGAAATGTTCTGAACACCGGGATCGTCTGTTTCTTTGTTGTTACCATCTCACTGACTATCGGGACTTTAGGGGGCTATGCCCTTTCGCGGTCTACTTACAACTACACATTCTGGCTTTTGATCACAGCGTTGATTTTCCGTGCAATGCCGCCAATCACTCTGGTCTCAGGTTATCTGTTACCCTTCTTTGAATGGAATGTTTGGGGAATTCTTCCAACCACCATTATCGTGCTTGTGGCGATCAACCAGCCGTTCACTCTTTGGATGTTGCATTCCTTCTTCAAGAACATCCCGAGCGAGTTGGATGAAAGTGCCAAGGTCGACGGATGCAACCAGTTTCAGGCTTTCCGACGTGTGATCATTCCGGTGATGTGGCCAGGCGTCATCACGACCGGGCTGTTCTCGTTCCTTCTGGCCTATAACGACTTTGCCGTGGGGGCGATGCTGCTGTCTGAAAGCAACCGTACTATGGTGCCTGCCATTGCCGCATTCCTCGGTACAACGCAAACCGAGGGCAACGTGATGTTCGCTGTTGCAGCCGTGGTTTCAGCCACTGTTCCACTGTTCATACTGGTGATGTTCTTCCAGCGCCAGATCGTCGGCGGCCTGACCGCCGGGGCTGTGAAAGGCTGACATAAATGGGGCGCACTCATCCTCAGTCCGTATCTGCCCATGCGCACGCAGCCAGCCTGAACTTGGCTGCGCGCCGGGCCCGACGGCCGGGACGAATTCCATTTGCCTTGATGCGCGCGGGTCCTCGTGCCTGCACACCGCCACAGCGAATAGGAAAACGTCCTAAAAAGGAAAGCGCCATGAACAAGCGCGCAAATCGCCCAGCGATGGGTATTGCTACCGGAACCACGTTTGAAAACAAACAGCTTTATCGTCAGTTTCTCGAAAGCTTTGATAAGGGCCTCGGCGAGACCATGGAGACGGCCGCCAGCGAGATTTTCGCCGCAACGGCCACTACCGAAGCGAGCCATCCGATCAATGCAGCCCCCGATGGCAACGGCTACGTCAGCTCTGTCATCTTTCCGATATCAGAAGCGTTCGAGGGGCTCACCCGTCAGAACTATGTGGTCACGGGTGGCGAATACCTGGGAAGCGAGTGGGTCACCTCAACCGGGTATTTCCATGGTCATTTCACGCGACCGCTTTGTGGTATTCCACCCAGTGGCAAACTGGCATTTCTGCGGTTTGGTGAATTCCACCGAATGGAAGATGGCAAGATCGTCGAATCCTATGTCTTTCTCGGCTTTGCCGAGTTGATCATCGCGCTTGGCCTCTGGCCGCTGGAACTGCAGGGCTATGAAGGTGTCGTGCCAGGTCCGGCAACGCATGACGGCATCGTCATTGGGCCTTCAGACCCAGCGCAGTCACGCGCCACAGCAGATCTGGTCGAGGACATGCTAAAACAGCTAACGACCGAGGACCAAAGCTGGCGGCCTTATTGGGATGACCGAATGGTGTGGTACGGTCCCGGCGGGCTGGGGTCCTATGCCACGGTCGATGCCTTCGCCGAATTCCAATCCCCCTTCGAGGACACGTTCGAAGGCTGGGGCGACGGCAAGGACGCAGGCGTCACCGGCGTCGGTTCGAATTGCAAAGCCGGGGATGGCGACTATGCATTCCTGTGCGGCTGGCCGCAGATCACCGGCGTCCACGTCAAATCCTTCCTGGGCCTGGAGCCAACGGGAAAGCGCGTTTTTATGCGTGACTGCGACTGGTGGCGCTGCGCAGAAGGCAAGATCATCGAGAACTGGTGCATGCTCGATATTCCACATCTGCTGGTGCAACTGGGTTTCGACCTTTTTGCCGAAATTTCTGAACAGACCTAATGAGCTGTTCCGCCAGACATAACGCCATTGCGCGCCACCCGGCGCTCAACCGGATGCCAAGGGATTTTCTGACGGCCGACCAACCCTCCCCGTCCAGACAGAAAACCCCTTGGTAACCATAAAAGGAAAAGACACATGAAGGGCTCCCGCCCCGAACAGGCCGTGCTGACACGTGACACGGACATGAGAAAAACCGACGAGACCCGCGCCGTGATCGAGGGGATGGTCGATGGTTTGAACGATCACCGCATCGACGATATTGGCGAATTCTTCGCAGAAGGGTTCCGCTGGATCGGCAACCGGGGCTGCGGCACCAAAACTGGGCTCAAGGAGTTTCAGGAAAACTGGCAACGCCCGTTTCAGGCGGCGTTCTCGGACAAGACCTGCATTGATGAGGCCCGGCTTTATATGGGCGAATGGGCTGCGGCCTTTGGCCGCCAGGAGGCAACCCACTCGGGCGAGTTTCTGGGCATCGCGCCCACCGGCAAGCGGGTCGAGATCCGATACATGGATTTCTGGAAAGTCGTCGATGGCAAGATCGTTGACAACTGGGTGAACGTCGATTTCGCCCACGTCGCCGCGCAGCTTGGCGTTGATCTGTTCAACGGCGAAGGCTGGGAAGCATTTGACCGGGGAGAAAAAACTCCACCCCGGCCCGAAAACTGAGGATAGAGACAATGGCTATTGAATACCTGAAACGCGGCAAACCTGAAGCTGATCGGGCGGAAGACGATGCCAAAACCCGAGCTGTTGTCGAAGCAACGCTGGCGGATATCGAAACCCGCGGCGATACCGCTGTGCGCGAGCTGTCAGAGAAGTTCGACAACTACTCGCCGGAAAGCTTCCGCCTGAGCCAGGATCAGATCGACGAGTTGATCAACTCGCTGACTGAACGCGAACTGGCCGATATCAAATTCGCGCAGAAGCAAGTGACGAACTTTGCGCAGGCACAACGCGACTCGATGCTGGATATCGAGGTTGAAACTCTGCCAGGAGTGATCCTTGGTCACAAGAACATCCCTGTTCAGTCAGTGGGATGCTATGTCCCCGGTGGCAAATTCCCGATGGTGGCTTCGGCGCATATGTCAGTGGCAACTGCCAAGGTCGCCGGTGTTCCGCGCATCATAGCTTGTACCCCGCCCTTCCAGGGCAAACCCAATGCGGCCGTGATCGCAGCGATGCATCTGGGCGGCGCGCATGAGATCTATGTCATGGGCGGGATCCAGGCCATCGGTGCCATAGCGATAGGGACTGAGACCATTGATCCGGTTCACATGCTGGTTGGCCCCGGCAACGCCTTTGTGGCCGAAGCCAAGCGCCAGCTGTTTGGCCGGGTGGGCATCGACCTGTTCGCCGGGCCGACCGAAACCATGGTCATCGCCGACGAAACCGCAGCGGATGCGGAGCTCTGTGCGACCGATTTGCTGGGACAGGCCGAGCATGGCTATAACAGCCCCTGCGTTCTGGTCACCAACTCGCGCAAACTGGCCGAAGAGACACTGAGCGAGATCGACCGTATCCTCGAGATCCTACCCACCGCCGGCACTGCCAAGGTCAGTTGGGAGGAATACGGCGAGGTCATCGTCTGCGACACCTATGACGAGATGCTTCAAGTGGCCGATGACATCGCGTCAGAGCATGTGCAGGTCATGACTGACCGCGACGACTGGTTCCTGGAAAACATGACCTGCTATGGCGCGCTGTTCCTTGGTCCGCGCACCAACGTGGCCAACGGCGACAAGGTGATCGGTACCAACCATACACTGCCGACCAAAAAGGCCGGGCGCTATACCGGCGGGCTCTGGGTCGGCAAATTCATGAAAACCCACAGCTATCAGAAGGTCGTCACTGATGAGGCCGCAGCGATGATCGGCGAATACGGCTCACGTCTGTGTATGCTGGAAGGCTTTGTCGGCCATGCCGAACAATGCAACATCCGTGTCCGGCGTTATGGGGGCATCAACGTTCCCTATGGTGAAGGCGCACCATACCGCGAGACGGCCGATGCGACTTCGTAAGCGTGACGAATCTTGCGCAGGGATTCGACCGGGGCCCTACAGAATTTTTTGGATAAGAAGTTAAAATAATGCGAGATTTCGCAATGGATACTCACTCTACCCACAAGGTCCTGATCGCGCCCCTGCGCGAGGCAATGTATAAATTCGACGAAGCCGGAGTACGAGCGGCGCTGGAGGCGGTGATCGCGCCCGATGCTGCCATCCACATGTTGTATCCATTCGGAGATCTGACCGGCCCGCAGGAACTCTATGACACCTGTTACGCGCCACTTCTGAAATCCATGCCCGATCTTGAGCGTCGCGATTGGATCGTCATGGGTGGTCGGACAGAACAGGGCAACGACTGGGTTGGCTGCGGCGGCCACTACTTCGGCACCTTCGTCGCCCCCTGGCTGGACATCCCGCCGACCGGGCATCTGACCCACATGCGGTTCCACGAATTCTACCGCTTTGAAAATGGCAAGGTTGTCGAGATTCAGGCACTCTGGGACGTTCCCGAAGTCATGATGCAGGCGAATGCCTGGCCAATGGCCCCGTCTCTGGGGCTGGAGTTCTGCATTCCCGGCCCGGCGACTCTGGATGGCGTTGCGTCCGGACCGTGGGATGAGGTGAAATCTCTGGCCTCGTGCAATCATATCGTCGACATGCTGAAACATCTTGAGAAACACCCCAGCCAGGGTGGGCCCGAAGTGATGGAGATGGAGCGGTTCTGGCATCCGCGCATGAACTGGTACGGTCCCGCAGGGATCGGGACAGCGCGCGGTATCGCGGGATTCCGCAACTGGCACCAGATTCCCTTCCTCAACGGAATGCCCGATCGTGGTCAGTATGCCGACGAGATCACCTTTCACTTTTTTGGTGATGGCGACTACGCCGCTGTGACCGGCTGGCCGAACATGATCCAGACCGTCACCCATGACGGCTGGATGGGGATTGCGCCTTCGGGCAAACGGATCACTTTGAAGTCACTTGATTTCTGGCGTCTGGAAGGTGGGCTGATCCGCGAGAATTGGGTGTTGGTCGATCTGCTGGATGTGTATCGGCAATTGGGCGTAGATGTTTTTGCCCGACTGCGTGAGTTCAATAAGGCACGTGTACCCGGCACCATCCCATTCCCGGTCGGCGAGGTCTGATATGCCACATTTTCCCAGCACCCCCAGTTTCGACCTGAGCGGCAAGCGAGCTTTGGTCGCCGGAGCCTCGTCGGGCATAGGCATGGCCTGCGCTGTGGCGCTGGCGGAACATGGTGCTGAGGTCACTTTGGCGGCGCGCCGTGCTGGTGCGCTTCAGGATATTGCAAAAGATATGTCGGCGCAGGGATGGTCTGCCAGAGTTCTGGAACTGGATGTTTCGGACGTGGCGGCAACCGCTGAAGCCGTAGCGCAAAATGGGCCGTTCGATATTCTGCTGAACTCAGCCGGGCTTGCCCGACACAGCAAGGCCGTGGAAACACAGCCGGAAGATTTCGATGCGGTGATAGGCGTCAATGTCAAAGGTGCTTATTTCCTGACCCAGGCTGTTGCCAAAGGCCTGCTCGACGCTGGCCGCCCCGGTTCGCTGATCAATATCTCTAGCCAGATGGGCCATGTTGGTGGTCGCGAACGCGCGGTTTATTGTGCGTCGAAATTCGCGGTCGAAGGCTTCACCAAGGCGATGGCGCTTGAGTTCGGACCGGCAAAGATCCGGGTTAACACGATTTGCCCCACCTTCATTCTGACGGATCTGACAAAGTCGACTTTTGACGATCCGGACAAGCGGGCCTGGATTCTGGACAAGATAAAACTGGGTCGCCCCGGAGAGGTTGAAGACATCATGGGGGCGGTGGTTTATCTGGCATCGGATGCGTCGGCGCTGGTGACGGGCACGGCATTGATGGTTGACGGAGGTTGGACGGCAGACTGATGGCGACACAAAAAGTTACATCACTGGAAGTTGCCCGTCTCGCCGGGGTCAGCCAATCTGCGGTCAGCCGTGTGTTCACCCCCGGCGCGTCTGCGTCGAAAAAAACCGTTGAAAAGGTGCGCAAGGCGGCCAAGGAACTGGGCTATCGCCCGAACGTTCTGGCCCGCGCTGTAGTGTCCGGGAAAAGCCGGATCATCGGGCTTGTCGTGGCCTATCTGAACAACCAGTTCTATCCCGAGGCGCTGGAGAAGCTGACAAACACGTTACAGGAACGTGGATACCACGTGCTGATATTCATGGCCTCGCATGAATCTGGAAACATCGACAATGTGGTCGAGGAAATACTCGACTTTCAGGTCGAAGGGATTATCGCCGCTTCAGTGGCTTTGTCCTCGGATTTGTCAGACCGCTGCCGAACGGCCGGTATACCGATGGTGTTGTTCAATCGGGCACAAGACGACACGGCGATGTCGTCAGTTACATCTGACAACGTTGCCGGTGGTCGAAAGGCTGCCGAGTTCTTGTTGGCAGCTGGGCACCAAAAGATCGGATATATCGCCGGGTGGGAAGGAGCTTCGACCCAGCGTGACCGCGAAACAGGGTTTGTTGCGACCTTGCAGAAAGCCGGGGTTACGCTGCACGCCCGCGAAGTAGGAAACTTTTCGACGGAAGAAGCCCGGCAAGCCACGCTGCGGATGTTCGAAGCCGATCCGCCTGATGCGGTGTTTGTCGCCAACGATCACATGGCCGTTTCCGTGATGGACACGCTGCGGTTCGAATTGGGGCTGAATGTTCCGGGGGACGTTTCGGTCATCGGGTATGACGATGTCACTGTCGCCTCATGGCCAGCCTACAACCTGACCACCATTCGACAGCCCGCCAATCGCATGGTCACCGAAACTGTCGATATTCTGCTCGGCAAGATCGAGGACCCCGATGCCGGCCCGCGTCGGGTCGAGATTGACGGACCGCTAATTGTGCGCGGCTCCGCCCGCATACCTGAAGGATGGAAGACATGAAGGGATTTGATCCCAAGTTCAAAGATTTCCCCGACTACATAATCGGGATTACCAAAGAAATCTGGGAAGATCGTGGCATTGCCACACTGCACGACTATTATGCCACGGACATCGTCGTGCGTTCACCTGGGTCGGTGGTTGTCGGAAACCAGAATGTCATTGCTGCCACTATGGCAACTCTGGCAGAATTCCCTGATCGAACGCTGTTGGGCGAGGATGTGATCTGGTCGGGAACGCCGGAAGAGGGCATGCTGTCGTCGCATCGCCTTTTGTCCACAGCGACCCATATGGGTGACGGTGTGTATGGCAAGGCGACCGGCAAGAAACTGGTCTACCGCATTTTAGCCGACTGCCACGCCATCAACAACCAGATCAACGATGAGTGGCTCATCCGCGACCAGAGCGCGATCGTGCAGCAGATGGGTTGGGACCCCAAGGAATATGCCCGCGATCTGATCGCGCGCGAGGGTGGGGCTGACGCCTGCGTGCAACCTTTCACACCGGCGAACGATCAGCCCGGCCCCTATAAAGGCCGTGGCAATGACAATGAATGGGGCCAGAAATACGCGGATATCCTGACCCGGATCATGAATGCCGATATGAGGGTGATCGAGGCTGAATACGACCGCGCTGTTCTGTCAGAATATCCCGGGGGCAAGACCGGCCACAGTTGGGGGCCGGTTGATCGGTTCTGGATGGGCCTGCGCGCGGCGTTCCCACTTGCCGAATTCAAGATCCACCACCAGATCGGCCGTGATGACCCGATGATGCCGCCGCGCGCCGCGATCCGCTGGTCTTTGCATGGCACACATGACGGCTGGGGCGTGTTCGGTGTGCCCACAGGGGCCGAGGTCTTTGTGCTGGGCATCAGCCAGGCCGAGTTCGGTCCATGGGGTCTGCGCAAGGAATACACCTTGTTTGACGAAACCTCGATCTGGAAACAGATTCTTCTGAAAACCGGCGATCTCTAGAATGTCGCACCGTATCTCAAATCTGGATGCCGGGCAGGCGTTGCGGCGGTACCACGCCCATCGCGCCAGCCTGCGCGCCCGGCGACTGAACAATCGTCCGCCGGGTGGTTTGGTTTGATCCGATCAAACCCAAATCAAAAGGAGAAAAGATATGAGTACCATCGAAAGCCGCATCGTCCGTTATGGCGAACTGAAGCCATGTAAAACCGCGTTCATCGACGCGCACACTCCGGGCTCGAACCAGAAAGAAAATTTTACCATCATTGGCGGTGGGGTCAGCGAAAGCCCGGATCAGCACGTCCACATCACCGACAAGATCGGGTTCAACATCGGTGCAGCGGGTCAACCGCCGAAATGCCGCAACTCGCTGCACAGCCACACCACCGCCGAGGTGTTCTTTGTTGCTAAAGGTCGATGGCGGTTCTTCTGGGGTCGTTATGGCACGGCTGGCGAGTTCATCGCCGAAGAAGGCGACATCTTCAACATCCCGACCGGGATCTTCCGCGGCTTCGAGAATGTCGGCCAGGACTATGGGATGATCATGTCGATGCTTGGTGGCGACGATGCCGGTGGCGGCGTGACCTGGGCTCCGCAAGTCATTCAGGATGCGCAGGCCCATGGCCTGATGTTGGGCAATAACGGCGTCCTTTACGATAGCAAAAAGGGTGAGGAACTGCCACACAATGTGCAGCCGATGCCGCTACTGACCGAGGAAGAACTGAAAGCCTACCCTGAGGTTCCCGTTGATGCGGTGATCGGCAAATACGTCGCTCGCTACTGGGACCTGATGGCGCTGGCAGCGGACAAACCTGCGGTTGTGATCGGTGAAAATGGCCTGATCAAAGACAAGCCCGGTTTCGAGGTTGATTTTTTGACGCGCGGTTCGGCTGTGGCTGAACTGGTCAAGGCGGACAAACCCGTGGTTCTGATGCCGGCGAGTGGCCATTGGCACATCAAGATCAATGAGGTCGAGGTTACCCTGTCCAACGGTGATACCGCTCTGGTTCTGCCCGGTGAAAGCTACAGCGCTGAACCGTCTATGACCGGGCAAGCGGGTCTGTACCGGATCACCGCAACCGACGACCCTGCTGGGGCGACCTGGACAGGAGAATAACGCCGAAATTACACGTCCCGGTTTCAATCGGGGCGCGCGCAGCACATCCATCGCCGGCTTTCCGGCCCGGCGATGGACCTAGATTTGAATGGAGATCCTAACATGACCCGCGTTTCAACCACCCATGTGGGAAGTCTGCCACGAAATCAGGAGGTCGTTGACTTCATCTTTGCACGCGAGCGAGAGGAACCGTTCGATCAGGCTGCATTTGACGCCTGCATGACAGCGGCCGTGTCCGAGACCGTGCGGAAACAAGTCAAGGCTGGGGTTGATATCGTCTCGGACGGTGAGACCTCAAAGATCTCTTACGCCACTTACGTCAAGGACCGCTATACCGGCTTTGCAGGTGACAGCGCGCGCAATGCGCCGGCTGACCTCAAGATGTTTCCGGGCTTTCTGCAACGATTGGCCGATGACGGTGGAACGCCCCAGTATGCTCGACCCATGTGTGTGGGCGAGGTGCGCTCAAAAGGGCAGGGTGAGCTGCAGAAGGACATCGACAATCTCAAAGCCGCGATGGCCGAGCACGGGGTCGAGCGCGGTTTTATGAACGCCGCCAGCCCCGGAGTTATTTCCCTGTTTCTGCAAAATGATTTCTATCCGACGCGCGAGGCCTATCTGGCCGCGCTGGCCGATGCGATGAAGGAAGAATATGAGACCATCGTTGGTGCGGGTCTGGATCTGCAATTGGACTGCCCCGATCTGGCCCTGTCGCGCCATATGCTGTTCACCGATCTGTCCGACGACGAGTTCGTGAAAATCGCCAACATGCATGTTGAGGCATTGAACCACGCATTGCAGAATGTCCCATCTGACAAAGTGCGTGTCCATATCTGCTGGGGCAACTACGAGGGGCCGCATTGCTGCGACATCGGCATGGGCAAGGTGTTTTCGACGCTGATGTCGACCAAATCGCGCTATGTGCTGTTCGAAACCTCTAACCCGCGACACGCGCATGAATGGACGGTGTTCCGTGACCGCAAGGGTGAAATTCCGGGTGACAAGGTTCTTGTGCCCGGTGTGGTGGACACCACGACGAATTTTGTCGAACACCCGGAACTGATTGCTCAGCGTACCGAGCGGTTTACGAACATAGTTGGAAATGAGCGTGTAATCGCCGGATCAGATTGCGGCTTTGGCACCTTTGCGGGCTTTGGTGCGGTAGATCCGGATATCGCCTACGCCAAGCTGGGCGCACTTGCCGAAGGGGCTGCCCTGGTCAAATGACGCCGCTTATCCTCCTGCCCGGAATGATGTGCGATGCGCGGTTGTTCACCCCGCAGATCGACGCTTTGTCAGGCAAGTACCCGATCCTGTGCGCACCAATCGGAGGCCATGAAACGATGCGGGCGCTGGCCTCCGATGTGTTAGCCTATGCGCCCGAACGCTTTGCTCTGGCAGGACTCTCGATGGGTGGCATTGTGGGGATGGAAATCCTGCGTCAGGCACCGGACCGTGTGGCTGGTTTGGCGTTGATGGACACGAACCCGCTTGCTGAATTGGACGAGGTCAAAGCCAGGCGCGGCCCTCAGATCGATGCGGTCGGACGTGGCAACCTGCGCAAGGTCATGGCCGAAGAGATGAAACCGAACTACCTGACTGAAGGTCCGCGCCGCGCCGCCATTCTGGACCTGTGCATGGATATGGCCATGGATCTTGGCCCGGACGTTTTTGTCAATCAATCTAAAGCTCTGCGTGATCGCCCTGACCAGAGCAACACTCTGCGCAACTTCACCGACGCAGCACTCATTCTCTGCGGGCGCGACGATGCCCTGTGCCCTGTTTCAAGGCATGAATTGATGCACGATCTGATGCCACAGAGCCGGTTGGAAATCATAGAAAACGCCGGCCACCTGCCGACACTGGAACAACCGCGACAAACAACGGCGGCTTTGATCCGCTGGCTGGAGTTGATATGAACCAATCCTTGCTGGACCTGCTGAAAAAGATCGACACGCCGACTGTTTGTAACGCAATCGAAGTGGCGCAGGGCAAGCGCGGATTCAATGAATTCACCCGGGGCACGATGTTATGTTCTGATCCCGATGCGGGCGCGATGGTTGGATATGCCCGTACCGCGAAGATTGCCGCCGTGAACCCGCCGTCAGAACCGCCTGAGGAGATCCGCCAACGTCGGATGGATTATTACAGGCATATGGCAACTGGGAGCGGCCCGGCTGTCACCGTGGTTGAGGATTTGGATTATCCAGATTGCATCGGCGCCTTTTGGGGTGAGATCAATACGACGATCCACAAGGGCTTCGGCATCAGTGGTGCGCTGACCAACGGGGTAATGCGCGACCTGGGCGATCTACCCGGTAACTTCCCGGTTGTTGCCGGGTCAATCGGGCCCAGTCACGGGTTCGTACATGTGCGCAAAATCGGCACCTCGGTTTCTATCTTTGGTCTGAAGATCCAGAACGGCGATCTTGTGCACGCGGACCGTCATGGTGCGCTGGTTATCCCGTCCGAAGTCGTGGGCAAGCTTGAACGGGCGATCATCAAATTGCTTGAAACCGAAAAACTGATTCTGGATCCCGCCCGCGCAACCGGGTTCGATTTCGATGCCTTCGAAAAAGCATGGGCGGCGTTTGAAGCCTCTCGGACTTAAACTTGCGATCTGTATTCCCCGGTTCTGAAGGTGTAGACCCCGCTGGGATCTGTTGCAAATTTTCGACTTCAATATTCCGATATCCATTCACTCGAGGCACTTATGAGCGTCAACAGTCAAAGGTTTGCAACAGATCCCCGCCCCTGCGCATGGGACGCACTGCTAGCTTCTGTTCCTAAATCGTACCAACGCCGCGAATTGCAGCTTTGGCAACCTGTTCAAACATCGATCGATCGTTTGACGCTGATGCGACGATCATGCCCCCTTCAAGGGCGGCGACGATGAGGTTTGCCTTGTCAGCGGCATCCTTGACCCCATGCTTGACGAGCAGATTTTGGAGCCATGCCTTGTTCATCTCGAAGAAGGCTTTTGTGCGTTGGTTGATGTTTTCCGGCAGTCCGATGGCCTCGGCGCCCATGACGGCGCAAAGGCATATCGATTCGTTCAGCACAAGCGCTTTGGAGTAGAGCGAAACGAAGCAGTCCAGAGCGGTTTGCAGATCGTTCAGGTCAATCTTGTCCAGTTCTGCCTTGAATTGCTCGGCGTAGCGGGTGACGAGAGCCTCCCCGAGATCCGGTTTGGTGGGGAAATGGTAGTGTACGCTGGCACTTTTGATTCCCACATCGTTCGCCAGGTCACGGAAACTCATCTCCGAAAAGCCCGCACTGCGCACGCGTTTCTCGGCGGCGATAAGAATTTTTTCTTTCATTGTCAGTGGCATGACTACCTCCAATCTACCGATTGATAGATAAACGTTGACAGCCCAGGAATCAACTTCTAACTGTTATCTACCTAGTGATAGATAGATATTGATGAAAGGATCACGCTGATGGCTACTGGAAACAAACAAAAACGCGTCTTGCTGGTCATGTCGTCCGTTGACGAAATGGGCATCTCGGGCAAGCAAACCGGCACCTGGTTCGAAGAGGTCGCAACCCCGTATTACGTCCTGACGGAAGCGGGCTATGAGGTTGTCTTTGCCTCGCCCAAAGGCGGCAACGCGCCGATTGACCTGCTGTCGATGAAGGCTCCGTTCACTACCGAAAACACTGACCGCTTCTTCAACGATCCGGTGGCCATGTTCGCGGTACAGAATACCCGCAAACTGCGCGAGATCGACTATTCGACCTTCGATGCGCTTTTCGTACCCGGCGGTTATGGATTGATCTGGGATCTGGCGTCGGACAGCCATGCTATCAAGATGATCCGGGAGTTCTACGAATCCGAACGGCCTGTCGCGATGGTCTGCCACGCGCCGGCCATACTGCGGGATATCAAGAAGTCAGACGGCAGCTACCTGGTTGAGGGCCTCAGCCTGACCGGTTTCAAGAACGACGAAGACAGTGAGATCGAGCTTCTGCATCACCTTCTGTTCTCTCTCGAAGATGAACTGAAACGCCGTGGCGCCACCTACGTCAGCAAGGCCAACTGGGAGGCCAACGTGGTCGAAGATGGCGCCCTGATGACCGGCCAAAGCCCGGCGTCGGCACCACCACTCGCGGAAGCGCTCAAGCAGCGCCTGGCTGCCTGACGCCTTACGTCGGGGCGGGCACCTGTCCGCCCCGGCAATTCGAAATGGAGAAGTCCCATGTCCGCCGATCTGCAACCCATCGACAGTGTCGAGATTCTCGTTCTCATCGACAACCGGACGGACAGCCTGTCCAGCGTGCCCGAGGGGTTCACCCATGAGTGGATCAACCTCCACAACGTCGGGATGAAGCAAATCTCGGGCGCCGGTCAGTGTTGTGCCAATCACGGCTTGGCGTTGATCATCACAGCCCGGCGCGGTGTGACGGAACATACATTGCTCTTTGACGCCGGGCCGGTGGATTTTGCCGTCGAGTTCAACGCATCACGCCTTGGCAAATCCTTTGCAGCCATCGAGGCGATCGCCCTGTCGCATGGGCATTGGGACCATGCAGGCGGCATTCCAGCGGCAATCGACCTGATCCGCAAGGATGGCCAGACCGGCGAGTTACCGGTTTATCTGCATCCCGGGATGTTCCGCAAACGCGCCTTTCCGCTTTCATCGGGGGAACTGATCGAAATTCGCGAAATCGCCACGCCCGAAGCCCTGGCTGCGCAGGGGGCTACACCCGTTGTTACGGATCAACCGGTCAGCGTGCTGGACGATATGTTCTATATTTCGGGCGAAATTCCCCGTGTCACGGATTACGAGGTCGGATTTCCGGGTCATGTCCGCCGCACCGAAGACGGCGCGGGTTGGGAAGACGACCCGTTGCTCATGGACGAACGCTATGTGGCGGTGAACATCGCGGGCAAAGGGCTGGTGGTGTTTTCGGCCTGTAGCCATGCGGGTATCGTCAATGTCCTTCATGCCGCTCAAAGGGATATCCCCGGAGTGCCGATCCATGGCCTAACCGGCGGCTTTCACCTTGCCGGTGGCAACGAAAAGATCATCGACCGGACCGTCGCCGACTTTGCGCAGTTCGACATCGACCTGATCATGCCCGGCCACTGCACAGGTTGGCGTGCGACAAACGCGCTGGAACGCCAATACGGCGAACGGGTTGTGCCGATTGCCGTCGGCATGAAGATCAACCTTTGAGAAAGGGAATGAGCCATGGAAATCAATGCAAACTTTGATGAACGCGCTGTCGTCCACTCGGAGAACGAGCCCTGGGTCCCCTCGCCAATGAAGGGTGTCGACCGTCGCATGCTCGACCGGATCGGCGACGAGGTTGCACGGGCAACAACGATTGTCCGCTATGCACCAGGCAGCGCCTTTTCGGCCCATACCCATACCGGTGGCGAAGAGTTTCTGGTGCTTGACGGCGTCTTTCAGGACGAGCACGGGGATTTTCCCGTCGGCACCTATGTGCGCAACCCGCCGACCACGTCGCATACGCCAAGCGCGGCGGACGGAGCAACGATCCTGGTCAAGCTTTGGCAGTTCGACCCGGAGGACCGCACACAGCTGACAATCGACACAAACGCGCAGGACCCGCGCCCGGTTGCAGATGGCATATCCGAAATCCCGCTTTTCGAGGATTCCCGTGAACGGGTCCGGATCGAGCTTTGGGATGCATCGGCCAATGTGACCGTGACCGACCACAAGGGGTTCGAGGCACTGGTGATCGAAGGCAGCTTCTCTGAGCACGGAGAGATCTTCGAGAAGAATTCATGGCTGCGTCTGCCGCCGGGTATGGCGCTCGATGCCACGGCCGGGCCCAAAGGCGCGCGCCTGTGGGTCAAATCCGACCACCTGGCAGAACCGCCGGTCATCCCGGGCAAAGGATAGGATCATGGGCAAACCCCTTGCAATTGTCGCTGGTGCTGGTCCGGGGCTTGGGCAGACGCTGGTTTCGGCATTTGGTCAGAATGGCTATACGGCATTTGGTCTCAACCGGACGATCCCGTCGGGTGCCGACCAAATTCTGCAAGTCGACCTGGCGGATCCGAAACACACAAAGGCCAAGCTGCGCAACATCATCTGCACCCATGGCGCGCCGAAGCTTGTTGTTCAGAACACCGCGAAACTCGTGATCGCGCCGTTCGAGGAAACAAGCATCGAGGATTTCGAAGCGACCTGGCGGGCCATGGTCCTGTCAACGGTCAACCTGGCACACCGAATTTTGCCCGCAATGGTTGATACCGGGGGCGGCACCTTTATCGTCTCTGGTGCCACAGCCAGCCTGCGCGGTGGCAGGAACTTTGCAGCCTTCGCTTCGGCCAAGGCGGGTCTGCGGGCATTGACCCAATCCCTGGCCCGCGAATACGGGCCGCAAGGCGTGCATGTGGTGCATGTGATTCTGGACGGGATCGTCGACACCAGGGCCAGCCGGGATCTGCACAAGATGGATCCGGCGCGGATGATGAAACCTGTGGACATCGCTCAGACCTATCTGGCGCTGGCCAACCAACCGCAATCCACCTGGACCCACGAATTGGATCTCAGACCCAAAGGGGAGGCATTCTGATGCAAACCGATACTCTGATTGTTGGCGGAGGTCTCTCCGGCCTTGCCCTTGCCGATCAGCTGACACGAAACGGCACGGATTTCCTTCTGATCGAGGCGCAGGACCGCCTGGGCGGGCGCATCCTGACCAAAGACCTGTCGGGCGGAAAGTTCGACCTTGGCCCGGCCTGGTTCTGGCCCGGCCAGCCGCGAATGGCCGCCTTGGCCCGGCGTTTCCGAATCCCGGTGTTCGAACAGTTTGCCACCGGCGATCAGATGTATCAGGACCAGTCCGGCGCCGTCCAACGTGCCCGCGGCTATGCCTCGATGCAGGGCTCCTACCGGCTTGCCGGGGGCATGGGCGCCATGATCGACGCGCTTGCCGGATCTCTGGATGCCGGTCACGTCTTGACACAGGCGAGCCTCAAATCGGTCAATCATTCTCCGGGCATGATCACTGCATCTCTCGACCATGACGGCACGGCCCTTTCCGTTGAAGCCCGGCAAATCATGCTGGCGATCCCGCCGCGGGTGATTGCGGAAACCGTCAAATTCGAGCCGGCGCTGGATGCAGCACAGATCCAGGCCTTGAAAAACGTCCCGACCTGGATGGCGGGGCAGGCCAAGATCCTCGCGGTTTACGATGAGCCCCACTGGCGCAATGCCGGGCTTTCGGGTGACGCCATGAGCCATCGCGGCCCTATGGTCGAAATCCACGACGCCTCTCCCATGAAGGGCGGTCCCTACGCGCTGTTCGGTTTCGTCGGCTATCCCGCCGACACGCGCGAGGCACACAAGGACGCCATGATGGACGATGCCCTGGCGCAACTTACGGCGATGTTTGGCCCCAAGATGGCGCAGCCCCTCGATCTGGAACTGCAGGACTGGGCCACAATCCCGGAAATCTCCCGCACGCAGGATCGCGTTCCGGTGCGCTTCCACCCAAGCTACGGCTCGCCTTCAATCCTCGGCAGCTTGGCGGAACGGGGTGTGCATTTCTGCTCGACCGAAACCGCACGCGGGTTTGGCGGATTTCTTGAAGGCGCGCTGGAGGCTGCTGAGAGAGTTGCAGCATTCGCAGATGAAACCATCATAGCTGAGGCCTGACCGAGCTTTCACTGTCGCCCTTTGTCTTGAATGATCGCTCACGTATGGAAGATGGTTCGATGGCGGGATATCACGGCGCTGCTACAAAGACCGCTCACAACCGCAGTTGGAGGTGGTTAAACATCAGATCGAATGCCTACTATATTTCGGCCCTCGTGGACGGCCCATAAGAGACATTCACCATGCATCTGAAATGCTGCGGTTGCAGTTCGCATTGCTGCCATTCGCCGCGGCCACGAAACCCGGTGTTTGTCGAGCCCAACTAGGCGCTGCTCTTCCTAGGATGAAAGTCTATGATGATTAGAACCGCCATAATCCAACCAAACCGGATATGGGAAATCTCCATCAATAGACAAATGCTATCGTTTGCATTGCAATCAATATTAGATGCCTACCTCCAAAATTTGTAGTCTGCTCTCAAATGGCCGATGTGCCTCAACACGGGAGCGACAAGATGTTCAGAACACAACCCTTGAGATATTCCGCCGCGCTGGCTTTGTCCTGCACAATCGCCGCGCCTGCCATTGCGGCAGATCTGACGATCTCGCTGTGGGGTGGCGGCTATGGCGAAAACTTCACCAAGCACTTGATCGAACCGTTCGAAGAAGAAAACGGCGTCGATATCGTGGTCGACGGCGGACGTTCCTCAGAGCGTCTCAGCAAGCTGATCGCCACCAAGGGACGAGGCGCTGACCTGGTCTTCCTGTCGGACTTCCAGATGTATGAGGCACATTCGCGCGGCCTTCTGCAGAGCATCAATGTCGACAACGTTCCCAACCGCGAGAATCTGCGTGAATTCGCCCGCGATCCGTTTGGCGGCGACATGTGCCCCGCCTTTGTGGTGCTAGGCGCCGGCCTGGCTTACAACACAGATGAGTTTTCCGATGCGCCACCGGCGTCGTGGAACGATCTCTTGCGGGATGATCTGAAGGGAAAAGCTGGCTACCCGGACATCGGAATTTCTTATGCCACGCTTCTGGCGATCATGATGGCGGAATTGAATGGCGGTGGCATCGACAATGTTGCAGCTGGCTTTGACGCTCTGAACGCGGCGCGGGAAAATCTGCAATTCTTTGCCTCCCGAGAGGTGCTGGAATCCGTTGTGCGGGGCGATGTCTCGCTGGCCCCGCAGCTGAACATCTTCGTCAAGAAGGAAGACGGCGTCCCGATGGATTTCGTCTGGCCGGAAGAAGGAGGATTGGGTGTTCTTAACCTGATGTGCGTCGTCAAGGGTTCGAAGAATGCCGATCTGGCCGAGAAATTCATCAACTACATGCTGTCGGACGAGGTGCAGACCAAACTTCTGACCGAACAGGGCGAAACGCCGGTGTCGGCAAATGTCGACATGACGACGGCGGTCGGCTCGCCACGCAACATCCTGACCCAGGACGTGATCGAGAAGTTGAATTTCTGGGACATCGAAACCATCGCCAACTCGAAGAGCGATTGGGTTAGCCTGTGGCAGGAAACCGTCGTCGCGAACTGATCCTCCCTGAAACTGGCGCGGGACGTTCGTGAAACGTCCCGCCTCTTTTCCTCAATTGAGGTGATGAAATGTCATCGGTCGAAGTTAAAAACCTGATCAAGAAGTACGGTGAGTTCACGGCCGTGCGAGATGCGAGCTTCAAGGCGGAATCCGGTTCCCTAATCAGCATTCTGGGCCCCAGCGGCTGCGGCAAGACAACGACCTTGCGCACTATTGCCGGGTTCGAGGATGCGACAAGCGGGGATATCTTGCTGGACGACCGGTCTGTGTCGCAGATACCTGCCTGGCGCCGAAATATCGGCATCGTGTTTCAGTCCTACGCGTTGTTCCCGTTCATGACGGTCGGTGACAATGTCGGCTACGGGCTCAAAATGCGGAAATTGCCCAAGGCGGAGATTGCCCGAAAGACAACGGATGCCCTCAAACGGGTTGGCCTGCCAGGCAGCGAGGCCAAGTACCCGCGGCAACTCAGCGGCGGCCAGCGCCAGCGTGTCGCCCTGGCACGGGCGCTGGTTATCGAACCGGACGTGATGTTGCTGGACGAACCGCTGTCGGCGCTTGACGCCAAGCTGCGCGACGAAATGCGGTTCGAATTGAAACGCATTCAGCAGCAGTCCGGCGTTACGACTTTGCTGGTGACCCACGATCAGGAGGAGGCGTTCACGCTCTCGGACCAGATCGTTGTGATGAACAATGCCGTGGTCAAGCAGGTCGGGTCCCCTCGCGAGATCTGGGACCGCCCCAACTGCGCCTTCGTGGCCGATTTCATAGGGGTCGAGAATATCCTGCCCTGCGACGCAACTGACAATCAGATTGTGATCTCAGGACAAGCGTTCTCCGCTTCTGTCAATGGCGTGGCGGGTGCATCCGCGATGGCGGGCTTCCGCTCTTCCGATCTTGAAGTTTTGTCGGGCAACGATGACGACAGCCTTAATCTGATCACAGGAGATGTTGTCGGAGAGGCATACACCGGTGACAGCAATGTCTATCAGGTGCGCACCGCACTTCGGGAGGCACCGATCATCGTCAAATCTGACAAAGATCAGAAACTCTCTGGCAACGTTCGGTTGCGCCTGCCGGGAGAGAAAATCATGATCCTGGAGGCGGACTGATGCCCACGCTGTCCGCAACCCAACGCGACTGGGCGCTTTCATTGCCCGCCTTCACGATTGTCAGCCTCCTGGCCGTGGTACCGGCGGTAATGCTGTTCATTTCAGCCTTCTCGTCACCGGACGTTGAGGGCTTTACCCTGATCAACTTTCAGAACCTCTGGGAAAGCAAGCTGGCGACCCAGGCATTCTGGCGCACTATCTGGGTCGCGATCAGTGTTACACTGATAACCATTATCCTCGGCTATCCGCTGGCCATCGGATTCTTACGTGCAAGCAACCGACTGCAGCCGATCCTGCTGACGCTCTTGGTCTTTCCGCTGATGGTATCGGTCGTGGTGCGCGCCTATGGCTGGATCGTGGTCCTTAGCCCCAGCGGGATCGTAAATCAGGTCCTGCTGGGCCTGGGGATCATCAGCGAGCCGATCGACGTGCTCCACACCGAGTTCGCCGTCATTCTGGGCGAAAGCCAACTGCTGCTGCCCTACATGGTGCTCTCATTGATCGCGAGCTTGCAAAAGGCTGATGCCAACCTCGAAGAAGCGTCGATGAGCCTGGGTGCCAATCCGGTAACCACGTTCTTCCGCATCGTCATTCCCGTCAGTGTGCCGGGTCTCCTGACCGGCACTTTGCTGGTCTTCGCACTGGCGCTCACCGCCTTTGCCACCCCGCTCCTGCTGGGAGGCGGTCGAACACCTCTGCTGACGACACTGATCTACACGTTCGCGTTCACCACCTTCGACTGGTCTGCTGCCGCGGCTGTCGGACTGGTGCTGATTGTGCTGGCGCTGGTCTTCGTCACCCTGCAGCGCTGGATCGGAAAAAAGGTTTTGAAATCCTATGAATAAAGTCACGAACCCGACATTCCGTGGTGAGGGCGCGCTGCTCCTGGCCGGAAAATCTCTCTCCGTCGCGATGATGGTATTCGGGTTCCTATTCCTGCTGGGGCCAATCCTGATCGTCGTGATCTCTTCTTTCACATCGGCGTCCTACCTGACGTTCCCTCCGCAGGAGTTCTCGGTGAAATGGTACCGTGAAGTGCTTTCGCTCTCCTGGTTCTCGAACTCGATCGTTACCAGTTTCATCATAGCCATTCTCTCGACAGCCATCTCGGCGGTGATCGGCATTCTTGTCGCCCGCGCGTTGGCGCGCGGACGGTTCAGGGCCAAGGCATTTGTGGAGTTGGTGGTTCTGACACCGCTTTTGCTGCCTGTGATTGTTCTTGGCTTCGCTCTTTTCAACATACTTGTGACCTTCGCGCTTGAGGGCAACAACTTCATCAACCTGATCGGCGGTCATATTCTGATCACGGTTCCATTCGTGGTGCGCTCGGTCTGGTCGGCGATGGCGGGTACGGACATCTCGCTGGAGGAGGCAAGTCTTGGCCTTGGCGCGACGCCCTTTACCACATTCATCAACATCGTGCTGCCGATGGCACGACCCGGGATCGTCTCGGGTGGCATTCTGGCCTTCACATATTCGTTCAACGATGTCTCGCTGTCGATCTTCCTGACCGGTCCCGGCGCCACAACCCTGCCGGTCCAGATGATGTCCCATATCGAGTATTCGGCCGACCCAACCCCGGCCGCGATTTCGACGATCATGTTGGCGATCACCCTGGTGATCTTCGTCATCACCAGCCGCACCGTCGGTCTGAAGATTTTTGCCGAAAAATAAGCTACGGAGGCGGCCAAATGCTTGATCCAGGTGCCGATCTGAATTCCTTCTTCCAGGATATCCCGAAAGTAGACCTGCATTGCCACCTCTACGGTACGATCCGCGAAGCGACGCTGCAGGAATTCGTCCGCGAGTCTGATGCGCCAATGAGTGCAGAGGACGTGACTGGATTTTATGTGCGCGGAGAAAAGCCAAAAGGGGTGCTGCACGCGTTCCGGTTCATGGAAGAGCACATTTTCGACAGGCCAGCGCGACTTCATCGTCTAACATTCGAAGCTTTGGAGGATCTCTGCGCCGAGAATGTGCGTTATGCTGAAGTGTTCTGGAACTCCACCGGCACGCTGGGCTATCATCCCGCGTTGACGTTTGAGGACTGCCAGACCGCAATCACCGACGCGATGGCGGAGGCCGAACGCGAACTGGGCATCGTCGCACGGCTTATTCACGCGATCGACCGGCAGGCACCGCCCGAAGACGCCGTGAAGATGGTGGAATCGATGATCCGCCACCCCGACAGACGTGCGGTTGGCGTCGGTATCGACTATCTGGAGACCGATCATCCGCCGGAGAATTTCTGGAAAGCCTACAGAATGGCGCGGGATGCCGGTTTCAAAACCACAGCCCATGTGGGCGAATTCGGGTGCCACTGGCGCAACATCGATACCGCCATCAATCTGCTGAATGTCGATCGGCTGGATCACGGCTACACCATGCTCGATAATCCCGACCTCCTGAACGAGTGCATAGAGCGAGACCTGATTGTCACTGTGGTGCCAACCAACTCTTACTACATGCGCACACTCGACAAGTCCGAGTGGGCGGAGAAACACCCGATCCGCCAGATGGCTCGGAAAGGCCTGCGTATTCACCCGAACACCGATGATCCGACTTTTCACAATGTAACGCCCGCCCTCGTGTGGCGGATGATGCATGAGGATTTTGGTTATGGCTTCCAGGATCTTCGCCAGTTCATGTTGAACGGCCTCGAAGGCGCTTGGGTCGGCGACGAGACACGGCGATCCATGAAGGTGCGTTTCGAGGCCGAGTTCGACGCCGCGCTGGAAAACTGCAAAGTCGCCACCTTGTGAACCTTTCGGCCAATCGCACTGCAAGCCAGACAGAGCTGTTTTCAAGGTTCGCTTTCGGCTTTCGCCTATGCGACGCTCCGGACGCTGTGCAGCGTTACGCGCGGCTTTTGATCATGGACCTGATCGGCTGCGCGATTGGGGCACTGAACACACCGGAAGCGATTTCTGCATCGAGGGCGGCAAAGGCACTCGACCCCGCGCCCGGCACTGCCGCGCTTTGGGGAACGGGGCGCAGCGCGACGCCGCAGACGGCGGCACTCTTCAACGGGATCATCGCCCACACGCTGGAACTCGACGATTTTCTCGGCATCGATCACACCGGCGCCGTGGTCATACCCGCACTTATTGCGGTCGCCGATCATCAGGGCGATTGGGATGAAGAACGGTTTCTGGAGGCAATGATCATCGGGTACGAGATCGGGCGCCGGTTGCTTGATACTGCCGGTGGCTACTCAGTTCATAACCGGACTGGATGGCATACGACCGGAACACTTGGAGGGTTCGCCGCGGCTGCAGCGGTCAGCAAGTACTTGGGTCTCGATGTCGAACGCACGACCTGGGCGCTCGGTCAGGCAGGCAGCGTGGCTGGCGGAACCTGGGCATTCAGAGCCGATGGCTCAATGAGCAAGCGCCTGCATCCCGGCATTGCTGCACAGCATGGACTGACCGCGGCGTTTCTCGCGCGCGAGGGTTTTACCGGTCCGAGAGTAATTCTTGAAGCGGATTGGGGCGGCTACTTCGCCTTGTTCGCTGCCAACCACAACTGTGACGTTGAAAGAGTTTTCACTGATCTAGGAAGTGACTTTCGGTTGGGGTGGACGGGGATCAAACCCTATGCCTGCTGCCGTGGCTGTCACAGCGCCATCGATGCGGTTTTTGCAATCAGAGATCGGGAGGGCAACTTTGAAGACAAGGTAACTGGTGTCGAAGTCACCTGTTCTCCTGCGCAATATCGCCAATTGGGCAATACGACACCGACGAACAATGCCGAGGCTCAACTTAGCCTTCCCTACGCTATCGCAATAGCAATCCGGTTCGGCGATGCGTCTCTCGACCGCTTTACTGCCCGCGCAGTTGCAGACCACGACACGCTTCGGATCAGCCGGCGTGTGACATTCTCTGTGGTAGAGGACTGGCCGCCCGACAAAGAGCCGGAAGTCACTATCTCGCTTTCGGACGGGCCCGAGTATCGCGAGCATATCCAAGTGGCGACCGGCGACCCAAGAAATCCACTTCCCACAAAAGCTGTTGTCGACAAGTTTCTAGGCCTCACTTCTGGGTATCTCAGTTCGCGTCAGCAAGAAGACTGGATCGGGTTCGGGTGCTCTGAGCGGAGTGTCGGGTATCTGAATTCGGCATCCGCGAGCCTTCATCAATGCCTGGCCCTTGCGACAAACCAATAGACAATCGTTATCGGTTTCAGGCAACTCTATACGCATAACCTTGAATACCTTGAAGAACCTGCGCATTCTTCGGCAATGCAATCGATGCTCGAACGTCTCCGCACTCATAATTTCGACTCTCGGGTCAACCGCCGGAATCTGAGTTTCTTCTACGCTGCTGCCGTCGAGGAGAATTTTACCAGAGCGGCCAAGATCTGCGGCGTCGCGCAGCCCTCGCTCAGCCGCGGCATCACGCTGCTGGAAGATGCCATTGGCACACCGCTGTTTGAGCGGACCGGGCGATCTGTTGAGGTGACGGAGAGGGCGAAGGAGATTTTGCCGGAAGTCGAACTGTATCTGAACCAGAGCATGAGCTTCGTTGAGCACCTGACGTCGCGAAACCGCGGCGAACCAACCGAATTGAGGATTGCGGCGATCTCAACATTGACGGCAGGCCTTCTCCCGGAAATCGTCACTCGGTTCGAGGCGTCGCATCCCGGCGTCGCGGTTGCATTGATGGACGGCATAAATCAGGAAATCGTTGACGCCGTGAATGTGGGCGACGCCGACATCGGAATCGTCGCCACACCAGAAGACCCGGCGAGATTTCGCACAAGGCTGCTGTTCACAGATCGCTACTTTCTTGTCGTAAACCTCGACCACCGTATGGCGGATCGGACTAGCGTTCGTTGGGAAGAGTTGGCCGACGAGAACATCGCGACCTTTCGCAAAGGTTCCAGCACGTTCGACACAATCAGAAACACTCTCAATATGATCGGTATCCATTTCGATCCGGTGTCACAGGTCAACTACCGAAACACGCTTATGGGGCTGGTCGAACATCGTGGCGTAGCGACAATCCTGCCAAGAACCGCCGTGCAGCGTCGTGATGAGGAGGTCATCCGTGCCATCCCGCTGATCGACCCGATGGTCGAACGAAGCTACTATCAAGTAATGCGAAAAGGCCGGCTTGGTACGCGAGTGGCTGATGCATTTAGCAGCTACCTCCAGTCCGAGTTTATGTCGTTGGATTTTGGAGCTGGCGGGCCTTAGCAAGACAACTGACGCTGCAAGTTGCAGGTGCCTGCGGCCCCAACCGGACGCTGAGTGTGCGGTTCAATGCTGCATCGCAGCGTTCCCGTAAGCAGACATTGACCGATGGTAGCGGACGCCCCTCCTCAACCCAGTGTCCGCCATCAGCACCCATGGAACAGACTAGGTTGATTGCGTAGCGGAGGATTTCAGGCTCATCGTAACCATCAGAGAGTGGAGATGA
>NZ_JBQFMI010000022.1:0-35671 GCF_056531755.1 Ruegeria sp. L11
GCATCAACCGCATCGAGCGGGATGGCAAGACCAAGCTGGTCGGCGACGTCGACTATGCCAGCGCTGCCGAACGCGCCGGCGCCATCACCCCCGTCCCCGGCGGCGTCGGCCCCATGACCATCGCCTGCCTGCTGGCCAACACCCTCACCGCCTGCCGCCGCGCAAACAAACTCCCAGAACCAGAAGGTCTGACCGCCTGATAAACACGGGGGCCGGAGCGGGGCGTTTCAGAGTGCAAGGTACCCTATACCTGCAAATGCAACACAACATCCAAGCCACTGCTGAAGAGCCATTTTTTCCTTCAATATGGCCCAGGCCAGAACTACGGTTAACAACCCAAAAACGGATGCCGAGACCGAGGCAAATTGTGCATTGGGCAAACCACCCGCTGAGACCACGCAAAGGATGGCAACTGCATCCAGAACACCCATCACACATAACAGGGGCATCGCTTGGGGTCCGGGCCAGATTGCTTTTCCAGATGCCACAGCAACCATCCCCAGAGTCAGGATTGCCGCCAATCGGCTGACCAGCGAGACCGAGTACTCGTTGCTAAGCTCGGTTGCATATTGTCCTAGGGCAAAGGCCGCCGCGAAGCCGACGGCCGCAACCAGCGACAGCAGTATTGTTGGGCCTGTTGCCGGATACACCACCGCATCCCGTTCGGACTTGGCTGCGACCACGGAAACCCCGATGCCAATCGCAATGACGGCAAGCCAATGCAGCGGGCTGATAGTTGCACCCCGCCATATGGCCAGCAACACGGACAAGACCGGGTAACTCGCGACAAGTGGCGCAACCAACCGAACCGGGCCACGCTGAAAAGCGGCATACATGCTGATACCCGCCAACAGATAAAACCCGCCCGCGGCGACAGCGGTGAACACTGCGGCACCAGAAATCGAGTCAAATGTACCCAGCGTCACCGTCAGACCAAACTGAAGCACCGCGCCCGATATCAGCACGACCATCAGCGATGCGATCACGCTGACAGACTGGCTGACATAACGTACTGCCAGATCGTGTATCCCCCAGCAAAGTGCCGCGACCAGGCCAAGCGCCAGAGCAGTCATTTTGTCATCACCATCATCGGCTTCGTTTGAATCCGCTTGAGACCATGCATACGTCAAACTGTCACTGGTGTTAAACTTTTTTTCCTGCTATGCAATAATATTGAAGCCAAAGGCAATAAGAGGCAGCACATGACGTCTGCATTAGAGCAACTTGGCGGTGAGAGCCGGCTGCGCAGTCTGGTTGAGCGTTTCTATGATCGGATGGAAACGGATCCGGCAGTTTATTCCTTGCACAGGCTACACTTTCGCGGCCATGGGCTGAACCATACCAGACAGGCCCAGTTCGAATTTCTCAGCGGTTTTCTGGGAGGGCGGGCCTATTACCGCGAACGATTTGGTCACATGGACCTGCGTGAAATTCATGCGCATGTCCCTATCCGCGAAGCTGATGCCGAGCTTTGGCTGGAGACGTTTGACGCCGCGCTGGCGGATTGCGGCATGTCCGGTCCGGTTGTCGATAGGATGCGCGTGACGTTGCGCAGGGCGGCGCTCATGCTGGTCAATGACGTACCTGACTGGCGGCTGGAGGCGGATGCGGGCGCAGATGCCCGTGACACACAGCGTGAAAAGAGCGACTAACTTCGCGTGGCCATCGCAGAAACAGGGCCGCCTATGGCGCGGCCCCGATATGCAATCCTGCAATCCGACTTAGATATCGAGCGTGTTGTCTTTTTCCCAGCGCGAGAAATGGGAAACAAAAGAGTTCCATTCCTGATGCTTCATTTTCAGGAAGGCTGACGAGAATTCGGCACCCATCATCGCCTTCAGTTCTTTGTCCTTGTCGTATTCGCGCAGCGCATCAAGCATGTTCAGGGGCAGTTTCGGTGCACCGCGTACCTTATGGCCTTCGGCATACATATCGATGTCCCAGCGCTTGCCGGGATCGGCTTTGGACCGGATACCTGACAGCCCGGCCGCGATGATGACGGCCTGTAGCAGGTAGGGGTTGGTTGCGCCATCGGGCAAGCGCAATTCGAAACGTCCGGGGCCGGGAACGCGCACCATGTGCGTGCGGTTGTTGCCGGTCCAAGTCACCGTGTTGGGCGCCCAGGTAGCACCGGACATCGTCCGCGGCGCGTTGATGCGTTTGTAGCTGTTCACAGTGGGGTTGGTGATCGCCGCCAGTGCCGAGGCGTGTTTCATGATCCCGCCGAGGAAGTGCTTGCCGCGTTCTCCCAGACCAACCTCGCCGGTGGGGCCGTCACCCTCTCCTGCGAATACATTGGTTTTAGCGGCATCACCCGGCGCATCCCAGACCGAGATATGGGCATGGCAGCCATTTCCGGTCAGCCCTTCGACCGGTTTCGGCATGAATGTCGCCCGTAGCCCGTGTTTTTCCGCGATCGATTTTGCCATGAACTTGAAGAAGGAATGCTTGTCTGCTGTGCGCAGGACATCATCGAATTCCCAGTTCATCTCGAACTGGCCGTTGGCATCCTCGTGGTCGTTCTGGTACGGACCCCAGCCCAGGTCCAGCATGTAGTCACAAATTTCGCGCACCACATCATAACGGCGCATCACGGCCTGTTGGTCATAACAGGGCTTTTCGGCTGTATCAAACGGATCACTGATCTGTTCGCCATCCGGGGTCATCAAAAAGAACTCGGCCTCGATCCCGGTTTTGACATGCATGCCCTCGCTTGCCGCTTCGTCGATCAGGCGGCGCAGAACATTGCGCGGAGCTTGCGCGACGTCCTTGCCTTCCATCACACAGTTGCCCGCAACCCATGCCACCTCTGGCTTCCAGGGCAGTTGGATAACGGAAGACGGGTCCGGAACCGCCAGCATGTCGGGATGCGCCGGTGTCATGTCGAGCCAGGTAGCGAAACCGGCAAAACCAGCGCCATCTTCCTGCATCTCGGCAATGGCCTGCGCTGGCACCAGTTTGGCCCGCTGTCCACCAAACAGATCGGTGAACGAGATCATGAAGTATTTAACGCCTTTTTCTTTTGCGAAAGCTGCGAGATCTGTCGTCACGATTGCTTTCCTTTCCCTGTTGATTTTTTGATTTTCAAAGCAAGAACGCGGCCCCCATTCAGGAGGCCGCGTCGCATATGTTCAGAACCCTTCCTTGCCCGGGTACCAACTGGTTCCCGCTAAGGGCACCCGCGCCATCGCGGCGGCCTCCATGGTCAGGGCACACAGGTCCTCCGGCTCGAGGTTGTGCAGGTGGTTGTGACCGCAGGCGCGCGCAATGGTCTGCGCCTCTAACGTCATGACCTTCAGGTAGTTGCGCAGCCTGCGACCCGCTTCGACGGGGTTCAAGCGCGCGGCAAGCTCTGGGTCCTGCGTTGTGATGCCAGCGGGGTCGCGCCCTTCGTGCCAGTCATCATAGGCCCCTGTGGTCGTGCCCAGTTTCTGATACTCGGATTCCCATTTGGGATCGTTGTCGCCAAGGGCCACCAGAGCGGCGGTGCCAATGGCGACCGCATCGGCCCCAAGCGCCAATGCTTTGGCCACATCTGCACCTGTTCGTATGCCACCCGAAATGACCAACTGAACTTCACGATGCACACCCAGATCCTGCAACGCCTGCACGGCGGGGCGGATACAGGCCAGTGTGGGCAAGCCAACATGTTCGATGAACACATCCTGCGTGGCGGCTGTGCCACCCTGCATCCCGTCCATGACCACGACATCAGCCCCGGCCTTTACCGCCAGTGCAGTATCATAATAGGGGCGCGTCGCGCCGACCTTGACATAGATCGGCACCTGCCAACCGGTGATTTCGCGCAACTCAAGGATCTTGATCTCCAGATCGTCCGGCCCGGTCCAGTCCGGATGGCGACAGGCCGAACGCTGGTCGATGCCTTTGGGCAGGGTCCGCATTTCGGCCACACGGTCGCTGATCTTCTGACCCAGAAGCATCCCGCCACCGCCGGGTTTAGCGCCTTGCCCGACCACGACTTCAATCGCATCCGCCTTACGCAAATCATTCGGGTTCATGCCGTAGCGCGAGGGCAGATACTGGTAGACCAGCTTGGATGAATGACCCCGTTCTTCCGGGGTCATGCCGCCATCACCGGTTGTGGTCGACGTGCCCGCAGCAGATGCGCCACGGCCCAGAGCCTCTTTGGCGGGACCAGACAACGCGCCGAAACTCATACCCGCGATGGTGATCGGAATGTCCAACTTGATCGGATTTTTCGCAAAACGTGTGCCTAGCGTTACCGAGGTATCGCAGCGTTCGCGATATCCTTCCAGCGGATAGCGCGAGATGGATGCGCCCAAAAACAGCAGATCGTCGAAATGAGGGACCCTGCGCTTGGCTCCGCCACCGCGAATATCATAGATGCCGGTCGCAGCAGCGCGTCGGATCTCGGCATTGATGGGGTTGGAGAACGTCGCCGACTGGATCGGCAGGGTGCGGGGGATCTGATCGTCCATATCTTTCATACCCTTCTTCCTCAGTATGCGGCGGCGTTGTCGATGTCGAAATTGTACAGCTGCCGAGCCGAGCCGTAGCGTTTGAACTCTTCCGGTTTGGCATCACAGCCCGCCCGGTCCAGCAGGTCTTTCAGTATCTCCAGATGTTCGGGACGCATTTCCTTCTCGATACAATCGGCACCAAGACTTTTGACCGAGCCGCGCACGAACAGCCGCGCCTCGTAGAGTGAATCCCCCAGCGCATCGCCTGCGTTTCCGCAGACCACCAGGTTTCCGGCTTGCGCCATGAAGGCGGACATGTGGCCGATATTGCCGTGCACGACGATGTCGATGCCTTTCATCGAAATGCCGCAGCGCGAGCTTGCATTGCCCTTGATCACCAGCAATCCGCCATGGCCGGTCGCGCCGGCATATTGGCTGGCGTCACCATCGACGATGACCTGACCGGACATCATGTTCTCTGCAACACCCGGCCCGACGGACCCTTCGACCTTGATAGTTGCCTGCTGGTTCATCCCCGCGCAGTAATACCCGGTCGATCCCTTGACCGTCACCTCGATCGGCGCGTCCAGCCCAACGGCAATCGCATGGCTGCCCTTGGGATTTACAATTTCCCAACGGGTCTGGTTGGTCTCGGAATTTTGTGCCTGCAAGCAAGAGTTCAATCCGCGCAGCCCGTCTGCCTCTAGATCATAGGTCTGCATATCAGGCGGCCTTTTCGTGGGTTGTGGGGCTGTCGTTGTGCGACCAGAAATAAACGGTGGACGGTTCAGGTTCCCAAACTCGGGCATCTTCGATGCCGGGCAGGTTCACCAGGGCGCGATACTCGCTGCCAAAAGCCACATACTGATCGGTTTCAGCCATCACGGCTGGTTTGCACGCGATCGGATCACGCACGACGCCAAAGCCGTCCTTGGTTCCCACGACAAAAGTGAAGAAACCGTCCAGATCATCAATGCTGGATTCCAGAGCCTCGCCCAAGGTGGCACCATTCATCATCTTCCAGGTCAGGTAGGCTGCGCCAACTTCGGTGTCGTTCTCTGTCTGGATCGTTACACCCGCGCGGCGCAGCTTGCGGCGCAACGAGTTGTGGTTGGAAAGCGACCCGTTATGGACCAGACATTGGTCAGACCCTGTATTGAACGGGTGGGCACCCATTGTGGTCACCGCAGATTCCGTCGCCATGCGGGTGTGTCCAATGCCATGCGTGCCGCTCATTCCGCTGAGGTTAAAACGCTCGGCAACATCCTTCGGCAGGCCGACTTCCTTGTAGATTTCAAGGCTGTCACCACGGCTCATCACCCGGACCGACGGGCGGATCTCAGCCAGCGCGGCGCGTGCAGCTTCGAACTGACCGGCGGGAATTTCCAAAACGGCATGTGTGTCGTTGTTTCTTTGACCAACAGATGTGCCCAAGCTTTTGCCCAACTCGTCCGCAAGGTCGACAAAATCGGTTTCGGGGTTGGGGGACTGAACCGTAATCTTGGTTTTACCCGCCGATTCTGCGCCATAAATCGCAATACCGGCACTGTCGGGGCCACGATCTGTCATCGTGATCAGCATGTCTGTCAGCATATTGCCCAGTTGAGGAGCAAGGGACTGATCTTTGAGGAATAATCCAACAATTCCGCACATGGCTGGCAGATCTCCTTGTGTGTTTCGTTATGATTCGACGGTACCAATTATTCTGCAGGATATCAATAACAGCAGGAAAGTTTTTTTCCTGTCAGGCAATGGACGCATCCATTGATCTTGCGCCCATTGCCGGTCCTCAGAACCGGATCAATAACGATCCAGCTGTGCTTTTACTCTGTCTTCGTCTCCTGCGTGGCGGGCTTTTTCAAGATGCTCGCCCTCGCGGACAAATTGGATACGGTGCCAGCCGATCCAGAAGACGACGCCGATGATGACCATCAGAATTTCGTACCCCTGGAAGGGATAGACCGGGCCGACTTCGGCAAGATCAACGGCCCAACTTGTATATCCGATTGTAGACATAACCTTCTCCTCTATTTCGCGGCTGCGCCACGGGCGGCCAGCTCTTCTTTGTCAGCCGCGATGATCGCTGCTTTGGCATCTTCGTAGGCATGGTGTTCGGCGTAATCGAGGCCCTGAAGCTCAACCTCTTCCGGTATGCGAAGAACACCGGCAGCAGCTTGCAACTTGGCCACGATCCAACCGGGCATGAAACCCAGCACAAAGAACATTATGACTGCACCGGTGACCTGTCCGACCGGATTGATCGTCGCATATCCTTCGTAAGGCGAAGACGGGACACCCCACAGGACAAACCCAGCAATGATGAGGCCAATGACACCTGAGTACCCGTGCACTGCAACCGCCCCGACAGCATCATCCAGCTTGAACCGGCGTTCGACCCAGTAGTGCAGCTTGTAGACAATCACGACACCGATCGCGCCGATGATCATCGCCTGGATCGGGTGGTACAGGTCATTCCCTGCGGATGCGGTGATAACACCGGCCAGCCCGCCCGAGAACGTCCAGAAGGCATCGCCTTTTGAAACCACATACGCCGCCATCAACCCACCAGACAGAGACATCAGGAAATTGAAGGTAATCGCCGAGAGAGTCGTCGGAGCCAGATAGATGTTTGTTGCCGTCCAGGTCACGCCAGTGATCTGCCCGTCAATCGCCTCGGGAGAGATCACCGGAACGTTGCAGGCAGCGTAGAAACCCCAGAAGCCGGTGTAGATCAGGAAAATCCCGATCGTCAGCATCCACGGATTGTGAGGTGGAATATCCCGAGGCGTTCCGTCCTTAGCAAACTTGCCAAGGCGCGGACCCAGAACCATGATCACACCAAGCGCATACCCCCCCGCGATCGCGTGAATAACGCCGGATGCATAGGCATCATGATACCCCAGAACACGCACCATCCAGCCAGCATAGTGCCAACCCCATGCGGCATCGATGATCCAAAAGACCGACCCGATCAGCACCGCATGTACCCAAAGGGCCGAAGATCTGATCCGCTCGATCACCGAGCCGGAAACGATCGAGGCCGCGGTCCACGAAAACAGCAAGAATGCGGCCCAGAAGACCCCTGTGATTCTGTCGCCAAGGTTGGTGGCCATTGTGTCGGCCCAAGGCAGATTCGCGGCACCCGCTTCTGCATCCAGACCGCCCCAGAACGGAAAGTTCGGAAAGGCCCAATAGATCCACCATCCAAAGAAGAAGAACGTGACCGTCACCAGCGGGATGATCATGATGTTTTTCATCAATGTGTGCATGTGGTTACGCGCTCGGCTGGCGCCGACCTCGTACATGCAAAAGCCCACATGGATGAGGAACATGAAGACGACCGTTACCCAGTAATAAAACTCGGTAAAGACCGTCGTGAGTGCGTTTAGATTACCATCCACTTCGTAGTCTCCCTGTTGTTGCAGCAGGAGGTCCGCCCGCGCAGAATTTCCTGCTGGGAATATTTATCTACTCAGAGGACATTTTCATTTGCGACCTGTCAATAGATATGTGGGGCAAACACCTTTTAGGCCTGTCCGCGACCTACGCTTTGGCACACCAAAAACGGACCTAAACATTTGACAAACAACTAACAAATTCCTTTCTCAGGAATGTTTTCAGGGTGCAAAAATTGCAGGCAAATATTCCCAGCAGGAAAATTTTCTGCACTCAGGTGTTGATTTTCAATCCAACATCGGCCTCAATGTGGCCAACAAAAACGATCAACGGGAGACCTGAACCATGGCCATTCTTTGGAGGACGTCGGCCCTTGCGCAGCGCCATGCCGAGATCGGCGGCGAGCTTGAGGACTGGAACGGAATGGGGACCGCTTGGTTCTATGACCACAGCCCTGAACGTGCCAAAGCGGACTACGAAGCCATCCGCACCAAAGCTGGTCTTATGGATGTGTCCGGTCTGAAAAAGGTTCATGTGGTTGGCGAGGATGCCGCCTATGTTATTGATCGCGTCACCACGCGGAATGTGGAAAAAATCATGCCGGGCCGATCGACCTATGCCTCGATCCTGAATGCTGAAGGCAAGTTTGTTGATGACTGCATCATCTATCGTCTGTCGGTGAACACATGGTTGGTGGTGCATGGCACCGGAACAGGTATGGAGCAGCTGACATCCGTGGCGGCAGGCAAGAACTGCTCGGTCATTTTTGACGACGACATGCATGATATGTCGCTGCAAGGGCCAGTTGCCGTTGATTTCCTGGCAAAGCATATCCCCGGCATTCGTGACCTGGCTTATTTCGGCATCATGCAGACCAAGCTTTATGGGTGCCCGGTGATGGTTTCGCGGACCGGATATACCGGTGAGCGTGGGTACGAGATTTTCTGTCAGGCCAAAAATGCTGTGCATCTGTGGGACAGCATTCTGGCTGACGGCAAGGACATGGGCATCGTACCAGTCCAGTTCTCGACACTCGATCTGCTGCGCACCGAAAGTTACCTGCTGTTCTATCCGGGCGATAATTCGGAAACCTATCCGTTCGATGGTGAGACATGTGGCGATACGCTGTGGGAACTGGGTCTGGAATTCACTGTCTCGCCCGGCAAGACCGGCTTTATCGGCGCCGAGAACCATTATGCCTCGAAGGGCAAGGAACGGTTCAAGATCTATGGCGTCAAGTTGGAAGGCACGACACCGGCGAATGAGGGCGCGGACCTGCTGCAGAACGGTGAAAAGGTCGGTGTTGTCACCTTTGGCATGTATTCCGAAATCAACGGGCATAACGTGGGTATCGCGCGGATGCCGGTTGCCTGCGCATCGCCCGGAACCAAGCTGACGGTGCGCAACGGAGATGGAACGGAAATAGCGGCGACTGCGGAAGAGATGCCGTTCTACGATCAGGATAAATCGATCAGAACCGCAAAGGGCTGAGTTTCAGGGGGCGCAACGGGCATACCGTGGCGCCCTTTTCCTATTTGAGGGTACAATGTCAAAGTTCGAATTTCCCAAGTCAATCACAAGCCGACCGATCTGGGGCACGCTGGAAGCTCGCAAGGGTGACCATCATCTCATGATCGCCGAAGCCGAAGGCGCCGAAGCCGTTCTCGACATCGCGACGCCTGATCTGATGGCCAAAACGCACCTGATCTATATCCCCAAAGGGACGGACTACTCGGAAAGGTTGCAGGCGCTGAACCCCGCGCAGTTCTACGAAGGACCTTCCTATGCGGCCGCGCTGCAACGCATCCGCCGCGTACTGGAGGACGCGCATATGGGACTGCAGGTCTATCTGAGCGGTACTGAGGGCATGATGGGCCAGGCCATGAACGAGGTGACAGCAGTCGGCCTGCCACACACGGCAATACAGACCGAGCATCGCGGTTCAGTTGCACGCCGGATGCAATGTGTGCACTGCAAAGGCATCACCGAAGATGTCGAGGTTGATCCATTTGTCTGCTCGCATTGCGGGCTGAATCTGTTCGTGCGCGATCACTACTCCCGCCGGCTTGCCGCCTATCAGGGTGTCCGCGTCGACGCCGAAGATCATGGCAACGTGCCCGAGCCGAAAGGGATTTACGAATGAGCGGTGCCGAGAAAATTCAGGTCAAAGTGACCGAAATCACCCCGCTGAATGAACTGGTGACGCGGTTCCGGTTCGAACGCATCGACGGCGGTCAGTTGCCAACATTTTCCGGCGGGGCGCATACCGTTGTCGAAATGAAGGATGGCGGTATCACACGGCTTAATCCTTATTCCCTGATGTCCGACCCGTTTGATCAGTCATCCTATACGATCTCGGTCCGCCGTGATGATGAAGGCAGGGGCGGTTCTTTGTTCATGCACCGTCAGGTCAAGCTGGGTGATGAAATGACCATCAGCTACCCGGTCAACCTGTTCTCGCTTGACTTGCGCGCCCGCAAGCACCTGTTTCTGGCCGGTGGCATTGGCATCACGCCCTTTCTGGCGCAGATCAAGCAACTCGAACTGCTGCACGGGCACTGGGAACTGCATTACGCGTGCCGCAACACGGCATTGGCGTCTTATGCCGAGCAACTGACAGACAGGCATCCGAATGAAACCCATCTGTATTACGACGACCAAAACCAGCAGATTGATCTGAAAAACCTGCTGAGCGGGCAACCCTTGGGAACGCATGTTTATGTCTGCGGTCCCAAGGGCATGATTGATTGGGTGCGCAACACCGCCGCTGCCGAAGGCTGGCCCGAGGATTGCGTCCATTACGAAGAGTTTCTGGCACCGCGACCCGGCAAACCGTTCGAAGTGCGGTTGGCCACATCGGACAAGGTTATTCATGTGGGCGAGAATGAAAGCCTGCTGGAGGCGATCGAACGTGAAGGGGTGGATGCACCGTATCTGTGCCGCGGCGGGGCCTGTGGCCAATGCGAAACAGTTGTGCTGGATCATGATGGCAATTTCGTTCACCGCGACCACTGGCTGACCGATGAGGAAAAGGCAGCGGGCAAGAAAATCATGCCCTGTGTATCGCGTTTCGAGGGCAAGTCCCTCGTGCTGGACCGCTGAGAGGAGGCCCAACATGACCATTCAATTCAACGACGAGTCCTTCCGCGACGATTATACGTTTCATAACTCGGACTGGGCGATAAAACGCTTTCCGTTTCCGTTCCACGAAGACAGCTACATGTATTCGGTCAACATGGAACAGCATCGCGGCGGGCCCGAAGGGTCAGTCTATGAAAAGCGGTTCGATGTGGACGAACATTACGTTTCGGAAATGAAAGACCGCGCCATCGTTCTGGATCAGGACCCGCTGCGTTGCCAGTCTTTGCCACACATGACATTGGCGGGTTGGGACATTCTGGAACTGATTATGGTTTGCAAGTCCGAGGATTACCCGGATCTGTTTGAACTGCACCGCAACGGCAACCAGTGGCGCTGGATCAACAAACCATTGGGGATTGATCACAGCTTTACCTTCATGGATGAAACCACCCTGCCCTGCGGGCCGATGGAATATATCACCCGTCAGGCCCAGGGTGACTATGCGGTGCTTGATCAACGTGACGACATGCTGTGGATGGATGCCGGAATGGTGACCACCCAGGCCGACTGGAGCCTGGATTTCGACATTGGCATGAACTTTTTCGAATGGCACGCCCCGGTACCACTGGCCCACGAGATGGGTATCTTTCAGCGTGCGCTGAAATTCTTGCTGAGTATTCAGCAGGGCGCACCCGCACGCCGCCTGAACTGGACCATGACGGTCAACCCGCTTTTGGATACCAGCCCGGAGAACTACCATAAATGGGGTATTCAGAAAACCACGCTGACACCGGAGAATATTGGCCAAAAACAACATCTTCGGGTCGAGTTGCAGACATTCTTCCGACTACCGCGTTCAAACGCGCTGTTATTCCCAATCCGCTGTTATCTGTGTAGTTTTCAGGATCTGATGACTGTACCGAAATGGGGTCGTCGCCTGCATCGTGTTGTTCGTGATCTGCCAGTGGAACTGGCAACCTACAAAGGGTTCATCGACAACCGGCCGCTGATGCTGGACTATCTCAGCCAGTTCGACGACGGGTTGCCCACCTCGCCCGGGATCTGGCCGGATCTGGAAACGGAACCCCCCTTGTCAAAGTAAACCGGCAATGTCAGGTGTCTTGGCTGTTATGACTGATCCAGACAGAACACCGTGGCTCATCCCGAGCGATGACTTCGCTCTGTATGACGCTCTGGCGCTGCTGCGCGAGTCCTTTCGGTACATGGATGCTCGGATCGACCCTCCGTCGTCCATCCATCGTCTGAACGTGGACGGAATGCTTGCGCATTGTCAGAGTGGCGGAGAAATCTGGGCCATCGGCCGACCGCTTTTCGCCTGCATGTTTCTAACGCCCAAGCCCGACAGCTTGTACCTTGGAAAGCTGGCAGTGAAGGACGGATTGCGGGGACAGGGTATTTGCCGGTCCTTGGTGGATCATGCTGCAATCCGCGCAGCGCAGCTTGGCCTACCCGCGCTGGAACTGCAAACGCGCGTGGAGCTCACTGAAAACCATCGCATATTTTCCAGGCTTGGGTTCACGATTGTCAGCACGGGCAGCCATGAGGGATATGACAGACCCACAGATTTCCTGCTACGCAAGCCGATCAGTTTGTCTGCGGATAGCTGATCACTGAAAGATAGCGTGCCGGCAGATTGACCAACCGTTCCGGGCCGTGGGGTGCGTCGGCGTCAAAGAACAGGGTATCGCCGGGCTTCAGGGGATAAATCTGGTCCCCGTGGCGGTAGTCTACCTCGCCTTCAAGCATGTAAATAGTCTCAATTCCGCCATGTTGGAACGTCGGGAACACATCGGATTCAGCAGTCAGTGTGATCAGGTAAGGTTCCACGATTACACCTGATCCATTGGCGCCGATATGGCCAAGCAGGTTGTACTGATGGTTGGCGCGAGTTCCCTCGCGCTCCAGTTCGACCCCTTCACCAGCTTTCGTATGAACCGCCTCGCGGCGTTCTTCAAACTGACGGAAAAAGCTAGTCAGAGGAACCGAGAGCGCATCCGCCAGCAATTGCAGGGTTGTCAGAGAAGGTGACGTGTTGCCGTTTTCGATCTTCGACAACATGCCGATTGACAACCCAGTTAGCTGAGCCAGGTCTGCAACCGTGATGTTCTGCTGTTTACGAAACGCTCGAACCTCGCGACCAATGGCGACTTCGAGAACTTTTTCCCTGTCACCCGAACGAACCGAATGCGGGTCCTGACTCAGATTTATCGCCATGTCTTTGTCTTTTTTTTTCAATTTCACTCTTTCAACGTCTTGCTACACTTGTCCAAACCGGTTCTGCAACCAGGCGCGGCGCAATAGCCCATCCAATTCGGACCACAATAGCACCAAGCTTTCCTGATAGTAAAATAATCATGCTGACAGAGAATATGAGCACGCTGTCCAATCGCAGGAACCGCTCCGCTGCACGCAGGTGTTTTGCCAAAACGCTGGACTGCCAGGTTTCACTGCATCAATCTGAAATCTCGGCTAAATCGACCCAGCGGTTTTCTTGGGTCGATTTCAGTAATGCGCCACAGAAACGCATTTCGTAGTGACCGTCTTCAAATGTCGCCAGTTGCGTAAAGTGCGACATGCTGCCTGTCGTCAGGGAATTTGAGACAGTTGGCCGCCTGAGCTAAGAGAGGATCAGGCTCACCTGGTTGTTTTGACTATGCGTCGGATTTGAGGTGGAGCAAACGCCGGGTTTCGATTGTCTTTTGTTTGGTCCTTCCTCGTTGTCTTAGAATGGTCTGCCCGCGTCCGAAGTAGACATCGGCCGGGGTTAGGTGTTCAGTTTCGGCATCTGGTGGATTGGGTTCAGGATGGATCGATCTGGTTGTGATGTCCAGATTTTGCAGATGTATTCATATGCTGCGAGACCGCTGAGCGTCTTCAATCTGAAGGCAAAGTTGTAGGGGTCAATTGCGGAAGAGTGTGGAATCCAACGCTAAGCAAACAATGACGCCATTGCGGGACAGGGCGAAATGACACTCTGAGCGATTTCGTGTTGCGCGCGCTCACAGCACCTGTATGCCGCAGGGACGGAAATTTCAACGCCGCGGTGCAGCGCGGAGACCGGCCATTCATCGACTGTGCAGCAGTTTTCGGACACCCAATTTACGAGTCGCGGACGAGAGTCCTATTTCGCTGCGGTTGCACCAACGTCCGGTCGCACGACGGGTTTCTAGTCAACGATCACCACCTGTCCTGTGAGAGCACCCTCGACACATTTCGCATATGCCAATCCAACATGATGGGATGAAACCGGCTTGTGGCCGTGAAACCATGCGCCGTAACGTGGCGCGGACACGTCCAACATGCCCGGACTGACAACATTGACTCTCAACCCGCGCGGCATCTCGATTGCAGCGCTCTTTACGAAGCCTGCCAATGCTCCGTTAGCGGTTGCCGCATTTGAACCCATTCTGATCGGATCGCGATCAAGAACACCGCTTGTCAGAGTGAAGGAACCTGCATCCGAAATGACGTCCAGCCCAGCCAGGACAAGGTTCACTTGCGCCATAACCTTTTGCTGAAGACCCACCATGAAGGTCCCTTGGGTCATCTGCGGCAACGGGGCAAAGGTCGCGTCGCCTGCACAGGACACCACAGCATCGAAATTGCCGAGGCTTTCATACAGTGATTTCACCGCGTTTAAGTCACTTGAATCGACCCGATGGTCCCCACTTGAACGCCCCACTGTGACGATTTCATGCCTTTGCCGAAGCTCCTTGCAGGCAGCTTGTCCAATATCACCACCTGCTCCGACTACGATAATTCTCATGCCTGATCCTTCAATATCTCATCATAACGTTTCAGTTTTCGATTTAGGATCACGCGGCATCGGTCCAGATCGGCCTGTCGATCTTCCAGGCGGCGGCTATGTGCCAAAAGGGCAGCTTTGCGCTCAGGGACTTTGACGTCGCCGGATGCGTAAAGCTCCGCAAAAGCCCGCATTTCTGCCAAAGGCATACCTGTCGAACGAAGGGACGCCAGTAACTCTAACCAATCGGCATCTGTCTTCGAGAATTTGCGCTTGCCATCCGCGCCGCGTTGGACGAATGGACACAACCCCGATTTCTCATAGAAACGAATTGTTGAAACGCTGAGTCCGGTGCGTTCTGCAACTTCTGAAATCATCATGCGTTCTGATCCTCTCGCCCAAGTCCCTACCTACCTGAAGCTACTTCAGGTCAAGCAACTTCTGCAGAAACTCTCACAAAGCCGCCATTCTCGCATCGCGCAGCTTCGGCCACTCTGGCTCGCTGCAAGGCACTTGGGCGGTATCGGACTTTGCGCGCCGCGGCCAAGGTCAGCTTTCGACGTATCAGGAGGCCACCATATCAACTTCGGCAGCCGAGAAACCAAAAGAAGCGACCATGTTCCGATGGGCGTCGGTCCCAAGGAATTGCGAAAGAACTGCATCGACATCGTTCCGCAGGTCTGTGTCGTTCAAACCAAACGCGAATGACCCGAACGCAGGAGGTTTTTCTGAGTTTGGCACAAGGATCAGTTCCAGGTCCCATTCCGGGTTCTGCTCGATAAATCCACCATGCGCTCGACCCACGCTGGCATAGGCATCGGCGGTGCCTTCACAAACAGCTTGTGCGGCCTCGGCATATGTTTCGAAAATCATGATGCGCTCTTCCTGCGTTCTTCCGTTCCAAAAAGACCGGTCGTCATGCGCCATCGGCCATCCCCGACCCCGGGCAAGAGTTCAGCAAATTCCGTTTCTACCGTTTCAAAACCGGCAATGCCAAGTTGCGCCAATACATTCCGCGCGAGTTCAACGTCACAGCCCGTGACGAGGCCTGTTGCATCGACGTAATTGAACGGCGGTTCGATCAGGTAGGCAAACTTCATGGGTCATCCTCTTTGGTGTCCGGGGCCATAGCTGGCGATCTTGATGGCGAGGATACTTTCGCATTTTTCGAGAGTAGCGCGTTTGGCTTTTAGCGTTGACGCGTGGCCCAACAGGATTTGTCGCCGTTCTTCGATACCTGCATCGCCCACTTTGGCAAGAGTCGTGAACCGACGCATTTGCTTGAGTGGCATGCCGGTTTCGCGCAGCCAATAGAGCAGAGTCAGCCACTCGACCAAACGAGCCGTAAACCGACGATGTCCATCGGTGCCACGCTCGATCTCTGGCAGCATTCCCGACTTCTCGTAGAACCTTATAGTATGTGCGGATAGCCCACAGGCTTCCGCCGCTTCAGCAATTCTCATCTTCGCAAATGTTCCTCTGATCTCTGGGTAGCGAGTTAGAGCCACTCTAAGTCAATAGCGACTATTGAAAAGCCGGCATTCGTGCAGAGTGCGGCATCTGTCAAACTGGGCTCTGGGCGGTCATCGAAGGCGGAGCAGCATCTGAATTAAGAGAGATCTGTGGAGCCATCGAGGACGGCCCAAACCAATCTCTCAGCGCAACCCCATACTCTGCGGTCGCTGCCCGAAATTCAGACATTCGCTGCAGGCACGAAAGGTAGGATCACCGCAAGGTCAGCAGTGCGAACAAAGCTGGCATCAGCAATTCGTGTTTGAGACCCACTACCGATGCAAGTCTCCGTTCAAGTAGCGCAGACCGGTGTCGATGATCACGGTCACTACGGTTTTGCCCGGTCCAAGTTCCTTGGCCTTTTTCAGGGCCGCCCAGATGTTTGCACCTGACGTCACACCGCCAAGCAAACCTTCCTGGCCAGCGAGCGCCCGGGCCCCCCAATAGGCGTCTTCATCCTTCACTGGAATTACATCATCGATGAGGTCCCTGCGCAGGATCTTCGGCACGAAGGATAAGCCTATCCCCTCGAGCTTGTGCGTACCACTGGTGTCACCTCCTGAGAGGTTGCGCACGTAGTAGGGCTCCACGGCGACAACTTCGGTGTTGGGATTGTGCGTCTTCAAGACCTCGGCATTGCCCGAAATGCAACCGCCACCGCCCGCAGCCATGACGAAGGCATGTACGGGAGTGTTTACTTGGCTCAGAATTTCCTGAGCCATGTCGTGATACCCCAGCTTGTTATCTATGTTGTTCACCTGATCCGGCCAAAACGTGCCCGGTTCCCCGGCCAGTTCTTTTGCGCGCACAATCATCCGGTCGAGTACATCCGCAGTCAGCACGCCGCCCTCGGCGTGAACAATTTCCACTTCCGCGCCGAACGCTCTCATCGTTTGTAGCTTTTCCTCGGAGAACCCGTTTGAAGACACAAAGTAGGCCTTATACCCGCGAGTGGCACAGACCATCGCCAGCGAGCTTCCGGTGCTGCCACCAGTGTACTCGACAACGCGCCCACCGGGCTTCAACTCTCCGCGCCGTTCGGCCCCTTCGATCATCGACAAGGCCATGCGGTCTTTCATGCTGCCCGTTGGGTTGGCCCCTTCCCACTTCACATAGATGTCGGCGTGATCGGGTCCTGTCAGATGGGACAGTTTGATGAGTGGGGTATTGCCGATGGTGGTCATTTTGGAGCCTTTCGCGGACTGTCATCACCAGTGGCTTCCATAAGTTAAGTCACATACTGAGTCAAACTTCCATTTTTTAAGTAACTGCGCTAAGTTCAACAAATTGACAGCTAACATGAGGACGGAATGACCCAAACTGAGCATGAGTTTCGTTCCCGATGCTCGATTGCGCGCAGCCTTGAGATCCTTGGTGACAAATGGACCCTGCTGGTGGTGCGAGACCTGTTGTGGCACGGAAAACATACATTCCAGGAATTGCAGAACAGTGAGGAACACCTGCCCCCAAACCTTCTGTCTCAACGACTAAAGCGGTTGATGGAGTGGGGGCTTGTGGAGCGGGTGGCCTATCAGGTCAGGCCAGTGCGCTATCGTTACATGCTTACCGACCGGGGGCGAGCGTTAGAGCCAACCTTGTTGGGGATCATGAACTGGGGGCACTTGCACTTAGGGGGAGGACTGTTCGACCCAACGCTTGGCAAGACAGTGGCTGGAACATCGGTCTGAGTTTCCAGACACGTTCGTTCTGGGTTCGTAGCAGACCTGGGAGCATGCGCGTCAACTAGATTCCAGAGTTTGCGACACATCCTCGGCATGTCCGAAGCAGAATACCAACGGCTTCGCGATCTGACCAGCGAATGGCGTTTCGGCAACAACTATCTGCTGACGATCCTCCTGGAACACTTAGACGATGTTGTGGACAGGAGGCTTGGAGCACCGTGATGGCGGACTTCATCGAGGAATACGGTCAGCCGGAAAGCGGCAGATTGCGTTAGCTGACGATGAGGCCCGGCCGATAGTGTTGAAAAACTCTGATTTTGCCCAAAAGTGGTGGAATAGTTGGCCGTAGAGAGCAAGTCGAAGACCCCGGCTAGGCGTAAGAACACAGCTTCGACGTCGTCAATCTGGATTTGACCAAGGCTTCGGCAAAGGTGACGGCACAGGCAACACCATCAACAACTGGTAAACCAAACTCCTCGGATAATTGTGACATCAAGTCTGTCATTCCGGCACAACCCAGAACGATGGCTTCAGCTTTGTCCTCGTCAATGGCGGCGCGAATTTCAGCCCGTATCTTATCTATTGTCGCCGGATCATTTTCCTCAAGCTTCAGAACCGGCACGTCCGATGCCCGAACCCGGGCACATCTGCGATCCAGGCCATATTTCAACAAATTGGTTTCCAACCCAGCCAGAGATCGGGACAGCGTAGTAATGACGCTGAATTTTGGACTGATCATGGAGGCCGCGTGATAGGCGGCCTCACCAACACCAACGACCGGAGCCGAGGTGATGCAACGTACAGCGTCGACACCTGTGTCATCGAAACAGGCCACTACGATGCCATCCACATCCGGATGCTGCTTGACCACATCCAACAAGCCTGGAACACAAGTAGAGACATCCAGATAGCCCTGTATGCTGGCGGGACCGTCTTGCGAAGTGGCAGCAATAATCATGGTTTCAGGATGCACAGCCGCCCGCGCTGCCTCTTCTATCTTTCGCGTCATGGAACTGGTGGTGTTGGGATTGACGACTAGAAGTTTCACAACGTCCTCACATTTCTCCGCCCAGATAGGCGGCTTTGATCCGGGGATCGGTCAACAGCTCTTTGGAATTGCCCGAGATCACCACATTTCCAGTGGTTAGTGCATAGGCACGGTGCGAAATCGAAAGCGCCATGCGCGAGTTCTGTTCGACCAGCAGCACAGACACACCTTCGTCCCGGTTGATAGCTACAATAGACCGCGCAATGTCTTGCACCAGCTTGGGCGCAATTCCCAACGACGGCTCATCCAGCAACAGAAGGCGTGGCTTTGCCATCAGAGCGCGCCCGATCACCATCATCTGCTGCTCGCCACCCGACAAGGTTCCTGCCGACTGGCTGTAGCGCTCTTTCAGACGCGGAAACCGTTCCAGAACCGAATCCAGAGTGCGCTGAACATCCGCTTTGTCCGAGCGGGTAAACGCCCCCATCAGAAGATTGTCTTTTACCGACATGTACGGGAAGACGCGCCGCCCTTCGGGCACCATAGCGATGCCTTTCGAGACGATCTCGGCCGGATTGGTTCCGGCAATCTGTTCGCCCTCGAACGCAACCGAACCGGATTTGATCTTCGCCAGCCCAGTGATCGCCCGCAGGATCGAGCTTTTGCCTGCCCCATTGGCACCGATCAGAGCAACCGTTTCGCCTTGCTCAAGATCAATCGATACCCCTTTAAGGGCATAGACGTGATCGTAGTAAAGCTCGACATCCTTGAAATCTAACATCTTGGTCATGGCTCAGATCCCAATCTCGTCGTCGGCGCTGCCCAGATAGGCTTCGATAACTTTTTCGTTGTTCTGGATTTCTACCGGTGTGCCCTCGGCGATCATCTCACCGAAATTCAGCACGACGATCCGGTCCGAGATATTCATCACCGCAGGCATGTCATGTTCTACCAGTAGAACGGTCACCCCCCGGTCATCTCGCACCTTGCGCACCAGATTGACCATTTTCATGGTCTCGTCATGGTTCATCCCGGCGAAGGGTTCATCCAGCAGCAACACCTTGGGATCGGTTGCCAGACCAATCGCGATCCCCAACGCCCGCAGGTTGCCCTGTGGCAGGTTTGAGGCCTGTTCGTTTGCGATCTCGGTCATGCCGAGGAATTCGATCAGATCGTCGGCATATTGCCCGAAACTGTCGACATCTTCATGCGCCGTTTTTGTGCCCCAGAAATACCCGGCCAACGAAGCACGGGCCCGTAAGTGCTGAGCGACAATGATGCTTTCGCGCACTGTCATGGATTTGAAGATCGTCGTTTCCTGAAACGTGCGGACAACACCTTTGCGCGCCACTGCGTGTGGTTTCAGGTTTGAAATCCTCTCGCCCTTGAACAGCACCTCTCCGGTCGTGGTCGGCAGGAAGGACGAAATCATCTTGAACAGCGTGCTTTTACCCGCACCGTTCGGTCCGATCACCGACAGGATCTCGTTTTCATTGACGTTGAACGAGATGTTGCTGTTCGCGGTCAGGCCACCGAATTTCTTGGTGACATGGCGGACTTCCAGAAGATGGCTCATTTGTCCTCTCCTTTCTTGCCAGGCAGACGCAGGCTGAGCAGCCCGTTGGGCAGGAACAGCATCAGGATGATCAGCAAGCTGGAATAGGCCAGCAGCTGGAAGCGGCCCAACTCGAACAACAGGTCCCAGCCAAAATACAGGACCAGCGTGCCCAACATCGGGCCAAACACATATCCCAGACCACCGAGGAAGCAATTCAGCATGAAGTTCACACTGTCGGCGACCTGAAAGCTGGACGGATAAACCGATTGCGCGATCGATCCGAACATCGCACCGCCAATGCCGCCCAGAAAGGACGAGATGGCAAAGACGATGACCCGGATATACGAGATGTTCACACCTATGGAGCTGGCCAGTTCCTCATTCTGCTGCATCGAGCGGCAAAGGTGGCCAAGGCGCGAATTCACCAGCCGGTACATGGCGGCAAAGGTCAGGACCATCAGAACACAGGCGGTGTAGTAGAAGGCCAGTCTTGGGTTCTCCAGTGTTCCGAAATCGGGTATCAGAGGGATACCCAGGATCGACACCCCGCCCGGAAGCGGGATTGAGGTGATGCCCTTGGCACCATTCGTGACAGGCAAGGCAAGCGCAGTCAGGGTGACGACCTGTGTCAGCACCAGCGAGATCATTGCAAAATACACGCCCCGCAGCCGCAGGATCGGCAGACCGATCAGAACCGCCACACCGGCTGCAAAGAGGCCCGCAAGCGGCAGGGACAGCCAGAACGAAATGCCAGCCTTGGTCACCAGAATGGCCGAGACATAAGCTCCGATCAGGGCAAAGGCGCCCTGCCCTATGTTAATGCGGCCGATATAGAAGGTCAGCCAGACACCGGCACTGGCGATCGACAGCAGCGCTACCGAGGTCAGCGTGTAGTACAGGTCAGACCGTCCGGAGGCGGCGACAAAGCCGGGAACCGCGATGAAGATGGCCAGCAGGAAGACCGCCACACCGGCCCATTGGATCATTGAAAATTTTGGCACTGCGTTATCCCCACGGTTTGCCCATCAGGCCCTGCGGGCGGATGGCCAGGAAAATCATCAGCGAGACGAAGATCAGCAGATAGGTGATATCGCCATATTGCGAGAGCACCGCTAAACCGATGGCTTCCATGAAGCCAAGGATGATACCGCCTGCGATTGCGCCGGAAATCACACCTGCGCCGCCGATCATGACCATCATGAAAGCCTTGATTGAGGTCGGTCCGCCCATACCCAGATTGACGCCGGTAATAGTCACGAGCAGACCGCCGACCAGACCAGCCAGCATTGCGCCCAATGCAAATCCAATCATGGAGTAGCGAGCAACATTGACTCCCATCAGTTGGGCAGCGGTTCTGTCCTGCGCCAGCGCACGCAGGGCGCGGCCGGTTTTGGAATACTGCATAAACAGGATGAAAGTGACGATCGACAGAATAGCCAGCACGCAGATCAAAATACGGTCATATGGCATGATCAACTTGAAATCCCAGTTGAAAACCCCGTTGACGATCTTGGGCACACCGCGCTGTTTTTCTCCAAAGACCAGCAGGATGACCGCGTCAAACAGAAACGCCAATCCCGCCGCCAACAGCATTGTGCTTTCTTCGCGCGATGACCGTCGTATGACTGGGGCGAACAGAAACCGTTCTATCAGCGCGCCGAGCACGGCCAGAGTGATACAGGACGCCAGCAGCGCAAGGATGAAAGGCCAGCCAAGTTGTCCGTAGAAGGTGTAGGTCACAAAGCCGCCGAGAACGTACATCTGTCCGTGAGCAAAATTCAGTACGTTCATCAGGGCAAAGATCAGCGTCAGACCCAAGGCGATCATCGCATATTGCGCGCCCAGATAGATGCCGTTTGCTAGTATCTGTTCCATGATAGTCCCGCGTTAGGTTCGGGTTTCCCGGGCCGATCATCAGCCCGGGAGTTTGAGTGGCTCGTTAGGCTTTCGCCTTGTCGTGGGGAGTTCTGCCTCAGTCGACTTCAGCGACAAAGAGTGTTTCAAACTCTCCGTCCTGGTAGACATTCACTACCAGCGGGACCGCAATCTGACGCTTTTGTCCGAAGGAGGTTGTTCCGACGTACCGCATTACGGCGTCGCCCTTCATGAAAGGGTTCGGTGCTTCGAACGTGTCCATCGTGGTCTGGAACGCCTTGACGTCGTCAATTCCCGCCGGGTTGGCGTTCAAAGTCGCCAGAATATACTCCAGCGCATAGACCTTGGTATTCGATTCATCGTTATATTCGCCGAACATATCAGTGTAACGCTTGACGAATTCCTTCATGTCGTCCGATGCGATTTCAGGCGTCGATGCACCGCCGACCGAGATGAACCCGTTGGCCAGATCGCCCGCACCTTCGCGCAGAACCGTCGCATCCTGCGCGGTCTCGGTCGAGATGATGCCCTGATACCCCAGTTCGCGCGCAGACCGGATCAACTGAGGTGCATTGGCCGGCGAGACGCCGGACAGAACCAGCAAATCAGGCTGCGTGCGCATTACAGGCGTCAGAACCGGGGTAAAATCTGTCGTGTCCACCTGATACGTCACGTTGTCAGACACAACTTCAAGACCCAGCGCATTTGCCGCTGCGATCCCTCCATCCCGCTGGCTCAGCGGATCAGACTCGTTGGCAGCAACAAAGGCCACGCTCTTTACGCCTTTTTCGTCGCGCAGGTATTCGTAAATCGCCGGGCCGGACTGATAGTTCGCGACCATGCCCAAAACCGCATTGGACGCCGGAGCGGTATAAAGCTCTTTCGGGAAGGCATATGGGAAATACATGATCCCTTTTGCTTCGGCAACTGGGCGCACGGCGGCTGCGCCGTCATCCACGTTGGGACCAACCACATAGTGGATCCCTTCCTGCGCCATCTTCTCCATGCCTGCGATTGCGCGCTTGGGGTCTTTCTGGTCATCGAACGAGACGATTTCGATGTCGTATGTGGTATCACCAATCTTGTAGCCGCCGGATTCGTTGATCCAGTCAGCCCGCGCCTCCATCGAGCGCTGGTTCGAGATGCCCCAGGCCGCTGCCGGACCTGAAGTCACACCAACAAAGCCAATCTTAAGAACCGGGTTTTCCGCCCAGGCGGTGGAGCCCAGAACGGATATGGCCATCGCCAGGGCCGCCGATGATTTCATCAGATTTCTGCGTTTCATTGTTTCCTCCCTATTGAGGTTTGGGCGCCTCTTTTGTGCGCTTGCAAAGGTTATTGAGTCACAGGTCGAATCCCGGTGATGCTGTTAAGCTCAGCATTGTTAACAATCTATGTCAACATTTTTTAATCAACGGCAGTGTTGATATTGTGAACAAATGCTCAATATATTGTCATTCGGAAGCCGTGCGTCTAATAAAAACGAACATGAATTCCAGCCAAATCGGAATAAGATGACAGACGCCCAACAAAAACTCGACACCGTCCAATCTGATCCGGATGAGCAATTGATCGTCGATCGAATTTACTCCGCGGTTATGGAACAAAAGCTGGCTCCACGAACCAAATTGAGTGAACAAACCTTATGTGAGACCTTTGGCGTTGGTCGCATGCGCGTCCGCCGCGCATTGTTGTTATTGAGCAGCCAAGGCATTGTTGAACTTCATTCCAACCGCGGTGCCTTTATAGCCTGTCCAAGCCCTGACGAAGCTCGAGAGGTTTTTGAGGCCCGCTTGATGATTGAGTCTGGCATCGTACGTACACTAGCACATGAAAACGGCAGCCTGGGAATCGACGCATTACGGACACATGTCAAAGAAGAAGATAAGGCTCGGGCAGCTAATGATCGAACCGAGATTATTCGGCTCTCAGGTGAGTTTCATGTGGAGCTGGCCAAATGCCACAACAATACGGTACTCACACGCATTGTCCGCGAGCTGGTGACCCGGTCATCTCTGATCGTGGCATTGTTCGGAACCAACAGAGACTCTTCGTGCCCCGATGATGAGCACGCTTCGATCATTGATGCGATCGTGAGTGGTGATCCAAAATCCGCGGAAGACAACATCCAACACCATCTCCTTCACGTAAAAAACAGTCTGGATCTGGAACAAACCCGAAAGGTTGAACCCGATCTGGCCAAGATACTCACCGGGCGCATGTAATTGGATCTGTTGCAAACTTTTGGAATGGCCAGAGTAGCGACTAACCGGACACACCTATCCTGCGATCTCTGCAAATAGCTGAAATCCCGACGTCGTAGCGTTGGGGAATTGCTGCTTTCGGATCCTGTTTGCGACCTCGATGCCGTCCAGAATAGCCGATGCGGACCCGAACGATTTGAACCCGCACATGTGCCGCACGCGACGCTTGATAAACCGATAATCCTGCACGATCAGGTTATTCAAATACTTGACCTGACTGTTTGAAAATTGGCAGGGCAACCAAACCGATTAAGGATTTTGTTCACTTCTCGAATGCCCGCTGCGTTGGTTCCACTTTTGTCGATGACGATTTTGCTCGGGACTCCATTTGAAGACAGCGCTTTGGCAAAGAACCTGGCTGCCGCTGGAGGGTTCCTCCGCTCAGACAGCATAAAATCAAGGGTCTTGCCGTGCTTGTCGACAGCTCGATAGAGGTAAACCCACGCGCCTTTCACCTTGATGTAAGTTTCGTCCATTCTCCACGAACGATCACAAGGTCCTTTGCGGCGACGTGCTGCCTCAGCGATCGCACCAGAATACCGTGTTACCCATCGGTTTAGCGTGGCGTGGTCCACTAAAACAACGCGCTCGGCCATGATTTCTTCCAGATCCCGGTATGACACACCGAATCGGACATAAAAAAACACCGCGAACAGGATCACGTCCTTCGGATATTGCGCGCCTTTGAAGGAAATCATGAACCAACTTTAGACTGATTATACCGAAAGTCATTCACCCGCAGCATCTGACCTCGTCAACAGCCAAATGTTTGCAACAGATCCGTTGAATGCTGTCTTGGAACCAGCCCGAGCCAGGCGGCGAAGTCGCGTCCTCGCGGGAACGTTTCCGGCGGCGGGGCGAGGGCCACCAGCGCAGTTGCGATGAGCGGACCAATTCCAGGCACCGTCATAAGGCGGCGTGCCGTTTCATTTGACCGCGCGCGGCGGGCAATCTCGGCATCCAGTTCTTTGATCTGACCCTCCAGTTGGTTCAACATGCTGATCAGCCTTTCTAAGCACTGGCGCAGGCCTCCATTCAGGTTGTTTGCAAACCCACAATGGCACACCGAGGCCAGCGGGGGCCTCTACACCTTCAGAACCGTACAGGATTTCTCAAATGGAGCGATTTCTTTGCCGACCCCGGTTGCAGAACTGGTCGATATGGAACTTAGAACGCTCTGTGGCGGGATCGTCCGGTGGTCCGGCAGATCTCACGAATTGATCGCATTTGAAGAAGGCGGACTTGTACGAAGCCTCGATAGCTTCCAATCGGGTCAGGTCGAAGACTTGGTTACGGAATTTGGCCTCAACCCAGCTGAAGTTACCGAAGTGCGCGGAGATTCAGACGATCAAGCCCTTTGGATCAGATATCTGAAATAATGAATCGTCTGCACCCGCTACACTTGCGTTCCCCAGCAATCCACTTATGAAAGTGCCATCAATTGACCTCGGGGAAAGCTTACGATGCGCATGCGCGATACGTTCATCAAACCGATGCACCCTGAAGGCATTCGGTTTGTCGCGATCTTTGCCGCCATCACGGTCGGTCTGTTTCTCCTGTCCGACATTCTGGGCTGGATTGGCGTCGGCCTTACGGTCTGGTGCTACTATTTCTTTCGCGACCCCGAACGCGTATCACCGACAGGGGAAGGCTTGATTGTCAGCCCGGCGGATGGGGTGGTTTCGCTAATCGAAGCGGCAGTGCCGCCGAGTGAGCTTGGGATGCCAAACACGCCCCTCACTCGTGTCAGTGTATTCATGAGCGTCTTCAATTGCCATGTGAACCGCACGCCCATTGAAGGTGAGATCACCGCCGTTGCCTACCGCCCCGGCAAATTTTTCAACGCATCCCTAGATAAGGCCAGTGCCGATAACGAGCGCAACAGCCTGCGTATTCGAATGAGGAATGGTCAGGACCTGGCTGTGGTCCAGATTGCCGGCCTAGTGGCCAGACGGATCGTCTGCTTTGTGAAACCTGGCAACGCGCTTCAAACCGGAGAGCGATTTGGATTGATCCGTTTCGGTTCCCGTCTGGATGTTTATCTTCCAGATGGCGTGGAGCCGCAGGTGCGTGTCGGGCAAACGATGATTGCCGGCGAAACTATCCTTGCCAGTTTGCACACACCCAATGAAAAGTAGGTGGCTGGATCAGTGACAGAACCATCCGAACAGGAAGAGACCGGGTTTGCGCTGATTCATTTGCTGCCCAATGCACTGACAATAACAGCCATTTGCGCGGGCCTGTCGGCAATCAGATTTGGCGTTCAGGGCAACTACGAGCTTGCGGTGCAGTTGATTATAGCCGCTTGTGTGCTGGATGGGTTGGATGGGCGCATTGCGCGCTTGCTCAGCAGTGACAGCAAAATCGGGGCAGAACTGGATTCGCTCGCGGATTTCTTGAACTTCGGCGTTGCCCCGCCGCTTGTTCTCTATTTCTGGGCTTTGCAGGATGTACCCAGTGCTGCATGGCTCGCCGTGCTGTTTTTTGCGGTGTGCTGCGTTATGCGCCTTGCTCGGTTCAATGTGGGCAGCAAGTCCGAGACCTGCGAACATGACAGCGCTTATTTCGAGGGGGTTCCGGCCCCTGCAGGGGCGCTGCTGGTCATGTTGCCAATGTATCTGTCCTTCGCTTTCGCGGATGCGCCCGCGCTGCCCAGTATATTGATTTGCCTCTTCATCGTGATCATTGGTCTTTTGCTTATCAGTCGCATACCGACCTGGTCTTTTAAAACCACGCGGATTTCACGCGAGAACGCGAAGTTTTTTCTCATCGGTGTCGCTGTTGTTGGCGCCGCGCTGCTGACCTTTGCCTGGGCCACGCTGATCGCGCTTTGTGTCGGATATGTGGGAATGGTCGCTTGGGCGTGGATTGACAGGGAAGCACGTTCTAACCGTTAAGGATACGATATGGACATCAAAGCCGTTCAAACCTCTTACGCTCGCTGGGCACCCGTCTATGACAAGACGTTTGGGGCCGTCACCAATGTCGGGCGGCAGCATGCGGTTGACTATATCAACAGACGTTCTGGCAAGGTTCTGGAGGTTGGCGTGGGCACCGGGCTGTCACTGGAACATTACGGACCCAGGACTCAGGTGACCGGAATCGACTTCAGCGAGGACATGCTGCAAAAAGCACGCGGCAAGGTAAGAGATTTATCCCTGAGCCACGTTGCGGAGCTAAGGCAAATGGATGCCCGCGCGCTTGATTTCCCAGACAACCATTTCGATACGGTTGCAGCGATGCATGTGCTGTCCGTCGTTCCAGAACCGGAAAAGGTAATGGCGGAAATTGTGAGGGTCTGTAAACCCGGCGGCAGTGTGGTGATTACGAACCATTTCAAACGAGAGCGAGGTCTGCTGGCAACCTTGGAACGCGCGTTTGCGCCAATTGCTAACACAATCGGTTGGCACTCTGACTTCGAAATCGACACGGTATTACAAGAGCAAGCGCTAACTGTCGAAGAGCAAAGAGCCCTACCACCGATTGGGATGATGACCTTTCTGGTTTTGAGAAAGTCAGTGGTTGCATAGTGGTCTAGTGAAAAGTTAGCGCCTACTAAAACAGGAAGCCGAGCAGAATGACAGGTATTGCCAAGTTGATGACCTGAGCATGTGAGGTATTGGCGAAGACAGGATCAAGCGGTCATTTCCGCAGTGTACTCGTCCCAGAGGTTGAACGCGTCGGAACGAGCGTGGCGGTAAGAGTTTGCGGTGAGTTGATAGCGGCTGGGGCGGAAGACCAGGTTGATTTTGTCATGCGCAGACAGAAATCTCTGAGCCTTTAGGTCAGACTTGAACCGGCCCATGATCTTTTCTCGTTTGCGGGTTGGTCGGTGCGACACTTCGATGGCGTTATTCAGACCTTTGTGGGCATGATGGTCAACCTCTGGTGCAAGTATTTTGATCGGCTTGATATAGCTGCGCAATTTGTCGGTGATGACGACCCTGGGTTCGCCAAACTTGGCAACCGGCCCGAGCAGCCAACAGATCCTCAACGTCAGCTGTGCTCAACCCAAAGCGATGGTAAGCCCAGACCGCGTAGGCAATGATCTCACGAGAAAAGCGAAAACTTTTCAGGAGTGGCATGATCGTTGGGATGTTCATTGGCGCGACATAGCTGGATCATTCAACGTGAACAACTTGGCAATACCGTCGAGTTAGGTTCTTTCGCAAACTTCTCTGAGATCTGCATACATGAAGCTGGAGGGACGATTGTCCAGCCAGTTGGCTGAACTGCTGAAAAAGACGGAATATGGGCGTGAATTGACCTTTGCTGATCTTCTTGAAGACTGTTCGGAAACTACTCGATGGGACCGAACATGAGATCACGTACGTTCGACAATTGGGCAACAAGGCCGAAGACAGTTACTCAGCTGCGTCCACGCGAACCGTCCTGATGCTGGGATCAATACGGCTGTAGGCGGCCAGAAGTCGCGCCGACCACTTCTGCGAAATATAATCGGCCATGAATCGTGACGGTGCGATAAGGACAACACGCCCCCCTGCCCTTTCAGCTTCGGACAGATGTTGAAACCAGCTTGCCCACAGTTCCGGATCGCGACCGTGTAGAATCGCCTGTACCTGCGACCACACATCCCCAGCTGGGCTGTCAGGGGCACTGGGTTTGGTTGCAAAGGGTACGACATTCGTTTCGGGTTCCGGCACGTCAGTCATCCGGGCTTGAAAGTCCGATCCGATAACAGACCACACCTCTTCGGTGTCAATCAGGATTTGTTTCAGATCGATCTCGTACACGGCTACACGACCCCGCGCTGAGGGCCGTTTTACCGTTACCCAACCTAATGTGCGAAATCTGGACATTTCGCGCTTTACGGTTCTTTCGTTCACTGCCCACAGGCGCGAAATTTCTTCCCGCCCAATGGATAATTCGTTGTTGCGCCAGTTATACCGGGTCGTAATCAACGCAATGATACGCAAAATACTTCGTTGTCGGTGCTTGTCGCCTGACAGCGCATGAACGGTCAGAGCAGATAGTATATCATATTTCAAAGCCGGCGCATTTCGCCCGACCGGTTTCGCAAGCTGCATATCCGTTCTCACCGCTCAGTCTGCCTCTGGCGGGTGTGTCCCGCCAATCTCGCGCCGTTTGCCAACGCTTTTCGTCATCTTGGCCTAATTAGCGTCCAAAGCTTCGATTCTGTCAAGCCAAGACTGGAACATCGCGAGATCTTGCGCAGATCAAACTCAAAAAACGAAAAGAAATTTGGTGAAATATTGGTGATGGGGGTCATTCTGTGTGTCCCCTTATTGGGTCTTTGTGTCCCTCTATATGTGGTTATTTCCTTTGGTCCGTCCCCCTAAATACTGGCTGGATAGGGCTGTCTTGATCGTTTTGTTCCACCTGAGGCGGTCGAATCGCTTCGGGTGTTTTTACGCCTTGTTTTCTTACCCGTGGGTAAGATCGTACTCTCATCATAATTTCTTTTGCTTAAAGTGCAAATCAAGCGTAAATAAGAAACGAGCAGAAATTTACGTTCCAAACTAAGAGACCCGAGGCATGTACACGCACGAAGACCTGAACGCATTGCGCAATCAGTCCCTCAAGTTGCAGGGGTGGATTCGCCAGCAGACCTTTAGCCCTGAGATGGAGAAAACGCTCCGCCGGTTTTCCAGCTGGGAAGTGTCCGAACTGATCTTCCGGGTGAACCAGTCAACCTTTCGCGGAAAGCTTGCAGCCGATCCTTCCCTGCCCGGTGGAGAAGTTGAGCCCGACGGGCGTCAGCGCTGGTTCAGCCTGGAAGAGGTGAACGAACTTCGGCGACGGCTCAAGATTAATCGCAAGTCACTGATGCCCCCTCGCCCTGAAGGCAAGCGCGCCATTCGTGCGGCTGTCGCAAACTTCAAGGGTGGCGCGGGAAAGTCGACCGTGGCGCTGCATCTTGCCCATGCAGCCGCCCTGGATGGGTATCGGGTCCTTGTGGTGGATTTCGACCCTCAGGCAACACTAAGTCATTCGATGGGGCTGACGGATGTGGCAGAAGATTATACGGTCTGGGGGATCATGGCGCGTGACCTCATTCGTGAAACAGAACGCATGAATAACCGCCCCGCCGCTGCAGAATCGGGAACCGCCCTGCCCCGCCGGGAGTTGCCGCCCGCGATAACAGATATGGGCCTGGGCGATCTGCGAATTGCTGATTTCATCAAGAAGACCTCCTGGTCGACGATCGATGCGATACCTTCCTGTGCGAACGCAGCCTTTGTTGAATTTGCGTCGGCCCAGTACCGGCACCTGAATCCCGAATGGTCCTTCTTTGCGGCGGTGTCCCGGTATCTGGATCAGATTCCGGATGACGCCTATGACCTTATCCTGTTCGATTGTCCGCCCGCAATCGGGTACCAGTCTATGAACGCGGTCTTTGCCGCAGACATGCTTTATATCCCTTCGGGCCCTGGCTATTGGGAATATGACTCGACCACATCGTTCATCGGCCAATTGGCAGAAGCGTTGGAAGACCTGGCTTATGGGTTCGACAAGACCTTACCCACGGGTAAGATTGGGTTGCCCAAAACCTTCTGTGAGTTGCGGTTCCTGTTGACGCGGTATGAACCGGGCAATGCGCTGCATCTGGCGATGTTTGATGCCTTTAAGAAGGTATTTGGCGAGCACGTCGCACAGCACCCGGTGGAAATGACCCGTGCGGTGGAGCAGTCTGGACGTTTTCTGAGCTCGGTCTACGAAATGGATTACCGCGAAATGACCCGCGAAACCTGGCGGCGCGCCCGCTCAACTTTCGACAATGTGTATGAGGAATTCCGGGGCGTAATGCTATCGGCCTGGGACAAGGTGGAGGATGACGCATGAGCCGCAAGCGGAGAATGTTCGATATTGATCTACCGGCTATGGATGACATTCCTGTTGGTAAGGTGCCGGATAAAGTTTTCGAAAAACGACGTGGCCCAATGGCCGCTGCAATTTCGGAAAATGCCGACGCTTTGCGTGATCAGCAATCGACAGAGCAATCCATCCGTGCAGAAAACGATCGTCTTGCACACGAACTGGTTCGGCTAAGAGCCGAAGGTTTGGTGACAGAACGAGTGGTGCTGAACGACGTTGTAACGGAAAAGCTGACACGAGATCGCAAACCCGGTCCCGATCCAGAACTGGATGAACTAAAGGACTCTATTAGGGAGATCGGCTTGTCCAACCCGATCCGCCTGGAGCGCAGGTCGGACGGGCTGTATGAATTGATCCAGGGCATGCGCCGTTTGTCTGCCTATCGTGCCTTGTACGATGAGACCGGTGACGAAACCTATGCCAGAATTCCAGCGGGGATTTCTGATGCGGGTGATCTGGACAACAGTTATCGGCGTATGGTCGACGAGAACCTGATCCGAAAGGATATCTCATTTGCGGAAATGGGCGCCCTCGCCCGTGCATATTCCGAAGACCCTGCGAATGACTGTCCGGATGTCGACAAAGCGGTCTCCACGCTGTTCAAATCTGCCAGCTACACAAAGCGTAGCTATATCCGGTCGTTTGCCAGTTTGCTGTTGATGCTGGACAAAGTTCTGATCCACCCAAACGACATTCCGAGAAACGTGGGCGTTGAGCTGAAGCGCAAATTTGACGCGACGCCAGGTCTGGTTCGCCAGGTAAGCGAGGCACTGAAGAGTGAGCCTGATCGGGATGGCGCGCGTGAAGTCGCAATTCTGAGGTCATTTCTAGGTGAGCCAGAAGCTGTGTCCTCGAAGAAGACGGAGGCCGCCAGTGCAGGTAAACCACGCCGCGCGAAAACAACTTTTCAGGTTTCGGGCAGGGCAGGGATCGCGAAATGTGCTGCTTCTAGTGGAAGGATCGAGGTGCGGTATGATCTGGATTTTACCCGCGTTGATCGAAGCAAACTGGAGGCAGCAATTGCCGCGCTGCTCGATGCGCTTCCCGAGGAAGATGATCTTACCCACGGGTAAGATCACGAACTAGCAAGTCAGGTGAAGGCGTCGGAAAGGTTTCGGCGCCTTTTTTGTTTTGCCGCGCAAAGGGTAGGGGCCTTGAGTGACATTGTCGGGTAAATCCACTGTCCAAGCTGAACCGGAGGGCGCGGGCCATGGCGTGAACGGGGTAACCGGCATATCAAAGCTTGCTGTCAAGCCAAGTATAAAGTTTCTCAACATATCGATTATGGACATAATCTGCTTAGGCATGTATCTCCGTTCTGTCGAAAACAGGCGGCGCCGGGAGCGTCGCGCTTACCCCGCCGACCCGCCGAACGTCAAACTTACCTAGTGCACAAGCATCGTTGCGATGTTTACAGTCGAAGATCAGTCGGTTGTGATTTGAGGCATATGTAGTGTTAGCGACTTGCATAAACTACAATATATGCCAACAGCTCTGGCTTGGCACCCAAAAAAGATGTGTCGCAACCTCTGGGGTCTGGTTGACGCGCGTGCGTGATCCTCGGTTTGTACTCGTCGGATAGTTTTGAACAGGTTGTTTGAGCATGATCTCATTGAACGGCTGTCATTTCTCAAGGATGCAGTTTTGTACGCTGTGTACTTCTACCTGCGTTACACGGTGTCGTATCGGGACTTAGAAGAAATCCTGGCGGAACGCGGCGTTCAGGTGGACCATGCCGCTCTCATCAGGTGGGTCGTGAGGTATTCACCGATGATCGCAGTAAGATCGCAATTGAAGAAACGCCCAACGCCGAACTCTTGGCGCATGGACGAGACTCTGAGTAATTGACCAGCAGCTCTCTTGGCCGGTGCATGATGGCATCGGAACAAAGACAGGAGAGTAAAATGGAACAGTGTTTTGTCGGATTGGATGTTTCGAAAGCTGAGACGTCTATTTGTTTATGCGACGAGAACGGTGATCCGGTGTTTGCTGCGAAGAAAGTCACCGAACCGGATGTCATTTTCCAAGTGCTGCGCAAACACCTTGGTTCCCTCAAATGCGTCGTCCTCGAAACCGGTCGAATGGCGAACTGGCTCTATGCTGAGCTCTCGGATCGGGGATTGCCGATGGTTTGCATCGACGCCCGTCAGGCTCATGCTGTTCTCAGCCAGATGCACAACAAGACTGATGCCAATGATGCCGCCATGTTAGCAGAGCTGGCGCGCACGGGGTTCTATCGGAAGGTAGAGGTTAAGAGCCGGCTCGCCCAGGAGCGGCGGGCATTGCTGAAAGCTCGGGAAGTGGCATTGAAATCCCGCGTGAATGTCGAAAACACAATCCGCGGTCTTTTGGCCAGTTTCGGGCAGCGGTTGCCAAGGCATCTGCACACATACGAGGAACGGGTCCACGCGATCCTGAAAGATCGGCCAATCTTATCCAAGATCATCCTGCCTTTGCTCGACTTGCGCACAACCGCGCTGCGGCAAGCGGCAGCTCTGAGTAAAGAAATGGCGCGCCATGCGAAAAACGATGAAGCCTGCCAACGTTTGATGACGATCCCTGGCGTTGGCCCGGTGAGCGCTGTGACCTTTGTGGCAACAATCGACAACCCGCATCGGTTTGTGAAATCCAGATCGGACGGAGCCTATCTCGGGCTGACTTCCCGGCGCTACCAATCGGGGGACATCGACTATGGGGGGCGAATATCGAAACGGGGCGATCCTATGCTGCGTTCTACGCTCTATGAAGCGGCCAGCAGTTTACTGAACCGAGTAAAACCGGGCAAAGGATCTGAATTACAGAGATGGGCTCGGGCTCTCAAAGCCCGTACCAGTCACAAGAAGGCGGTTGTCGCCTTAGCCAGAAAACTTGCGGTCCTTATGCACGCCATCTGGACAAACGGATCAACCTTTCAAATGAAGGAGGCATAATCAGCGTAACAGCGGACAAACCGAACACGAGTTGCCGTACCGACCAACACGGCAGGCTGTCGACCGAACCCGTGAGATCTACATGCGGCTATTTAACCAGACCGCGCATGAGACCTTTGGGGGTTGATGCCTTGAACGCCGAGATGGAGCTCCAACAGGATGACTTTGGAAAGAACCTTGCAGGTGGTCGATACTGGAATAAAGTCACCGAGAGCTGCTGCTCAATTAAAGAACCTACATCAAAGTTAAAGGCGCGTGGGTTTACCTCTATCGAGCTGTCGACAAGCACGGCAAGACCCTTGATTTTATGCTGTGTGAGCGGAGGAACCCTCCAGCGGCAGCCAGGTTTTTTGCCAAAGCGCTGTCTTCAAATGGAGTCCCGAGCAAGATCGTCATCGACAAAAGTGGAACCAACGCAGCGGGCATCAAGGCCATAAACAAGATGCAAAGGGCTTTGGATGTCCGATACCAATTGAGATAGTCAGGCGGAAGTATCTGAACAACATTGTGGAACAGGATCACCGCTTCATCAAAAGACGAACCCGTCCGATGCTGGGGTTTAAAGCCTTCAATTCAGCTTCAGCCACTCTCGCAGGCATCGAAGTCGCGCACATGATCCGCAAAGACCAATTCACACCTGGACTCTGTCCCTTTCAACAATTCAAAGAACTGGCCGCTTAACTCATCAGGTCAGATGCATTTCTCCGAACTGCAGGAATCTTCGCAACAGCGTTGTTATGTGGCGTTCGCGTAAGAGAACGGAAACCGATCCCTGGCTTGCCCGCATGATCGAACGCAAGCCGCCACTGCTGGTCCGCGTGGCCCTTGCGAACAAGATGGCGAGGATCGTTTGGGCCTTGATGAGCACAGGGGAAGTCTACCGGGCTCCAGCTGCCAACGCGTAAAGCGTTTGCGGCTGCGAGGCGGCGGAAACGGAAGAGGACAATGGACGGTATGGCATAAGGATCGTGAGACCGGGTCGGGAAAACCAGCTTGCGACAGAGTGCTTCGAGCACGTGGTTTTGAATTGGACCGGATCCGCTAACACCATAGGGGCCAGCGGCATGTGCAAAAGCCGCACAACAGGCCGAACACATGTCAGTACCCGAACCGATGCAATTACCGGCCAAAATTACCTCTTGCGTTTTGGGCGTCTACACATGTCGCAAACTTAAATGAGATTAGCATAGTCAGTGCTGACGAGCCGATTATCCTGCCAATCTGGCAAATGTCCGTCATCGAATGATTTGGAACACGAGCGTTTGATTGGCTTAGGAGGATCAGGCTCGCCGCAGTTTCAATCTACGCCGCGTTCTGAT
>NZ_JBQFMI010000023.1:0-34856 GCF_056531755.1 Ruegeria sp. L11
TCGGCCGCGACGGCGGCAACTGGAGCTTCGAGTTCTACATGGAACAAAAACACGTCGGCTTCGCAACCGGAAACCACAACATCATGCAGCTGGGGAAACTGTAACCGGGCAAGGGCTCTGGTACACAGACATCGGTAAACACGAGGAGGAACTGCCATGGGAAAGATCGTACAAGCCGCGAAGATCACGCATGTGCCAAGTATCTGGATGTCCCACACGATGCCAAAATACAAAGGCATCCGGCAGTCTGCCATTGATGGTTATGCGCGCCTGCGCCAGGACGCGATAGACCGCGAGGTCGAGACGTTTCTTGTGTTCGACACCCATTGGATCACCAATCAGGGGTTTCACCTGAATACCAAAGAGCACCACAAAGGCCGCTTCATCAGTCATGAACTGCCGCACATGCTGGCAGACATGGAGTTTGATTATCGCGGAGATAACGCGTTGGGGGAAACCATCCTTGATGTTCTGCGTGAGCGTGGCGAGCGAGCGCTTGGCCATTCGCACCCCGATATGGGAATGGAATATGGCACCCTTCTGCCTATGCATTTCATCAACGAAGGGGTGAATGCGCGCGTTTTGCCCGTTGCAGTCAACCAGTTCTCGTCGATCCAGGAAAACCGCGTCTGGGGTGAGGCCATTGCCGAAGGTATCCGGCGTTCCGACCGGAACGTATCCATACTGGCCTCTGGCTCACTCAGCCATGATTTCACGCCGAATGAGCGCTCGGTCGACGGATTGAATGCGGTAAACGGCGAGTTCAACCGCCAGATGGATATGCACGTGCTGGAGATGTGGGAACAGGGACGGTTCGAAGAGTTCCTTGAAATGCTGCCGGACTATGCGAAGAAATGCGCAGGCGAATGCGCCATGAATGACACGGCTTTGCTGTTCGGAGCTCTGGGCTGGGGCAGCTACAAGGGTGAGATCGACATCTACACCCCCTACTTCGGCAGCTCTGGCACAGGTCAGGCGAATGTCAGCTTTTCGGTCTGAAGGCAGAACTCGGGACCTTTTCATTTGAAGAAAGCACACCTGTTCGGCTTTAATCCGCGAGCCGAACGGGTAAGGTCGGGGACTGGACAAATTGGTGTTCAGTTACAAGAGAAGGCTTGCGCATGGATTGGGACGCGTTTTCGCATTGGGGTCAGCACATTTCGAAATGGGCGGCCGATTACCACAAGACACTTGCTGAACGTCCTGTTCGGGCCAAGACCACACCAGGAGAAATCGCGGCCCAGCTAAAGGCATCGCCCCCCGATAGTGGCGAGCCCATGGAAGCCATCATGGCCGATTTCGAACGAATCGTGATGCCGGGTATCACACATTGGCAACATCCCCGGTTCTTTGCCTATTTCCCGGCCAACGCAGCGCCGCCGTCGATGCTGGCTGAAATGCTGGTGACCACAATCGCGGCGCAATGCATGCTATGGCAGACCTCACCAGCTGCGACCGAGGTCGAAGGTGTCATGGTCGATTGGCTGCGGCAGGCGCTTGGATTGCCGGAAGGAACGACCGGAGTTATTCAGGACAGCGCATCATCTGCCACGTTGTCGGCTGTGCTGACCATGCGGGAACGGGCCACAGGGTTTACCGGCAACCGCGAAGGCCTGAACGCCAAGGGCGCACTGCGCATCTACTGCTCGGATCAGGTTCATTCGTCGATTGATCGGGCCTGCTGGGTTGCAGGGATCGGTCAGGACAATCTGGTGAAACTGCCGACACGTGGTCCGACCTATACGATTGATGCAGAGGCTCTTGATGTCGCAATTCAGGGTGACATCGCGGCCGGGTATGTACCTGCTGGTATCATTGCAATTACGGGCGGCACCGGGGTTGGGGCCTGCGATGATCTGGTGGCGGTGGCTGACATCGCGCAAAAATACGACCTCTATACGCATCTCGACGCGGCCTGGGCGGGGTCGGCGATGATCTGCCCCGAGCTTCGTGAGGCCCTTTGGCCCGGGGCGGATCGTTACGACAGCATTGTCTTCAACCCACATAAATGGATGGGGGCGCAGTTCGATTGCGCGATCCAGTTTCTGCGGGACGCCACGCCACAGCTCAACACGCTTAAGATCGAACCGGAATACCTCAAGACCACAGGGGCAGAGGTAACGAATTATTCGGAATGGACAATCCCTCTGGGTCGACGGTTCCGGGCATTGAAGATCTGGTTCTTGATGCGGTCATACGGTCTCGACGGGTTGCGGAGCCGAATTCGCAACCATGTGCTCTGGGCCAATGAACTTGCAGAAAAGATCGGCGCGATAGAGGGGTTTGAGATCACCACCGGCCCGATCCTGAGCCTGTTTTCCTTTCGCTGTCCAGGGGATGACGCCGCTCAGCAGCGACTGGTGGACGCGCTGAATGACGATGGCCGAATTTACCTGACGCAAGGCATGTTTAATGGCCGCAAGATCATCCGTTTTCAGGTCGGGCAATTCGACACAACCCGCGATGACGTGCTGATGGCGGCGGATGTCATCCGCGATGTCTGGGAGAGCCTGTTATGAAATTCGCAACGTTCAGTGCTGCAGGGGATACCTTCTTTTGGGTGATTACCGATGATGGTGCGATCGCCCTGAACGGTGATTTTCCTGAGTTTTCCAGCCTGTATGAAGTCATTGCCGCAGGTGAGTTTGCCCAAGCCGAAACCGAAGACTATGAATATCTAACACGCTCACTCTCGTTATGAGTGAGGGACCATCGGTGGGTAGGTCAAAGGTCACTTGTAGGTCTTTGAAGGATGAAAGGATATTGAGGAAAGCGCTTTTCCGGCAACTTCGACGAGAGTTTAGCGAGAGATAAGAAAATGTTGAAAGTCGTTATACATCAGGGGTTTCATAAAACAGGCACTCGAACACTGCAAACAATGTTGCTCAGAAATCGTTCCCGATTAAAGGGCAGAGTGAATATTCTGGTTCCGAGTGATCTGCAAGAGGCGGGCTTCTCAGCACGGCGCTTTTCTGTAGTGCAAGAAGAACGAGTGCTAAATAAGTTTCGTAAACAATTAAGACAAGCTCTGGCGCGCTTTGAAAACGAAACAGACAAACCGCTTTTGATTAGTAACGAGGAGTTTGCGGGCCTGATTCCAGGGCGTAAAAATGTGTATTCTTATTCCATGGTAACGGTTTTGTCTGAAGTGCTATTGGATGAGATCGAGAAGTTCGCTGATGGTAACGCGCGTGCAACCTTCTTTTTTACCACCAGGAACGCCTCTGATTGGATTAAGAGTGTTTATTGGCAAAACATACGTTCGAACCGAATTCAGGAAGGCCTTTCGGAATACGCGGACCTACTTCAGCAAGGCGCAGATCTTGCTGGTGTGGTTGCCCGAGTTAAGGATGCCGTATCCTCCCGAGCCGACGTCGTTTCCCTAGACACCTCAAACATGAGTGACCGTCTATTTCCCGCCACAAAGGTGCTATCGATGCTGAACGTAAGGTCCGATGATCTTACGCCTGTCAGTAACTTGAATGTCCAACCGGTTGGAGCCGCAGAGTATTTTCTGGAATTGAACAGATCAAACATGACGGACGAAGAGGTCATGGCAGCGAAACGCAATTTCTTAGACGATTTGAAGATGCGCAAAAAGTAAGAAAGAAGGCCACGCGCTCGCTGCAGCCACGGTCCTTATTGGCGCGCCTCAGGATAGCCGACCAGTCTGACCTGAGATTTCAGAATAACACACGTGACCAGCCCCAAGCGTGTTTTCCCCAAGGGGGCACGCCTATAGCTTTTGCACACCATGCATGGTCAGGGTGCTCACCAGATCGGCATAATCCTCGCGGGCTTTGGGGCCTGCGCCGGTGTTCCACATGTAATACCAGTTTAACATGCCAAAGACTGACATCGTCGCTCCCCGAAGCTTGTCCTTGGCGCCGTCAAAGGATCCGGGCGACATTTCCAGAAGTATGTCGCGTACAAAGTTCACCAGATCAAGCTGATAGCCCCGCAGACGTTTTTGCTGTTCTTCGGTCAATGCGCTCATGCCGCTGATCTGAACCCGGTGCTCGTCATCTGCACCTTGATAGGCAAAAAGGATCTCGCGCACTGCTTTGCGCAGTTTCTGTTCGGGGTTAAGGCCGTCCAGATCAACATTGCAAATCCGGTCCCGCAACTCACGCAGGTACGTTTCAAGGATGTCATACAGGATGGCATCCTTGCTGTCATAGTAGTGATATATGTTTGCTTTCGATATCCCGCATTCTTTGGCCAAAAGGGTCATCGAAGCACGGTCAAATCCCTGGTCGGCAAACACTTTTGCCGCCATCTTCAGGATCTGTTCCCGCTTTTGGTCGTGGTCTTTGGCAATTGTCCGGGCCACGGCTCAGTCCTTATCGCGATTGTCTACAACGCGCTTCGCCTTGCCCTGAGAGCGTTCGACGTCGCCGGGGTCCCCTACTACAATTTCGGTTGAAACGCCAACGACGTCCTTGATCCGCTTGGTCAGCATCCGTGCAGCGGCTGTTTTCGACAGCTCGTCGGTGGAATCTGGGGAAGATTCAACAAAGACCCGCATGGCGTCCATGCGACCGGATTTGTAGAGCTCGATCTGGTAATAGGGGGCAAGACCGCCCGTTGCCATGACCTGTTCCTCGATCTGGCTGGGGAAGACGTTGACGCCGCGCAGGATCATCATGTCGTCACTGCGGCCGGTGATCTTTGCCATCCGGCGCATGGACCGCGCCGTCCCTGGCAGCAGGCATGTCAGATCGCGTGTGCGATAGCGGATCATCGGCAACCCTTCTTTGGTCAGTGTCGTGAACACCAATTCTCCGGTTTCGCCATCGGGCAGGATTTCTCCGGTCGCCGGGTCGATGATTTCCGGCAGGAAGTGATCCTCCCAGATCACAGGCCCGTCTTTGGTTTCAACGCATTCATTGGCGACACCGGGGCCCATGATCTCGGACAGGCCATAGATATCGACGGCGTGCATGTCGAAGGCCGCCTCGACCTCGGCCCGCATCGCGTCAGTCCAGGGTTCGGCACCAAAAACGCCAACCTTCAGCGAGCTCTCACGTGGGTCGAGACCCGCCTTGTGGAACTGTTCAAGGATATTGAGCATGTAGGAGGGTGTAACCATGATCCCGTCAGGCCGGAAATCATTGATCAGGTTGACCTGCTTTTCGGTCTGCCCGCCCGACATCGGGACGACGGTCGCGCCAAGGCGTTCGATCCCGTAATGGGCACCTAGCCCACCGGTGAACAGCCCATAGCCGTAGGCATTGTGCACCATGTCGCCCTTGCGCAGCCCAGACGCGCGAAGAGACCGCGCGCCAAGATCAGCCCAATTGTCGATGTCATTCTTTGTGTAGCCAACCACCGTCGGTTTGCCTGTCGTGCCGGAGGAAGCATGCAGACGAATTATCTCGCTGCGCGGGACTGCAAACAAGCCAAACGGATAGTTGTCGCGCAGATCGTTTTTGTACGTGAATGGAAATTTCGACAGATCTGAAAGCTGCTGAAGATCGTCAGGATGCACGCCAGCCTCGTCAAAGCGCTGTTTGTACATCGGAACGTTTTCATAAGCATGACGCAAGGACCACTTCAGACGCTCAAGCTGTGTGGCGCGAATTTCGTCGATCGAGGCGATTTCGATCGGGTCAAGGTCCGCTTTGTTGGGGGAAAGGTCTTTCATCGCGTAACTCCTCCAGTCACGAAACTATTCTTGAAAATTCTGGCCGCCAATGGTGCGGGACATGCCGCGAAACTCAGCGATCAAAGTATCGTCTTGATTGATGACGCGGACGTCGTAGATGCCGCTGCGACCGGACAGGTTCACTTCTGTCGCGGTAGCAGTCAGGCGGTCATCTTTCCGTCCCGGTGCAAGATAGCTGACCATCGTATGCTGCGCTACAGTTGCAACATTCCGGCTGTTGCAGGCAAAGGCGAAAGCACTGTCAGCAAGAGCGTGCGTGACGCCGCCATGGCAAATACCATGTCCGTTGCAGTGATGCGGCGCAACAGTCAGGGACAGGACTGCGTGCCCTTCATCGACCTCGACAAGCTCCATCCCGAACCATTTACTGGCTTCGTCATTGGCCCACATCGCTGCCGCGGATTTTTGGGCGCGTTCTTTTGGGGTCATCATCATCATCTTCCCTGAAAATGCGGTGCGCGTTTTTCGAGGAAACTGGACACGCCTTCGGCGTAATCAGCACTTTCCCCGCAGGTTTTCATCGCGTCCGCTTCAATTTCAAGCTGATCGGACAAGGATGTGGTGGCTGCTGTTTGAATGCACTGCTTGGTCAGGCCCAACCCAAGGGTGGGGCCGTTGGCAAGTTGCGCGGCAAGAGCGCGTGCTTCGGTCATCAGCTGATCATCGGGCAACGCCTTCCAGATCAACCCCCAGTCTTCGGCCTGCTTGGCGGTTAGGGGCAATGCTGTCAGGGCCAGCCCCTTTGCGCGCGCCTCGCCCAACAATCGGGGCAGGTGCCAGCTGCCGCCTGTGTCCGGAATCAGCCCGACCTTGGAAAAGCTTTGAATGAACTTTGCGCTTTCCCCGGCCAAAACCATGTCGCAGGCCAGTGCAAGGTTTGCGCCCGCGCCCGCGGCCACGCCGTTTACGGCACAAACAACCGGGAAATTCAAAGACCGGATCAGTCGCACCAGAGGGGCATAGAAAGTGCGTACAGTTTTGCCCAGGTCGGGCGGGCCATCCATTTTCGAGGGATCGCGGTCTCCAAGGTCCTGACCCGCACAAAAACCGCGCCCTGCGCCGGTCAGCAAAATCGCGCGGGCACCATTTTCGCGCGCGCTCTTCAGCGCGTCGTGAAGGGCAAGATGCATCTCCTCATTGAACGAGTTCAGCTTGTCGGGGCGGTTCAGGGTTATTTCAACCCAGTTTCCGTGATCATGTACAAGGATCGTATCGCTCATGGCTGTCTCATCTGTTCCCGTGACAACTTAATCATTGCATTAACCGAACGGTTGGTCAATATATAAACCCGAACCGAATCTGGATGATCAAAGGGATTGCCAATGTCGCAGCCGTCGCTGGTGAGTGTTGACTTTAAGGGCGACGTGGCCTGGGTCACGGTCGACAACCCGCCGGTGAACGCAACCTCGACGGGGGTTCGGAAGGGTCTGGCTGACGCGGTCGATGCTGTTCAGAAAGCTCGGGTTGCCGTCCTGTGCTGCGCCGGTCGGACATTCATCGCGGGCGGTGATATGTCCGAGTTTGACGCGGCTCCGGCTGAGCCGCATTTGCCTGATGTTGTTCAGAAAATCGAAGACAGTAATGTGCCGTTTATCGCCTGTATGCACGGCAACGTGTTGGGTGGCGGGTTTGAAATTGCCATGGCCTGCGCGTGGCGGATCGCAGCGCCGGGCACCTGCTTTGGGCTGCCGGAAGTCAATGTGGGCCTGATCCCGGGGGCGGGGGGCACGCAGCGATTGCCGCGCCTTGTTGGAATGGAAGCGGCGGTCGACATCGCCTGTTCGGGAAAAATCCTGAAAGCCGAAGAAATGGCCAATCTCGGGGGAATTGACCTGATTGCCGATAACCCAATGTCGGCTGTTCTGGATTTTGTCGCCAACCTGCCAAAGCGCCCGGCACCTGTCAGTCAACGGCCCGTCGGCGAAGTCGCGTCTGACCTTCTGAAGACGAGCCGTCAGGCTTTGAAAAGAACCGCCAGGGGTCAGCAATCACCGCTGGAAAACCTGACCGCGCTCAGCTGGTCGTCCGAACCCTTTGCTGTTGCACAGCCGAAAGAGCGGGCGCGCCATCTGGCGCTGCGTCAAAGCCCTGAAAGCCGCGCCCTGCGATACGCCTTTTTTGCCGAGCGCAAGGTTGCCAGACCTTCAATGATCGCAGGTGTTACCCCGCGCGATATCAGCCGGATCGCAGTTGTCGGTGGCGGGTTGATGGGGGCGGGGATCGCCACCGCAGCCCTGAATGGCGGGTTGTCGGTCACTCTGATCGAGAGGGATACGGAAGCAGCGACCGCAGCCCGTGATCGGGTAGAGGGGCTGCTAAAGGGGGCAGTCAAGCGGGGCAACATGTCCGAAGCACAGCTGCAGGAACGCCTTGCCGCGTTTTGCGCCGTAGACAGCTACTCCGAAGCTGCCGACGTTCAGTTGGCTATCGAGGCTGTGTTTGAAGACTTGTCAATCAAGCAACAGGTTTTTGCAGAATTGGCCAGCCATATGCAGCGTGACGCGATTCTGGCCACGAACACGTCGTACTTGAGCCCGGTCGAGATCTTCGCAGGTATCGAAAATCAATCGCGGTGCATTGGTCTGCACTTCTTCAGCCCTGCCCATGTCATGAAGCTGTTGGAAGTCGTGCATACGCCGCAAACTTCGCCCGAAGTTGTCGCTACCGGGTTTGCGCTTGGAAAAAGGCTTCGCAAGGTTTCTGTCGTGTCGGGCATCTGCGATGGTTTTATTGGCAACCGGATGTTGGCTGCGTATCGGCGCGAGGCTGATTATTTGCTGGCGGATGGGGCGTTGCCTTATCAGGTGGACCAGGCAATGCGAGCTTTCGGGATGCCCATGGGGCCTTACGAGCTGCAAGATCTGACAGGCCTCCAAATCGCCTGGGCCAACCGAAAACGCAATGCCGCAACCCGCGACCCGAACGAACGCTATGTGACGATCGCTGACCAACTTTGCGAGATGGGTCGTCTTGGCCAACGCACGGGCAAAGGATGGTATCGCTACGAAGAGGGTCATCGCGAATCAATCCGCGATCCCGAAGTGGAGGCATTGATCGAGTCCTACTCGGCTGAACGGGGCGTAACGCGGCGGGCATACGCGCAGGACGAAATCGTGTCGCGCATTTTGGCGGTGCTGGCCAACGAGGGCGCGTTGATCATTCAGCAGGGGATCGCCGAGTCCGCGGAAGCCGTCGATATGGTTCAAATTCACGGCTACGGCTTTCCGCGCTGGCGCGGCGGGCCGATGAACTATTGCAAGGAAATCGGAGCCAACACGTCGCACGCAATGATGGAAACCGTAGCCAAGGAAAGCCCCGGTTCATGGCGCGTCGCGGGCTGTCTTGGAGACAATTAACAAGTTGATGGTTACAAAAGTGACCATTAACGCATTCTTGACTCATGTTTCACAGGGAGGAGACAGAACTATGAAATTCACAAGGTTGAGCACACTTCTTGCCTCAGCTGCACTGGCCGTTTCAGGTACAGTGGCGCTTGCAGCAGACTATACGCTGACCATTTCCAGCTGGGCCCCGCCGACCCATGGCATCAATGCCAAGATGTGGCCGAAATTCGTCGAGATGATCGAAGAGGCCACCGATGGTCAGGTCACCGCCGAGCTGAAGCTGGGCCTTGCCCCGCCCCCCGCGCAGATGGACCTGATCATGGATGGCGCCGCTGATGCCTCGATCATATTCCACGGCTATCAGCCAGGCCGGTTTGTCACCACCAAGATGATCGAACTGCCCGGATACGAAGGTTCGGCCGAGGCTGCGTCGGTTGCGTATTGGCGGGCATATGACGCGCATTTGAAGGCGGCGGATGAACACCGTGGCGTGAAAGTGATCGCCTTGCACACGCATGGTCCGGCTCAGCTGCATTCCAGCAGCCCGGTGACGTCTCTGGACGAAGTCTCGGGTCTCAAGGTTCGCATCCCCGGCGGTGTTGGCGGTGACGTGGGCACGGCGCTGGGTGCAACCGGTATCCAGGTTCCTGCACCGAAAGTGTATGAAACCCTGGCCTCCAAGGCCGCAGATGGCGTCGTCATGCCCTTTGAATCCCGTAAAGGTTTCAAGCTGACGGAAGTGGCGCAGAACGTTTATGAGGTCCCTGGCGGCCTGTATCGCGGTTCGTTTGCCTTTATCATGAACGAGGACACCTTTGCTGACCTGCCCGCCGATCTGCAGGCAGCGCTGGAAGAAAACGTCTTCGGGGAACCGCTGAGCCGCGAGATTGGCAAAATCTGGGATGAGATCGATGCGATCGGCCGCGAAGAGACCGAAGGCACCGAAGGCAACGCGATTCATGCAGCATCCGCTGAAGATCTTGAAAAGTTCAATGCAATTGCTGTGGATGTACGTGCCAAAGTTATCGACGAAGTCAATGGCACAGGCATCGACGCCCAGGCCGCCTATGACATGATCGTAAATGAAATGGCTGCGCAATAACGCAGACTGGCTGGCGGACGCGATCCGCCGGCCGATTTCACCCGCTGGGGACCCGTTATGCAATCTCTCGTGACCTTTGCGCGTCGCGTCAGTATCGTGCCTACGCTGCTGGCCTGTGCCGCGCTGTTCATCTTGATGGTGATGACTTTCTTTGATGTCATCCTACGATCTGTATTCAATGCCCCGATCGAGGCGGCCACGGAACTGACCCGGATCCTGATGGCCGTCCTCGTGTTCTCGGTCTTGCCGATGATCTCAGCAGGCAAGGGTCAAATCGCTGTGGATCTGACGGATGGGCTGTTTTCACGCCTGCGGTTAAGTCGGGTACGTGATGCGATTGTGTATCTGTTCTCTGGCATTATGCTTTTTTGGCCGATTCAGCGTGTTTGGGTATTGGCTGAACGTGCGCGGGATTACGGGGACGTCACGGAATATCTTTCGATCCCAGTCTTCTATGTAGGCTGGTTCATCTCGGGGTTCATAGCGATCACCGCTGTTGCAATGATCATCACCGGCATCTTGCACTTCTTTGCCCCCCACACATTGTCGGAGCACCCCCAATGACCGCTGCGCTGATCGGTTTTGTTCTTGTTCTTGTTCTTGTGCTGGTGCGCTTGCCTATCGTGTTTGCAATGGGATTGGTCGGAACGCTTGGCTTTGCCTATGAACGCGGCGGCAGCATCCTGTCCGAGCGTGGGTTGAAGGCCGCGATGTCGATGGTGGGTCGTCAGATCACCGACACCGCGCAGGATTACGGCCTGTCGGTCGTCCCGCTGTTTATCCTCATGGGCTTGTTCGTGAATAAAGGTGGGCTTGCGCGCGAGCTTTACGCAGTTTCAAACGCTTTTCTGGGCCATTTCCGGGGCGGTATCGCCATGGCGACGGTTGCGGCATGCGGAGGCTTTTCAGCCATTTGCGGCTCGTCTCTGGCAACGGCGGCCACCATGTCCAAGGTCGCAATGCCGGAAATGCGCCGCTATGGTTATTCCGACGAGCTGTCGACGGCATCGATTGCAGCGGGCGGTACGCTTGGTATCCTTATTCCGCCTTCGGTGATCCTGGTCATTTACGGGCTGCTGACCGAAACCTCGATTGGGAAACTTTTCGTTGCGGGTATCATTCCCGGTCTGCTTGGCATTCTGTTCTACCTGCTCGCCGTCAGCTGGACCGTCGCGCGCAAACCCGAGTCGGGACCGGCGGGTGAACGTCACGGCTGGTCCGAGCGTTTGTCGGCGGTGCGCTCGGTCTGGGCCGTATTGCTGCTGTTCTTTCTGGTTATTGGCGGATTGTACGGAGCTTTCGATTTTCATCCGCTGAACCTGACCTTCAGCCCGACCGAGGCGGCAGGCATGGGCGCAATGGGCGCTTTCCTGATCGCGCTGTCACGAGGCGGGCTTACTTTGGGGTCGACGTTTGAGGTGCTGAAGGAAACCACCTATACCGCAGCGGCATTGTTCTCGGTTCTGATCGGGGCACAGATCTTTTCGAATTTCATCAACCTTGCCGGTCTGCCCGAAGCGCTCATCGCATTGGTTACCGCATATGACGTTGAACCTTTTGTGGTGATCCTGATGATCCTTGGGATCTACATCATTTTGGGTTGTGTTTTTGAATCCCTGTCGATGCTGCTGCTGACGGTGCCGATCTTTTTCCCGTTGGTCACATCGTTGGGGTATGATCCGATCTGGTTCGGCATTGTTGTGGTTGTCGTGACCGAGATCAGCCTGATCACTCCACCCGTCGGCTTGAATGTCTTCATTCTGAAAGGCGTGGTCGGAGATGTGTCAACAGGAACAATCTTTAAGGGTGTCACTCCGTTCTGGGTGGCGGATATCTTCCGGCTAGCTCTGATCGTTCTGGTGCCATGGTTGGTGTTGGTTCTACCTGAACAAATGGGGGCGATGGGGCACTGATGTTCTCTCTGACCGCGCTTCCAGACGGGTTTCATACAGATCCCTATCCTGCCTACGCTGCGCTGCGCGAAGATACGCCCGTCTGCTGGCAACGTGACGGATCGGTTATCCTGTCCCGATACGAGGATCTGGACCTTGTTTACCGGGACACCTCGCGATTCATATCGGACAAGAAAGCGGTATTTGGTCCCAAATTCGGGGTCGACAGCCCTTTGTATGAACACCACACCACCAGTTTGGTGTTTAATGACCCGCCGCTGCATACCCGTGTTCGCAAGGTGATGGTCGGCGCGATGAACCCGCGCGCGTTGGCGCAAATGGAACCGGGTCTGATCCAGCTTGTCGATGGGCTGCTGGAAGAGATGCAGGTCAAGGGCAACGTCGAATTGATCGAGGATTTTGCCGGGGCAATCCCGATCGAGATCATTGGCAATCTGCTGGGTATACCACGATCCGAACGCGGGCCATTGCGCGATTGGTCTCTGGCCATTCTTGGAGCGTTGGAGCCGCAATTGACGCCGGAGCAGGAAGAGTGGGGTAACCGCTCGGTCTCGGACTTCAAGGACTTCCTGCGGCATATCATCGAGGATCGTCGCGCCAACCCCGGAGATCCGGTAACGGATGTCCTGACCCGGCTGATCCAGGACGACACGGATGGTGGCCTGACCGAGGTCGAGCTGTATCAGAACTGCATTTTCATCCTGAATGCGGGTCACGAGACCACAACAAACCTGATCGGCAACGCATTGGACCTGTTGGACCGGCACCGCGCCAAGCGGGCGGAGTTACTGGCCGACCCGGATCTGATCGGTTCGGCCGTGGACGAGTTTCTGCGGCTGGAAAGCCCGAACCAGTTCGGTAATCGTCTGACCACCGTTGATGTAGTATTCCACGGTCAGACCATTCCGGCAGGTACTGATGTTCATCTGTGTATCGGCGCGGCCAACCGTGATCCACGGCAGTTTGACTGGCCCGACGAGATGATCTTGGACAGACGCCCGAACAAGCATCACGCTTTTGCCGGAGGGCCTCATACCTGCGTTGGTCTGACCCTCGCGCGTCTGGAGGGCCGGGTGGCCGTGGGCCGGTTTCTGGCCCGTTTTCCAGACTATCGCATCACCGACGGCGCCGAACGGGGCGGGCGCATCCGGTTTCGGGGGTTTACACGAATTCCCGCGCGGGTCTGAAAAACCTGGCTTGGGAAAATAGCTTGGTAATTTATTGACCGACCGTACGGTTTAAAATATGATTTCGCAAGACCGGCCTGTGGCAGCGCGGGGATCGCGAATAAGATGAGGAGACGCTCATGACTATCCAACAGATTTCCAGCTTTGCAGCCGGTGAGTGGGTTTCGCCCGGCGAGGGTGCCCGCGCAGTAACAAGCGCTGTGACCGGCGAGGTTATCGCCGCAGCGGGTAACAGCGCGTTGGATGTCCAGGGGATGTTGGACTATGCGCGCAATGTCGGGGGGCCGGCACTGCGCAAAATGACGTTCCACGAACGGGCCAAAATGCTCAAGGCGCTGTCTATGCATTTGGGCCAGCACAAGCAGGCCATGTATGATTTGTCTTTCAACACTGGTGCGACGCAATCGGATCATATGATTGATATCGACGGCGGCATCGGAACGATGTTTGTCTTTGCCGCAAAAGGTCGTCGTGAAATGCCGGACGGTCATGTCTATCTGGATGGCGATGTTGAGCAGCTTTCGCGCAACGGTACTTTCCTGGGGCAGCACATCTGCATCCCGCTACAAGGCGTGGCAATTCACATCAACGCGTTCAATTTTCCGGTTTGGGGGATGCTGGAAAAGCTTGCCCCAACCCTTCTGGCGGGCGTTCCGGCGATTGTAAAACCCGCCACAAGCTCGTGTTATGTGACCGAGCTGTGTGTTCGGTTGATGCTTGAGTCCGGCATCTTGCCAGCGGGTGCATTGCAGTTGGTCTCGGGTGGTTTGGGTGACATGCTGGACCGTCTGACCATGCAGGACGTGGTCAGCTTTACCGGATCCGCCGATACGGCCCTGAAACTGCGCTCCAACCCGGTGATCCTTGAGAACTCGGTACGGTTTGTTGCGGAACAGGACAGCCTGAACTGTTCGATCCTTGGCCCCGATGCCGCGCCGGGCACGCCGGAATTTGACCTCTTCGTGAAGGAAGTCCAGCGCGAGATGACCACGAAGGCAGGGCAGAAATGCACCGCAATCCGTCGGATCATCGCGCCCGAACCGCAGGTACAGGTGGTAATTGACGCGTTGTCGGCACGTCTGGCGAAAACGACCATTGGCGACCCAAAGCTGGAAACCACCCGCATGGGTGCGTTGGTTTCGAACGGTCAGAAGCGTGATGTTCTGGAAAAGGCCGCCATTCTCGGCCAAGAGGCCGAGCGTGTCTTCGGCAACCCCGATGATTTCGCGGTTGAGGGCGCTGATGCCGAAAAGGGTGCGTTCCTGCCGCCCATGCTCTTCCATTGCGCTAATCCTGACGCGGCGCAGCGTGTGCACGACACTGAAGCCTTTGGTCCGGTCAGCACAGTGATGGGGTATCGCGATCTTGACCATGCCATCGAACTGGCGAACCGGGGGCAGGGCTCTCTGGTGGCGTCGGTGATCACCCATGATCCCGAGGTTGCGCGACAGGTTGCCATGGGATCAGGGGCTTATCACGGGCGTCTGTATTTCAACAACCGCGACTCGATGAAGGAATCCACCGGTCATGGCTCACCTCTGCCGCACATGGTTCATGGCGGTCCGGGACGCGCCGGTGGCGGCGAAGAAATGGGCGGGGTACGGGGTGTGAAACACTATATGCAGCGCACCGCCATTCAGGGTTCGCCCGATCTGCTGACAGCGATTGGCCGGAAATGGGTGCCTGGCGCGACCGAAATCGAAGGTCCTGCTCATCCCTTTACCCGCCGGTTTCACGATCTGTCGATTGGTGAGACCCTTTACACGGCGCCAAGAACCATCACCATGGAGGACATTGAACACTTCGCCAACTTCACCGGTGATACCTTCTATGCGCATATGGATCAGGCGGCGGCGGAACGTAACCCGTTCTTCCCGGGTCGCATTGCACATGGATACTTGCTGTTGTCTTTCGCAGCCGGATTGTTCGTCGAACCGAACGAGGGGCCGGTTTTGGCAAATACCGGTCTTGACGGGCTGCGTTTCATGAAACCGGTCGAGGCAGGTGACACCATCAAGGTGCGTTTGACGGTCAAGCACAAGACCAAGCGCAATGATGACTACGGCGAGGTTCGCTGGCACGTTACCCTGACACAGCAGGATGATGAGCTGGTCGCAGAATACGAGTTGCTGACCATGGTTGCCTACTAGGCACAAGTGCAGGTGCGCAGGGGCTGGATGGCATTTCCCTCCGGCCCGATTATACTGTGCTTATGAAAGATACGGCTCCAGAATGGTTCGAAACCTGCGTCAGCCAGTTGACCACAACTGGCACGCAACGTGTGTGGTCAGTTCTGGTCACGATATTCGGCGATCTGGCCCAGAGCGGGTCTGACCAAGTTAGCGGCGCGTTGATCACAGCACTGACCAACCTTGCGGGGATCAAGGCCGAAGCCACGCGTGTTGCGCTGCACAGGCTGCGCAAGGAAGGCTGGATCGAAAGCACGCGGGTCGGGCGAAACAGCGTGCACAGACTGACCGAATATGGCCGCAGTCAAAGCGCCGCCGCTGCCCCGCGCATCTATTCCAGCGAGACGAATACGCCAGAAACCTGGCATGTGCTTGTTGCCAGCAGTTCAGAAAGTTCGCGAATAGAGCTGGCAGATCTGATGCTTACTGGAGACTATATTTCAGTTAACCACACAACAGCCATGTCGGCAGGACCCGTCCCGGAGAACCTTGAAGAACTGCTGGGTGTTGAAAGCAGCGCTACTTCGATCCCCGGCTGGCTGCGCGACCTTTGTGGCCCTGAAGTGCTGAAGTCTGCCTATGATCAGTTTTTGCATTCCATTCAAATCACCGAGCAAATGCTGCCTGTCGATGGCGTCGGCGATCCGCTTAAAATAGCGGTGCTGCGCGTATTGATTGTGCATGGGTGGCGTCGTTTGGTCCTGCGCCATCCGTCCCTGCCTCCGGCCTTTTTGCCCGCCGATTGGAAGGGCGCGGAGTGTCGCGCGGCGGTGTCCCGACTGCTGGGACAATTGTCCAAACCGGATCTTGCAACGCTGGAATCTGCGGCGGGTGGTTGACTCGTTTTTTGCCGAGCTCGGGATGGCGCTCTTGGGGGTTGGAAGACGGATGTGAAAGAAGTGCCATTTAATGTTACAGAAAGCTGACAGAAGCGATTACGTGGTAACATAATGCTTGCGCCGAATCGATTGAGCATTTATTAACCGACCAGACGGTTAATGACTTGTGTTCCAACAGGAGACCCAATTGATGGACGCCTTCATCTGCGACGCAACCCGCACCCCGATTGGGCGGTATGGTGGTGCGCTTTCATCGGTTCGCACGGATGATCTGGCGGCTATCCCGCTGGCGGCCCTGATGGCGCGCAACCCGCAAGTCGACTGGACCAGTGTGGATGACGTCATTTATGGCGATGCCAACCAGGCAGGAGAGAGCAATCGCAACGTTGCCCGGATGGCGGCACTGCTTGCTGGATTGCCGACGGACGTGCCGGGAACAACGATAAACCGCTTGTGCGCCAGTGGTATGGATGCTGTCGGAATGGCGGCGCGTGGTATCAAGGCAGGCGATTATGATCTTGCTGTTGCGGGTGGCGTGGAAAGCATGTCGCGCGCACCGTTTGTAATGCCCAAAGCGACGTCGGCGTTTACGCGCAGCAATGCGGTTTACGACACCACGATTGGCTGGCGCTTTGTGAACCCAAGGCTAAAGCAGCAGTATGGCGTCGATTCCATGCCGCAAACGGCTGACAATGTCGCTGAAGATTATGGGATCAGCCGTGAAGACCAGGACGCCTTTGCCGCGCGCAGTCAGGCGAGATGGGCTGCGGCCCACGCGGCAGGCGTGTTCCACGAGGAAATCACACCGGTTACGATTCCACAGCGCAAGGGCGATCCGATTGTTGTCGATACGGATGAACATCCTCGCCCGGGAACCACAGCGGAAAAACTCTCGGGCCTCGTGGGTGTGAACGGGCCGGAGAAAACAGTGACCGCTGGGAATGCCTCGGGCGTGAATGACGGTGCCGCCGCGATCCTGATGGCGAATGAAGTGGCAGCGGCAAAGAATGGTTTGACCCCGATTGCCCGTGTGGTCGGTATGTCTGTCGCGGGCGTCGAGCCTCGGGTTATGGGTATTGGTCCGGTTCCTGCCAGCCGAAAGGTTTTGGCGCGCGCGGGGCTGAGCATCGACCAGATGGATGTGATCGAATTGAACGAGGCGTTTGCGTCGCAAGGTCTGGCTACACTGCGAGAGCTTGGCCTGCCCGATGACGCCGCCCATGTGAACCCGAATGGCGGTGCAATCGCCCTTGGTCATCCATTGGGAATGAGCGGCGCCCGACTTGTGTTGACCGCAGCGTACCAACTGAAACGCACCAAAGGGCGCTATGCGCTTTGCACAATGTGCGTCGGCGTCGGGCAAGGCGCTGCACTTATTCTTGAACGCGTGTAACGGAGGAGGCGGGACATGTATGCTCAGATGGTAGAATCCGAGGCGTCAAACGATGATCCTGAAAAGCTTGCTGAATTTCAGGCGCGGATCGACGCGGATATCAAGATTGAACCCAAGGACTGGATGCCTCAGGGGTATCGCAAGACGCTGATCCGCCAGATCGGACAGCACGCGCATTCCGAGATCGTCGGGCAATTGCCCGAAGGGAACTGGATCACGCGTGCGCCGACGCTGCAACGCAAGGCGATCCTTCTGGCCAAGGTGCAGGATGAAGCCGGCCATGGGCTCTACCTTTATTGTGCGGCCGAAACACTGGGTGTCAGCCGCGATGAGATCACCGAGATGCTGCTGGACGGTCGCATGAAATACTCGTCGATCTTCAATTACCCGACGCTGAACTGGGCGGATATTGGCGCGGTCGGATGGCTGGTCGATGGCGCTGCAATCATGAATCAAGTGCCGCTGCAAAGAACGTCTTACGGGCCGTACTCACGCGCCATGATCCGCATCTGCAAGGAAGAAAGCTTCCATCAGCGCCAAGGCTATGACGCGATCCGCAAAATGGCCGAAGGCACGCCCGAGCAGCGCAAGATGGCGCAGGACGCGATGAATCGCTTCTGGTACCCGTCGTTGATGATGTTTGGACCGTCCGACAAGGATTCTGTCCACTCCGCGCAGTCGATGGCTTGGAAGATCAAGATCAACACCAATGATGAGCTGCGCCAGAAATTCGTCGACCAGACCGTCCCACAGGCCGAATATCTGGGACTGACAATCCCCGACCCGAACCTGAAGTGGAACGAAGAGCGCGGGCATTACGATTTCTCAGAGCCGGATTGGTCGGAATTCTTCGATGTGATCAAGGGCAACGGCCCCTGCAACGTCGACCGTCTGGCGGCGCGCAACAAGGCTTGGGATGACGGCAAATGGGTGCGTGACGGGCTGTTGGCCCACGCCCGCAAGAAACAGGCCGGCAATCTGGCTGCCGAATAAGCTTACCCTGAGGAGGAAACCCGATGAATACCGAATGGCCCCTGTGGGAAATCTTCATCCGCGGTCAACATGGGATGAGCCACCGACATGTCGGCTCGCTGCATGCCCCGGACGCGGAAATGGCGATCAAGAACGCACGCGACGTCTATACCCGCCGCAACGAAGGCGTCTCGATTTGGGTGGTAGAAGCCAACAACATCTCGGCCTCGTCGCCCAGTGACAAAGGTCCGTTGTATGAGCCCAGCGAAAGCAAAGTGTACCGACACCCGACCTTTTTCGACATCCCCGAAGAAGTGGGGGCGATGTGATGACCCGCGACGAAGCGTTTCAGCAGTTCCTGCTGCGGATGGGGGACAATACCCTGATCCTGGGCCATCGCGTCAGCGAATGGTGCGGCCACGCGCCAGTGTTGGAGGAGGATATTGCACTGGCCAACACGGCGCTGGACCTGATTGGGCAGACCCAGATGTGGCTTGGCCTTGCCGGAGAGATAGGCGGCGGCAAAACCGCCGATGATCTGGCATTTCTGCGCGACGCGTGGGATTTCCGCAATGTGTTGTTGGTCGAGGTTCCGAACGGTGATTTCGGCCGCACCCTGATGCGCCAGTTCCTGTTCGATGCCTGGCATTCGATCATGCTCGGTCGTCTTCTGACATCTTCTGATGATCGTGTCGCCGCGATTGCTGCCAAAGCCAGCAAGGAAGTCGCCTATCATCTGGAGCGTTCGGCAGAAACGGTCGTAGGTCTGGGTGATGGAACCGAAGAAAGTCACACCCGGATGCAGGCGGCGCTGGATTACCTCTGGCCATATGTAGGCGAGATGTTTGTCAGCGACGACATCGACGCTCAGATTGCTGCGGCCGGGATTGCGCCGAACCCAGCCGACCTGCGCGACGAATATGATGCGTTGGTCAAACGGGTTCTGGCCAAGGCGACATTGATCCTTCCGGAAAGCCGATTTGCCCATAAAGGCGGGCGGGACGGGCGCATGCATACCGAACATCTGGGCCATCTGCTGTCGCAGATGCAGTGGCTGCAGCGCGCCTATCCCGGTGCAAGCTGGTAAAAGCGGATGCGGGTCTCGACTGACCAGATATGGAGCTGGCTGGATACCGTGCCCGATCCCGAAATCCCGGTTATTTCCGTCGTGGATTTGGGCATTGTGCGCGATGTGCGCTGGGACGCTGACACTCTGGTCGTAACCGTCACGCCAACCTATTCCGGTTGCCCGGCGACATCCATCATCAGTATGGATATCGAAACCGCCCTGCGCGATCACGGCATCGGAGATCTGCGCATAGAAACCTGCATCTCACCAGCCTGGACAACCGATTGGCTGAGCGAAAAAGGTCGCGCCAAGCTGGAAGAGTTTGGCATCGCCCCGCCACAACCGGCGGGTGGGCCAGAGCGTTGCCCACATTGCGGCAGTAAAGCGGTTGAAAAGGTCAGCCAATTCGGCTCGACCCCGTGCAAGGCCCATTGGCGCTGCACTGACTGCCTGGAACCCTTTGACTATTTCAAGTGCATCTGAGGAGGAGCACCGGATGGCACGTTTTCATGACCTGAAAGTCACCGACATCCACAAAACCATCCGCGATGCGGTTGTCGTGACGCTTGAACCCGTCAACGGCGCGGCGGATCAATTCGATTTCACCGCAGGCCAGTACCTGACGTTTCGCCGCGACTTTGACGGAGAAGAGCTGCGCCGGTCCTACTCCATTTGTGCGGGCAAGGATGACGGGGTACTGCAAGTCGGGATCAAACGTGTCGACGGCGGCGCGTTCTCCAGTTGGGCCAATTCCGAGCTTAACGTCGGGGACGTTGTGCAGGCGATGCCACCGATGGGCAGCTTTCACACTCCGATCGATGCTGATGCGGAAAAGCAGTATCTCGGTTTCGCTGGCGGCTCTGGCATCACGCCGGTTCTGTCGATCCTGAAGACGACACTGACCCGCGAACCCAAATCCCGCTTTACGCTGATCTACGCCAACAAGGGCATCAACACGATCATGTTCCGCGAGGAGCTGGAAGACCTGAAGAACCTCTATATGGGCCGCCTGAACGTAATCCATATTCTTGAGGCGGATGCGCAGGAGATAGACCTGTTCACCGGTCTGGTGACGCAGGAAAAATGCGCTGACCTGTTCGAACATTGGGTCGATATCCAGAACGTGGACACAGCCTTTATCTGCGGCCCCGAGCCGATGATGCTGGGGATTGCTGCCGCGCTGCGCGCGCATGGGCTTGACGACAGGCAGATCAAGTTTGAACTCTTTGCCAGCGCTCAGCCGGGCCGGGCCAAACGCAAGGAAGGTGCGGCAGATGCGGGTACGCAGGCGAACCAAACCAGCGCATCAATCACTCTTGATGGGTCCACTCAGACGATAACTCTGCCCAAGGACCAATCCATTCTGGACGCAGCCTTGGAAAATGCCATGGACGCCCCTTACGCCTGCAAGGCCGGTGTCTGTTCAACCTGCCGCTGCCGCGTTCTGGAAGGCGAAGTTGAAATGCTCGCCAATCACGCGCTTGAGGATTACGAGGTTGAAAAAGGCTATGTGCTGAGCTGTCAGGCCTATCCGGTCACCGACCGTGTGGTCGTGGACTACGACCAGTAAAGGGAGAAGACCGATGACTGACACCATGACACTCGACAGCTATCTGGCCGCAGGCGGTGTGCTGACCAACCCGACCAATGTTCCGCCGCGCTACCGCGCCGAACTCATGAAGCTGATGGCCACGTTCGTGGACAGCGAACTTGCCGGTGCCGCCGGTTTTGCGGACATCATCAATCAGGGTCCGGGCATCAAGGAACGGATCGCAGCCGCCAGGATTGTTCTTGAGAAAACGGATCACGCCGATCAGGTTCTCAGGATAATGGGTGAGTTCGGGGCCGATACCGAGAGATATGCCACACATCATCCGTGGACGGCGCGCCTGGATCGAGACGCAGATATCGGCGCGACCCGCAGCGCGCATGACATGCGCCTTGCCGTATTCAATTATCCGATCTCGGGCTGGACCGACGCCGTCATCATGAACCTGCTGATGAGCCGTGCGGTCATGGAACAACTGGCCGAGTTTTCAATGGTTTCCTATCAACCGTTGGCCGAAGCGTTCCGCAGCATCGCCCCGGTCGAAGCCCATCATGGTGCGTTGGCGCTGGAAGGTGCTGTGAAGCTTGCCAAGAGCGGAGAGACAGAGCAGATGCAGGATGCGGTTAACTATTGGTGGCCGCGTGTCGCTGTGTCCTTTGGTGGCGATGATTTGAAACGGTTTGAGCTTCTGGAATCGCTGGGCTTGCGCCACAATGGTAACAACGCTCTAAAAGAGCGTTGGGTTCAGACAGCAGGCACCGCCGTGAAACAGCTGGGCCTGAAACCACCGGCCTAGTTCTGTGTGAACGCCAAAGGCAGGTTGAGAGGCACTTTCGGGGGCGGGCGATGTGAATTTCGCCCCGCGGAGTAAATCTCCGAGTGGGGCCCGATCAAGCCCTTGCGTTTTGTTGGTCCACCCGGATCTGAGAGCAAAGACAAATGAGCCTTATGACCGAGCCCGGGTCATAAGGCTGACGTGCAATGACCTGACGTTTCACGCCGGCAGACTGCGGTATTGGTTTTTTCCTCTTTTCATATTGGAGTGATTGCGCAAACTGAGCGTAATCAAGCGCCAGATAAAACTCACCAGAAGACAGTGCCTTGGCGGCCGTGCTGGCGCAAACAGGGTTCGAGGATACCACCGCCACAACGCACAGGAAGGAACCGCCATGGATTTTGCCCCATCGCCGCGCGCCACGGAAATGTATGACCGCCTGAAAGCGTTTATGGAGGCGCATATCTACCCGCGCATACGCGATCACAAAGAAGAAATGGCGGCGGGCAGTTTCCCGGTCTCGTTTATGGAAGATCTCAAGGCGTTGGCCCGGGCCGAAGGGTTGTGGAACTTGTTCCTGCCCAGCCTGCGCGACGATGAACCCGGCACCCGGCTGAGCAATCTGGAATACGCGCCGCTGGCCGAACTTATGGGGCAGGTGGCCTGGTCTTCGGAAGTGTTCAATTGCAGTGCGCCGGATACCGGCAACATGGAACTGTTGCACATGTTCGCCACCCCGGAACAGCGCGAGACGTGGCTGGTGCCGCTTTTGAACGGTGAAATCCGATCCTCGTTTGCGATGACTGAACCGGATGTGGCCAGTTCGGACGCGACCAATATTACCACTTCGATCCGGCGAGAGGGGGATGAATATGTCATTAATGGCCGCAAGTGGTTCATCACAAACGCCTGCCATCCGAACACCAGATTGTTTATCGTGATGGGTAAAACAGATCCCAATGCGGATCGACACAAACAGCAAAGCATGGTCATTGTCCCGAAGGACACGCCCGGTTTTGAGATTGTTCGCAACCCGACCATTCTGAACATGCACGACCCCGAAGGCCATGCCGAGCTGGTCTTCAAGGATGTGCGCGTCCCGGTCAGCAATCTTTTGGGCGAGGAAGGCAGCGGGTTCGCACTGGCGCAGGCCCGGCTTGGGCCGGGTCGCATCCACCATTGCATGCGATCGATCGGTGCGGCGGAAATGGCGCTTAACCTGATGGTCGAACGCGCGCAGGAGCGAAAGGCGTTTGGCAAGCAGCTTGCAGAACAAGGCGTGATCCGCGAATGGATCGCCAAGTCCCGGTTAGAGATCGAACAGGCGCGGTTGCTGACCCTGAAAGCAGCCTGGAAGATTGATCAGGTGGGCGCCAAAGAAGCGTTCCGAGAGATTTCATTGATCAAGGTGGTGGCACCCAATGTGCATGCCGCTGTGACGGATCGCGCGATGCAGGTCTTTGGCGCGATGGGCATGACCCCGGATACTCCGCTGGCCGACAGCTATACCTGGGCACGCGCGCTGCGATATGCGGATGGGCCGGATGAGGTGCATTTGCAGGCGATTGCCAAGCAAGAGTTAAAGAATTCAAACTTTAGTATGTCGGCCCAATGGCTGACCCCACCATCGCGCTAGGCCGGGGGCGGCAACAGGTCTTGCGCGCCCTGCTTTGTTTGAGTGGCAAAGACTTGGGGTTCGTGCCGCGGCAGGGGGCAAGAAGTGAAGGCCAGTAAGTCGTCCTGCGAAAATCCTACTGCCCTTTGACCTCGCGTACCCATGCGATGATGGTTTGGCGCGCTTCCACGTCCATTTGAACCGCTGAAGGTGGCGGCATTGCATGGCTGATTCCGGCCTGCAGGTAAATCTGGTCGGCGTGTCGGGCAACATCGCCGGGTGTTTCAAGATAAACCTTCTTGGGGGCCCATTTCATGGTGCCATAAACCGGCTCGCGGGCATGGCACATCGAGCAGTTGCCCAGAACAGTGTCATAGGCTTCTTCAAACCCCGTAGCCGACGCAAATTTTTCCTCGTAAGGTGTCAGCGCCCTTGCTTCGGCGTCCTCCCATGTCTCGCCGGTTCTGACAGAAGACAGCCATGCGATCACGATCATGAGGATGACAGTGACACCCCAGGTCCAGTGCGGCCCTTTCCCGGTTGCGTGCATCGTGTTGAAGTAGTGACGAATGGTCACGCCGGTCAGAAAAATCAGGCTGGCGATGATCCATGAATACTGGGTGCCAAAGGCCAGAGGATAATGGTTCGACAGCATCAGGAACACGACAGGCAAGGTCAGGTAGTTGTTGTGCGTCGAACGCACCTTGGCGATTTTCCCATATTTGGCGTCCGGCGTCCGACCGGCCTTGAGGTCTTCCACCACGATCCGCTGGTTGGGCATGATCTGGAAGAACACATTGGCCGTCATGATGGTTGCGGTGAACGCACCCAGGTGCAAAAGCGCGGCACGACCGGTAAAAATCTGATTGTAACCCCATGACATGGCCACCAGAATCACGAAAAGCAACAGCATTAGCGCGGTGGGTTGCTCACTCAGGCGCGACTTGCACATCTGGTCGTAAAGCAGCCAGCCGATAGTCAGTGACCCGCCTGAAATCAATATCCCCTGCCACAACGCCAGGTCCGCTTTGGTCGGATCAAGCAGGAACAACTCGCCCCCGACCCAATATATGATCATGAGCAAGGCCGCACCCGAAAGCCACGTCGTATAGCTCTGCCATTTGTGCCAGGTCAGGTGCTCGGGCATACGCGCGGGTGCGACAAGATATTTGACGGTGTGATAGAACCCACCCCCGTGCACTTCCCACTCTTCGCCATAGGCCCCTTCTGGCAAGGCAGGGTTCGGCTTAAGCATCAGGTCGAGCGCGATAAAATAGAATGACGCACCGATCCACGCCATCGCCGTGATCACATGCAGCCAGCGGACGGAAAAGGCCATCCACTCCCACAAAACAGCCAGGTCATACATGGCGTTGCTCCTACATATCCAAGTTCTTTGGCACTCTAGGCGACAGAGGTTTCATCGGGTATTGCTACGAAAGATCAAGCAGTATCAAAAATAACAATACAATGTCAGTCTACAGGATCACGCGGTGCAACGCTCAGCTGCCGCGATAGGTCGCGTAGCTGAAAGGCGAAAGTAGCAGCGGAACATGATAGTGGGCGTGTTCGGACATCCCGAACCGGATCGGGATCAAATCCAGAAAACGCGGGCTTTCAGGCGGCACGCCAGTGGCGTCGAGGTATTCGCCCGCATGAAACACCAACTCGTATTCGCCCGTCGAGAACTCGGCCTCGGGAAGGATTTGTTCATTGGTGCGGCCGTCCTCGTTGGTGAGCAGAGTTTTCAGCAACGTGCGGTCTGTTCCGTTGATCCGGAACAACTCGATCTTCATCCCACTGGCAGGGCAGCCCCGCGCCGTATCCAGGACATGTGTTGTAAGGTAACCGGCCATTTGCACCTCTCGCTAAGTATTGCTGTTACTATTGCAATACCCTAGCGGCAGGCAAAGGCAGTCTGTCAAAAGACTGCTTACAGTATTTTTTGAAAAACATAGGTGATTGTTTGGGTTATTCGTCTTTTCAGCAAGAGGGAAATTGATGTGACGCGGTATCCACGAGACATGACCGGCTATGGCCGGCAAGTGCCAAACGCAAACTGGCCAAACGGGGCCAAAATCGCAGTTCAGATTGTCCTGAACTATGAGGAAGGCGGCGAGAACAACGTTTTGCACGGGGATGCCGCATCCGAGGCGTTTCTTTCCGAAATCACCGGTGCGGCCCCTTGGCCGGGGCAAAGGCACTGGAACATGGAATCCATTTACGAATACGGCAGCCGCACAGGGTTCTGGCGGGTGCATCGGCTTTTGCAGGACCTTCCTGTCACGGTTTATGGCGTTGCCACAGCATTGGCCCGTGCACCGGCGCAGGTTGCGGCGATGAAGGCCGCAGGCTGGGAGATTGCCAGCCATGGCCTGAAATGGGTTGAGCACAAGGACATGGACGCGGAAGAAGAACGCGCCCAGATCCGTGAGGCGATCCGGCTTCATGCCGAGGTCGTCGGCACGCCCCCGCGTGGCTGGTACACGGGCCGCTGTTCGATGAACACGGTCGATCTGGCCGCCGCCGAAGGCGAGCTGGCCTATATTGCCGACAGCTATGCCGACGATTTGCCCTATTGGGTCAAGGCCGGTGGCAAGGATCAGTTGATCGTGCCCTACACGATGGATTGCAACGATATGCGGTTTGCAATTCAGGCGGGCTATACCAATGGCGAACAGTTTGAAAGCTATCTCAAGGACAGCTTCGACATGCTTTATGCCGAAGGCCAAGCGGGTGAGCCGAAGATGCTTTCGATCGGACTGCATTGCCGCCTCATCGGCCGCCCTGGTCGCGCCATGGCCCTGAAACGCGCACTCGACCATTTCAAGAAACATGACGGAGTCTGGTTTGCCACCCGCGAACAAATCGCCGATCATTGGGCGCAAATGCATCCGCCAAGTCAACGGCTGACCCCGTCGGAAATGGACCAGCCAACCTTTGTCGCCGAATTTGGCGGCGTGTTCGAACACAGCCCGTGGATTGCCCAAGCGGCCTTTGATCTGGAGCTGGGTCCCACGCATGACAATGCCGCAGGGGTTCACAATGCTCTGGCGCGCGTATTCCGTTCTGCCACAGCCGAGCAGCGGCTTGGCGTCCTGACAGCCCACCCGGATCTGGCAGGCAAACTTGCTGCTGCGGGTCGTCTGACCAAGGAAAGCAAGGCAGAACAGGCCGGAGCGGGTCTCGACATGCTGACGGATGAAGAGCGTGCGACCTTCACGGCCTTGAACAACACTTACACGACCAAGTTCGGCTTTCCTTTTATCATTGCGGTCAAGGACAACACCAAAGCAAGCATTCTGGAGGCTTTTCACCGTCGGATAGACAGTAATCGAGACACCGAATTCGCCGAGGCCTGCCGTCAGGTCGAACGGATTGCCGAGTTGCGGCTGATCGAGAAATTCGCGCAATGACATCCACGCTGAAACTCCGGCCACTGACCGCCGAGGCCTTTGCGCCGTTCGGCGATGTCATCGAAGTGTCTGGCGCGGTGGACAAATACATCAATCAGGGAAAATGCGCGCGATACCATGATCGCGCCCAACTGGATTTCCATGGGGGGCGCGCAGGGATCAGCGTTTTCCAATCCCAGGCCTTCGACCTGCCCATCAAACTTGAAATGGTCGAGCGTCATCCCGACGGCAGCCAGGCCTTTCTACCGCTTTCAGATAAGCCCTTTGTCGTTGTCGTAGCGCCCGACAACGCGGGTGTACCGGGTGAGCCTGTTGCATTCATGACCGCGCCCGGACAGGGCGTGAATTATCATCGGAACACCTGGCACGGGGTACTGACACCGCTTCATCCCCCCGGGTTGTTCGCCGTGGTCGACCGAATAGGAAACGGGCCCAACCTTGAGGAATATTGGTTCCAGAACGCCTACACGATCACTGAGTAAGGGACATTGCCGGAAGAGGGGCCGGTCCACGTAGTTTTTTTGGGAGGAAAAACGCGATGTCAGATGCAACTTTAGGGACGCCGGAGCAGCTCCGCGACCCGAACTACACCCCGCCAATTCTGAAGGCGGTCCCTTTGGGAATTCAGCACGTTCTGGCGATGTTCGTTTCCAACGTCACGCCAGCCATCATCGTGTGCGGTGCGGCGGGTTTCGGGTTTGGTTCAAACAGCCCCGATTTCCCGCAGATGATTTACATGATCCAGATGTCGATGTTCTTTGCGGGCGTTGCGACACTGTTCCAGACCATTGGGCTGGGGCCTGTTGGCGCCCGCCTGCCAATCGTGCAGGGAACGTCATTTGCCTTTATTCCGATCATGATCCCGTTGGTGGTTGGTAAGGGCGTTGACGCGATTGCAGTATTGATGGGTGGCATAGTCGTTGGCGGTCTGTTTCATGCCAGCCTTGGGTTGTTCATTGGCCGTATTCGCTTTGCGCTTCCGCCCTTGGTTACCGGTCTTGTCGTGACCATGATCGGGCTTGCGCTTGTCAAGGTCGGCGTCCAGTACGCCGCAGGGGGTGTACCCGCCATCGGTACCGAAGAATACGGCTCTGGTCTGAACTGGCTTATGGCCGGAACTGTGATTGTTGTTACGCTGGGCCTGAAGTTTTTCGCCCGCGGTATGTTGTCGGTGTCGGCGGTTCTGATTGGCTTGTTGGTCGGATATGTTGTGGCATTCGCATTGGGTCAGGTGAATTTGGGCAATGTTGGGCGCGCGGCTCCGTTTGCAATGCCGAACCCATTTCACTTCGGTATCGAGTTTTCATTCGCGGCGATCATCGGGTTCTGTGCGATGTCCTTTGTATCGGCTGTTGAAACGGTCGGGGATGTGTCCGGTATCACCAAGGGGGGCGCTGGACGCGAGGCAACCGACAAGGAAATTCAGGGCGCGACTTTTGCCGATGGTCTTGGTACTGCGGTATCAGGCGTCTTTGGGGCCCTGCCGAACACGTCGTTCAGTCAGAACGTTGGCCTGATTGCCATGACCGGTGTCATGAGCCGCACGGTCGTAACCATAGGTGCCCTGTTCCTGATCATATGCGGGCTTATCCCCAAGATCGGCGCGGTGATCTCATCCGTTCCGATCGAGGTTCTGGGCGGTGGTGTGATCGTGATGTTCGGTATGGTGGTTGCAGCCGGTGTTTCGATGCTGTCGGACGTGACGTGGAATCGCCGCAACATGGTGATCTTTGCGATTTCACTCAGCCTTGGTCTGGGCTTGCAGTTAGAGCCCGACTCTTTACAGCATCTGCCCGGAACTCTCAAAGTTCTGGCGACATCCGGGATCTTGCCTGCCGCTATCATCGCCATTGTCCTGAATCTGGTTCTGCCCGAAGAGCTTTCGGATGAAGCGACGGAAGAGGTGTCCGGTGGAATGGCAGGCCACGGGCTGGGCTCTATCGAACAGGACGATCACGTCTGACCGGTTCAGCCCGGACTTGTAAATGAAAAAGCGGCGCATTAAGTGCGCCGCTTTTTCATTTCAGGTCTGGCGGGCTTGCCCCATCGCTCACATATGTAACGCGTTACTCGACGCTCGCCTTGGCGACCACAAGGGGATGTCGTCAGAAATCGACCTCAATCGCGATGCCTTTCTGTACGGCCAGCTCGACAACAGATGCAGCAACCGCCAGATCCTGAAGACCGACGCCCGTGCCATCAAACAAGGTGATCTGATCGTCTGATGTTCGGCCCGGGTTTGTTCCGTTGATGACCGCACCCAACTGGATCAGGTCACTTTCCCTGATCAGGCCCTGTGCCACGGCGTGTTGCGCCTCGCCAATCGAAATAGACTGTGCGATTTCATCTGTGAATACGGACGCTTTGGCCAACAACGCCGCCTCGACTTCCTGCTTGCCCTTGGTGTCCGTTCCCATGCACGCGATATGCGTTCCGGGGCTCACATGGTTTGCCATCAGCGATGGTGCAAAAGCCGAGGTGATCGAGATTATGACGTCCGCCTCGGTCATGCCGTCAAGTTCGACCGCTTCAAACGGAACACCGGCTTCATTGGCGACCTTTTCAATGTTCGGCAACATCTCGGGATGGTAGTTCCAGCCAAGGACCTTTTCAAAGGTGTGGGTCTCCAGCGCCGAGCGTAGCTGAAAGGTTGCCTGATGCCCGGCCCCGATCATACCGATCACCCGCGCGTCCGCACGGGCAAGGTGCTTGATGGATACAGAAGAGGCCGCCGCAGTGCGCAAGGCCGTCAAAAGGTTGCCGCCAACCATCGCTGACGGTTTTCCGGTGTCAGGGTCAAAAAGAAAAACAGTGGACTGGTGATTGATCAATCCGCGCTTTTCCAGGTTATTTGGCCAATACCCCCCGGCCTTCAGGCCCAGTGTCAGCCCGGCGCGGTCAAACCCGCCTTTAAAGCCGTACAGGGCGTCCTCATGCCCGATGGCTTCGCGCACGACAGGAAAGTTATAGGCGTCCCCTGCTGCCATGGAGGCAAAGACCTGTTCGACGGCTTCAAAGGCCGCGTCGCGGGTCATGAGGTTGGCGATTTCGCGCTCGGGTACGATCAGCATGTCATTCTCCACTTGGAATTCGTGCGCCCGTGCGTTTCACCGACAAAAGCGGGCGCGCACGGGCGACTGTCCGGCCATGTTTGGCCGGCGGTTTGTTCTTTGAGCATTCAAGCTCAGTACGCGCGGCCGCGGGCTGACACCGGCCACACGCATTCGACCTTGCCATTCCGGACGCCCACATACCAATCGTGCACGTTTGCGGTTGGGTCACAGTGCCCCGGCACCAGCTTCAGTTTGTCATTGACCTTGAGCGCCCCGCTTGGATCCATCACGACGCCATGTTCATCCGAGCATTTGATGTATTCGACATCGTCACGCCCGAAAACAACAGGCAGGCCGCTATCCACCGACTGCGCCTTCAGACCCGCATCGACGATTGCCTTGTCCGCCTTGGCATGGCTCATGACGCTGGTCAGGATGAAGAATGCGTTCTCCCACTCGCCCTGGTCGATCCGGTTGCCGTTCTCATCCAGGATGCGACCGTAATCGGCATCCATGAACGCATAAGACCCGCATTGCAGTTCATTATATACGCCCGAGTTGGATTCGAAGTAGTAAGACCCCGTACCGCCGCCCGAGACCAGATCACACTCGATACCCTCGGCTTTAAGGCCGTCTACCGCGTCTTTGACCATCGCGATGGCGGAAGCCAGTTTTTCCTTGCGTGCCTCATAGCTGTCGAGGTGTTGCATGGCACCCTGATAGGCCTGAATTCCGCTGAATTTCAGGTTGTCTGCAGCTTCAACCGCCTTGGCGATTTCAATCACTTCGGGCGTCGTTGTGACCCCGCACCGCCCTGCGCCGCAATCGATTTCCACGAAGACTTCCAGCTGTGTTCCATGCCGGACTGCCGCCGCCGAAAGGTCGGCGACATTTTCCAGATCGTCGACACACACGATAATGCGGCTGCCCAGCTTTGGCAGGCGTGCGAGGCGGTCAATTTTGGCCGGGTCACGCACCTGGTTCGAAACCAGAACGTCCTTGATCCCACCACGAACGAAAACTTCGGCCTCGGAAACTTTCTGGCAGCAGACACCGACGGCACCACCGATTTTTTCTTGCAGCTTGGCCACGTCAACCGACTTATGCATTTTACCATGCACGCGGTGACGCATCCCGTGCGCCTTGGCATAATCGCCCATCTTCCTGATATTGCGTTCAAGCGCGTCGAGATCCAAAATCAGGCTGGGTGTCTGGATGTCTGCTTCGTCCATGCCGGGCTTGGCCGGAATGTCGTAACCTACTTCGAACTGGTCGAGAGTGCTCATATCTTTCATCTCCGTAATCCTATACCGGGATAGTTTTTTGTTGGGGTGTATTCAGACATTCATCCAGGGCAGCCGGTCCAGATCGACATTGCCACCTGTAACAATCAGTCCGACACGCTTGCCCTTGAAGGCGTCCGGGTTTTTGAGAACCGTGGCCAGCGGAACGGCCGAAGATGGCTCCATCACAATCCGCAGGTGCTTCCACGTCAGTTTCATCGCATCGATGATCTCTTGCTCGGAGGCTGTGTAAATCTCTGAGACGTGGTTCGATACGAAATGCCAGGTGAGATCCTTCAGCGGCACCAGCAACCCGTCAGCAATCGTCTTTGGCGCATCATCCGCGATGATATGACCGGCCTTGAAGCTACGATAGGCATCGTCGGCCTGTTCCGGTTCCGCCGCGATGATCGCGGTTTCCGGGGCGAGCGTCGACAGGGTCAAACAGGTTCCGGATACCATGCCACCGCCGCCGATTGGCGCGACGACTGCATCCAGACCGTCGGTCTGCTCGATAAACTCGCGCGAACAGGTGCCTTGCCCGGCGATGACCCGAGGATCGTTGTAGGGGTGAACAAAGTCACCGCCCGTAGCCGCCTGAACCTCGGCAAATGTCGCTTCGCGCGACGAGGTGGAAGGTTCGCATTCTGTAATCTTCCCTCCATAACGGCGGACCGTGTCCTTCTTTGCTTGCGGCGCTGTCCGCGGCATGACCACGTTGCAGGGAATGCCCCGTTTCATCGCCGCATAAGACAGGCACGAGGCGTGATTGCCCGAAGAATGGGTGGCGACACCTTTTTCGGCCTGTTTCTCATCCAGCCCAAAAACCGCATTGGTGGCACCTCGTACTTTGAAAGCACCCGGTTCCTGAAAGTTCTCGCATTTGAAGAACAGCTGCGCGCCTGACAGTTCGTTGAGAAAGTCCGAGGTTCGCACCGGGGTGCGGCGGATATGGGGTTTGATCCGGTCATGTGCCGCAAGCATGTCTTCATAGGTTGGGATATACATTGTGCAATCCTTCATCATGCCGCGTTCTTCTGAACGGAACCGGGATGGCCACGATAGTATTCCTGTGCGGCGGCAACTCCGGACCCCAGGTCGATGTTCAGGCCCAGGTCAACCATGCACATCTCAGCAGTGGCGATCCCGGACAGAGCCATGACATCCGTCAGGCTGCCCAGATGGCCGATCCGGAACACCTTGCCCGCGACCTCACCAAGGCCCACGCCAAAGGCAACGCCGTATTTTTCAGCTGCGTGCGTGACAATATCCGTCGCGTTGAAGCCGTTCGGCGTGCGGATTGCGCTTACGGTATCGGAATAGACCGCCGGGCTGCTGGCACAAAGCTCCAGCCCCCACGCCCCCACAGCGGCACGGACCCCTTCGGCAATCCGGTGGTGTCGGGCGAAAACGTTCTCCAGACCTTCACTCAACAGCATAGCGCAGGCTTGATTGAGGCCATTCATCAACCCCACAGCGGGTGTATAGGGGTAAGCATTGTTGGTGTATCCCTTGGTCATGTCCTGGACGTCAAAGAATGTGCGGGGCAGGGTGCCGGTTTTGGTTGCTTCCATCGCTTTCTGGCTGAAACCGACGATGGCAAGGCCAGCGGGCAACATGAAACCCTTCTGCGACCCGGTAACGGCAACATCCACGCCCCATTCATCAAACCGGAAATCCATCGACGCGATTGATGAAACGCCATCAACAAACAGCAGGGCGGGGTGTTGCGCGGCGGTCAGCGCCCTGCGCACAGCAGCGATATCCGACTTCACGCCAGTTGCCGTCTCATTATGCGTGGCTAGAACCGCCTTGATCTCATGGTTTTTGTCGGCGGTAAGGATTTCTTCGTACCGGTCAGCCGGCAACCCATCGCCCCACGGGGTTTCGACGATCTCAACATTCAGCCCATGGCGTTGGCACATATCGATCCAGCGATGGCTGAACATGCCGTTGCGGGCCGCCAGAACCTTGTCACCTGCGGACAGCGTATTGGTCAGGGCGGTTTCCCAGCCCCCGGTGCCGGTCGACGGGAAAATGAAGACTTCGGCACTGTCGCTTATCAGAATTTTCCGAACGCCCGCGCGCGCAGGATGCAGGATTTGCCCGAACAATGGCGAACGATGGTCGATCGTGGGCATATCGCACGCCTTGCGCAGGCTTTCCGGGATGTTCGTCGGGCCTGGGATGAAAACGGGGTTTTGAAAGCTCATGGATGGTCTCCTTGCGTCCTTGCCTGCACAATAGGTTCCATCCGCCTGATTGGAAATTTTTTTGAAAACGCATTTCAGAATTTGTTTAATGAGATTTAACTTATAGTTGTCAGTGAGTTATATTTTTCATATCCTGAAATAGTCTTTCATAAATGATCAGAGGGTTTTTATGGAATCGCAAGACAATGACCCGAAGCTCCGTCGCAAAGCCCGGGGAAGGCCGCGGGGGTGGGATGACAAAACCGCGCAGAATACGATCAAATCACTGGATCGGGCGATGGAGGTTTTCGAGTATCTGAGCCAGGCCCAAGGCAAAGCGCTTACTGAACTTTCAGATGAAATGCGCCAGGCACCGGCCACTGTTTATCGTATCCTCGTGACGTTGCAGGGCAGGGGCCTGGTCGAGTTCGACTATGAAGAACAGGTTTGGCACATTGGCCCGCAGGCGTTTGTGATCGGCTCGCGGTTTCTGCGCCGTACCAGTCTGGTGGAACGGGCAAGGCCGATCATGCGCAAGCTGATGGAAACCACGAGCGAGACCGCCAATTTGGGAATTGAGAAAGAAGGTCTGGTGCTGTTCCTGAGCCAGGTTGAAACACATGAAAGCATCCGGGCGTTTTTTCCCCCCGGCACATTGTCACCCATGCACGCGTCGGGCATCGGAAAAGCGTTGTTGGCCCATATGGACGAAGACAGATTGAACCGAAGGTTGGCCGCCGCGAATTTACAGGCTTTTACGGATCAGTCGATTACCAGCCCCGAGGCGTTGAAGAAAGATCTTGCAGCCATCAGATTGCGGGGTTTTTCCGTGGACAACGAAGAAAAGACTACAGGTATGCGATGCATTGCAGCACCCGTTTTCGATATGAACAGAGAGGCGGTCGCAGGGCTTTCCGTGTCCGGGCCAACCAGCCGCGTGGGAGCAACCGAAATCGAACGGCTGAGCCGCCCGGTGATGGAAGCCGCGCGCCAGTTGACGCTGGCTATTGGTGGGACAGTGGTGTCTCCGCAACCCTAAGGTTTTGCCGCCAAATTGCGGCGAATGCTGACCCCAGATCCGTCTGCCGCGCCACAACACCAACGCGCGGAAATGTGCCTCGCAAACAAAAACTGAAACGCGATTCAGATGTACCCATCTCCGGTCACCCGATTTTCAGCACCCCCTTATTATTCTGCGACTTTTTGTTTGTGTTTGTGTTTATTGAACTGTTGGTCGAAGAGGTTTTTGAAGGGTCCGTTTTTCTGCATGAGTTGGTCGAGGTTTCCCTGTTCGGCG
>NZ_JBQFMI010000024.1:0-34151 GCF_056531755.1 Ruegeria sp. L11
GTCATTGGGTGGCTCCTTTCCTAGCAGTCGTTGATAACTGCACTTTGGCACATTCGATGCCGGTGGAGCAGGAGCCACCCACCTCATCCGCAATGGGTCGTCCCCGATGTATCATCTCGCCGTGCGACAGCTAATACTGCGTTGCCTCTGATGTCGGCACGGATGAATGAAAAGCCCAAAGGGTGGAGCATTCAGGTCAACGGAACTGACTTCTCACTCTCGCCGCGGCGAACGATTTGCATATCATCCGCCCTGCGGGACGACGACGAAAAGGGCCTTCGCAGCAGTCGCTCCAAAGTCCGCTGCCTAGAAGCACGTCAAAACCACATGTCCTTTACAGTTCGGCTGTCACGAGGAAGTTCTCGAAAGCTGTCGTGCCCCTCGAAGTGACGGATTGGAATCTCACTGATTGGTGAAGGATCAGACATTCGAACATTAACCGCGGACAGTTTGCGGCCGTTTTCGTCCGAGAAACACGCAACGTAGTGCGTCACACACCCGCAATTGGCGCAGAAGTGGAAATGGATATCCCCGCTATCGCGACGCAGATATGTATTTGTTTTCCCGGTAGTTTGAATGTCATAGCCAATGTGCCCGTAGGCCCAAAGGGCACCGTAACGCCGACAGATTGTGCAATTGCAGGCCATGACCGACTTTGGCACAGCATCGAGAGTCCAGCCAACTTCGCCGCAGTGGCAAGTTCCTTTCAGCATGTATCAATCTCCGCTCTCGGCACTGACGGCATCATGACGACCGACTCAAGTGCTTTGGCCCAGGCGCGGATCGCCGCTTGGGTCAAGCTGCACTTGTGGCCTTCCCTTGAACAGCAGTTAGCCGATTTACATTCACGGCGATACACAGCTGGGTCACAGGACCACTGGGCGGAGATGCGTGACTGGCTGGTTCGGAATGACGTTCCTGCTCCAAAAAATCTGCCGGGGTGGCCAGAAAAGGAATAAGGGCTGGCTGAGGGGGTCGAGGCCAGCCCCTATCTTCGTCACGAGGGGGTAAGTGGTTATTCTGATCCCAATCTATCCAACTCAAGCAAAGCCCGAAATTGGGGGATTCCCGTAACATTGCAAACTTCACCGAAAAAGTTTGTTTCCTAAAGGCGAACAGTGAGTTTCAAAACGAGATGTGGACACAATTTCGCCACAATGCGATCCTCTATCCGTGGATGGCGCGTGTTGATTTTAGAGCGTTCCAGTTTTTCCATCTGGATTTGAGGGGGTTGTTGAGTTCGGCGCGCCGCCCCACGAGTACTTCATCGAACCGCCAGAGTATTGAACTGCACTTTCCGAGTGCCGGAGCGCCAACGCACTTTTCATCTCATGGACGCAATTTGAACACTCTCCGCAAATATCAGTGCGGAGCGGCGCGTCTTGATGGGGATTATGATTTCAATGAGGGGGTACGAGTTCGGCGCGTCGTACCACCACCGCCGGACATACTCGTTGTCCTTTGATTTGTTTAAATACTATCTTTTGATCCGGTTTGCGATTTTTGTGAATGGGTGATTAGTGGAAGAGAATGAAGGCGTCTGGTTTAGCCAGGTCATGTATGACACAACGTTGATGAAGCCCATTACCTCCGAGCAGGCTTTAAGCAACTTGCCGACTGCTGGTGCAGTAGACAACAAAAACAGGGCTGGATCGTTCAATCCCGTGAGGCCTTTCCTAAATTAGTTTTTGGAATGTATCCGAACAAAAAGCTTCAGGCGCTGCCCGAAATTTTCAATGGGCCATATGGTCCAGTCGTATCTCGCGCGGTAGCGAATGTACTTCGCGAAGCAGAACTGGGAAAAACGAAAATCTATCCTTTGAACGTTTGCCAACACGACCGTGTGACACCAGTTGAAGGCGAGTATTTTACACTCGCCCTTGGTGAACAAAAAACGGCGTTTGTTCCGGATCGGTCGAATATGGTCAAACCTATGGGGAATAAACCAGATACTTGGATGAAGCGGGGCATGAAACCCAAAGACTTCGACATTGTTGTTTCAGGTATAGCCTTGGAGGGACCCGATTTGTGGGTTGATCCGCGCTTGTACTGGAGCCTGTTTTTTAGCGCCCGCTTGGTAAAAGCGCTGAAGGCAGCGAAGCTCACACGCCGCTTCGGACTGAGTAAATGTAAGGTTGTTTCCATTCGCTAAAGGGGTACGAGTTTGGGGGTGACGCATTATCGATACCGGCCAAGTCATGGGAAAATCTGGCTGGTTGTTAGGGTCCTATTGGAGGCGGTTTGAAATCTATTTCAGTGCAGAGTAGCGGCCCGGATTTTTGGCTCATCGCCGGAATACTTCTGGGCGTCATCCTACTGTATTTGACCTTGCGATTGATGCTCCGCGTATTCGGGGCAAACAAAGAGAAAGTCTCGTGCCGCTGGAAGAGAGAAACCGCGCAGGACAAGGAAACTCTGTGCGCTTGGAATTGTCGGGCATGCGGTGTTACAGCATATTCTGGAAACGGACGGAAACCCACAGGCTGTCGCAAGTCCGCCAAACCACAGAGCTTATAGTCAGGATGGCACGGACATGAATGTAGATGAACCGAAGCTGGTGATGTCAGACAGGTGCAAGGCTGTGCTTTTAGACGGGTATCGGTTTGAAATCGAAATCTACCGCTTGGACAACCAGGACAAATGGACGTTGGAAGTGGTGGACCATGAAGACGCCAGTTATGTCTGGGACGACAAGTTCAATTCGGACCAAGCGGCCCTTGATACAGCAATTGAGGTTTTGAACAACGAAGGCGCGTTGGGCTTCATGGGGAATGAGTAGAAACCTTAGGTAATCTTAGTGTGGCTAGTGCCGAAACCAAACCAGATATCCAGTGGATCTTTACACTTCCTGAGTTCTTTTCCTGACTTTCCTGCGTGCCCTCGCTGACCGTTTTCTACACCCCTCAGAGCAATACCGCGCATCAGTCCTGCGATAGTCGGGCAGGTCATCCCCACACCACCGACAAACCCAAATGCCTTGCTTCACACAGCATAGCATCGCCTTTGCCCGCTTTAAAACCGGAAAGCGGTCCATCTCTGCTACCGCGAACCTGTCAGCGCGAAAAGCTGGAAGCGGATGAGGTGGGTGGCTCCTGCTCCACCGGCATCGAATGTGCCAAAGTGCAGTTATCAACGACTGCTAGGAAAGGAGCCACCCAATGACAGTAAAGACCGTCGGCCTCGATTTGGCCAAGGACGTTTTTCAAGTGCACGGCATTTCTGAGAGCGGCCGGGTTATTTTCAACAAGCCGATCAAGCGCGCGAAGCTACTGGCCTTTTTTGAGACGCTTCCGCCCTGCGTCGTAGGCATGGAAGCCTGCGGTTCATCCCATCATTGGGGCCGTCAGCTGCGCACGCTCGGCCATGATGTGAAGCTGATGCCCGCTGGTTACGTCAAACCGTATGTGAAGCGAGGCAAGAACGACGCGGTTGATGCGGAAGCAATATGCGAGGCAGTTCGACGCCCGACCATGCGCTTCGTCGAGATCAAGACGGAGGACCAGCAAGCTATCCTCTCGATCCATCGCACGCGCGACCTGGCCGTCCGGCAGCGCACCCAGCTGGCCAATATGATCCGCAGCCTGCTGCGCGAGTTCGGCCATATTCTGCCCATTGGGATCGAAGCGGTGACGGCTTTTGCGAAGCGTCACTTGGCTGGGGATCACCCGGACATGCCGGAGATCGCGACCGGCATGCTCGGCATTCAGTGCTATCAGTTCATCGGCCTGAACGAGCGCATCGACGGATACTCCAAGATGATCGAGCAACATGCCCTGTTGAACGCAGATGCGCGCAGGTTGATGCGCATGCCGGGGATCGGGCCGATCACGGCTTCAGCGATTGTCGCCACTATCGGCGATGCGCATCAGTTCCGAACAGGAAGAGATCTGGCCGCCTGGCTGGGCCTCACCCCGCTCAACAAGTCGAGCGGCGGCAAAGAGAAACTGGGCAAGATCACCAAGCAAGGGGATCGCTACCTTCGAAAGCTGCTGGTTGTGGGTATGACATCGCGCGCGGTCATGGCAAAACGGTCGCCAGAGAAAGTCGATCTCTGGACAGCCAAGATCATTGCCGACAAGCCGTTTCGGCTGGCAACAGTCGCGATGGCAAACAAGGCAGCGCGTTCCATCTGGGCAATGCTGACAAAGAAACAGGAATACCGGCAGCCAGCGTTCTGACCGCACAGACTGCCCACGAGATGCAAGACGTTGAAGTGATGATGCGGAAGTAAGTCAACCAAAAGCAAGGACACTCCGGGAATGGCAGCGGCCCTCTGAGGTCGATAAGCCGATTGGAACCTCGCTCGCGGAATTCATCAGGGCCAGTGGAGGCAATGCCAAAACACAAACAGGCCGGACAGACGACAGTACTGACGAAACGACCGCGAAAATCGCTAAAAAACTCTTGCAATGCAGGAGCCACCCACAGATGCCGTTCAATCCGACCCAGTTACTGTCTCCGCTTTGCAGTACCGCGAGGCGCCTAGTACCCGACGACTTCCCCCAACACTTCTCCTGCGGCGCCGTCGGGTGGGCGCGTATCTGCGACCGCGGCAAGCGTCAGCGCCAGATCGATTGTGTGCACTCGACGCGAGACCCGCTGTTGCGCGAGGTTGAAACCGGCAAAAGCTATGGGCACGTGGGTGTCATAACGCCAGGGCGAGCCGTGGGTGACTGTGACCGAGAGACCGTCGAAATCGTTGATGAACCAGCCGGGGCTGGTCACCAGATAGATGTCGCCCGAGCGGTCGGGGTTGTAGTTGTTGGCCACGGCGCGCATCAGCGCATTGTCGGGCAGGGCGCCCGTACGAATGCGGGACGAAGGCACAGCGAAGGCGATACCTTCGAAGGCCGACAGTTCTTCGGCGATGGCGGTTTCCAGCGCGACAAGGTCGATGTCGTCGCGACTGTGCACCTCTTCCGAGAGGGTGAGGTAGGGGTGGTCATAGCCCGCTATCAGCGGATCGCTAAGGCCAAAGCGCGCGCGGATGCGATCGGCGGCGGGCTGGGTCGCCCAGTGCTCGGGGTTGACGTAGCCGCCCATCTCTCCCAGCTCGGCCAGGTATCCCGGCGCCTCGGGCGTGCCGTGATCGGCGGACAGCGCGATCAGGGTGTTCTCGAGCCCGATCTCGGCGTCGATAAAGGCGAAGAGATCGGTCAGGGTGCGGTCGAGCCGGAGCAGGTTTTCCTCGGCCTCGAGGCTGGAGGGGCCGAAGCCGTGGCCAATGTAATCGGTCGCCGAGAAGCTGACGGAGAGGTAATCGGTGACATCATCCTGCCCCAAGCCCTCGGCTGTGATCAGGGTCTTGGCGAAATCGGCGGTGATCTCGTCCCCGGCAGGGCTGAAAGTGAGCAGCGTGGGGAAATAGGGATCGTTCTTCCACGAAAGCGGATCGACGGTCGAATAGGGGTGCGGGAAGGTGCGCCCGAACCCGGCAAGATCGGTTTCCCAATCCTGATCGTCGCGATCGCCAAAAAGATAGCTATCGATGGGATGGGTCAGCTGCCACGAGGTGCCGAGATAGTTTTGCAGGAAATCCTTAGCGTTCCAATCGGTCACCCAATCCGGGTAGCCGTCGTAATAATAGCTGGAGGTGACGAATTCCCCGGCGGATTTGGAGAACCAGAACGCCTTGCCGGTGTGGCCCGCCATCGAGACGGCACCACGATCCTTGACCGAGACGCCAAAGACCTTGGCGCGGCCCTGGGTGGCGATGGACAGCTCGTCGGAAAAGGTGGTGGTCAGGATGGCGCGGGGCGAACGGCCATCGGAACTGGCGGCAAGCTGGGTGGGGTCGACCTCGGTGTTGTGGTTCACGTCCGCGCCCCGAGTGAGGAGTGGATAGTCGGCGTCCTCGACATTGTAGATAGTGCGCCCCGTGGCGCGGTCGTACCAGAGGTTGCCTACCATGCCATGGGCCGACGGATGCGCGCCGGTGGCCAGCGTGGTATGGCCGACGACGGTTTCGGTATTGGCGTGGGCGTGGTGGGCGTTGTCGTAGTAGACGCCCTGATCCATCAGATAGCGGAATCCGCCCGAGCCAAATTGGTCGTAGTGGCGGAAAGGCAGGTCGCCCCGCAGCTGATCCACAGTGATCTGGAGGATGAGGCGCGGCTTATCCTCGGCTAATGCACTGTTCGCCAAGGAAAACGCCAGGAAGACGGCGCAACTGGCCGTTTGGACAGGTGGCTTTTTCAACATCGAAGGCTCCTTCCTCTCGTCGATCGGCCCACGCGGTGCGCGGGCCGTCGCGTCATCAGTTTAGGGGCAGGACATCCGGGAAGGTCCAGCTGCCATCGAGGATTTCGGCGCGTGGCTGGTAGAGCCGGACCGTGTAGTTCCAGCCCGGCGTAAGAGGGATGCAGTTGATCCGGTCATCCTCGCAGCCACCGAAATGGATGGTGAAGGAACCATCCTCATTCGGGGTGGCCGAGGTGTTGTTATAGCTGTTCCGCCCCAAATCGTTGGGCGCGAGGAAGCCGTCAGCGTCGTAGACGGTGATCGACCAGAACGCGTCCACCGGCACGTCTTGCAGCGTCACGGCATGGGGGGTCGCGCCGTCATTCCTATCGACGGCGTCGACAAAGGCGCTGGCCGTCGTGGCCGGCTGCCCCGCCCAGCCCGCCATCCCGATCAGATGGCCCAGCGGGTCCACCTCGTCGCGGCGGCCAAAGGCGATGCTGGCATCAAGGCCGACGGCAGCGGCGAGGTCACTGACCGCCTTCCGTGCAGCGGCAAGGGCGTCGAGATCCCAGTCCGGAGCCTCGAAGGGGCCGGTTCCGCCGCCTTCGAGGCGAATTCCGTCCTGCACCGCATGGGCGCGCGCCGTATCGTCGGGATCGCCCGCGTCGATGAAGGTGCGGAACAGGAGCATCGCGAAGCGGGTCCCGACCTCGTCCTCGGTCAGCTCGTATGCACCGGGTTCGGCATAGGCAAAGTTGTAGTGGTCCTGGCTGATCACCAGCACCGACTGGAACCGTCCGTCGCCCTCCGGCAGCGTCACCGTCACCGGCTCGGACAGATCGATGAGGGCGGACGAATACAAGGTGTCCTGGTTGGGCCGGATGACTGGCTGCGGCTTGTCGGCGGAGGTTACCTCGCGCTCATGGGCGATCTCGCCGACACCTGTTCCGTTGTTCTTCATAGTGAGCCGGAACATCGTATCGCTCTCGGCGCGCATGAGGTTCCGGATCGTGATATCTTCGGCGAGAACTGGTGCGGGTGCGCAGAGGGCAGCGGCAAGGAGAAGGTGTTTCATTTTTCTGTCCTTTCTGTCAGTTCGCGGGCTCGACACCCGGGAAGACCCAGCTTCCATCCAGCACTTCCGGCGCTGCACGATAGAGCCGCACGGTGTATTGCCACCCCTCGACAAGCGGCAGGCAATTCACGCGCCCGTCCTCGCAGCCGCCCAGATGCACGGTCATCGAGCCGTCCTCATTGTACGTCCCGCTGACGGAGTTGATGACATAGGCGTCCATCGCGTTCGGCGCGAAATAACGGTTTGCATCATAGAGGCTGACCGACCAGAAATCCTTGACGGGCACGTCGGCCGGCACTTCGATCTTGTATTTCCCGACCGGCAGGTTCGGCGAGATCCCGAGATAAAGTGCCTCATCCTCTGGCAACCCACCCCAGCCACCGGCCGTCCCAATGAAATGCCGCACTGGATCGACATCCTCCTTCTTGCCGAACATGTGGAAACTGTCCGGAAGGTAGGCGCCGACACCGACGGCGGCCCTTACGAGCCCTATATAGTCCTCTTCGTCATAGGGCGGGACGATGAAGGGTTTGGACGAGGCAGCGTCGATCGACATCTGGTCCTGGATTGCGTGCACGGCGGTCAGGTCCGCGGAATCGGTCGCATCCAGCAGGACGCGCAGATAGACGGCGACATATGGCGTGTCAAACGTGTCCATATCGAGTGTATAGGCGCCGCCACCGTGCAAGACCTTGTTCAGGTAGTGGTCCTGGTTGATGACCATCGCCGACATGTAGCGGTCGCCGACATCCGGAAGGGTGACCGTCGCGCCCTTGCTGATATTGATGATCGCGGCGCTATAAAGAGTGTCCCGGTTCGCGCTGATGGTGGTCTGAGCATGGACGGGCATCATTTCGCGGAAGTGGTAGAACTTGTTTACCCCTCCAGCGAGGGCAACATATTTGCCGAACTCGATATCTGTCGCGGCACGGATAAAGTTGTCTACCGTGACTGGGATTTCCCTGCTGTCGGCAAGTTGGTCCACTGTGGTGTCGAAGTTTTGGGCATGAGCGGGACCAGAGACGATCGCGGCCAGGAATGCAAGAAACAAAAATATGCGGTTTGCCAACTGTTTACCTTTCATGAGTCGCCCCTCAAGTCTTCGCTTTCCTGGCGTTTTATCATAGTGCGACCGGTCATTTTGTGACAAAGAGACGCTATGAGACAGAAGTTGGTCAACATCATCGAACTGGCGCACGTCGTGGACATTCTTGACAGCTTCGTCCCGAAACACGTCGTCGAGAGTGCGCTCCGAACGGCTGGTCTCGACCGTAAGATGCTGTCAGAAGGAACCGGGTTTGTTTCCTACGCTGCTGAGGCCGTCATTCTGGAGTCCGTCGCCCGCATGATAAGCGATCGCCATCTGGGTGCCAGGGTTGGCTGGGCCTTCGACTACTTGGCTTACGGAGCTTATGCGAACTACGTGCTGGGCGCACCGGATCTGCGATCTGCGCTTGACCGCGGGCGACGCGCGCTGTCGCTGACGCATCCTGGCTCTGAAATCGTGATCCGACAGACTGACACGCACGTTGTCGTCGGACGAGACTCGAAAGGCTTCTCGGTCGTCGGCCACCGACACCTCGACGAAGGGGCGCTGTTCGTTATTTCCAAGGTGGCCAGGCATTTCCTCGGCACGGACTGGCAGCCCGACTGGTTTGAACTTCCCGATGGCAATGGTGACGACAAGTCAAAGCTTGCAGATCTGTTCGGCGCACCTGTTAAGACGGGAGCCCAGTCACCGTCCGTCGCGCTTCGGCTTTGCGACCTTGACACGCGAAACCCGCACCCCTTGCAGTCTCGGAAGACTATTACATTGGGGGACCTGGGTGCGCTCATGGGGGTTGAGCCGGTTCAGTCCATTGAAGGCGCGGTTTTGCAAATCATGCGCGCTCATCTTCCGACAAGTGTGCTTTCCGAGAGCAAAGTTGCGGCCCATCTTGCGATCGGCCCCAGGTCACTTCAGAGGGCCCTTAGGGCGGAAGGGACGGCATACAGGACAATCCGCTCCATGCTCATCGAGGAGCAGGCGCGCGAAATGCTTCAGAAATCGGACATTCCGGTCGAACGGATCGCCGAAATGCTGGGATACAAAGAGCCGAGAAGCTTTCGCCGTGCGTTCAGGGAGTGGACCGGCTCTTCACCAAAGAGCTTCCGGGGAAACCGAAACACAAACACTTGAGTCGTTGCCGCTGATCACATTCGCATATACACGATGGATTTTCTGGAAACCCAAGGCGTCCTGAAGTCTGCCAAAAAATTTTGAATTTCCCAGACCTGCGCTTCGTCCGCTCTGCCGGCATTTGCCGTTCTTGAGAATGTGCGGCCGCAGCGAATGGCAGGTCCGGCGACGCCGCACTGCGGAGACTGCAAGCGGGGAGAAGGGCCGCAAAGGGCCGAAGTCAGAACACATATATTGGTGAGTGGTCTGGCATTGAAGTTGCGCATATGATCCGTAAAGGTCAGGTAACACTCGGACTCCGCCACCTAAACTTTTGCGTCAGATACTCTCAGAGGATAACGGTTGATATATGAGTATCATTGGCTAGGATTTTTTCATTGATTTGACTTAAACATTTTCGCCATAGGTCCTAGGAGGCGCAATTGTGACGACACGACGCAACGTGCTTGCAGGTAGTCTGGCAACGGTCGCGTTGTCCGGATGCGGTTGGCGCGGACCCGATCGTGATGTCAGCGCCGAGGGCTTACCCGCAGTTCCGGTGGATATCCACAATCACATCTTCAATGCCACCGACGTACCCATCCCCGGATTTCTAGAACAAGTGTTGATTCGTGACCCAGAAACCCCAGTCCCGGGGGGACTCTCAGTGGTGCGATCGCTGGTTGGTTTGATTGTAGACATCGTGTTGGCCGCACGGCGTACACCAACAGCGTCGCAGGAGCTTGGGAACATCAGGGGACTGGAGCGCCTACTGATGCGCGATGGCGGCGATCTGTTGACAGAAGACCGAACCGCAGTCGAAACGGGTCTACGCGTACTTGAAGACAAGGTGGATGCGGCCGGACGCAGGCGACAGGGGGCCTTTGCTACCACGGGTACGATGCCCGGTGAAACCGGTGATGAAGAGTTGTTTTCACTGTTGGCGGCGGAAACGAATGTCGCCGTGAACCCAGTTGGACTGGCCGGCAACGTTCGCGAAGCTGGGCGCGAAGGGGAACAGGCGCGCCAGATAGCCGATGCGATCTACCGCGACGAGTCCATCCGCGAAGCACCCACTTTCAAATCGCTTTCAAAACGCACCAATCCGGATCAGAGTTTATCGCAGACGCTACTTTGGGCAGGGCTGCTGACGCGCAGCCGCGTGGATATACTTGGCGAACTGATCCGCCTCTACGCGCATCAAAGCGTCAAGACTGACACCAACGTTCCCACTGGGTCAAACGGGATCAAGGTGTTCTCTCCATCGCTTGTTGATTTCACATATTGGCTGCGTTCGGGGCAAGACCGCGATGCCGATCGCACTGGGCGTGACATAACTGACCAGATCACGCTTTTATCGAAAATGGCCAAACTGGAACGTGGTGCCCTTTTGCTGCCGTTTGCTCCTTTTTGCCCGCTGCGGGCGGCCTACTATCGCAGAAACGACAACCCGAACTGGCTGCGGACCATACAGAACGCCGTCGAGAGGCAGGGTTTTGCAGGCATCAAGCTTTATCCACCGATGGGGTTTCTGCCGCTGGGCAACGACGAATTCGACAAGCCCGGCGCACGAAAGCCTCGAGCCTTGAAGGACCTTGGTATCAAAGGCGCTGAGATCGATACCGAGCTGCGTGCCCTTTACGATTGGTGCGCCGCCGAAGATGTTCCGATCAAGACGCATGGCAACAACTCGTTGGGGGCGGATGCTTGCACCGGGCAGAATGCCTCGGCCGCAAACTGGCGTCCAGTATTGGAGACCCAGGCTTGGCGCAATCTGCGCATCAACATTGCCCATTTCGGCGGGTTTGACGAGGAACGGTTCGAGGGCGATGAAGGTTGCCCGACCGAGACCGAGGCTTACGAACGGCAGGCTGCCGCACTGATCGCGAAACATGACAACCTCTATGTCGATCTGGGGTACTGGACCGACGTGTCCGGAAGTAACCGGGACAGATCCGAAGCAGTCACAAGACTACTGGATGCACTTCTGCGGCAGGAAGAAAAGCTGAAGCACCGGCTGATGTATGGCTCTGACTGGACGATGCTGGGCCGGGAGGACCAACATGCAAGTTATTATAACGACGTACGAATTGCGTTGAGTAACACCATTCTGAGTGAGAATGAACAGGTGGCAGTTCTGGGGTCCAACGCATTGAGATATTTGGGGCTGGACCGCCGGGGAAAACAGTATGATCGACTGACGCTGTTCTTCAAAAATGCCCCACAATACGCGACGGTCATCTCATTAATACGGCCATCTTCGAACCTGACGGCACTGGCCCGCGACGCATTCGGGCAGCGTTGACCATTCGGTTGGTTTTGACGGAGACCGCGCCTATTTGGGAATGTTTCAGATCGGTAGAAGAATGTGTTAGAATAGGGCATTTATTCGGTGTCTGCACTTTCTGCATTGATCCGGACCGCACGTGTAGCGCCGAACGGTAAAGTGTGGCCCGCGCGCAGTATTAGGGTAGTTCGACGTTGCCCGAGCTAAGACATTTTCGCCTGCTAAACCAATAAAATTGGAGTAATTGAAATGAAACTCGGTTTGCTCAAACAAATTCTTTGCACCGCACTGCCCTGTCTCGCCTTGTCGCTGCCTGTCCATGCGCAGACGGTTTTTCTGGACCAGGGAGCTGACTGGACACAAGAAAGCCGAGAGACATTCTATACTCAGGATCAAGGATCGCGCCTAATTCCACTGGCCTGGATCGATGCGCTGACTATACCGACGGGAGAGCCATTCTTGCACGACGGCTTGGCGCGCTATGGTTATCTTGCCAATCCCAGCGGGATCGATTTGCGAATTCCCGTGGGGTTCACGGTCGCCGGTTCGCCAGATCATCTTGGCATGACATGCTCAGCTTGCCACACGCGTCAAATCGAAGTAAACGGCACGCCCTACCGTGTCGACGGTGGGCCGGGGATCGTCGACTTCCAGAGCTTTCTAGCCGACCTCAACGCGGCGATGGCCGCCGCGCTTGCAAATGACAGCTCGTTCACCGCCTTTGCAGATGCAGTTCTTGGCGCAGGCGCGACAGACACTGCCAGGGCCGAACTGCGTGTCGCTGCAGTGCTGTGGCACCTGAGGTTTGACACGATCATAAGCCGGTCGCTACCGGACCCGGCCTGGGGTCCATCGCGGCTGGACGCGGTGTCGATGATTTTCAACCGCGTTGCGGGTTTGGATATGGGTGAGCCGCCAGATTATATCATCGCTGAAAATATAGCGGCTGCGGATGCGCCCACACGCTACCCGTTTCTGTGGAACGCGGCGCGGCAGGACCGGACACAGTGGCCTGGCTTTGCCGAGAATGGGACCGACCTACTGGGGTTGGCGCGTAATCTTGGGGAAGTTTATGGCGTGTTCGGAATTTTCCACCCCGAAGTTCAAACCGGTGCTTTTCGACTTAACCGCAACTATGTGAAGGTTAATTCGGCCAACTTTGACGGCCTGCGCAGGCTTGAAGATCTTATCTGGAAAATTGGTCCGCCTAAATGGCCGTGGGCGTTGAACCGTAGTCTTGCAGAACAAGGCAAAGAGATTTTCGACCGCGACCCTGAAAACGGAGGGTGTAAAGAATGTCATGGGATAAAACGTGGCGAACGGCTGTGGACATGGGCGACGCCGGTACTAGATGTGGGCACCGATACGGCCGAGTGTCGCATTCTGGCGCGTACGGTGGATACCGGTGTAATGAACGGTGCCAAAATTCCGGTGATCGGCGTGGACCTTGGCGCGCGCGCAAGCGCTTTCGATCTGTTGAGCGCTTCGGTAATCGGCGCGATCATTCAAGATATCCTTAGCATCGGAGATCAGTCTACTGTGGCGCTGACGGCGGAACCTGAGTTGCCATCAGGCGTTGTGGATGAGCTAAAGGGCGCGTTCCGGCTGGACAATCCTAACGCTTTGACCGCTGGAGGCTGCGCCTATGAGGCCCGCGTTCTCGAAGGTATCTGGGCCGCCGCACCTTACCTGCATAATGGCTCGGTTGCGACGTTGGATGATCTTCTGAAACCGGCTGACCAACGGCGGGCGTCGTTCAAGATTGGCCCCAATTATGATATTGAGGCAGTGGGTCTGTCTGTCGAGCAGGATCGCTTCGACTATGAACTTCAAACCACCGATTGCAACGATCTTGGCAGCGGCAACAGCAATTGCGGCCATGAATACGGCACCGATCTGACTGATGATGATCGCCGCGCACTTTTGGAATACTTGAAGTCGCTTTAGAGCGCCTAATCGCCAGGCGTTGAATTTGTCCCTTCCGATGTCGCGCCATCGGAAGGTGCTTGGACTATGCCCCGTTGCTGCAGCCAATCGGTTATACCGCTCATCCGCACGGCGCGGTTTTCGGTCCATTCCTCAATCTGACCATCGTTGAAACCATAGTGATGCAGGCCGACCAATACTCCGTTCGCATTGAACACCGGCGAGCCGGATGAACCGCCTGCGGTATCGCATGTATGGCTGAAATCCGTTTCGTTTGTCCGACCATCAACCGGTAGCGCCATCACAGTGCAGTTGATGAAGGAAATCTGCTTTTCGTTGCCACCGGGATGCTGGATGATCGCCAATTCCTCGGATATCGCCGCATCGGTGGCCACCGGATCGATGCTGTGAAAGCCGAACGTATCGCCAGGAGTGCCATCCAGTCGGATCAGGCTGGCATCGAGTTCAAAATTCACCAGCACTTCCTTCACTTCGGCACAGTCGAATTGCTGACCGAGTCGTAGGCGGTTATCAGCGGTTCGTTCGTATCCGAAGACCGCAATTGCGCTGCGGCAGGTAGCGGCGTCCGCCACGCAATGATGGTTTGTCAGTAGGTGGTCCCGGTTGATCAAGGTCCCAGTGCAGCTTCGTGGTTTGCCACCCAGAAAAAAGGAAAGTTTGGCCACCGGTGCGCCCAAGTCGCGAATAGATTGCGGCACGGCCGCGTCATTAATATGCGCGGTTTCATCCTCACCGCCCCAGATCGAAAAAAGCGTGCCTGTTTCTGTCTCGATCGCCATTTTCTCAATCATCAATGACAGACCGTCAGGCCGTGTGTCCGAAAACAACGAGAGTACGACCCGCCCGCCGGGGAACATGCCGGTCCAACGCCCATCGGTTCCGATATCGGCAATGTCGTAGGACCGCGCGACGCCGTCCTCGCCTTCCACTTCGATTACCGCCGGCACCTCCGTGCCTTCGACTACGCGAAGAAACAACCGTATCGATTTCGCACCGACTTTGGAAAAGTCACTGCGCCACCAAATCGGACCATTGTCCCGAAAATCGTCACCGGTGATATTTACAGACAGATCAAGTACGCGGCCATCCACATGTGGTTCAATTGCCTGTTCCTGCGCCGCAGCAGAGCTGCACATTAGCGCCATACTGATAGCCGCCAGTCGTCTCACTCTAACAGTGCCGAAGTGTAGTCCACGACGTCTCCCAAGCGGAAATCGATCTCATCTCCACCACGCGGCTTGATTTTCCCTTGATGACTCAGAGTGTTCAGGTTGCAGCCGTCGACCCGCCGGAGTGGCTGATACCTGTTGTCCAGAGTATCGCCTACATAATTGTCGTTTACATAAAGGATGTATCTGTCGCGATTGGGCACATAGATCATTCGTCGGATCGAACCCCACGCGTATTTAGTGACATCGCCGCTGGCTTGTAGGCATTGGATATGATCGACAGGAATCGCCTTGAGGCTGCCCTTGTAGGATATTGGCCCGTTTTCTTGCTCGACAACGATCTGAGTGTCCACAACGTTGATGGCCCGACTTACGTTCAGGCGACCGGATTTCAGCTTGCTCTGCAGGCCGAGGAAATGATCGGCGGTGTAAATCAACCGATCCTTGACGATCTTGGGGGCAAGCTTTTGCTCGATCAGATCGGGATAAAGGAATTCAGCCGCCGAAAAAATAAGCGACGCGGCTGCCGTTACCTGAGGAGCAGCCTGGGAGGTTCCGGACATGCGGCCCAATCTGTCGCCGGGAATGGTGCTGAGTACGTTGTCGGCGATTGCACCAATGTGAAACTCGCTGTTGTAATTTGAGCCTTTGGTCTGATCCCGCTGCCAAAGCGAAGGGTTGCTTGGATCGCGGTCAAGCCCAACAACTGTAAGAACGTTGTCGAGCTGATGCATGCAAGCCGGAAAAATCCGGCAATCTTCGCTGACATCTTTGTTTTCATTCCCGGCCGCTGCCACCACAAGCATAGTACTGTCCAGCGTGGCAATTTGGTCGCGCAGAAAGTCACTGCTGCCAACTTCTCGGTCAAAACCCCAGCTCATATTGGCGATGCGCACGCCCTGGAATGCGTTGCTCTGAAGTTGTTGGATGACATTCAGGATGTCTGCGGGCGAAGTGAACTCGCGGTTAATCGACCCAAATATAACATTGGCTTCCGGATTGAGACCGACGATCCCACGCTGGTTCATAGGCGCGGAAATCAGGCCTACCACATGCAAACTGTGATCTCGGATTGGATGTGGGGCAGCCTCGATCTCGCCGCAAGTGTTGGTCCCCTCTGGCAGAGCGTCCAAAGTCAGATCGCAGTGGGTCCTCGCGCCGTCAGCATCGAGCACCAGAATACCGACATTGCCGCGATACTCTTCTGGCAGTTCCTCCTGTTCGGCGAATGGATGCTGGATGAGACGGAACAGTTCAACCTGCTGATCAAACAGCGGCTCATCTCGCACACCAAAATCGCTGGCTCCGCCGATGCTGACGATGTTGCGTTCTAGCGATTGGATCGCCAAATCCGTGCGTGAAATGTCAGGCGCATGGCTTTCAAGTGTCAACCCGGACTGTTTTGCACTGGGACCAGCGAATTCCGTTTCATTCTTGGGTTGCTCATCTCCCATTTTGCTGAGCAGATCATAATATCGCGACTGCTCTTCTGGCCGCAACGGAACTTGAACCGAAAGCCCTGCTACCGGCAAGACTACTGTCTGAGATGCTGATCGGGTTTTTTTACCGTAGAGTTGCGGATTCAATCGCTCGACCAGTGATTGGCAATCCGTTTCCCAACCCGAACAATCGACCATCTGACCGGGCGTAAACTGCTTGGGTACCCAGTCCGAGGGCACTTGGGATTTGGCCAGCAAGGTGTAGGACGAGAATTCGTAATCCGGAATACGCACTTTCAAATCCGGATGCCCCCTGAACCGCCATCTTGATGGAGAGCTTTCCAAACCGCCTACATGGACTGACAAGTCGAGTAGCTGTTTTTCACTTACCGGATAGCGTTCGCGGCTGCAGATATGTGTATTGAGATCGCACAATACGTTGTCCAGATTTTGCGGAAAGTACGCTCCATAAAACACGCCTTCCTGCCGCATCAAGCGTTCTAAAAACAACCCTTCGGGGTTTGGAACCTCACGTGTGGCCAGGTTGCCCGTGTTGTAAAGTGTCTGATAAAGAAGTGAGATTTCGGCCGCGATTTTCACCTCGTCCCCGGGCGACGAACGCCAGTCAAGTGCGACCAAAGGTCGGGCAGTTACGATTTCCGCTAGTGCCGGCGTCCACGCACTGGCCAGAGCAATCATCAGAACACGTAACATTTGCAACCTCCTCAAGGAGCGACAAAACTCAGATCCAGCGAGAAGCGGGCATCGGCAAAACCATGCACCATGACGGATGCGACGCTGGCATTCATTGGGACATCCACGTCGCAAACTTCTTCGGGCCCGTCGACAAACGGTCGACAGTCGAAGACGCTGAGGGCCGCAAGCGCATCAAATTTGAGATAGAGATCGGGGTCTCCTTCGCCCGACTGGCGCACGACAAAGCGTGTCCCTCCCACAACGTCAAATGGGCCAAAACTGACACTTTGCCCTCGCGCAACCGCCACCGGCCCCTCACTGAGCGTTGTGGGCTGACCCGACCCGCCGAGCACGGCAGGTGTGCAGATCGCGGTGTCGATGACAAATCCGGGTGCCGGTCCGTAGAGGCAGGCAATTCCGTTCATGTCGGAATGTGTAAGCGTCAGCGAGAAATCCCCCTGACCGTTGCAATGCGGGTAATGCATAACCGACAGCGCGTCGTAGTCTGTAACCTCGCGCCAGTCCAGGTCTTCGAAACAAGCTCCGGCATCGGGGCGGGTATGTTCGTGTCGGAATCCCAACACATGACCAAGCTCGTGTCGCAGAATGCCTCGTAGTGTCAGTGCTCGGTTGGGATCAAGGGTAAACGAGCTTGGGTCCATTGCAACCGTCCGTCCCGACCGCGCCTCGTTCGGCAAGAAGGCGACGGCCAAAAACTGACCACCGAAATCGAACGGGCGCACTTCGAACAGGACATTGTTGTTCAAGGGTGAACAGGCACTGTCTTCAGCAGCCACATGGATGAAGTCGATATCCGCCGCTGCTTCCCAGGCGGCCGCGGCGCCCGCCATATCCGCGACCATCGCGGTATAGTTGGGGCCGAATCCTGTATCTACACAGTAGGTCAGCGCCCGTTTCTGCGCATTACCCCATAACAGATCAAGCCCGCCTTCATGCGCCACGATAAGTTCGGGCACTTTGTCCCCGGTTGGTGGCACGACCTGAACGTTTGCTTCAAAAAACTCGCGCAGACGCTTTTCTCCGCGGATCGGGACATCGCCGTTGACGACCCACAGGTTGAGATCCTCGAAATGGGGAACCTGGGCCTTGAACTCTTCAAAACTCATTCCTGCAAATTGCTGGCGCGCTTCTTCGGCCAACTCACCAGAGGTAACCCTGCCTTCTTCGGGTGAGACCGCCTGCGCGTAGGCAGGTCCAAAAAACAGGCAGAAAAAAACAGAAGATAAAAATATACGCATCCTTGGCCTCCGCAAATAATAGAGGATGGCCTGCCGGGCTGAATAACAATGGTGCAGGCCTCTTTAAACACTATATCACAAACCTTGGGTTGAGTCGTCCTTTGGCGATAAATCCTTATCCGGGCCTTTGGTTCCCTTCGCCTAACGATACGTCGAAGTCAGAATTAGTTGCTCAATGCTCCGGAAGCTTCCACGGAAATCAACACGCTCCCGTCTTCCGCTTCAAACCGGATTTCATAGCAATACAGCCCATCAACCGGAGCCTGGCGGGGCAGAAAATACCTGCGCGGCGCATCGCCCGCCTGGCTGTTGAACGGTGTAGCGGGAAAGAACCCTATACGAGTGCGCGCTTGGTTCCCCTGCGCAATTACCGAGAGGTTCGCGTCTTGAAACCTTTGGGTATCAAACATGTCGACAACCAAAACTGCGCGCGCTGACGGGTCGGGCGGGGCCTGAACACAGACCTCGGTCGTGTCACCCGGCCCCAACCGCAGTTTCTCGGCTCTATCGCCTTGTGCAAGCCATAGTGCGGATCCCGCAAGCAACAATCCAATCGCAGTAATCATCAGGCGCATTCCAGGTCAAACAATCGCAAGTTCCACTTCTTGCACCGAGACAGCCGAGGCCTCGGCCGAGCCTTGCAGGGGCACCGGAACAAGTTGCACGGATATACTGTCACCGGACAATGCTCCTTCGGAGTCAAGTCGGCGTAATGCGCTGGTTAGGTCAACGGCAACCGATCTGTTCATGTCCATGCCATCATGGGTCTTGGTCGGCCCGAAGAACCCAACAGATGTCACGAAGTTGGGGTTGCCCACGGCCTGCGTGTCGGTTCCGGCCTCTGGCAGATTCACGAAGACCCGCAATTGTGTGCCATTGTTAGTAGGCTGGAGCCCGCGCAGGAACGCGTAGACCCGCTTTTCTTGGGCTCCTGCCGCAGTCAGAGCGTTGCTTGCATTCGGGTCGATCGCCGCGTTGAGCCGTTGCGCATTTGCACTAAGCTGAACGTTGGCAGACTGGCCGGGATCAATTTTGGTTTCAACCTCCTGCACTTCGCGCTGTACCAGTCCAGTCGCCGATCCTGGGGCCCCATAGAGGTTGGCAAGATAGAGGTATCGCCCCGGATCGATGGGTTCGACAACAGGTGGCGGCTCCAATCCGTAGGTATAGCCGAGTGGGACCACCTCAAGCAGTTCATTGACCGTATCGGTATAGCTGTTGCCTTCGGGATCAAAGAAATTGTTCGTAAACGGCATGTCTAGCCATAGCTGATCGCCGCTGTTGGAATTGCCGTTTGCGTTCCATTGATCCCAGATTCGGTCAATGTTGCAGTGATGCATTTGAAAGACCGGGTCCTGGGGCGAAGCGCCCGAACACATGAACGGCCCCAACACGATGCAATGCACGTTGTTGTGCGGGTTACTTTCCAACTCACCCTGTGTTCCGTTCATCATGATCCACATTGGCGAGGTATCGACCTGACCGGAAGGACGGGATGATCCGAATTCCTCATAAGTCTGACTTCCATAGATCGTGTCCATTACGTCCTGCCCGGTAATGTCCTCGCCAAGTTCATCTCCGGTGCCCAGGTTCCGTCCTTCAACGAACAGTGGGTTAGGTTGTCCGTCGAATTCAGCATCACCAAAGGCTGCCGGGAACCCCGGATTTGCAGTCCAGTCCCAATAGGGCATTGCGAAATCGGCATTTCCGGTCAATGTCCGGGCGGCCTGTTCGTACATGCGGATGTAGCTCCGATGCCATGGTAGGAAATACCAGTTCCCGTGCGGACACAGGTTGAACCCCACGGCGAAACTTCCATGGATATTGGCAAAACCTTCCCAACTTACATTTTGGCCATCTCGCGCCGGGTCCTTCATCATGGTGACGAAACTGCGCAGGGTAACTAGGTCGGGATCATCAAGATCCATATCGGCAAGGCTGCGCCGTAACGGTGTTCCGGTCTGCGCCGCTGCCCGCAGGCCAGGCAAAGTGCCCGAGAAAACTACCGCGCCAAAGGTGGCAGTCCGTGCTAGAAATATTCTGCGCTTCATTGTCAATCTCCTCGTTGAATATTCTCTATTTTTCACTCGGGTTTTATTTGGCCGCATGGACTCTGAAATTTCATTTGGCCGATCACCGACTGAGGCGGTGCCTGATGAAAGGATTTGAACAATTCAACTGTCCTGACGGAACGGGTCAGTCCCGATCACACTTGTGAAAGTCGTGTAAACTACGCGGGCACTAGTTTTTTGCCGCCGACGAATTCAAGGGTTTTTTTCAATCTCAATCGTCTGCAACCGGCAGTTACTCATCAGTATGATACCACACGCACCGGTTACCTGGCTAAGGTTTTTCTCGCACCAAGTTTTGCCCGGTTGTACGGATAGCGGCCCATGCCAGCTTACACTATTGTGTTAAATTGAAGGCCGACAGTTTCGAAAGGCCAGTGATGTGGTATGTTTCGGCATATTGCAAACTAGGTTTTCTGAATTCGAACATGGCTTGGGGAGAGATTTATGTCCGTACGTAAATTTTTGACCGTTTTTACTATAAGCTGCTTCGTTCTTGGCCCTCTCACCCATGCGCAGCAGGCCCCTTTGAACTTTGAGAGCAAGGACTATGCATCGATCGCCGATACGCAGTTATTCGTTGAGTGGGACGGCGACTTTGCGAGCGCGCTGCCGAGGATACGCGCTCAAGCCCAGACAGGCGAGTTTTTAACCGAAGGCGAGGCACGCGAGAAAGGTGCCTTTGTGCAATACGAGGTTGTTGGCGACGACACAGCCCTTTCGATTGCGATAAATTTCGCTGAATTCGATCTAGGGTCCAACAGCTACATCCAGATACGCGGGACCGAAAATGACGCATCGCAAGTCCAATGGTTCGATCAGAAGACACTGGAGGCTTGGGAGGGGACAACGGCCTTGTTTAATGGATCGTATGTCGATGTGTTTTTGTACGTCTCATCCGACGATCCCGGTGCTTTTTATACGATTTCGTCGATTGATATCGGACGCCCGCCGCAGGAACAGACATCCGACGAGGGGTCAATGCAGCAAAGAACTACCCCCGGCGAACAGGCGATTTGTTCTGACGATCACAGACAAAGATCGAATGACAATCGGCTGGGCCGGATTATTTCGGCCGGCTGTACGGGGTGGATGGAATCCGGAGGTAAATTTCTGACGGCCGGTCACTGCGTAGATGATAGTAAACTGGCAGTACTGCAATTCGAGGTCCCCAGTTCCCTGCCGGACGGAACACCAGAACATCCGGAAATCGAAAACCAGTATAAGATCGTAACAGATAGCATCATCTTTGCGGATGACGGGATCGGAAATGACTGGGCGATCTTCGATGTGGTCCCGGCACTCGGACAGGATATGCCACATAGAAGATTTGGCAGTTTCACGCTTTTGCGCGACAACAGCCCCGCCGAAGTCTGGGTGCGAGGTTATGGTCTCGATGACGACCCGGTCGGCAATCCGCCAACCCTGCGTAACAGCGACAGTCAGACCCAACAGCAAGAGTCTGGCCCCTTTGTCGGGGTCAATGTCATATCATCCTCGAGTGCTGCCATCACGCACGGGGTCGATACACGGAAGGGCAATTCCGGCTCACCCATATTCCTTGTAGAAGACCCTGATGTTGCAATCGGCATACACAGCCACGGCGATTGCAACGGGAAATCAGGAAACACCAATCATGGCACAAGCTTTCTGAACGATGCACTTTGGGACGCTATCCATGGCCCCTGAATTCCGTAGCGTGTCACTCAGAGGGCCGTTGCGTCTATTGGCATGTTCCGATTGACACGTTTATTCATAGTCGCCTTGGCCGTTACCGTTCTAAATACGATGCCAATTTGGCTGGCCGAACTGGCCGAAAAAAGCGGGATTTCCGACGTGGCGGTTGGCCTGTTGGCAAGCGTCGTTCTGCTGTTCTCCGCAGTCGGATGTGCGATTGGGGCCGACACGCGACATAAATGGTTGCTGCGTGGGGCCGGGATCGTTGCGTGTAGCGGCATTGCCTGCGCTGCGATGGTTCAGGCTTTTTCAACTGCAGTTTTGTTTGCCGGGGCAGGCGGCGTCGGGTTGGCGTTGGGCATTGTTTTGGCACTGCCCTTGTCGCGCAGCTTTACCGAGGCAAGGGTTCTGCAAATGATTGGCAACGGAATGGCGATCGGGTGTGCCGCTTCGTTCATTTTGTTGGTTGTAATTCACGTGGCTGAGTGGTCACTACTGCGGCTTTTGGCCCTTCTGTCGGCGATACAAGTAATCCTGTTGTTTCGGAAAATACCTGCGCAAAACTATCGCAATAAAGGGCATTTCAACTGGCAGTGGGACGCAAGCTTGCTGCCCTTTTTCATCTGTATGGGCGCCTATTGGGCCTTTCTCGAAGTGTTTTCGCTGGAGCAAGACCTTGGCAGTCTTAGCGCTTGGCTGGCCGGTAGCCTGTTGCTGTCCGGCTTGGGGTCCTACCTTGCTGGTGTCGTGCCCAAGCGATTGGGCCTGCGCGCCAAGCTAGTAGGTTTGCTGTTGGCGGCATTTGCGGGTGGGCTTACCTATTTATCTAAAACCGAGTTTTTGGTTGGTGTGACTATCCTGCTAAATGCATTCGGGCTTTTTCTGTTCTTCCCGCTCTACTTGGTTCGGACGGATACGCCAGCGGCAGGTATGGCGCGCTACCTTCTGTGTTTTGCGTTGGGTGGCGTGATCGGGAGCCTTGCGATTGCCTTGGGAGGTTACACGACATTGGCCGCCGCTATCGTCCTCTCCGGCTTAATTGCTGTACCTGCTGCGACGCGTCAGCGACCTAAGACGGACGTCCCGGAATACTGAGTCCCGCCTTGCGCCATCCTTGGATAGCCATTTCACCGCGTTCCGGAGTGATACCGGTCATCGCGAGTTCTTCATAGACGACGTTCTCGAAGATCGGAAACATCTCGCGCATGACCGCAGCCGCCGCGCGGGCTTTTTCGGTATTGCCCAATTCGCCGTGGAGCCAGGCAAGATGTGCCTGGTACCAGAAGAACTCAGGCATAGGAAACTTCTCAATCTCTACCAGAGCGGCCTCTGTGAAACCCTGTGATGCGTATAGCCAGCATCGCGCATAGTGATACCATCCTGGGTGGACTGGGCTCAGGTCAATCGCCCGATCCAACAATTCGACCGCGCGATCATATTCGCCCAGGAAAAGATGGCAGGACCCAATCTCGGCCAGAACATCGCAATGGCCGGAGTTTAACTCAAGTGCACGTTCGGCGGCGACCCGAAACCCCGCAATATCCATCTGATAGAAGATGGTCAGTGCCAGTGTCATCTGCGCGAAGGCATTAAGGCCGTCGCATTTCACGGCCTTACGCGCAGCTTCTGCCGAGAGCGCTAAGGTGTCGATATCGGGGCGCTGGTTGACGTGATAGCGGTACTCTTCCAGCAGCAACATGGCATAGGCCGCCCACCCATCCGAAGATTGAGGATCCGTTTCGAGCGCGTCCTTTAACCTGTCCCGAATATCTGCATGTATGGAATGATCGTAGGACCGGTAATACTCATAAAACTGCGCAACCAGGAAATAAGTATCCCAGGACTGGGTGCGCCCGTCGGGCAGGGATCGAGCGATGTTGTTTGCCACAAGGCCGTGGCGACTAGCAAGGCGGCCGGCAATGAGGGCGGCAATGTCTTCCTGAATATCAAACAGTTCTTCTGGTCCGCTGCCACGGTCGAATTGCTCGGTCGCGACTAGGGTGCCTTTGCTGGCCTCAGTCACTTGCACGGTCACCCGCAATTGGTTTTTGGATCTTCGAACGCTGCCCTCGACAACATGTGTGACCGCATGTCGGTCTGACATGTCCGAGTTCGAAGCCTTGTCAGCTGCCAACTGGGCGGTTGTGCGATGTGAGAGCAGGGTAAGATCGCGAAACCGGGACAGATTGGTAATCGTGTCTTCGGTCAAACCTTCGGCCAGAAATCCATCGTCGGAGTTTGAACCGAGACTTTTGAACGGAAGTACCGCAAGCACAATACCGCCGGGTGTCGGTGAGTTTTGAGTTTTGGCGACGGGCTTGTCGATTTTGGCGACAAAGCGAAACCCGGTGCCATGTATGGTCTTGATTGTGTGTTGGTCCCGGCCTGTGTCGCCAACCGCTTGGCGCGCCTCTTTCATCGCAGTCGACAAAGTGGCGTCAGTGATGAACCGGCCTTGCCAGACCTGCTCGACCAGCTCGTCCTTCAGAACCACCCGGTCCCGGTTGGCAATGAGGTATTCCAGAATTTGCAAGGTCTGCGGGGTCAGACTGTTACAGGCCTCGCCCCGCGATATCTGAAAGAGATCGGTATCAATCGTACATTCATTGAACGTGTATTTCATGGCCCGGAACCGATCATGTTTGAAACAATTCTCGTTTGAAACAAGCCTAGCCCTCATACTTTCTCAGGAAAAGCTCAGATACGGCTCGAGGTTCGAATCCGAGCCGCCGCTATTCCCATTTCATCCTTAACGGTCCGCTTCGGGGCCTGGGAACAGGAGTATAGCAATGAAATATCGAAATGCGTTACCGCAATTGAACGGCACCCAGATGGTGGGGGATGGCGGCCTTGAAACTACCCTGGTCTTTCACGACGGGATCGACCTGCCTCTGTTTGCAGCATTTAAAGCGTTGGAAAGCCAGGAGGGTATCGACGCCATAGACAGATACATGCGCGGGTTCGCCCGGCTGGCCGTAAACCATCGCCGTGGGTTTATAATGGACACTCCGACCTGGCGTGCAAGCCCCCGTTGGGCGGCTGAACTCGGGGTGGACTGTGATGAACTTAAAGGGGTCCATCGCGAGGTTATCGCAACGCTAATCAAGATGCGGGACGAGCACGAAAGTCCAGTGTCACCCTTTGTGATCAACGGAGTAATCGGGCCGCACAGCGACGGATACGCCCCGACAGAAATAATGAGCGTGACAGAAGCCGAAGCCTATCACCAGAAACAGGTGGACTGGTTCGCCGAGATGGGCGCAGACATGGTTTCAGCCATCACCATGACCTATGTAGCAGAAGCGATCGGTATCGTGCGGGCCGCACAGGCTGCTGGTATTCCCGTGGTGATTTCGTTCACCGTCGAGACCGACGGCCGGCTGCCTTCGGGTCAGGATTTGCGCTCTGCCATAGAGCAGGTCGACGCCATCACTAAAGGTGCAGCGGCGTACTTCATGATCAACTGCGCGCATCCCGATCACTTCCGTTCTGTCCTTGAGCAGGGCGGCGATTGGACGAAGCGGATCATGGGATTGCGGGCCAACGCGTCGCGCCTGTCCCATGCCGAGTTGGACGAAGCTTCGGAGTTGGATGACGGGAACCCGCAGGAATTCGGTGAGCTTCATCTGGAGCTTGCAAATATTCTGCCCAATCTGACCGTCATCGGCGGGTGCTGCGGCACCGATCATCGTCATGTCGAGCATGTTTGCAAGGCAACCCAGAAACCGACCACCTTAACCGTCTGACCGACGAACTAAATCACGTAACCCCGGACCGTGAATAGCAGACTGTCATCGCAATAAGCTCAAGTAGCCGCAAAGCAGCGCGGCTCAGCGGTTCGGGAAACTTCGGGGCGATCACGCCGAACATAGGAGATAATAATGACAACCGAACGTAGTTCTTTTTCTGTCCCGCCCAGCGTGGCGTTTCAACCGATTGGCGCCAAGGCGCCAAATAAAAGGGGAAAGAGTGGCGTCTCATTTGCTGAGGTTATCGCCAAGCTGGTTTCACGTTTGCAAGGCGTGGTAATTCGTGAATATCGCTTTAGGCGGGATCTCCGGCATGTGTCTCAGTTTGACAAACGAATGCTGAAAGACATTGGCCTGAACCCGGAACTCTACCACAAGGATTTGCGTTATGGACGTGATGCAAATTGGAGGTTTTGACATTTAAGGCTTTGATCGCATCTTAAAGGGATCGCTTGCCCCATAGTGTCAAGGTGTGCTCCAAAAATTCTGAGCACACCAACATTCAAGTACCATGGCTAGAGAACTCCGATGATCACACGTAATACTTACTTTGGTCCAATTGTTGGCATTACTGTAATACCCTATCGACAGCTTAGTCCGCTGCCTGAACGCCCACCTGTACCGTAATCAAGTAGGTGTCGCGAATGTCAGCAATGCGGATGCGGCCGCAGCATCCCGATCTGGTTGCCAAGGTCGGCTTTGGGCCGCAGAAAACATCTGACCCTTTTGGTACAACCTACCGGCTCCTTAAAACCTCCCTCGGACTAACGCCTAGAGTTTGTCGGAACATATAGCTGAAAGCGCTCATAGATTCGTATCCCATATCGAAGGCAACCGAGGTTACGCTCTTACCCGCCGCGAGCAGTGATACGGCATGCAAGACCCGTGCATGGCGCAACCATTTCGACGGTGGCATGCCTGTTTCTGCGATGAACAGTCGTTCGACGGTCTTTCTGCTCGCGGAGACGCCTGACAACCAAGCTTCGACTGAGCGAATGCTGCCTGGGTCGTTGAGGGCATCACGCGCGACGCCGAGTAGCCGCGCATCTTTCGGCAAAACAAGTGAGAGCGACACGTCCTTCGCTGCGAGTAGCTCGTGTCGAAGCAAGGTCTGCAGCGCTGTGTTGTGCTTAACTGTTCGTGTACTTGTCGCTTCTGGCATCGCCGCAACAAACAATGCATCCAGAAGTGGTGTCATGGCCACGACCCGGCAATCTGGCCCAAGCCACTCTGCCTCTTCGCGATTGACATCGACATAGTGCATGACGTTGTTCGCCCCATAGCGCATCCAATGTTCTTTGTCCGGGGGAATCCAGATCGCCATAGCCGGACTGAGCAGCAGGACCCGGTCCGGGGTTCCGACATACATCGACCCTGAGGCCGCGGAGATGAGTTGACCAAAATCGTGGGAATGCCAGTCGTAGCATTCGCCTGACGCTGGCTCAATCGTTTCCCCGAGATAGCGGGGTCGATCAGATGTTGTCAGCTTGCTGTCCTTCATTGACGAATCCTCGATAACAATCGTCTCCCTGTCGACAGACAGACATATCACCCTTCGCTAACAATCGCCAATCAGTCGGGCACCGTGCCTGAAGTTTCGCACTCAATGGGTTAGGCACTATGACAGAACGATCTCTGATGGCCTGGTTTGCCGCAGGACACTTCGCCATCGACTGGCCAATCGCAGCGCTATGGTTGATCGTGCCGGCCGCTGGCCTCCACATGGACCTTTCCCCCGCTGAGGTCGGTCTACTGTTCACGCTGCTCAGCGTTGGTGGTGCTTTGGCCTATCTGCCTGCGGGCCTCATCGCAGATCGGGTGTCGAGCCGGGGTCGTCTTCTTGTCGGTACCTTTTTCTGGGTCGTCGTGGGATATGCGCTCGCAGCAAAGGCGCTAGGATTTTGGAGCCTTGCGATCCTTTTGGCACTCGCTGGGATGGGCAACGCGGCCTGGCATCCGATTGCAACCGGAGTACTGACCGACGACAACAAGACAACGCGCGCCCGCGCTTTGGGAATACATGCGGTTGGAGGGTCTTTTGCGGAGGTGTTCGCGCCACTGTTGATCGGGTTGCTGTTATCGGTTGTGGATTGGCGCGTTGCTCTGGCGCTTTCGGTACTTCCAACCGCCTGTGTTGGCGTTTGTTTTTTGTGGATCGCGCGGGCGGTTCCCTTATCCGAAGCTTCGCGTATCAGTAGAAAGGAGCTATTGCTGCTTCTGAATACATGGCGCAGTCAAAGAGGGGTTCGCCTCGTTGCCATGGTCTCATTCAATAACATGGCACTGATTGGTCTGATGAGCATGATCCCGCTCTACTTGGCGACGGTTCACGCACTTACACCCGAAAAGATTGGGGTTATCTTTGCAGCTATGCTTGTGGCCGGGGCGCTCGCCCAGCCGTTGGTTGGATCAATTTCCGACAAGCTCGGCCGCTTTCCGGTACTCGCAACTGGAAACGGGTTTGCTGCCCTGGCTGTCGGTTTACTGGTGTTCGAGCCCCCGTTCTTGGTCATGATTGCAATCATGGCCTTTGGGGTTGCCTCGCTGGACGCAGTTCGAGCGACAATGCTGGCAGCCGCAGTTGATCACTCGGATCGCAACGAAAGTACGACGCTGGGTTTCGCGTTCACTTTGCTGGACGGGGTAGGCGCGTTTGGAGCGGTTTTGGCCGGGATCGTCGCTGGCATATCCTGGGGTGCCATGTTTGGCCTTTCTGCAGCGTTTGCCGGCGGTGCGGCCGTTCTTGCCATCGGCACTCTGCCCGCTTCAGCACGACCCAATGATTTTCCATCAATTGATCCGCTTGGTAGAAATCGCATGACTATCGAAGAGGCTAAGGCCGAACATGCGCGGCGATACTGGTTTATATGATCAAATGCGCGAACCGCCGCGACTAAACGCGTCAAGCGACGAATGGGAACAAATCACAAGGATGCTTAACTATGATTGCCTACATCACAATAGGTGCCGATGACATGAAGAGCGCTGAACGCTTCTACTCCGCGTTTCTGCCAGATCTCGGATATCAGCTGGAACACTATCACGGTGACCTGAGCTATGCGCTTCCTACAAAGCCGGGGCAGGCGCCAAACCTCCCTGAGTTCTATGTCAAATCTCCTTTTGACGGGAAGCCCGCATCAACAGGAAATGGCACGATGGTCGCGTTCGAGGCGCGCAGCCAACAACAGGTTCGTGATCTTCATGCCGCTGCACTTGAGGCGGGTGGAAGAGACGATGGAGCGCCGGGCTTCAGAGAGGCCTACGGACCGAACTTTTTTGTCGGCTACCTGCGCGATCCTCAAGGCAACAAGATCGCGTTATTCTCCAGCGATCAGAGCGAACCAGGAAGAGACGGATGAAGGAAACTGTCTGGTTGGGCGGGCAATACAACGATGGCCTTGGCCTCGGTCGCATCATTTGCTATCTACTTTGCACGGTCGGCAGACACCGAGGCGTCGCTGCTCCTCTGGGAGAGCTAAACCTGCCAAACAGATCGAACGGCAAAGCAATCACTAACACAGTTGAGAGCGCCGCTTCGTTAAGCCAGCGACCGACGATCCAGCATTGGCGCTTGATGTGGAAGCCCCATGCCTAAAATCTCTCTGCCGTTACACGCGGACGACTTGACCGTGTTTGCGCGATCCCTCGCCAAGCAACTCGGTGACGTAAGCCCGCCGCACCTCGTGCTTATGAATATGGCTGCGCGTGCCGCAAATTTTCAAAATGTCCAACACATGCGTTCGGTCCACTCTGCTGGCCAAAGGCTTGCGCGCGCAACCAACGGGCAAACTGTTGATGCGAGAGCCGTAGAGCGCGCCTTGCATCAATTCGATTCCAATGGCTGTCTCGTTCGTTGGCCGTCCAAACGCAGTGTGCAAACGCTTGCTCTTTGGGCGCTCTGGGCAAGACTTCCGCCGGCACAGTCGATGATGGAGCAGGAAGTCAACGAGCGTCTGAATCTCGAACACGTGTTCAAAGATCCAGCAACCCTGCGGCGAACAATGATTTCTGCCGGGCTTCTGACGCGCCGAAACGATGGCACCAACTACCGACGCGTCGAACAGGAGCCGCCAGCCGAAGCGAAAGCTCTCATTCAAGCACTGAATGTGCGGCGCCGGAACCGTGCGCCAAAAACAGAGGAGGTGGGCCATGCATAAAGGATCTTGTCTTTGTGGCGCCGTTAAGATCGTCGTCGAAGGTGACCTGCCTCGCCCCACGGCATGCCACTGCCAGCAATGTCGCAAGCATTCCGGTCATTTTGAGGCCTCCATCGACATTCCCCGGACGTCACTTCGGGTTGAAGGCGAGGATGCAGTGCGCTGGTACCAGTCTTCCAAAAAGGTGCGACGGGGCTTCTGCGGCACCTGTGGATCAACCCTGTTCTGGGATCCGATCCACCATGACTGGACGGCGGTGGCCATGGGCGTGTTCGATGGTCCAACGAATACGTCTCTGGCGATGCATATCTTTATGTCTGAGAAAGGGGACTACTACGAGATCGCAGACGGCCTTCCTCAGAACGAGCGGTAGCGCGACGCAGAATTGGTCTTGGGACAAAGTGATGGGACAAAAGCTGATTTTGCTGACAGGCTGTTCTGGTGGGGGAAAGTCAACTTTGCTTCAGGCCCTCGGCAAATGTGGGCACACTACGGTGCCAGAGCCTGGTCGACGGATCGTTGCAGATGAACTGGCCCGGGCGAGTCACGCTTTGCCGTGGGTGAACATGCACGCATTCGCCTTGCGAGCCGTTGAGGTTGCAAGGACAGACTTGCACGCAGCGTGTGAGTCAGAAGGTTGGGTCTTTTTTGATCGCGGCTTAGTTGATGCTGCGGTTGCCTTAGCGAGTTCTGGTGGACCGGACCTATCAGAAACACTCGGAACATCGCGGCAATACGCAAAGCATGTTTTCGTAGCCCCTCCATGGAAAGATCTTTTCACGCAGGACGCTGAACGCAGGCACGACTTCAGTGAAGCACTTCAGGAGCATCGCCGTATTGTGCGCGCATTAGATACCCTTGGCTACTTGAGAACGGAGCTGCCAAGAGTATCAGTGCAACAGCGCGTTGAATTCGTTCTGAGCATGTGTGCTGCAGCTTAAGCCAGTGGCCCGCTTCTAAGTCGTCATGCTCTCGACTTTGCACCCGCAGCGAACGGCGGCAGTACGGGCTGCGACCGCAGCATCGGAGCTGGGTGGTGAATGTCTCTTAAGGGCCGTGAGACACAGTGGGGCAGGCAGCAGCACTGCCTGCCTGAGAAGCATATTTGTTCTGTCATGCCGACGCCGTCTTGGGCCATTCTGCCTTCAACAGCCGTGCAAAGATCATCACATGCGTGACCAAAAGTACCGGGACAAAGAATGTTGGAATGAACCAAGTGGGGCCAAAGTAGTTAATTGCCTCGGCTTGGCGCAAGGCGTTCACCAGATCTACAGTACCAAGGATGTTGAAACCCCAAACCAACGGAAGGGCTGCCACTGATCCCCATCGCAAAGCGATAAGCGCGGCGATTGCCAGAAACGCCGAGAGTAAATCGCCATAGCTGGCGCTGGTTGCGAACGCCTCGGGTAACCCTCCGTTGTTGAGATTTGGTACCAAGAAGCTCATTCCGATGTGTCGGAAAGCATGCGGCAACAGCAGGATTGAGAGCGCTGCCGCCGCCGACAGCCGTGCAAGCCAGGGTGCAACGTACCACGCCGCGATCAGAGCAAAGACAAAGAGACTCATCGCGAACTGAAGAAGGAATATCACTGTGGGCGTCATCTGATCGGTCCTTTCGATATGCGTTTGTTTACGTGAATTGGAGGTAGGCAGACCTTCACCCTCGAACCGCAGTTTGCAATACGCTCACCTCGGCCCGGATCGCCCCCAATGATGCGGCCGGAGCAATCTCGTGGGCTGTTCCAGTGGCGACATCATAAAGCAAGGCTGAGACGGTGATCGCGTCCGGTACCTCCGGTGCTACCGCTAGGCGCTTGATGTCTGCGAAAAGGTCGCTTTCCTGATCCGTGATCGCGTACTCGGACACATCTAGCCCAAGCTTTTTCAGCAGCGCGTCCTGAAGGTCTGGATTGGACAGCCGCTGGGCTCCACATTGTGTGTGCTGCATCAGGATTACGTTGAACGCCTGTTCGCGGCCCTCCGTCATGACGCTCACCAGAAAGGCGAGGGTGGCGATTTCTTCGATTGCGGCGCGTGTAACCCGTCCGCCATTGTTTCGGATTACAACCGCATCACCAAGCTCCAGTCCGAGGATGTGCGCGGGATCGACCCGGGCATCGCCGCAGGTCAGAACAACCGTTCGCAACTTTGGCAGGATCGGCAGGTTAGCACTGTCAAAGCCCGCCGCGAATTCTTGGTTTCGAGTGATAAGTTCGTCCTGAATGTTCATTCAGAGGTCCTTTCGTCTTGGGGGACAATCCTTCGTCTTGCGTAGTGTCAGGCGACACGCATCGGTGCGGTCTTTCTGGCGGTGGGCTGATGACTTTCCGCCCACGCGGCGTCGTCTTGGCAATACGACGGGGAAGAAAGCTGTACATAGTCTCGCTGCATCTGGGCGCGATCAAGATCGAAGGGGCGCGTCGTGAGGATCTTTAGAAAGCTGCCGATCGCGCCAATGCTGCCTGGTAGGCTGCGCGCCAGGCCTGGTTGATCAGCGACCTTGCGCCGTACAATGCTTTCGAAGGCTTCAGGTTCGTGCCCGCTGACTTGGAACACGTCTTCGGTTGGGGCGTTCACCGCGAAGGCGCCTCGCCTGTACTCTTCTGAATAGATTGCAAGCTGGGTGACTGCCGCTTCCGAATAGTTTGCTGGGCGCAGGGCTTTCAGCGCCTTGACCATCATACGCTCGGAAATGTCGACATAACGTACCCGCCGCCCCAGCGCGCGGCCCATTGCTTCAGCGATCTCGTTGGGTGACAACAGCGTTGGGCCCGTGGGACGATATGTCTTGCCTGCATGGTGTGCGGGATCCGTCAAGGCACCGACAACTACGCGGGCAATGTCTTCGTTTGAGGGGGCGGCATTATTCTTCACGTCGCCGTCGCCGAGCGGCATCGTGAACTGCCCAAGATGGGCCGCCATGCCCAGTACCATCAGGTAGTTTTCGGCAAACCAGCCGACATTCACCTTGGTCACAGACATCTCGGGACGCATGCCGATCAGGATGTCGCCCAGATAGACTTCGCGTGTAAACAGGGATGGGTGATCCACGCTGGAAAGCCATTGGCTTAGCGTAACGACGTGTTCAATCTTTGCTTCGTAAGCCGCAGCGGTGAAGACTGCATTGAAGTGCAGCCCGTTGGGTGCCGTCGGGGCGCATTGATAAGCCCGCTGCACGCCATTCATGGCCTTGCACATGTCGCTCAGGGAATACTGGTCACCCACGAATAATTCAGCGCCCGCGCGATCTAGCATGTCAGAACGATGATCTCTCTGTCGTATGAACGCACGGACTGGGTAACCCTTGGCTCTGAGCTGATGTGCAACGTGCAGTCCGGTCTTACCGCTTGCACTTGTGACAAGGATCTTGGGTTTGGTAGGCACGGGCACGCTCCTTTAGATGATACTTGCAATCTATAATTTAGATGATACATGCAATCTTAAATGTCAACCCCGTCTGGGAGCGCGAAAATGCCGAGGATGTCGGAAGCCGAGAAACAGCGCAGTCACAACAGGATACTGGATGCTGCAGCGCAGTTGTTCCGCGAACGCGGGGTCGAAGCGACCAGCGTCGCTGACGTCATGAAGGCCGCCGGAATGACACATGGCGGTTTCTACCGGCACTTCGAGTCGAAAGAGGATTTGATCGCGACAGCCTTCTGGCACGCAGTCGACGATGTGGTTTCCGACATGGAGCGCGAAGAAACCAGCGAAGGGCGAAAGAAGGAGCGCCAAGGCTACATAGCTAAGTATCTTTCCCAAGCTCACGCTCAAGATAGTCGGAACGGATGCCCGTTGGCGGCGATGGGAACAGAGCTTGCCCGCACAACGGGCGCGCCCCATCAAGTGGGCGCACAGGCGTTAGATCGCATGGCGGCCCTTTTGCAGGACACGTCGGAAACCGGTTCGGGTCAGGGCTTAGCTGCGATGGCGCTCTTGATGGGCACGATTACCCTGGCTCGTCTGACGGAATCCGAAGAAGAGGCAGACCGAGCGCTGGAAGCAGGGCGCACAGCCATAGGTTTGCTTCAGGATTATTGGCCGAAAGAAAGATCCTAACTGTGGCAGAGTATCCCGAGAATTTGACGGCTATGTTGTGGTTTGCCGTCATCCGCTATTCGAAAATGCTGCAAGGTGCACGAACGGCAGCAATGCGCAGGCTGCGCTGCAGCGTCGAGTGGTGAGGCAAACGGCTTCTGTGGGTGGCTCCTGCATTGCAAGAACTTTTTGGTGATGTTTGCGGGTATTTTGTCAGTACCTTCGTCTGTCCGGCCTGTTTGCGTGGC
>NZ_JBQFMI010000025.1:0-33101 GCF_056531755.1 Ruegeria sp. L11
TGTTGCGGCAAAACGCTCCGGCCACCCGTCCCATAATCGCCCTCAGCGAAGGCAACGACCCCCGCATCACAAAAGGGGCCATCAACGCGCAACAGGAGGGTCGTGCCGTTTTGAAATACACGCTCAGCAGGAGGGTATGATGTTATGACACCTCAGGTTCTCGATCTCTTCGGTGCGCCAGCAACACGCAGCGAACGGCGTCTGGCCGATCTTCCGGACCGCGTTGTCGACGGCGACCCGTATCACCAGATCGGGATGCATTTTACCAGTCCGGATGGCAAGTTGTCGGCGGGCACATGGACGTCGACGCCCGGAAAATGGCATGCATTCACGGACAAGGACGAATATTGCTATATTGTCAAAGGCCATTGCGCTTTGATCCATGAAGACGGCACCCGGCAAGATTTTCGCGACGGGGCAAGTTTTCTGATCCCGAATGGGTTTCGCGGCTATTGGGAAGTCATCGAGGAAACGACGAAGCACTTTGTGATCCGGGATTGCACGTAAGACCCACAAGGTGCTCCAAAGCGCAGATGCCGTTACGCGGGAAGGTTGTTCTTGCCATAAAGGCGCCGCATGATCATGGGCGTCAGATACATCGGGATTTGATAGGCGCCGATGAAGGCCATGATCGGGGCGGTGACATCGGTTGGCAGGGCGACAAAGAATATGGCGATATTCCGGTTTCCCGCGATAATCGATATCGCGGTCGATTTGTCTGCGGGCAGCCGGTTTCGGCTCAGGTGAAATGCAACGGCTTGTGCCCCGAAATTGACCAGACAGGCGAGCGCGATCCAGAAGGCTGCAATGGCGGGATTGTTCAGGGCCGTGGCACTGACCGAAGGCATCAGCCCGATGACAAACACAGCCAAGGTAAGTGCCGCCAAGCCTTCCAAATTCAGTAGCGTCGCGGGTGAGGGTGTGCGCAGAACTGTGCGCCGGGTGATAATGGCAGCCCCGGTTGCAAGTACGATGGTCAGCAGCAATTGCAACCCGGCCTGCAAGACAGATTGAATATCCCCCAGTTCGGGCATGAGCAGAAATACTGGTAACGCGGTCAGCGGCAACAGGGCCGTACCCACAACCATCAGACGCATCGCGTGTTCAGGCGGATGGCCCATCATCAGGCACATATTGGGACTGCCTGAAATGGACGGGGCCGCCGCCATAATCAGCAGGGACAAAAGGACAGGCGTTCCAGCCCATCCGCCCGCGAACCCGATGGCCAGCACGATCAGCGGCATGACGAATTGAAACCCGATGACTGTGAATGCAACCTTCTGCAGATCACTCAGCGACCCGAGAATGGTTTCAGGGTTCATCCTGAGGACTGTGACGAACAGCAACAACACGACCAGTGGCGGCAGCAGGTTTCGCATCGGCTCGGCCAGGGACGGCAGCAGAAGGCCAGCCGCCAGCCCGGCGATCAGTACATGAGGGCCATGACGCGCCGCCAGATGTAACGGGTTCAAGGCTGTTCTACCCACCCGGGCCTTGGCGCAGATTTTCCGGCAGCCAGGTCGCCAGATCCGGGAACCAGATGAGGATGAAAACCATCAATACCATGATCAGGAACATCGGGATCGCTGCACGCGCGATATAGCTCATCTCGTGGTTTGTCATGCCCTGCATCACGAACAGGTTGAATCCGATCGGTGGTGTGATCTGTGCCATCTCGACAACAACCACGATGAAGATGCCGAACCAGATAAGGTCGATCCCGGCGTCACGGATCATCGGTTCAACCACGGCCATCGTCAACACGACCGAGGATATCCCGTCCAGAAAGCATCCCAGAATGATGTAGAATACCAGCAATACCATCAACAGCTCGAACCGTGTCAGGTCCCATCCGGCGATCAGGTCGGCCAGTCCGCGCGGCAGGCCGGTGAACCCCATCGACAGCGACAAAAAGGCCGCCCCCGCAAGGATCAGGGCGATCATCGCACTGGTGCGCGTGGCCCCCATCAGGCTTTCGGTAAAGGTCTTCCAGGTCAGCGACCCTTGACCGGCGGCCAGCAAAAGCCCGCCAATCACGCCGAAAGCGGCGGCTTCGGTCGCGGTAGCATAGCCCAGATACATCGATCCGATGACAACGGTGATCAGCAGGATCACAGGCAGCAGAAAGCGTGAGTTTTTGACTTTCTCAGAAAAGCTCAGCTTGCTTTCGTCGTTTGGGTTCCAGTCCTTACCCAGCTTGGAATACAGCGCGACATATCCCATGAACATCGCCGCAAGAACAAGGCCGGGGAGGATACCGGCGAAGAACAGCTTGGTGATCGATTCATTGATCGTCACCCCGTATACGATCAGAGTCAGAGAGGGTGGGATCATAAGCCCCAATGTTGCGGCACCGGTCAATGTTCCGATGATCATCCGCTCGGGGTAATTGCGCTTGCGCAACTCGGGGATCGACATTTTTCCGACGGTCGTCAGGGTTGCCGCCGACGACCCCGAGACAGCGGCAAAGACAGTACATCCAACGATATTCGTATGCACCAGACCACCGGGCAGGGGGGCCATCCAGGGCGACAACCCCTTGAACATGTCCTCGGACAATCGCGTTCGGTACAGGATCTCGCCCATCCAGATGAACATCGGCAGGGCGGTCAGGGTCCACGAGGACGATGCCGACCAGATGGTCGTTATCATGACATCGCCCACGGGGCGTGTCGTGAACAGCTCCATCCCGACCCAGGCGACACCCATCAGGGCCAGTCCGACCCACACACCGGTGCCCAACAAGGTAAAAAGCACAAAGAGGAAGAGGATGATAACAGCCAGGTTTTCCATGCGTTTACTCTCCGTGGCTCTGATCGGCCAGATCGCGGACGATGCGATGTTCACCGCGGAACAGGACGTGGATCAGGTGATCCGTCAGGGCGATGGCAAGGATCACGGCACCGATCAGCATCGCGGATTGAGGGATCCAAAGGGCGGTTCTATCCTGTCCTTGACTGACATCGTTGAACTTCCAGCTCCAGTAGACAAAGCGATAGGCATACCAGCAGAAATACCACATGACGGCGGTAGCGATTCCAAAGCACCAGACTTCAAGAATGCGCCGAACCCCGTCCGGCACTGCGTTCAGCAGGATCGATACACGGATGTGGCTGCCCCGGTTCAGCGCGTTGGCAAACGCCAGAAAAGAGGCGGCAGCCATCGCATAACCGGCATAGTCCGGTGCGCCGGGAAACACTTCGCCGGTCCAGCGGGCCAGCATCTGCACCACGATCAGCAGCAATATGGCAATCAGGCTGATCGCCGCCAGAACCCCTGCTGCCAGATAAATGAAATCCAATACGGACCGAAGCCCTCGCAAAACTGCCATGCCGTCCCCGCTGTGTTCTGATTGGATTTGAAACGGGCGGCAGGATATGCCGCCGCCCGTCCGGTAAGGATCACTGAGACGCGTGGAACGCGTCGACGATGGCCTTGCCTTGGTCCCCGGCGGCCTCTAGCCATTCATTGGTCATGGTCACACCGATTTCTTTCAATTCCTTCACCATCTGATCCGATGCCGGGCCAACGGTCATGCCGCCATCCCGCAGGCCTTGCAAGGTAAAGCCGGTGTATTCCTTGGCACGCCAGTTCCCGGCATATTCCGCCAGCTCAGCACAGCCTTTGATGACGTTCTTGTTGGCATCGGATACACCAGACCAGACGTCGGAATTGACCATCACGTAGTTGCGCGGCAGCCAGGCGTCGACCTCGTAGAAATAGTTCAGGCTTTCCCAAACCTTGCGGTCATACCCGGTCGAACCCGACGATATCATCGAATCCGCCACGCCCGTTGCAAAAGCCTGACTGATTTCAGCCGCTTCGATGGTAACCGGCAGCATCCCGGTCAACTCGGCCAGCCGTGAAGTGGCGTTGTTGTACGAGCGGAACTTGATGCCCTTCATCTCGGCGACCGAGTTTACCTCATTTTTGAAATACAGACCTTGCGGAGGCCACGGTACCGCATAAAGCAGCGTCAGGTTTTGCTCGGCCAGCAGGTTTTCGATCGAAGGTTTGGCCGCTTCCCAAAGCTTTGCGCTGTCGTCGAATGAGGTCGCAAGAAACGGGATGGAATCAAACCCGAACAATGCGTTTTCGTTCTGATGCCCGGACAACAACCGCTCACCAATCGGGGCCTGCCCTGTCTGGATTGCGCGTTTGATGTCGCCGCCCTTGAACAGCGAGCCGGATGGGTGCGTGACGATTTCAATCTCACCGCCGGTGCCGGTGGTGACGCATTTGGCAAATTCCGCGCCCGTGGCCGAGTGGAAGTTTGAGGCCGCATAGGCCATCGGCATGTCCCATTTTTCGGCCATGGCGGGTGCCGCGGCGGTGGCGGTCAGCGCAGTTGCCGCCAGAAGGTTCGTCAATTTCTTCATCATTCTTCTCCCTGTTGAATTTGGAAACACCGGCGTTTCTCACCGGTTTGTTTGTTACTTCGCGTATCGTGACGGCGCGTAGACGCTCATGTCGACATTTGGCGTTCTGCCTGCAATCATCTGCGCCAGAAGGCGCCCGGTTTTCGGCCCGCCTGTCAGGCCGATATGGTGATGCCCGAAGCCCATATAGGCCCCTTTGATACCGGGCACTTCGCCAATAACCGGGATCGAGTCAGCCGGGGCGGGCCTGTGCCCCATCCATTCCACTTCCTCCTTCCATGTCACGCCCGGGAACGCCGCCCGGGCATTTTTGCGCATCAACTCGAACGGCGCGCGCGAGGGCGGCGCATCCAGCCCTCCGAACTCGACAATGCCCGCCAAGCGTATGCGCCCATCCATCGGTGTCGCAACGAACTTGCCCGAGACAACCATAACCGGGCTGCGCGGCATCGCGGAAGGCTTTACCAATTCAAGATGATAACCACGTTCGCTTTCAAGAGGAACAGAAACTCCCAAGCGCTTTGCCAATGGACCCGACCAGATCCCGGCCGTGACGACGGCTGCGTCACAAGCAATGGTCTCGCCACCGGCCCGAACCCCTGTGACATGCCCGTTTTTCCGAACTACGTCTTCGACGTTTGCACGTATGATACGACCTCCATTCGCCTCAACATGCGCGGCAAGGTCTTTCACGTACCGGCCGGGGTCGGTGATGTGGCCATGATTCGAAAGCCGGGCGGCAAACCCGATGCCCTGACTGTAAACCGGGTCATATTCATGGAAGGCGCGACCTTCCAATTCGTCCCACTGAAACCCGTGCCGGCGCCGGATCTCCCAACCAAAGGCATCTTCCTCAAAATGCGCGCGATCCCTGTAAAGAAACAGGTAATCTGACGGAACCAGCCACTTTTCCGCCCCTGTTCCGGCCGCCAGCGCCTTGTGATCATTCAGGCTGTCGCCAACGATGGATGTCAGTGCTGCGGCGATCCTCTCGACGTCGGCGGCGTTTGCATGGCGGAGATATTTCCAGAGCCACGGAAGAAGCTTTGGCAAATACCCCCATTTCAGAAACAACGGTTGCGAGGGGCTCAGCAGCATCTTCGGTGCTTTTCCCAATAATCCGGGGACTGTTACCGGAACGATCGAACACGAGGCCAAAACCCCGCCATTCCCGTGCGAGGTACCTTCGGCAGGGCCTGCCTTGTCGATCAGGATCACGTCGTGACCATCCCGCTGCAACCAGACCGCAGTCGACACGCCGACAATTCCGGCCCCTATGATGGCTATGGTTTTCTTTTCCGTCATTCTGTCACCGCCTTGGCAACCGCATAATGATTCAGTTTGGTCAGATCGGGTCTGCCGCCAAGCCCGGGGCCTTGAGGCACGCATACCTGACCGTCCTTTACCTGAAATGGCTGCTCCAGAATGTCCTCTTTCAGGAAATAGGACGCCTGATAGAATTCGCAGCCCAGAGAGATTTCCGGTGTCGCGGCAATCATGTGCGTGCCTGCCAAATGGGCCAGTCCAGCCTCGAACATATCGCCACCATAGGCCGACAGGCCATGGGCCGCAGCGATGCGCGCAACCGTCTGCCCGCGGGTAAGGCCGCCTGACTTCATAATTTTCACCGAAACCCCGTCGCAGATCCCTACTAGGGCCGCGCGCTCCATGTCTTCGGGGCCAAAGACGCTTTCGTCGGCCAGAAGGGGAACATCCGTCATCTGCCGCAGCTTTGCCATCATGCCAAACTGATGGGCGCGGACAGGTTGTTCAATGAAATCCGGTTTGAACTGAGCGACGTCCCGCACCTGCGATGGCGCATCATCAATGCTGAGCCCTTGATTATAGTCCACGCGGACCGAGAGCTCCGGGTAGTTCTGGGCAAGGTACTCCAGCCGCATGATGTCGAAGGCGTGATCCTTGAACCCGGTCTTGAGTTTGACAATCCGAACACCATCCTCACGCAGGCGTGCCAACAGTTCGATGTCCTGGGCAAAGTCGGGATTTGCGATGGAACAACTCAGCGGAATGCTGTCGCGGAAGCGACCACCCAGCAAGGACCAGACCGGAACATTGCTGATCCGGCCTGCCAGATCCAACAGCGCGGTTTCCAGCGCGGCCTTGGCTTCGGTGCAATGTGCCACCGCGTAAGCCGCACGTGCCATGATGGCGGCCCGATCCCCAACGCTAGCCCCAAGAACGTGAGGGCGCAGATAACGGTCCAGCGCCGCAAAACTCGCTTCGGGTGTTCCGGTGAATACCGACCAGGGCGACGCCTCGCCATACCCTTGGGTGCCATCCTCGGATGTCAGGCGCAGGATGACGACTTCGCAAACGCCTTCAACCGATCCGATGCCGTGATCCCGACGGGATGTGACCGGCAGTTCAAGGTGCCACAGGTCATAGCCGATGATTTTCTGTGCCAGATTGCTCATTTCGCCCCCTGTCGATGGGGAAAGCCTGCCTTGACCGGACTATCATTTCAAATACTATATTTTCGTAAGTTCATCAGAAAAAGTGATGAGATTATCGTTGTCCCTGCGCTTTCGCCAACTTCAGGCTTTTCATGCCATAATGGAAACCGGAACTGTGACCGGCGCGGCCTCGGTTCTTGGGATATCGCAACCCGGCATCAGCAACCTTCTGGCACAGCTTGAACGCGAAGCGCGTCTGCCTCTGTTCGAACGGACAAAAGGCCGATTGCTGCCAACACCTGAGGCCGAGATGCTATTTCGTGAGGTCGACACGGTCGTGCGTGGGCTGGACCACGTGGCGCAGGCCGTAACCGATCTGCAGAACAAACATCCCGGACAGTTGCAGGTTGCCGCGCCGCACCTGTTGTCCTTTGGTTTTATGCCCCGCGAGATCGCGCGGTTTGCCAAAACGCGCCCGAACCTGTCTGTCAGCTTTCAGTCGCAATATTCGTCCAAGATTCAGGAATGGGTCATCTCGGGCCTGTTTGAAATCGGTATCGTCGAGATGCCCATTCTGCATGACACACTGAACTATCAGGAGTTTCAGTTTGAAACGCTCGCGACTTTTCCTGAGGGCAGTCCCTTGGCCGAGCACGACGTACTGACGCCAGAGATTTTGGAAAACGAACCCTTCATCGTGATGGGGCCGGAACACCAGACCCATCGCCGGACTCGCGACATCTTTCAGGCATCCGGCCACACATGGCGTACCCAGATACACACCCATCTGTCCGAAAACCTGCTGAGCTTTGTAAAACAGGGTATGGGGGTCGCGATGATCGACCCCTTTACTGTGACCTTTGACGACGAGAGCGGGTATCAGACCCGCCCATTTGCGCCGCCAGTCATGCTGGATCTCGCGATCATCACGGCCAAGGGCCGCCCTTTGTCCACGATTGCCCAGGAATTTCTGGCCCAGTTGACCCCGTCAATTGCCGCTTACGCGACCCATTCCGAGACCGGCGCGGCCGCTTCGTGAAGCGGCTGTGAGTGAATGTCGACAAGTGTTGGGCCGTCATGCTCAATCGCCTGTTTCAGCACGCGCGGCAGATCCTCGGGGTCTTTGACGGTCCAGGATTTGACGCCAAAGGCGGCCGCAACAGCGGCGTGGTCTGTCCGGTTGAAATCAACATTGTAATAGCGCTGACCAAATCCCGCTTTCTGGCCAGCCTTGATCCATCCGAAGACTGAGTTCGAGAAGACGATCGAAGTGATTGGCATATTGTGCCGGACCATCGTTTCAAACTCGCCGCAGGTGAACCCGAACGAGCCATCGCCCATGACCGACAGGGTTTTAACCGATGGCCGCCCGACATGTGCCCCCATGGCCGCGCCCAGCGAATATCCCAGCGCCCCATGTGCCCGGTTGGTGATGAAATGGCGCCCCGGTTTCCGCCAGCGGTAATATGCGCTGAAATAGGGGCAGGGGGTGCCGGGGTCGGCGACGACAATCGCGTCGTCATCCAGAATGTCCATCAGGGACGCCATGACGGCCTCGGGCCGGATCGGTGTCTCGCGACTTGCGGCCAGGGGGGCGAACGCGGCCATCTTGGCCTCCCATGCGGCGCGGGCCTTGGCTGTTCCGCCTTGGCTGGTCAGGCCCTGCCGGTCTTCCAGTGCTTGCGCCAAAGCCTCCAGCGCCAGCCGGGCATCGGCGCAGATCGCCACTTCGGTCTGGTAATTGGCGCCGATCACCATCGGATCGCTGTCGATATGGATGATCGTGGTGCTGCGCCCGGGGCTTCGCCACCGTTCCGTTGTGACCGAACCGGCGCGGCAGCCAATGAACAAAACGACATCGGCCTGATCCACGACTGCGCGGGTTGCCGGGATGCCCCCGTTCGACCCGACAACGCCCAGGGCAAGCGGGTCGGTCTCGGCAATGGACCCCTGACCCGACACGGTCGTGGCCACGGGCATGTCCAGCAGGCCTGCAACCCGGCGCAGCGCATCGGTCGCCCGGGACAAAACCGGCCCGCCACCACAGACCGCAACCGCGGATTTGGCCCCTGCAAGAATGGCAGCCGCTGCTTCGATGGCGTCCGGGTCAGGTGCGGCCCGTTCAGCGGGATAGCTGCGGTGCCTGTCATCCGCCCAGATTTCAGCCTCGTCTACCTGCCCCTTCTGCGTGTCAAACGGCAGCGCCAGATGCGTCGCACCGGGCGTGCCGGTCGTCATCGCCCTGAAGGCGGCCCGAACCATGGCCGGAAGCCGCGCTGCGTCGTCGAGGGATGTGTTCCATTTGGCCAGAGGCCGGAACAGCGCAGGCTGATCCAGTTCGGTCAACGGGTATTTGCCGCGGCTGGTCGTCGCCACATCCGACGTGATCGCCAGTATCGGAACCGAGCTTTCGTTGGCCTCGACCACGCCGGGCAAGATATAGGTCGCACCACCGCCGGACGGGCCCTCGCACACGCCGGGCTTGCCGGTGACGCGGGCATAGCCATCCGCCATATAGGCCGCGTGCCTCTCGTCCCGTGTCAGGATGTGCTGAATGCCGTGATCCATCCGGGAAAGGGCATCATAAAAGGGTAAAGTGGTATCGCCGCACAGACCAAACATATGCGTCACACCATGCGCTTCGAGCATACGCACCATGGCTTCGGCTCCGGTCAGAAAATTTGTCCCTGTCATGGTCGCGAGTCCCTTGTGTCAAATCTGTACTCAGGTCTGTATACAGTTTTGTATATTGAATTCAAGCTCAACGTGTGGCACCTGTGATTCAAACGAAGAAGGGCAGGGGTAATGGCGGGTCCGCGCGTCGATGATATCTATGATCAGGTCAAGGCGATGGCGGTTTCGTTTCGCCTGCGCCCCGGCGACCGCCTGAACGAAGTGGCGTTGTCCAGGGATCTGGGCGTCAGCCGCACCCCGCTGCGCGAGGCGTTGAACCGTCTGGTTGCCGAACGGCTTTTCGACTTCCGCCCCGGACAAGGCTTTTTCTGCCGCCCGCTGGACGCGCAAAGCGTGTTCGACCTGTTCGAACTGCGCCAGATCATCGAAACAGCGGCGGCGCGTGCGGCCTGTGCCAAGGCATCGGACGAAGACCTGCAGCTGTTGCGGGACGAGCTTTACGCAACGGGCATCGACATCACCGGTCTGACTGTCGAAGAAGCCGTCAACCGGGATGAGGCGTTTCATTTGGGTATCGCGAAGCTGTCGGGGAATATGGAACTGTTGCAAACCCTGACGCGGATCAACGACCGTATCCGCTATATCCGTTGGATTTCCATGAGCCTGGACCGCGTGCAACGCTCAAAGGACGAACACAAACGCGTCATGCAGGCTTTGATGGACCGGAACGCGGATGAGGCGGCACGGGTTCTGGCTGCACATATCTCCAAGCGTATGGATCAGGTGCAGGATGCCGTGCGTCACGGGATTTCGAACATCTACATGGAAGGGTCGGACGATATTTCGACCCGTATCATCGAGGAGGTTGAGGGATGATCGCGCAAGGCGGAAAATCCATCTACGGTGCGTCTGTCGGCATTCTGATGCTGGATGCCCGCTTTCCCCGCATTCCCGGCGATATGGGCAACGCGCAGACCTGGCCCTTTCCGGTTCACTACCGCATTGTGCGTGATGCCTCGCCGGATCGGGTGGTACGGCACAAAGCCGAAGGCATGCTCGACGTGTTCATCGACGCGGCGCAGGAGCTTGTCAAAGATGGTGTGGACGGGATTACCACCAATTGCGGGTTTCTGTCGCTGTTCCAAAAAGAGCTGGCCCAGGCGGTCCCGGTTCCGGTGGCCACATCGTCCCTGATGCAGGTTGAAATGGTCAACCGCATCCTGCCGGCGGGAAAACGCGCCGGGGTTCTGACCATATCAGCCTCCACTCTGACCCAAGATCACTTGCTGGCCGCCAATGTTCCATTGGACACGCCTATCGGCACAACCGAAGGCGGGGCGGAGTTCACCCGCGCAATCCTTGGAAATGAGCTTGGTCTTGATGTGGAAAAGGCCCGCAAAGACAATGTCGAAGCCGCAATGGCCCTGACATCGGAACACACCGATCTTGGCGCGATCGTGCTGGAATGCACGAATATGTGCCCCTACGCGCCCGATATTCAGCGCGCCACAGGGCTGCCCGTGTTTTCTATCGTGTCTTTCGTGAAGTGGTTTCAGGCCGGTCTTGTTCCGCCCACCTACTAGACAGGTGACACGGGCGCTCTGACTGACCTGCCCTAAGATGTCACAGGTTCAGGTCGCCTTGTACCGAGTTCCGGATCACCCGCTCGGCATTCGGAATGTCGTTTGAAAGCGCCCGCTCTCTTGCGGCCTGTTTGTCCAGCCCAAACCCAACCCAACGGTCGGTGAGCCGGGTTTCCAGTGTTGCAAGATCGACGCCCAGAAACACCTTGAGCGCCCATAGGGAGTGAAGGCCCGACCAGCCCGGTTCATCCAGCAAAAGGTAATTGCCTTCAACCAGAATGACCCGCTGATCAGGCGAGATCATTGATCGGGCAGCGATTGCCAGATCAAGCTTTCGGTCGAAGCCCGGAATTGCAACTTCATCTTCGGTGCGCAAACGCACAAGCAAGGCACGAAACCCGGCAAGATCGAAGGTTTCCGGCGCGCCCTTGCGCGGGAAAAGCCCACGTTCTTTCAGGATCGCGTTGTCAAAGTGAAAACCGTCCATTGGCACAAGCCCTGCTGACACACCGCGCCGGTTCAGCTTGGCTGTGGCAAGGCTGGCAACGGTGCTTTTCCCGGATCCGGGCGGGCCGGCAATCGCGACAAGTTGCCGGTGTCGGGCCGGCGGCAGCGCCTCAACGGCGTCGACGATGCTGTCGGCCAGAACGTCAGGGGCGGTGCTGCCACCGGTCATGCAGCCTGATCCTCGGGCGGTGCGTCCTTGGCCCCGGTCATGAATGCTACGGCGTCGGACATCGAATAGTCCTTGGGGTCAATCACACACAGGCGTTTTCCCAGCCTGTGCACGTGAATCCGGTCTGCGACTTCGAAAACATGAGGCATGTTGTGGCTGATCAGGATGATCGGAATGCCGCGTGATTTCACATCCTGGATCAGTTCAAGGACTCTGCGGCTTTCCTTTACGCCCAGTGCTGCTGTCGGTTCGTCCAGAATGATGACCTTGGATCCGAATGCCGCCGCGCGTGCCACGGCAACGCCCTGGCGCTGTCCACCCGACAGGGTTTCGACGGCCTGATTGATATTCTGGATGGTCATCAGACCCAGTTCGCTCAGCTTTTCGCGGGCGAACTTTTCCATTGCCGGACGGTCTAGCATTCGAAGCCATGATCCCAATGGCCCCTTTCGCCGAATTTCCCGCCCCATGAACATATTGTCCGCAATCGACAGGGCAGGGGACATGGCAAGCGTCTGGTAGACGGTTTCAATACCGGCTTCACGCGCGTCGATCGGGGAATGGAAATTCACCTTTTGACCTTCCAGCCAAACATCGCCTTCGTCTGGCGTCACTGCGCCGGACACTGCCTTGATCAGCGTCGACTTACCCGCGCCATTGTCGCCGATCACCGCCAGAATCTCACCCGGCATCAGGTCAAAATCGCAGTGATCCAGCGCAGTTACCTTGCCGTAGCGTTTCACAAGGTTCCGTCCTTTGAGAATGGGTTCCATCAGGCTGCTACCTTTCTGATCCACTGGTCGACCGCGACCGCTGCGATGATAAGGATGCCGATCAGCAGGAACGTCCATTGTGCATCTGCGCCCAGCAACCGCAGCCCAAGCGTAAAGACACCCACGATCAGGGCACCGAACAGGGACCCCAGAATAGACCCGCGACCGCCAAACAGCGATATCCCTCCGATCACGACCGCCGTGATGCTTTCGATATTGGCCAGCTGGCCCGAGGTTGGCGAAACCGACCCGATCCGGCCAATCAGGGCCCAGCCCGCAAAGGCGCAGATCAGCCCGGACAGCATGTACACGGATATCAGCGTGCGGTGCACGTTGACACCAGACAGTTCTGCCGCTTCGGGGTCATCCCCGACGGCATAGACATGCCTGCCCCAGGCCGTGTGCCGCAACGCGTATGCAAGGACGAGGATCAGCGCCAGCATGAAGACAACACCAACGGTAAACACCGCCCCGCCCAGGTTAAACTTGGCACCAAACAGTTGCAGGATGGCGGCGTGTTCCTCGATCTCCTGCGACCGGATCGTTTCGTTTTGTGAATAAAGGAAATTCGCCGCAAGAACGATCTGCCACATGCCAAGGGTGACGATGAATGGCGGCAGCTTGATGCGACTGACCAGAAACCCGTTCAAGCCCCCGATTGCCGAGCCAACAGCAAGGCCGCACACAATCGCAACCGAAGGTGGCATTCCATAGCGGAAAGTGAATTGCCCCATCACAACCGACGACATCACCATGATGGCCCCAACACTCAGGTCGATGCCTGCGGTCAGGATCACAAGGCTTTGGGCCGCCGCCACGATCCCGACGATCTGAACCTGTTGCAGGATCAATGTCAGCGCAAAGGGCGAAAAGAACTTGGGGCCCAGCAAGACACCAAAGATGACGATTGCAGCGACAAGGACGATCAGCGGGACCAGCGACGGGTTCACATGCAGAAAATGCTGAACCGTTCCGACAAATCCGCGTTGGTGATCGTCAAATTCGGCAACTTGCTCTGGGCTGCCCTTTGCGGCGGTTTCGAAATCGTCGGCTTGTCGTGAAGAATCGGACATGGAACTTCCCCCAAAGCGTCAGGTTTATGACGACTTTAGCAAGGTTTCGGGCGTGTGGGTGGTTTTGATAAGTGGAAGGCCGCGTGGCGGCCTTCCACACGTTCAGCTTAACCCCAGCAGAGGTCCATGCCTTCCTGAACAGAGATGGACTCGACGCCGTCGGCGGCCTTATCCGTCACAAGCGCCACGCCAGTGTCAAAAAAGTCCTTACCGGGTGTGTTCTCGGGTTTCGTCCCTTCGTCCGCCCATTTCTTGACAGCCTCAACGCCCAGCGATGCCATCAGCAGCGGGTATTGCTGGGATGTTGCGCCGATGACCCCGTCCGCCACGTTCTGCACGCCGGGGCAGCCGCCATCGACGGAAACGATCAGCACGTCATTTTCGCGCCCGATAGCCTTGAGCGCCTCATAAGCACCCGCTGCCGCCGGTTCGTTGATGGTGTGCACCACGTTGATCGTCGGGTCTTTGGCCAGCAGGTTCTCCATCGCGCGGCGGCCGCCTTCTTCGTTGCCAGCGGTGACATCGCTGCCAACAAGGCGCGGGTCGTCTTCATCGCCAATCACGTTCGGATCGGCCAGATCAACACCAAACCCCTGCAAAAACCCCTGATTGCGAAGCACATCCACAGTGGGCTGGCTGACCGCAAGGTCCAACGTGGCGATTTTGGCGTCGTTTGCCGCATCTCCCAGAGTGGCTTTTGCCCATTGTCCGATCAGAAGCCCCGCAAGGAAATTGTCGGTGGCAAAGGTCGCGTCGGCCGAGTCGATAGGCTCAAGCGGGGTGTCCAGCGCAATCACCAGCAGCCCGGCATCGCGGGCCTGCTGCACCGCCGGAACGATAGACGACGTATCTGACGCGGTCAGCAGGATACCCTTTGCGCCATCCAGTATGCAGGTTTCGATGGCCTGAACCTGAGTTTCGTGGTCGCCGTCGACTTTGCCGGCAAAGGCCTTCAGCGTCATGCCAAGCTCTTCGGCTTTGGCTGTCGCGCCCTCTCTCATTTTGACAAAGAAAGGGTTGGTATCCGTCTTGGTGATCAGGCAAACGGTTTCACCTTCGGCCATTGCACTGCTTGCCATGGCCGTAACCGCCAGCGCCGTAGCGCCTGCAAGTTTCGCAAGTTTCATCGGTAGTCCTCCCAGTTTTCCCAATGCCCGTCAGGGCATACGTCTGATCGGGCGAAATCCGGCCCGATCGAACGTGAAAACCATCACAAGATTCGAATTTTGAGTCAATAAATAAATCACTCTTATTTATTATTGACAGAAAGGAAGGGTTTCAACATTGTCGTCACGAAGGGGATGGCCGTGTCTGCAAACAACTCTTTGGACAATACCGCTGGCGTACGCGAGCCAGACATGCGCGGCACCAATCAAAGCGGAATGCGGGCCCGAAATGAACGGCTTGTCCTGTCACTGGTCCGGCGCCATCAGGCCCTTGCAAAATCTGAGATCGCGCGGATGACCGGGCTGTCGGCACAGACGGTTTCGGTCATCATGCGCCAGTTGGAAACCGATGGGCTGCTTCTGCGGGGCGAACCGATCCGGGGAAAAGTCGGGCAGCCCTCGGTTCCCATGCGCCTGAATCCGGATGGCGCGTATTTCTTTGGGCTCAAAGTCGGGCGGCGCAGTACCGAGCTGGTGCTGACGGATTTCCTTGGCAATGTCAGGCACCGTGAGCGGCGGACTTATGATTTTCCGACGCCCGAGGCGACACTGAGCTTTTCCAAGGAAAGCCTCGACAAAGTGATGACGTCGCTGTCGCCCGAAGCGCGCGGCAGGATCGCGGGTCTTGGGATTGCGATGCCATTCTACCTTTGGGACTGGGCACAGACATTGCAGGTTCCGCAGGAGAAAATGGATCCGTGGCGTGACGCGGACCTGAAAGGCGCGCTGGCGGCAAGCTATGACTTGCCGGTGTTCTTGCAGAACGACGCAACGGCCGCCTGCGGCGCTGAGCTGGTTTTTGGCCCGGCGGAAGGTCCACGAGATTTCCTGTATTTTTATGTGGGCTTCTTCATTGGGGGCGGGGTGGTTCTGAACGGCTCGATCTTTTCGGGGCGGGGAAACGCCGGTGCGCTTGGCCCATTGCCCGTGCCGGACGACGCAGGCGGAGTGAAACCGTTGATAGATGTCGCCAGTCTTTATGTGCTGGAGCGCGCGACAGGTGAGAATGCCGCAACAGCCGGTTCAATTTGGGAAACGACACAGCATTGGGACGTACCGGAAACCCACCTTGAGAACTGGCTGAAACAAGCGGCGCACGGGATTGCCCATGCCACAGTCTCATCTTGCAGCCTGATCGACTTCGAATGTGTCAAGATTGATGGCTGGATGCCCGCAGGCATCAAGGCGCGGCTGGTGGAACTGGTTGAGGTCGAACTATCCGACCTGAACCTGACCGGGCTGGAACGGCCTTTGGTGCTGGCGGGGACGGCAGGCCCGGATGCCCGCTCATTGGGGGCGGCCAGTTTGCCATTGTCGGAAAGATACCTGCTCGAAGGGTAGGTTCATTCCCGAAAACCCCGACCTTTATCCAAAGCGGATCCGCCGGAAAAAGGGCATTGCCCGCTAAACTTTTTGACAGCCAGCGCAAATGATCGTTGACGGATGCCGAAGAAGTCTGGCAAGCCGCTCGGCATGTTCGGTTCCGGGGCGTGCTCTGGAATCAAAAGGGAATGCGGTGCGGGCTTTGGCCCAATTCCGCAACTGCACCCGCAACTGTAAGCGGCGAGCAGGGCTGAAGTGCCACTGGAGTTAATCCGGGAAGGCCAGCCCAACGCTTTGACCCGCAAGTCAGGATACCTGCCGGACATGTGCCTTTGACAAGGGCACTCCTAATCGGCGACGGGATGTGCGTCGGAGCAGGATGCTTGAAAAAGCAGCTTAGCTTGGACATCCCCGCAGTCAAAACGCATCTCGTACCGGGATTGGTACGATGGGACAAGGACGACTATTGATGACCAAGCTGCTTTCCGCAGCCGCTGTGGCGATAGCGCTTCCAGCGATGGCAAATGCGCATTTCCTGCTGGAATACACCGCTGAAACCATGATCGACGCACCGGGGAATGTTCCGGTCAAGCTGATCTTTTGGCATCCGTTCTCGAACGGGCATGTCATGGATCTGGACAAGCCGCAGGAATTCTACGTGATCCACAACGGTCAGAAAACCGATCTGCTGGATACCCTGGAACCCGTACGTTTCACCGGTGGCGAAAACGAAGGCGCGGCATTCAAGGGTTATGTTCCCGTCAAACGGTCGGGCGACTATGTGCTGGTGACAGTTCCCCAGCCCTATTATGAGGAATCCGAGGATATCTATATCCAGCAGATCGCCAAGGCATTCCTGAACCGCAACGAACTGCCGACCGACTGGATGAACCCGGTGGGCCTGCCGGTTGAGATTATCCCGCTCAACAAACCGACCAACATCATCGCGGGTTCGACGTTTACAGGTCGGGTTATGGCCGAAGGCCAACCGGTTGTGGGTGCCGAGATCGAGATCGAGTACATGGCCGCAGAACCAGACATGGAAAGCGCGGCCGCCTCGGCCCCGACCGTCTCGCCGATGCCGGGTGGTGCATTGGTCGCAACTTCGGATGATAACGGGTATTTCACGTTTGGCGTTCCAAAAGCCGGATATTGGGGATTTGCCGCACTCGGCGCCGGTCCCGTGACCGAACACAACGGCAAAGAACTAAGCCAGGACGCGGTCATCTGGATCCGCGCCTGGGATTTGGAGTAACCGTAGATGCACATCGTTGACGGAGCCTTGTCCAACCCTGTCGTGATCGGCGGAGCCGTCGCTGCTGCGGGTGGGATTGCCATGGGCCTCAGGTCGCTGGATCTTGATCGCATCCCCACTGCGGGGGTGCTGTCTGCCAGCTTTTTCGTGGCATCGCTGATCCATGTGCCGATTGGCCCTTCGTCAGTGCATCTGATCCTCAACGGAATGGCCGGGCTTTTGTTGGGCTGGGCCGCATTCCCGGCCCTGTTCGTCGGGCTTTTGCTGCAAGCCGTCTTCTTTGGCTTTGGCGGGTTGACGGTATTGGGGATCAACACCCTGAACATCGCGTTGCCCGCGGTTTTGGCCGGGCTGATCTTTGGCCGCCTGATCGCCCATGGCTCACCTCTGCAAGGTGCGATATGGGGCGGGGTCGGCGGTGCCTTTGCCATAGCCGCCACAACCGGCATGGTTGCGTTTTCACTGGCCTTGTCCGGGGATGCCTTCCTGCCTGCGGCCAAGCTTGTTTTCTTTGCACATATTCCTGTCATGGCGATTGAGGCGATCCTGACCGGGTTCGCGGTTTTGCTGGCGCGCAAGGTCAAGCCCGAGCTGTTTGTCAAAGGAGCGGTCGCGTGAGGTACCTGGCGATCGTTCTGGCGCTGAGCTGCGCACCCGTACCTGCCTTGGCGCATAAGGTCATAGCCGGAGTGTTTGAATCCGGTGACGCCATCGAAGGCGAAATCGGCTTTTCCAACGGCGACATGGCAAGCGGGGCCGAGGTCATCGTCAACGGCCCGGACGGAACCGAGCTGGGCCGTATCCTCACGGATGCAGACGGGTTCTTTATCTACACGCCAAACGCGCCGGTAGCCCATACTTTCTTTGCAAACCTTGGTGCCGGGCACGTGGCCGAGGTTACCATGCCCGCTGCGGATGTCGCCCGGATCATGGGCGTTGAAGCGGAACCCGACACCGCGCCGACAAACGCACCTGCCCAGACAGCGGCGGTGCTCAGCGATGAACAACAACAGGTCATTGCCAGGGCCGTTCGGGATGAGCTGCGCCCGCTGCGTCGGGAAATCGCCGCCTACCGCGAACAAAATGACCTGCAAACTGTTCTGGGTGGGATCGGATATATCGTCGGTCTGTTTGGTCTGGGCTTTTACTTTGCGGCACGCCGCAAGCTGGCGGCCTGATGGCGCACGTTCTGGGGCAACAGGAAAACACGCTGGCCAAAGCGGGCGCGCAGCGGCGCGGCGCGATCAACCCGCTTGATCCAAGGATGCGGATCGTCATGGCGGTTGTCTTCGCGGTGGTGACTGTGGCGGTCTCCTCGCAGACAGCACTGTGCGGGGCTCTGGCGGTGTCCCTTTCGCTTCTTGCCGCGTCGCGTCTGCCCTGGCGGAAAACGTTGAAACGCATGGCCATGATGGATGGGTTCATCCTTTTCATGCTGGTGCTGTTGCCATTCTCCATGCCCGGCGACCCGATGTTCACGCTCTGGGGGTTTCCCGCAAGCTGGCAGGGTTTCTGGAAAGCGGTCGAGATCGCCTTGACGGCCAACGCGGTCATCCTGTCCCTGATGGTGCTGGTCGGCACGATGGAGCCGGTCATGCTTGGCCACGCCTTGCACCGCCTACGCTGCCCCGAAAAGCTGGTTCATCTTCTGATGTTCACCATCCGCTATATCGAGGTTCTGCGGGAAGAATACCTGCGCCTGCGCGCGGCTATGAAAGTGCGCGGCTTTCGCCCGGCAACAAACTGGCACACCTATCGCAGCTTTGGCTATCTCGTGGGAATGATGCTGGTGCGCGCGATCGAAAGATCCGAACGCATTCTTGATGCCATGAAATGCCGGGGGTTTTCAGGCCGTATGCTGCTGCTTCAGGACTTTGCCCTGACCCGAAGGGACATTGTTTTTGCCGCAGGCCTTGGTGCTCTTTGCGCGGGTCTGATCATACTGGATTTTGCATGGCACTGATTGCGCTTGAAGATATCTGCTTTGCCTACCCCGGTCAGCCACCCGTTCTGGACGGTGCCAGCCTCAGCCTGTCCGCCGGTCAACGCCTGTCGCTGACGGGTCCGAACGGGGCGGGAAAATCAACCTTGCTGCGCATCACGCTTGGCTTGCAGCGCCCACGGTCCGGCACGGTCACGATCTTTGGTCAGCAAAGAGTGCAAGAGGCCGATTTTCACGACGTACGCCGCCGGGTGGGCCTTGTGTTTCAGGATGCGGATGATCAACTGTTCTGCCCGACCGTCGCCGAGGATATCGCCTTTGGCCCGCTCAACCTTGGCAGAACGCGCGACGAAGCGCTAGCCATCGTAGAAAACGTGTTGGGTGATCTGGACCTGATGCATCTGAAGAACCGCATCACCCACAAGTTGTCAGGGGGTGAAAAACGGCTGGTTACGCTGGCGACCGTTCTGGCGATGGAGCCCGAGGTTCTGCTGCTTGATGAGCCTACCAACGCGCTGGACCCACGGAACGAGGCCCGGCTGCTGGAAATCCTCCGGGCATTGCCGCAAGCGATCCTTCTTGTCAGCCATTCCCCGGCCTTCCGCGCCGAACTGGCACCGGATGCGCTCGATTTGCGAGACGGAAAACTGGTGGCTGTCTGACAGGACCAATCCGTGTTCAGCTGTGCCGCTTTCGGCTTATAAGCCCATATCTGACCGCCCATGCCCGAAACGACAGGCGTCCGCGCCGGTCCTGTTTCACCGGGTGTTTCGACTGCGCACCACCTTTTCGGTTGAATTCGAAAACGTCGATGATGCGCTCGGCGCAACCGCAGGCTTCGCCCATGCCAACTTTGGCAAAGAAGAATTTTTCGAAACGTTCCGGGTTTTGCATGGCGGCCCTCCTGTTCAAGCGTAACCCCAAAAGCCAAGTGCCGCCAAATCACATTGTTGCGGTCGCAGAGGGGGTCCTATGGCGCGGCGAATGCGCTTCCCGTCCAGACATTGTCCAGTTGGTTAAAAACCGGCGAGGTGATGAGCATCTCGGCAGGGTACAGCAATTGCAGCTCATCCGCGAACCGTGTGACGCCGGGTACAAGCCCGGTGATGTTCTGCCACGCGGCCCAGCTGCCGGGATCGGACAGGCTGTTGGGATTGCCGGGATCAGCCGCCTGGTGCCAACCGGCCGCATTCAGGATCGGTGAAAGGGCAAAGCGCGCATCGTTGCTGTCAACCTCGGAACAGGCAGCAGCATCGCATTCCCAGCTTGTCCAGTCTGCCGCCGCGATGGTCCCGGCAATCGGGGCGGCGGCGTCGATGACCCGTGCCAGAACCTCGAACCCGCCACCCGCAGTCGGACGGCTGAGCGACAGGGGGTCGGTGGCCACGGCATGCAGCGCCGCAGTCGGTGCCAGGTTGAGGGTTCGACCGATCAAAGCCAGCTGTGCGATGCCGTCGGTCACGGGGCCTGATCCGGCGGCCGGAAGGACCCTGACAGGTGTCAGGATCGGCACCGCACCGCCACGTATCGCGATCTCCTGCAACGCATTGTCGAAGGCCGGAACGAAATCACTGCGGATCGTGAAGCTCAGCGGGAAACTGGCCTGCTGCGGACCAACGGGCCTTGCACCGTCGCGAGTGATGAAAGACAACGGCGGAACGGCACCCGGCTGCGGCAGCGAAATCTGCGGTCCTGCAATACCCAAAGCAGCCGCGATCATGCGTGCGCGCTGTTCGGACTCACCATACTCGCTCAGCAGATTGATATAGCCGCCGATCTCGGTGATGTTGCGCGGCGCAGGGATGCGCGAAGGGGCAATATCGCCCGCAATGGCCAGCCTATGGGCAATCACCTCACGGGCGCGCTGGATCGCCGGAGAGTTGGTCGTTTCAAGAATGTTGATGATCGCTTCGGCAAGGCTTTCATCAATTCCCGGTTTGTCCGTCACATTTGTGCTCGTGTCACTCATTGTCATCCTCCGCAGGAGCGTTCAGGCCATTGAGGAAATCCAGCACCGACTGGCTGCCGGCCTTGGTCGCGCTGCCGTCATCAGCATCCGCATTTGCCTTGGTGAAGGCCCCGAAAAGCTTGGCCAGAAGCAGCGTGTTGGACGGGTTGGCCAAAGCCGCAGCCCCGCCGGGGAAATCCTTGAACAGGTTTTGAACGAAACCGGCCTGGTTGCCATCCGGTTGCCCGCCGATCAGCGCGGAAACACCCGAGGCGTTCTTGGCAATATCCTCAAACCCCTTGATCTTGGCGGCATTGCTGGCGTCAAATGCCTTCTTGTCAGCGGCGGCCTTCTTGGCTTCTTCCTCTTTGCGGGCGGCAGCGATTTCCTGACCTTTACCCGCAAGTTCCGTGGCCTTTCCAACCAGCTCCTTGGTCAGATCCGTCGCCGTGTCGATGGCCTTGTCCCGACCGGCGGCGACCGATTGCGTTTCAAGCGCCAGTTGCGCCTGCAACTCCTTCAGGCCTGTCAGATCAGTTCCCGCCCGCGCAAGATCGGGCGCAGCCTTGAGGATTTCGGCCAGTTGCGACGTGGGCACAGCCTGGCCGGTGCCAATGTCGCCCCCTGCAATGGTCAGCGTGTTCGAAGGCTGGTTGTTCGGCAGGTCTGACGGCGCACGGGTACCAAAGATGGCGTCACTGTCAGCAGGCAGGACCGGCGCGTCGCCAACCGGCGGCGGTGTCGGGCTGTCCTGCCAGTTCCAGAAGCGGCGGTGGTCGATCATCTCGCAGGAATTGCAGCGACCCAGTACAGCCTCGCCCAACAGGCCTCTGGTCGGCAGCGAGATCGTGCGGCGCGGTGGCCGGAAATCCTCGCGGTGGAAGGCCAGAAGACTGTCCTGAATATCACCGGTCCGCATCTCCATCCGGTCGGCCAGATCGGGCGGGATCGAGAAGGGCATGATCATGGCATTGCCATAGAACCCAAGCACCTTATTCTGAACGGTGCTGAGCAGCGATATCTCGCTTGAGGCATCGTCCAGCCCGCCTTCCGGTACCCCGATGGTGAAACGCTCCAGCAGGATCGCACGTTCTTCGTCCGTCATGCTGGCCCAGATCACGCGGGAATAGCGAACGGTGTTGGCTACAACATGCTGGTACATTTCTTCGATGCGGCGCAGATCCCGGCGTGACAGAACGTCCGGCACTTCCTGCACGGAATAGGGCAGGGTGGCAGGCAGCGCCTGGAACGTATTGTCATCAACAACGGTCTGGGCGTTTTCGTTCATACGCGCCTCAAACTCGCTGATCATGGGCGGTCCCACCAGATCGTCAAAGTCCGAGCCCGAGATCGTGGTGCGAAGGCTGCGGTTGATATTGCGGGTGGCTCGATCCAGATCGTCGGCATCTTCCAGATTGGCCAGATGTTCCCAGATGTTGAAAATGTTGATGGGATCAGGACCGGTGTAGAACGAGTAGGCAAACGAACCCGTCCGCCTGCGCAACTCGACACGGGCGATATCCGACCGCTCGACCGAACGGGGCAAAGCCACAGAGCCGGTATAGGTCCGGCGCTTGGTCGGATCACGCCGCGCATCAGCCAGCCGGACAAGCAGGTTCTCGCGTGTTTCCGCTGGCAGGTCATGCAGGTTGTCGATGTCTATCGGCGATCCGGTCAGCGGCACAGGTCCGACCCGGTCGCCATCCTGCGTGAAGATCACGACAGAAATGTCATCATTGGGCATGAACGTGCCCTGCGCCTCGAAACTGACGATGTCCTGTGCGACGCCGGGCGCGTTCTGCGGTGTTGCATCCTTGTCCGCATAAAACTCTTCCAGCAGCTTCAGTGCGCTGCGGAATCTGCGGCGGTTTCGGAATACGCGCCGGAACACTTCGGCATGGCGCAGGATGACCTTGTACCGGCTCAGCAATCCGGACCGGGTGACATTGCCCGGCAACTGATCGCCTTGCCCCAGACGGCGGAAGCGGATGAGTTGCATGGGCACAAAGACCACCAACTGCACCCCCTCGATACGCGTTTCCAGGGAAAAGTCGCGCAGAACTTCGAACCATTGCATGGTCATTGCGTGGCAATGATTGCGGTTGGCCACGAATTTCGTTGTTGCCGTCCGCCGATCCGTCGCAGTTGCAGTGCGCACACTGGTCCGTGCCGAGTTACGCTTGACCGAAGCCGCCCGTTCAAGCGCGGCAGAGAATGTCTCATGCGTGTCGGACAGAAAATCGCGTGATGTGTTCTGCGTGTTGGACGAATTACCGGAAGAATTCGAACTGGACCGTGCGCCGCTGAAGCCCACGCCGCCAACGATGGCCCCGATGCCTCCGAACAGGCCGCCACCAACGCCACCTGCGCCTCCGAAGCTTTTTGAAAATGCGCGGGCCGAAAACGAGGACGTGCCCTGAATCACCTCATCCAGCGCGCTTTCAAACGTACTGTCAAAGGACGTGTCGCGGGCTTCCTCGAATTCCTGTTGCTCTTCAAAGGTCAGGCTCTCTCGTTCACGTACGCTCAGTGTTTCGCGCTGTTCCGACACGACTATCCGCTGCTCTTCTCCCGGGGCAAGCGGCAGGGAATAGACCAGCCGACCCAAAGACATGCCAGCATGGACAGCCGTCGACCGCATCTTGGCAATATAGCCAAGCGCAAGGCTCGACGCTTTGGGCACATCCTGCGGCCGTTCTTCAAGATCTTCAAAGAAGTCTTCAATATCAATGGGTTCATCAATCGGAATCCGGTCCCGAAAATCCCAATCACCCCCGTCATTGTTGAACGCGGCCAGCAGCGTTTCGGCTGACAGATTGGCCTGAGCAAAGGTTGTACCCGGAATAGTCGTCACAAAGCGGCCACCGCCTACGGGGCGCGTTCGAACGATATTCTTGGGCCCGACGAGCGGATCAATCAGTCGGTACAGAACCGAATAGCGCCGCCGTGAAACCGTGCCGCCTTCGGTTCGGTACTCCGACGCGCAATCGCCCTCGCCCAGCACGATAGGGGCCTGTGAACCGGTGAAATCGGATATGTTTTCTTCAGCATCCTCGGGATCCACAGGCAAGATATCGGCCAGCTCACCGACGATCGAACGCTGCAAAGGGAGGAGCGTGCGATCCAGCACCACAAGACCCATTTCGCCGTCCAGCGCGTCAACGCGCGGCACGGCTTCTGTCAGGGTGGTGTTTTGACCCCTGATCCGCAACCGCAGGCCGTTCTGCGGCAGGCGGAGATTGGGCAGATCAACCGAGAAGAGACCGCGCGCGTCCGTGACGGCGGCTTTGACAGCCCACGAGAAATCCGCATTGTCGATCCCTTCATTGGCAGTAAAGGTGGGGCGCAGGACCTCGACGATCACACGTTCGGTAGGGGTCCCGTCAGGGTTGATCAGTTCCCCCCGCAGTTTCGGAGCGAGGGTGGGAACGACCGCCCCCAGAAAGCCTCCGGCCAGATCTTCGCGAATGGTTGCAAGCTGGCGAAAAACTGCGCCTGTCGACTGAACACGCCTGTCAACCAGATCGTTGATCACTTCCGCAGAAAGCTCAACTCCAACACCGCGGCGCAATGCCTTGAGCTTTTCCGCCTCAACCCGCTTCTGATCCTCAACGCTGTGCGCACCAGCCGCGACAGTGCCGGAAATTTCCGCTGATATCGATGGGTTTGGCCGAAGATTTGGTATGGACAGCGTTATGCGCGGGGGCTCACTGCTGGAGTCGGACATGAACGTCACCTCTCGAGAAAGAGCTGAAAAAAACGAGATGTCAGAAAAAGAAGTCAAATCATTAAAGGTGACCCAAGGTAACATGTTTGGGGGATTCGCGGAAGCAACGCAGGGTTGTGCCTACCGCCACGCGCGGCAAAGCGCTCAGGACAAGCACCGTGTCTCTTGCTGCTGACGGTATCCAGAATTGGTCAGAGTTGGACGAATAACCTGCCCGGAAACACCGGCATCCAAATCGCCTTTGGTCTAGTTTCGTGACTGCTGAGACGAATAGAAATACGCAATGGCCTGCGTGCGGTTTTTGACACTCAGCTTTTCGTAGATGTTGGACAGGTGAAACTTGACCGTGTTTGTCGAAATCTGAAGTTCCTTCGACAGGTCCCGGTTCGACATTCCTTGGGCCAGCGCCTCCAGAATTGCGCGTTCCTTACGCGACAGACTCTGGATTGGGTCCTGTTGCATCTTCCGGATATCGATGAACGGGAATACCATCTTACCCGCTGCAACTTTGGCGCAGGTTTCCAGCAGACCCTCAACCTCGCCCGTGCGGGCGGCAAATCCAGCCGCACCCGCCTGCATCGCCAATCGCGGGACATCGCCGCCAGTGTCGCCATAAACGACAAAGCGCGGGGCGTTGGGCTGATCGCGCAGAACCTCAATCAGTTTGGCGGCCCCCAAAACCGGAAGTGTCCAGTCGACGACACCAACCTGAACGGGAACCCGCATCACCGTTCCCAGAAACCCTTCGGCCGTTGCTGACGTGGCCATCAGCGAGAATCGGGGGTCCCGCTCGAATATTTCGGACATGGCCGACAGAACCAGCGGGTTGCCGTCCGCCAGCATGATGTCGATGGGTTTGTTCGGTGTCTCAACCATATGATTTTGCCCCGATTCCGGAAAAACCTACCCATAAGGATAGGTCATTTCTTTGTATACCTTCGTATTTTTACCAAAACGGGTAGGTACTGCCCCATCCTATTGGCCATCCAAAAGCAGTAGTAAGTTACGTTGCGTCATAAGGCAAGCTCGCGTTTCCTGCTCGGTAACTTGACACAACGGGCCGCAATGCCCGGCCAACAGCCGAGGATGCCAGACCATGACTTTTCAGATTTTCCCTCCGCTCGAAATCCCTCAGACCCTCGCTGCGGGGCCGGGACCGGGCAACACGGATGCGCGCGTCCTCAAGGCCTTTGCCGATGCAGGCGTTGCCGATCACATGCAGGGGGACGTCCTTAGGGGGATGATCGAATGCAAACACATGCTGCGGAAAATCTGGGGTACCCAAAACGCCTATACCTTTGCTGTTGCCGGCACCGGTTGGAGCGCCCTGGACACCATGTTTTCGGCTGTCATGCCTGGCGATAAGGTCGTTGCTTTTGCCAACGGCACATTCTCAGGGATCGACGCGCTGACCCTGCGGATCAAGGCGGCGACGCCCGAAGAACATGCAGCCAACCCGATGGCACCTCAGGCCGCCAGCGTCACCGTGATCGAGGTTCCGCACGGCCAGCCGGTCACCGGTGATCTGGTCGAGGCGACGCTGGCGCAGCACAAACCGAAATGGGCTTTCATGGCGCATTGGGAAACCGGATCAGGCCGCATCAATGACCTGCTCGGATTTTCCGACGCGTGCGAACGCCATGGCGCGATGGGTCTGATCGATGCGGTGTCGTCTCTGGGCGTCGATGACTTCTCGATAGACGATTTTCCGGGTATCGCCGGATGGGCGTCCTGCCCGCAGAAAGGTCTGTGTTGCTTGCCGCTGACCTATGCCCCTGTCAGCTTTACCGACGCCTATATCACCTCGCTAAAAACCACCGGTGCCTATACCTATGTCCACAATCCCATCTTTGAGGCCCGCCATTGGGGCATTGTCGATGGGCAGGATGTTGAAAAGGGCACCTATCACCGCACCCATTCAGGTTACGCCGTAGCGGCCTTCCATGAATCCCTGCGCCTGACCCTTCAGGAAGGTCTGGCCAAGCGGTCCGCGTCGTACAAGACGCACGAGAAGGTTCTGCGGGACGCTGTCACCGAAATGGGCTGCGAGGTCACCTCCGACATGCCCAGCCTGATCGTGCTGAACCTGCCCCCGGAACTGGCTGGCCGCGAGATGGAGCTGGTCCAGAACTGCCGCGCGCGCGGGTTTGGCATCTGGCCGACGCTCAGCGCACCCGTGCAGGTGCGCATCGGCATCCTCAACCAATTGAACCGCGACGCCGTCAGCCGGATCGTGCGCCTGTTCGCCGAAGCCATCCGAGAACTGGGCGGAACGGTCGACCAAGACGCAATCGAAGACCTGCTGGAAAGCCGTTACGGCACCTCAATCGCTGCATAAACAGGAGCGGATCAGATGGATATTCACGAATACCAGGCAAAGGAAATTCTTTCGAATTTCGGTGTCGCCATACCATCCGGCGCACTGGCCTACAGTCCGGAACAAGCGGCCTATCGGGCGCGTGAGCTGGGCGGTGACAAATGGATCGTCAAGGCGCAGGTCCATGCAGGCGGTCGCGGCAAGGCCGGAGGGGTCAAGCTGTGCAACACCGAAAACGAAATCTATCAGGCCTGCGATGATCTGTTTGGCCGCAAGCTGGTCACGCACCAGACCGGCCCCGAAGGCAAAGGCATCTATCGCGTCTATGTCGAAGCCGCCGTGCCGATTGATCGCGAGATCTATCTTGGTTTTGTCCTCGACCGGTCCAGCCAAAGGGTGATGATCGTGGCCTCGTCCGAGGGCGGGATGGAGATCGAGGATATCTCGGCTGACCGCCCGGAAAGCATCGTCCGCTCCATCGTGGAGCCGGCGGTTGGGCTTCAGGAATTTCAGGCGCGCGAGATCGCATTCAACCTCGGGCTTGAACCCAGGCTGATCCAGCAAATGGTTCGTACGCTTCAGGGCTGCTATGCCGCCTTTAGCGAGCTGGACGCGACAATGGTCGAGATCAACCCGTTGGTCATCACGGGTGACGACCGGGTTCTGGCGCTTGACGCCAAGATGAGCTTTGACGACAACGCCCTGTTCCGCCATCCGCAAATCTCTGAACTGCGTGACAAAAGCCAGGAAGACCCGCGCGAAAGCCGCGCGGCCGACCGCGGATTGTCCTATGTCGGGCTGGACGGAAATATCGGCTGCATCGTCAACGGTGCCGGTCTGGCGATGGCCACGATGGACACGATCAAGCTGGCCGGTGGCGAGCCTGCAAACTTCCTCGACATCGGCGGCGGGGCCTCACCCGAACGTGTGGCCAAGGCATTTCGTCTGGTCCTGTCGGACGACAATGTTCAGGCCATTCTGGTCAACATCTTCGCCGGTATCAACCGCTGCGACTGGGTGGCCGAAGGCGTCGTTCAGGCGCTGCGGGAACTTGACCTCGATCTGCCCGTCGTCGTGCGGCTGGCTGGAACAAACGTCGAAGAGGGTCAGAAGATTCTGGCCAAGTCCGGCCTGCCGATCATTCGCGCCACAACGCTGATGGAGGCGGCAGAACGCGCTGTTGGCGCATGGAAAAACGACCTTACTCAAGGCACCAAGATGAGGGCTGTGAAATGAGCATTCTTCTCGACCGTGACTCGCGCGTCATCGTGCAGGGCATCACCGGCCGCATGGCCCGGTTCCATACCAAGGACATGCTGAACTACGGCACCAATGTCGTGGGCGGTGTCGTCCCCGGCAAAGGCGGGGAAACCGTCGAAGGTGTTCCGGTCTTTGACACCGTCAAACAGGCTGTCGAGGCGACCGGCGCGGATGCCAGCCTTGTTTTTGTGCCCCCGCCATTTGCGGCTGATTCAATCATGGAAGCCGCAGATGCCGGTATCCGCTACTGCGTCTGCATCACCGACGGGATCCCGGCGCAGGACATGATCCGGGTGAAGCGGTACATGTACCGCTATCCGAAAGAGAAACGCATGGTGCTGACCGGTCCGAACTGCGCCGGTACGATCTCGCCCGGAAAGGCGTTGCTGGGCATCATGCCGGGTCACATCTATCTGCCCGGCCATGTCGGCATCATCGGCCGCTCGGGCACGCTGGGCTATGAGGCTGCGGCGCAGCTGAAAGAACGCGGCATCGGTGTCTCGACCAGTGTCGGGATTGGTGGCGACCCGATCAACGGGTCATCCTTCAAGGACATCCTGCAGCGGTTCGAAGAGGACGAGGACACCCATGTCATCGCCATGATCGGCGAGATCGGCGGCCCACAGGAAGCTGAAGCTGCCGATTACATCCGCGACCACATCACCAAGCCGGTGATTGCCTATGTCGCGGGGCTGACCGCCCCGAAAGGCCGCACCATGGGCCACGCGGGTGCGATCATCTCGGCCTTTGGCGAAAGCGCCAGCGAAAAGGTCGAGATCCTGTCCGCCGCCGGGGTGACCGTTGCCGAAAACCCCGCGGTGATCGGTGAAACAATTGCCCGTGTGATGGAGGCCGCGTGATGGTCAAACCCTCGGTTCTTGTGACCCGTCGCTGGCCTGCCGCCGTCGAGGCGCAGCTGGCCGAGACCTATAACGCCGTTCTGAACACCGGGGACAAACCCATGTCCCCGGCCGAAATCCGGCAAGCCTTGAAAACTTATGACGCGGTGCTGCCAACTGTAACGGACACACTGAGCGCCGAGGCAATGGACGTCCCTGGTGCGCAGACCAAGATCCTGGCCAATTACGGTGTCGGATACAGCCACATCTGCGAACCGTCGGCGCGTGAGCTGGGCATGACCGTGACCAACACGCCCGATGTTTTGTCCGAATGCACCGCTGATATCGCCATGACCCTGCTGCTGATGGTGGCCCGGCGCGCGGGCGAGGGTGAGCGCGAGCTTCGGTCCGGCAACTGGACCGGATGGCGGCCCACGCATCTGGTTGGAACCAAGGTCAGCGGCAAAACGCTGGGCATCATCGGCTATGGCCGCATCGGGCAAGAGATGGCCCGGCGTGCGCATCATGGCTTTGGCATGGACATCCTCGTCTACAACCGCAGTCAGATAGCGCCGGATGTGCTGGCCAGGTGCAATGCAACGCAGGTGGCCTCGATTGACGACTTGCTGCCGCAATGCGACTTCGTCTCGCTGCATTGCCCCGGCGGGGCTGAAAACCGCCATCTGATCAACGCGCGCAGACTGGGCCTGATGAAGCCCGACGCCTTTCTGATCAACACCGCGCGCGGTGAGGTGATCGACGAATGGGCGCTGATACAGGCCCTGATGTTCGAGATGATCGGCGGGGCCGCGCTGGACGTGTTCGATGGTGAACCCCGTATCAGCCCGGACCTGCTGCAATGCGACAACCTCGTGATGCTGCCACATCTGGGCAGCGCCACCCGTGAAGCGCGCGAGGCGATGGGGTTTCGGGTTCTCGATAACCTGAATGATTTCTTTGAAGGCCGCGAACCCCGGGACCGCGTGATCTGATGCAAGCGCTGGCCCCGAATATGCAGCCCACTCCCAACCCCTCGAGCTATGCCGAAGGGTTGCGCTCGGAATTGCGGGCGTTGTGGCGGAACATATTGCTGAAACGGGCGCCACATGTGGCGGCATGGGCCGAGGCCACGCCGCTGCAAGCCATTCCCACGGGACCCGAAGCAACGCCGTATTTGCAGGCCCTTTCGATCTGGTTCCAATTGTTGTGCATCATCGATGAAAACGCCGAGGTTCGGGACCGTCGATTGACCGAAACCCAAAACGGCGCAGAAGCGGTAGAAGGCGGTTTTGCCGAAGCCCTGACGGACTTGTCCCTGACCTATAACCAGGTTGAAAAGCTGACCGCTAACCTGTGTACCGGTCCCACGCTGACCGCGCATCCGACCGAAGCCAAGCGGGTTACGGTTCTGGAAATTCACCGGCGTATCTACCGCAACCTCGTCAGTCTTGAAACGCAACGCTGGACCCCGACAGAACACGCCGAATTGCTGAATGGTCTGGAAGGAGAGATTGATCTCTTGTGGCTGACCGGCGAACTCCGCCTGTCGCGCCCAAGCCTGCACGACGAGATCGAATGGGGGTTGCAGTTCTTCCGCGATGCAATCTTTGACGCCGTCCCGCAGGTTATGGGCCGCTTCGATCAGGCCTGCCTGCAAGTGCTGGGCCGTACGCTGAGCGATACACCCGATATCCGCTTTCACAGCTGGATCGGTGGCGACCGGGATGGCAACCCGAATGTCACGACCGAGATGACCGCATTGGCGCTGAAACGCGGTCGCGAAACAGTTCTGGATCTTTACCGCCAGGCTCTCGAACGTGCTGCGGGCAGGTTGAGCATCAGCGCACTGATATTGCCCTTACCTGAGCCTGTCAGGACGCAAGTACAAGCGATAGTTGACCGGGCTCCGGTCGCCGGGCGCAATCGGAACGAACCGTTCCGGCAAGCACTCAATGCCATTCGCTATCGGCTGACAAACAACGGATATGATCACATCTCGCAATTCGTGGGCGATCTCGACACGCTTGATACCGCTTTATGTGCGGTCAATGCGGATATTCTGGCGCGGCAGCACATCCGTCCGCTGCGTCGGGCCGCTTCGGTTTTTGGGTTCCGGACCACAACGCTGGACATCCGCCAGAATTCGACCGTCACAACCGATGTTCTGGCCGAAGTCTGGTCGCATTCCGGACAGGCGCCGGTTTACGGCACAGCCGAATGGTCAACCCGCTTGCGAACCGAACTGGCGGATCAGAACCTGCCCTATCAAAACCGCGACGTGTTAAGCGATCAGGCGCGGGAACTGCTTGCTCTTCTGGCTCTGGTCTATAGCGTTCGATCGGGACCGGACCCCAGGGCAATAGGGCCCTTCATCCTGTCCATGACCCGTTCGGACGACGATATTCTCGGCATCTACCTGTTGGCCCGCTATGCCGGGTTTGGGTCTGAAACTCTGGATCTTTCGGTAGTCCCATTGTTCGAGACGATTGCCGATTTGCGAAATGCCCCATCGATCCTGCTGGACGTTCTGGCTGTTCCGCTTGCCCGTCGCAGCCTCAAAACCGACGGTCGGGTAATCGAGGTGATGCTGGGATATTCGGACAGCGGCAAGGACGGGGGCTATTTCTGCTCAACATGGGAGTTGGAGCGCGCCCAACGCCGGATCGTCTCGGCGCTGGCTTCGCAAGGTTTCAAGGCCACGTTTTTTCATGGTCGCGGCGGCTCGGTCAGCCGGGGCGGTGCACCGACCGGGCGCGCCATCGCCGCGCAACCCAGTGGAACAGTTGCCGGGCGGCTGCGCGTGACCGAACAGGGCGAGGTGGTTTCGGCCAAATATGCCAACCGGGGCACGGCTGCGGCGCATCTGGAGTTGTTGCTGTCAAGCACGATGCGCCATACGGCGACCCTTGACGAGGCGCCTTCACGGCCTGAATTCGATGACGCATTGGATGCTTTGTCAGAGTTGTCACAGACAGCCTATGTCTCGCTTTTGCAGATGCCGGGTTTTCTGGACTATTTCCAGCAGGCGAGCCCTGTCCAAGAACTTGCCCGCCTGAAAATGGGGTCCCGTCCGACCCGCCGGTTCGGCGCGGCCAGCCTGGATGACCTGCGGGCCATTCCATGGGTCTTTGCGTGGTCGCAGAACCGTCACCTGATTACTGGTTGGTACGGGTTCGGCACCGCCATGGCCAGTTTTCGCAAGTTTCGCGGCGCGCGCGGTGATGACGTGTTGCACGACATGTTTCGACACTCCCGCCTGTTCCGCCTCGCCGTCGATGAGATGGAAAAATCGCTCTATCAGACGGATATGGGAATCGCAGCGCAGTATGGCGAATTGGTCTCTGATATCGAGATCCGCCAACGTGTATCGCAGGTGATCAAGGCGGAATACGATAGTGCCTGCAAAGCGATCCGGTTTCTGACCGGTGGTCAGGTCATCGGCCATCGCTTTCCCCGCCTTTGCGAGAGGTTTGACCGCAAACAGGCCGAATTGGCCCGCATTCATGCTCTTCAGGTCGAACTGCTGCAACACGCCCGCAACGAACCGCAGGCAGGGTCAGTTCCCGTGCCCCTGCTGCAATCCATGAACGCCATTTCCGCTGGCCTTGGCTGGACCGGCTAACCATTTTCAGGAGACCAAAACTGTGAACGTCCCGCATCGAACAGATGGATTTTTCACCCAGTCCTTGTCGGACCGCGATCCTGAGCTTTTTGGCTCGATCCGGTCTGAGCTGGGTCGTCAGCGCGACGAGATCGAGCTGATTGCGTCCGAGAACATCGTCTCTGCCGCCG
>NZ_JBQFMI010000026.1:0-26959 GCF_056531755.1 Ruegeria sp. L11
TCTCAACCGTCTTTCCAGTCCGTCAGGCCAACCTCAGTTGCGCCGGTGAAGGGGGTTCTAAGTATTACTCTCAAAACCCGCAAGCGGAAAAAGCACAAAATCAAAGAAAATTCCTAATCTTAAAAATTATTAATAACTTTCAACCGCTTAACTCCTATCAGCCAAGCGAAATCCCGCCACAATCTTCGGAAACGCAGACGTGGCGCCCTAACCTACCGCCTTACTTTCAACGTTACCCACAGACTCGGCCCCGAGTCAGGCAGAATCTGCTGTGTTGGACTGGAGTGACAGGCTTGGAATCGGCAACCTAAGGGCAAGAAGAATGACGATAGCTGCCAAATAGATCAGCGGCTCGATCTGAAACCCTTTTGCCAGCATCACATAATGCAGGCCGCCCAGCAAAGCGGCCGGGTACACCAGCCAATGCAGCCTGCGCCAACGCGGCCCCAGTCGGCGCACCGACCAGTTGTTGGATGTAGCCGTCAGAGGCAACAGCAAAAGAAACGCCCCCATTCCAACGGTAATATAAGGACGCTTGAGGATATCCGCCCAAATCTGGCTGGGAAGCTGAACGTCCAGAACCAGCCAGACAAGGAGATGCAGGCTGACATATACAAAAGTCAGCACCCCAATGGCCCGACGGAACTTCATCAGGTTCAAGCCCACAAATCGGCGCAAGGATGTGATGGCCAGCCCGGCAATCAGCAACTGTAAAGCCAGTTCGCCATAGCGGTGTTCCAGCGCCTCAATCGGTTCGATTCCCAAACCGCCAGTCAGGCCAAGATAGAACAGCCAGGGCGCGGGCAGCGCGCCCATCAGATAAACGGCCCATACCGGAATACGCCGGAGTGTCTGATTGATGGCCTGCATGATTCTAGTAATTCCTGGCCAGATCCATACCTTCATAAAGGCTGGCGACCTCTTCTTCATAACCGTTGAACATCAGCGTCGGTTTGCGCGAGGCAAACAGGCCGCCGCCGATTTCACGTTCGGAGGCTTGCGACCAGCGCGGATGATCCACGTTCGGGTTTACATTACTATAAAACCCGTATTCTCGCGAATTGGCCATATTCCAACTGGTGGGCGGCTCTTCTTCAGTAAGCGTGATCCGAACAATCGACTTGATCGATTTGAACCCGTATTTCCACGGCACGACCAGACGCAAAGGCGCGCCGTTCTGATTTGGAATCGGCTTGTCATAGATACCAGTGGCCATGATCGTCAGCGGATGCATCGCCTCGTCCAGGCGCAAACCCTCGCGATAGGGCCATTCCAGAATGGGATAGCGCGTTCCTGGCATCTCATCCGGGCGGTGGGCCGTTTCGAACGCCACGTATTTCGCGCCCTCTTTCACCCCCGCCATGTTCAGAAGATCGACCAGTTCGAACCCGTTCCATGGTACGACCATCGACCAGGCTTCAACGCAACGGAAGCGATAGATGCGTTCTTCGATCGTCATCTCGGACAGGATGTCCTTGAAATCATACTCACCAGGACGATCAACCAGACCGTCAATCTTTACGCTCCAGGGTTCGGTCACCAGCGTATGCGCATATTTCGCCGGGTCATCTTTTCCGGTCCCGAACTCATAATAATTGTTGTAACTCGTGATCTCATCCCAGGTGTTCGGCTCCAGCGCATCCTGCGCCGCAGCTGGTTGGCCCATTGCCGCCACACCAACACCCGCCATCCCGACCATGACCTGCCGCCGGTTCAGGAACGCCGCCCGTGGCGTTACGTCGGCATGTGTCAATGTATTGGTCCAGCGATGCGCCATCTAGGTCTCCGTCGTATTTGTTTGTCATAACAGACTTAGGGTGCTGATAGCACAGACCCATGGAAACAGGCGTCACGTTTGAGCGACGTGATTGTAACGTTCCGAGTGGCGACAGGCCCAGACAGGCGGATTGTGCCGCGCTCTGCCCGCTTTCAGCGGTTGTCGCGACCTGAGCCAACTCTCAGTGCTCGAACATTTCGTTGGGGATATACGGTTCACTCAGAGCTGGCTCTGAACGGAGGACAACAGCCGGGTTGTCTGCCTGCAGTCTTTACAACTGCGGGTCCAAAACTGCACTCTGTCAGACAGGCACCATACGCGATCAACAGTGTGGCGGGCCTGTTTTTGCAGCCGCGTGGCCGCAATGGGAGGACGAAAAATGTGTGATATCTGTGTAATGAACGCCGTAAAAGACAGGATGCTGTCCCGGCGCGGGTTCTTCAAAGCCGCGGCGGCATCGGGTGTTGCGGCTGCCGCAACCGGGGCTATGGCACCGGCCGCACTGGCCGCGGGGCATGGCGGTGTCCAAGACATGACCCACACGCTAAGCCCGGAGTTCCCGACCTGGGGCGGAGAGCCGGGTATCTCGGCCGAACAGGCATTCAATTTCGCGGAACACGGATTCAATCTGTTCAATTTGTCGATCAATGAGCATACGGGCACGCATATAGATGCCCCGCTGCACTTTTCTGCGGATGGGGCTTCGGTCGATGAAATCCCGGTCTCATATCTGGTTGCACCACTTTGCGTGGTCGATATCGCTGCCCGCGCAGCAGAAGACGCCGATACGCGTTTAACCCCTGATGACCTGAAAGCCTGGATAGCCGCCAATGGCGATATACCAGACGGCGCTTGTGTCGCCATGCACTCTGGGTGGGCTGGCAAAACGGCAACGGACGCGTTCCGCAATTTCGACGGTGAAGCGCAGCATTACCCGGGCTTTCACGTTGAAGCTGCGCAGATGCTGATGGAAGAAACCGGCGCGCGGTCAATTGCCGTTGACACCTTGTCACTGGATCACGGCATGTCTGCGGATTTCGCCACCCATTATGCCTGGTTGCCATCCGGCCGGTTCGGGATCGAATGCCTGGCCAATCTGGATCAGGTACCCGCGTCAGGCGCAACACTTGTTATTGGCGCACCGAAACACGCAGGCGGCACCGGAGGTCCGGCGCGGATACTTGCGCTGATCTGATGAAACTGACGTTTGGCGAAACTGGCCCGCTTTCTTCAGTGGGTCAGTTTCCATCTGCGCATTCCATGAGTGGTAGGCACTGAGAGCAAGCCAGCCAATGGGCAAGACCAAGTCTGACACCACACGGCGCTATGATACCGCTGCACCAAAATGGCGGGATAAGATGCGTGCTCTTGGTTATTACGATGCGTATCTTGGTTTTCTGTCAGCAAATCAGCTCGCGACAGAGCATAACAGTCGGGTTGTTGATATCGGTGCCGGGACGGCCTCGTTTGCAGAAGCCTGGGTTGCTACTCATGGATCATCTGCCGAAGTAACCCTTCTCGAACCCAGTCAAGCCATGTTGAAACACGGTCAAAGCGCGTTACAGGCGCGGGGTATCGAGCCAAGACTTGTGCAGGGCTTGTTAGGGTCTGTCGTTCTGGAACCTGCTGATGTGGCACTGGCTGCGCATGTCATCGAACATTGCCCCGATCCGTTGCGCGCACTTGAGAAAATTCACGATATGATGCGCCCTGGCGGTCGTTTGTATCTGGTGGTGTCAAAGCCGCATTGGTGCAATGCAATCATCTGGCTGCAATGGCGCCATCGCACATTCGGCAGAGAAGAAATTCTGGGACTATTGCACAAAGCTGGCTTTGAATGCGAAAGCGAGTACTCATTCCCCGCAGGCCCACCATCCCGGACAAGCCGGGGAATTTTGGCGCGTCGAAGAGCGTAGATGCAGACAAAAAAGACCCGCCAATGCGGCGGGTCTTCCGTTTGTGCCTAAATCAATGCACCACTGCATCATCCGGGCGGGGCCGTTCCGACGTCCCCAACCGGTCACCGATGATCAGGCCATCAGCCCCGGCGGTGACCGGAACAACCTCACCATCCTTGATCTCACCGGCCAGCAGCGCTTCGGCCAGCGGGTTCTGCAGGGCGCGCTGAATCACGCGTTTCAGCGGGCGGGCTCCGAAGACAGGGTCATAGCCTTCATTGGCCAGCCATTCCTTGGCACCATCGTCCAGAGCCAGTTCGATCTTGCGGGCCGCCAGGCGCTTTTGCAGACGCGCCATCTGGATATCGACGATGCCATCCATATCGGCCCGCTTGAGGCGGTCAAAGATGATCGTTTCGTCCAGACGGTTCAGGAACTCGGGCCGGAAATGTGCCCGCACCGCATCCATCACGTCACGGCGTGCCTGCGCACTGTCCGCGCCATCGGGCAACTGGCTGAGCGCCTGAGACCCAAGGTTCGACGTCAGGATGATCAGCGTCTGCTTGAAGTCCACGGTGCGGCCCTGACCATCGGTCAGAACGCCATCATCCAGAACCTGCAACAGCACGTTGAACACATCCGGGTGCGCCTTTTCGACCTCGTCAAACAGCACGACCTGATAAGGCCTGCGCCGCACGGCTTCGGTCAGCACACCGCCTTCGTCATAACCGACATAGCCCGGAGGAGCCCCGATCAGACGAGCAACAGCGTGTTTTTCCATGAACTCGGACATGTCGATACGCACCATCGCGTTATCGTCGTCGAACAGGAAATTCGCCACGGCCTTGGTCAGCTCGGTCTTACCCACGCCGGTCGGCCCGAGGAACAGGAACGATCCCAACGGGCGGCCTTCGTCATTCAGACCCGCACGCGCACGGCGCACGGCGTTGGCGACGGCAGTCACCGCTGCATCCTGACCGATCACGCGGGAATGCAGAGCGTCTTCCATCCGCAGCAGTTTCTCGCGTTCGCCTTCTAGCATTTTCGAGGTCGGGATACCGGTCCAACGCTCGACCACCGAAGCGATCTGTTCCGGGCGCACCGTTTCCTCAGCCATCATGGCGTTGCTTTCGGCGTTTTCGGCCTCGGTCAGCTTTTTCTCAAGTTCGGGGATGACGCCGTAAGACAGCTCACCTGCCTTCGCCAGATTGCCTTCACGCTTGGCGATCTCCAGATCAGCCCGCGCTTTGTCGAGCTGTTCCTTCAGGTCACGGGCACCCGCCAGTTTATCGCGTTCGGCCTGCCATTGTGCTGTCATCTCGGCGGATCGTTCCTGCAAATCGGCCAGGTCCTTTTGCAAGGTTTCCAGACGATCTTTCGAGGCCGCGTCATCTTCAAGCTTCAGCGCCTCTTCCTCGATCTGCATCTGCAGGATGTTCCGGTCGAGTTGATCGAGTTCCTCGGGCTTGCTGTCGACCTCCATCCGCAGACGCGATGCCGCCTCGTCGACAAGGTCGATGGCTTTGTCGGGCAGAAAGCGGTCAGTGATATAGCGGTGCGACAGGGTCGCCGCTGAAACAAGCGCTGAATCCGAGATACGCACACCGTGGTGCAGTTCGTACTTTTCCTTGATGCCGCGCAGGATGCTGATCGTATCTTCGACCGTCGGCTCCTGTACCATTACAGGCTGGAACCGGCGCGCAAGGGCCGCGTCTTTTTCCACGTATTTGCGGTACTCGTCCAGCGTGGTCGCACCAATACAATGCAACTCGCCCCGGGCAAGCGCAGGCTTGATCAGGTTGGCCGCATCCATTGCACCATCAGACTTCCCGGCACCGACCAACGTGTGCATCTCGTCGATGAACAGGATGATTTCACCCGCAGCTTCAGTCACTTCGGTCAGAACGGCCTTGAGGCGTTCTTCGAACTCACCACGGTATTTCGCACCAGCAATCAACGCGCCCATGTCGAGCGCCAGCAGCTTCTTGTCCTTCAGCGATTCCGGCACATCGCCGTTAACGATGCGCAGGGCCATGCCCTCGGCAATCGCGGTCTTACCGACGCCGGGTTCACCGATCAGAACCGGGTTGTTCTTGGTGCGACGCGACAGAACCTGCATCGAGCGGCGGATTTCTTCATCCCGACCGATGATCGGATCAATTTTGCCTTCGGCCGCAGCCTCGGTCAGGTCACGTGCGTATTTCTTGAGCGCGTCATAACCTTCTTCCGCCGACGCGCTGTCAGCGGTGCGACCCTTGCGAATGTCGTTGATCGCCTCATTCAGCTTTTGCGCTGATACGGCTCCGGCGTCCAATGCATCCTTGGCCTTGGACTTCACCATGCACAGCGCCATCAACACGCGTTCGACCGGCACGAAACTGTCGCCCGCCTTTGATGCCAACTTTGCAGCCTCGTCCAGTACTTTGGCGGTCTGGCCGTCCATGTAGATCTGGCTCGCGTCGCCGCTGACCTTGGGGATTTTCCCCATCGCGGTGTCCAGCGCTTCAACCACGCGGTTCGGGGCCCCACCCGCGCGCGTGATCAGGTTGCTGGCCAACCCCTGATCGTCATCCATCAGTGCTTTGAGTATATGCGTAGGCTCCAGCCTCTGGTGCCCCTCGCGCAGCGCAATGGTTTGCGCTGCCTGCACGAATCCCCGTGCCCGCTCGGTGAACTTGTTCAAGTCCATGATATTCTCCTTTTCCAAGCGCCCCGTTTTGACATGCCCGCCTGGCAGCACATGTCGGTCGAAGCCTCACATTCAATCTGGGAAATATCTTCGGTGGTTCAAGAGGCTAAAACACAGAAATCGACCTATTCGCGCTGGATGGTATAGACTGAATAACCACCGGTCTCGGCGACCTGAACGGCACCCAGATCATTCACCAAAGATTGGGCTGCCGCACTTCCCGTCGGGCAAGAAACCAGATCTGCCGTATGGTCCAGGAAATTGCCGGTAAACGCCGTTTCACCAGTAAGTTGACACCAATCATCCTCGGACCTGTAACCACCAACCAAACGCAAATCGTCATTGGTCGGCACAGGTGCAGCCCCTGTATCCGTCTCCTCGGGCGGCGTTTCATTACATGCGGCCAGTGCAATCAACGCGCCCAACAAAACCAGCTTTTTCATTTGTCGCCCCTTATTTTGAATTCGAGTTTTCAATACAGAGCACGATAACACGAATTGAAGCTGCCTGCGCAGCTTAGCAGATGGACAGAGCGGCCCGAAGCCGATAGGACGCAGACGTTTGCCAAAAAGGAGCGCCCCCCATGTCTGATGACCGCCTGATCGTAGCCCTTGATGTTCCCAACGCTCTGCAAGGGTTGGCCATGGCCGAACGGTTGGGGGATAGCGTTTCATTCTACAAAATCGGGCTGGGTATGCTGACCGGTGGTGGGCTGGCATTGGCCAACGAACTGAAACAAGATCACGGCAAGCGCATCTTCCTGGACATGAAGTTGTTCGACATTGGCAATACAGTTGAGAATGCCGTGCGGGGATTGGCGCAATTCGATCTGGATTTTCTGACCGTGCATGGTGACCCTCATGTGGTGCGCGCCGCCAAAGAAGGTGCTGCGGGTAAAGACCTGAAGATCCTCGCCGTAACCATCCTGACCTCGCTGAACCGCGACGATCTGGACGCAAGTCTTTTGAAACCTGGTGATGTGCAGGATTTGGTTGTCGAACGCGCGGCCAAGGCCTTTGAAGCCGGGGCTGATGGCGTTATCGCCAGCCCGCAAGAGGCCGCCCTGATCCGGGCTCTGCCACAGGCTGAAGGGCGTCTGATCGTAACCCCTGGTGTGCGCCCGGCTGGCGCAGCGCTTGGTGACCAGAAACGTGTAGCATCCCCTGCAAGCGCTATTCAGGATGGCGCTGATCATATCGTTGTCGGCCGCCCGATTTATCAGGCAAAAGACCCAAAAGCCGCTGCTGAGGCCGTTCTTTCCGAACTAAATTCTCTCAAGGTGTGCTAAGACCACTTGGCCTTTTCAGGTGGGTTTTGCGTTGGGTTTTCCGCGCAACAAGTTGACCTTAGGTCACTTTTTGACGAAACCGCGCCAAATCGTCTCTGTGCCAGAAAACACACATTCAAAACCCGAGTTTTCTCGGCACAACCTTCATCCTATCGAAACCAAGGGTTTTCAGAGATTCTGAAGGGGAAATACTCCCCAACGAACCGCTTCTTCCTGAGGTTCGTTACTTCCCCCCGCGATGTGCGGGGGGTCTTCTTTCCAAATCACCCCATGTCAGCAGGGCCTTTGATCCAGGATCACAGGTGATATAAAGAACGTCCAAGCCAACTGCGGAACGCATGAGGACGCAGATGCCCGGTCTTTGCCGAGATTGCCTGACCACATTGTCAAACGAACAACGCTGTACTGCCTGTGGCAGTCCGCGGGTAAAGACACACCCGGAACTGTTTGACTTGTCGATTGCCCATATGGATTGTGACGCCTTCTATGCCTCGGTTGAAAAACGTGACAACCCGGAACTGGCGGACAAACCGGTTATCATTGGCGGCGGCAAGCGCGGCGTTGTTTCAACTGCCTGCTACGTTGCCCGTATTCGCGGCGTCCGGTCGGCTATGCCCATGTTCAAGGCCCTGCAACTCTGCCCCGAAGCCGTCGTGATCAAGCCCCGCATGTCCGTCTACGCTGAGGTGTCGCGCGACATCCGCGCGATGATGGATGAATTGACACCCGTGGTCGAACCCCTGTCGCTGGACGAAGCCTTCATGGACCTGTCGGGAACCGAACGTCTGCATGGCGCGCCGCCGGCCGTCATGCTGGCGCGTCTGGTCAAGCGCATGAAGGATGAAATCGGTGTCACCGGCTCTATCGGATTAAGTCACAACAAATTTTTGGCCAAGGTCGCTTCGGATCTCGACAAACCGCGCGGATTTTCAGTGATTGGCAAGGCGGAAACGGCAGAGTTTCTGAATGACAAACCCGTACGGTTGATCTGGGGCATTGGCCCGGCTGCGCAAGAAGCGCTGGACAAGGCAGGGATCAGAACTTTCAGTGATTTGCTGCGTTGGGATCAGGAAGCGCTGACCGCGCGGTTCGGCTCAATGGGATATCGCCTGTGGCACTTGGCTCGGGGTCAGGACAAGCGACGCGTATCGGCGCATGAGCCGATGAAATCCATCAGCAACGAGACGACATTTTTCGAAGATACGTCGAGCCTTGATATTCTGGACGGTCATTTGTGGCGGATGGCCTTGAAAGTGTCGGACCGCGCCAAGGCAAAGGATCTGGCTGGTCGGGTTATCACGTTGAAACTGAAGAAAGCCAATCACAAGATCCTGACGCGGCGCGTATCCTTGCGGGATGCGACACAGATTGCCGACCGGATTTACCGCACGGCCCGGGGCCTGTTCGATCAGGTTGGCGATCAGGGGCCATATCGTTTGTTGGGCTGTGGTTTGTCCGACCTTTGCCCGGCTGATCAGGCGGATATTTCCGGCGACTTGCTGGATCCGGATGCTGCCCGCAGATCCAAGGCCGAACGGGCCACGGACGAGATTCGCCAGCGGTTCGGGGCCGAAGCAATCATGAAGGGCCGTGCGCTGCGCTGAAGCTACTCCGCCGCCAGACGCTCTGGGCTCGCACCCAGGCTGGAAATCTCGCGAACCACCTGCCTGAGCAGCTTCGAGAACGCCATGAAATTGGCATTGGGCGCGATTTTTTCTTCGTCCATGTACAAAGCGCGATCGATCTCGATCTGTACAGCGTGCTGCTGGCGACCGGGACGACCATAGGTTTGCGTCACATATGCTCCGGCAAAAGGCGCATTGCGTGCCACGTTGAGACCCGCTGCCGCGAAAGCGGCTTCAATGATATCGACGACCTCTGACGACGCGGACGCGCCAAACCGGTCGCCCAGCACGATCTCGGGCCGCCTTCCGCGCGCAGTGCCCGCCATGGCCACCGCCTCGTGCGGCATCGAGTGGCAGTCCACCAGAATTGCCTGTCCGAACATCTCGTGTGATTCGGCCAGCAGGGATTTCAACCGCGCATGATAAGGGCGCCAATAGGTGTCGATGCGCAGCCGCGCTTCGTCCATGGTAAGTTTGCCGCGATAGATTGCCCGACCGTTGGCAACTACGCGGGGAATCACCCCCAGCCCTGACGCGACCCTTGGATTATGCCCGTGCCTGCGGGCACCGCTGATCAAGGCCGGGTCAAGCTCATCCAGACTGCGGTTCAAATCCAGATAGGCGCGTGGCATGGCCGCCTTGATCAAAGGGGCACCGTTTTCCGCAGCCGGCGCGAACAACTGATCAACAAAGGCGTCTTCTGAGGATCGAATCACGCTCCGGTTCAACACGGACCGGTTCAGAAATGCCTCAGGATACTCCCGCCCGCTGTGTGGCGATGAAAAAACCACGCACGAGGTGCGGTTTTCGGGCATATCCAATACATAGGCTGCGCTTTGCATGATCCCTCCGTGTTCGTAATCAACATAGACCGGAAAAATTGTTCTTCCAAACCCCTTGAACCCATTTGCGACTCCTTTTATAGACCCCGCTACCGGCGCGGGGATCCGCGCCCCATTTCGTTATGGGGCAAGGCACGCAAAGGGAACGTGGGCGGTTAGCTCAGCGGTAGAGCACTTCGTTGACATCGAAGGGGTCACAAGTTCGATCCTTGTACCGCCCACCATGATTTCACTGTTCCGGTTTTCCGGGACACCCGAGTAACCCAGGCGCTGGCCACGTCCTTGATGAAGGCGCCGCAGATTGGAGACAGACCATGAAGGTCAAGAACTCGCTCCGCTCGCTCAAGAACCGGCACCGCGACTGCCGGATTGTGCGTCGCAAAGGCCGCGTCTACGTGATCAACAAGACGCAGCGCAAGTTCAAAGCTCGTCAGGGCTAAGAACTGCACATCACTGCTTAAAGAAACCGCACCTTCGAGTGCGGTTTTTTTGTTCTACCCGCGCCTAAAATGTAATCCCTGCATGGATCAGAATGCCCACGACCATAAGAAAGTTCAGAACCATCGAAATCCCGTTGCCGACATAGATTGGAAGCTTTCCAACAACCAAGCCGTAAGCAAACCAAAGCAGGGACAAGGCGGTATATAGAGACCACGACAACAAGGACTGTCCCGAGGCATGGTGCGAATGCGTCAAATACAGCTTCACGAGCTGTGGCAGTGTGGCAAAAGGACCAACCACGCCAACAAAAACCATGAACCCTTCAAAGCGCGACATCCAATGGCCAAGGTTAGATTTCTCCAATTTTTCAGCCAGTGTTTCGGGCATATCTCACGTTCTTCCTTTAAGTGAATAAGACGGCATGTTCTTTTTCTCGGACAATCTGTCTTGCCAAAATATCCGCTAGAAGCGCTTGGACCAAGTCCCTCGACCACGTTACCACCAACCTTCCCCCCTCGTATGCCTTCAGAGCATCGCATATTGAACGTCACAGCGACCTTTTGACCAAGTAAATCAGTCGGATTTACTTGCATCCCGCCCAGAATCGTATAATTGAGAAAATCAGTCGGATTAATGACCGACCCGAAATTCAATTGTTGAGGCACACAATGCTGAAATCCACGACCTGCCTGGCCGCCGCACTGTCGGCTCTGATCGCAACCTCTGCCGCCGCCGAGGGCGAACTGAACCTCTATTCGTCGCGCCACTATGACACCGACGAACGGCTGTATACCGACTTTGAAGACGCAACCGGCATCAAGATCAACAGGATCGAAGGCAAAGCGGATGAACTGATTGCCCGGATGGAAGCGGAAGGCGCGAACTCACCTGCCGACGTGATGCTGACCGTGGACACGTCGCGTCTGGCGCGGGCCAAGAATGCAGGTGTCCTCCAATCAATCGACAGCGCTACACTGGAAGAGCGCATTCCCACCAACCTGCAGGACAGCGACAATCAGTGGTTTGGTTTCTCGCAACGCGGTCGGATCATCTTTTTCGACAAGGAAAACGTGACCAACCCGCCGGCCACCTACGCTGATCTGGCCAAACCGGAATACAAGGGAATGGTCTGTATCCGGTCTTCGACCAACACCTACAACCAGACCCTGCTGGCATCGATCATCACACATGAAGGCACTGAGGCCGCCAAGTCCTGGGCCGAGGGTGTAGTCGCCAACATGGCGCGTGACCCGCAGGGCGGTGACACCGACCAGTTGCGCGGCATCGTTTCGGGCGAGTGTGACATCGCGGTTTCGAACACCTACTATTTCGCGCGCTCCATTCGCACAGACGTCAAAGGCTTGTCCGCAGACCGCGATATGATCGGCTGGGTCTTCCCGAACCAGGACAGCTATGGCGCGCATATGAATCTATCCGGTGGTGGGGTCGCCGCGCACGCACCCAACAAGGAAAACGCGATCCTGTTCCTTGAGTATCTGGCCAGCGATCAGGCGCAGAAATACTTCTCGGCGGGAAATGACGAGTTTCCGGCAGTTCCAAATGTCGAACTGGCCGAGTCGGTCAAGGCGTTGGGTGAATTCAAGGCAGACGACGTGAACCTTTCAGACGTTGCAAAGAACATCCCCGAAGCGCAGAAGATCTTTAACGAAGTTGGCTGGAAGTAATCCTTCTTGGCTCTGACTTCTTGAATAGGATGCGGATTGTCCGCATCCTTTTTCGTTGATATGTGATGTTTATTTGTATATTTTCTCGTATATGAGAAAATTTTTCAATATGATGTAATGCCTGACACCCTGTCAAACCGCCTCGCCAATCGCCTGAGCGAACTGCGCCGCGGGCGTGGTTGGTCTTTGGATTACCTTGCCGAACACAGCAGGATCAGCCGCGCCACCTTGTCCCGTATGGAAAAAGGGGATGTCAGCCCAACAGCCGACAATCTAGGCCGTCTGTGCGCTGTATACGATCTGCCGATCTCACGCCTGCTGATGATGGTTGAAGACAGCTTTGACCCCAAGGTTCCATTCGAACGCCAGACCGAGTGGCGCGACCCCGAAACCGGCTTCACCCGCCGTGCTGTTTCACCACTTGCAAATGGATTGAACGCCGAGGTTCTGGAATGCCACCTGCCCCGGGACACGGTCATTACCTACGAAGTGCCACCTAAATCGGGGCAAGAGCATCATCTGATCTTAATGGACGGCGCGCTTACTCTGACGGTTGATGGAACTCCCCACGCGCTGAACGCCGGGGATTGCCTGCGCTACCATCTGTCGGGACCGACCCGGTTTGAAACAGGGGCGTCGCGTGGCGCACGTTACCTGCTGGTGCTTATATGATCACGCGCCTGACCGAGAACGATTTTGACGCCGCGCTGGATGACCTGGCTGAAATCCTGCATGCCTGTGTTCATGATGGGGCCAGCATAGGTTTCATACTTCCGTTTACCCTGAACGATGCGCGTGCGTACTGGCAACAAAACGTACAGCCCAGTCTCAGGTCTGGTAAGCTGGACTTGTTCGTTTCGTATGACGGTCCCCGCATTGCAGGCACCGTTCAACTAATCCCGGCCGCAATGCCCAACCAACCCCACCGCGCCGACGTGGCGAAACTTCTGGTCCACCTCAACGCCAGACGGCGGGGATTAGGCCGATCCCTGATGAATGCGCTTGTTCTTCGGGCGCGAGAGGTGGGGCGCACGATGCTCGTACTTGATACGCGCAGCACCGATCCCTCGCGGCTGCTTTATCAAAGCCTCGGGTTTCAAATCGCGGGGGAAATACCGAATTACTGCCGGAACCCATTTGAACCAAAATTCGAGTCCACAACCTATATGTACAAAAACCTTGACGCTTGAAAAGACGCGGCCCCTGCTACTCGGCGGCGGTTACCTTTTCGGGAAACTTGTTCGGCAACAGCCCAAGGCGGCGCGCACAACGAACATCTGCCAGCAGGTTCCGTTCGGCGGCCTCAAACAACTCTTCAGGGTCATCCAGAACAAAATACCCCATCTGATGCATATCGATCCGGTAGGGTGTTCGTAGAATCGTCAGAACGTCAAACGGGTCACGATCGGGTATGTCGCTGGTCACGGCATAGACCAGTTCTGTCGGCGACGACGCCAACCCTGAACCCAACGCCTTGATCTGACCGTTCTGGCGGCGCAGGCCAAACTCGATCGAAAACCAGTAGAGCCTGATCAACCAGGCATAATCCGCGTCATCTGCCTGCTTTCCGGCTAGCCCGATGGCGTGGCTGAACGCGGCAAAACGTGGATCACTTAACAACGGTGTATGTCCGAATATCTCATGAAAGATATCCGGCTCTTCGATATAGTCGAAATCTTCCCGAGAGCGGATGAAAGAGGCGGCCGGAAAAACCCGATCCGCAAGCATCCCGAAAAATGTCTTGAACCCGATCAGCGCCGGAACCGGCTGCACCCGCCAGCCGGTCAGGTCCAGCAACCGTTTCGAAATTTCCGCACAAGATGGCACTTTGGTCTTCGGCAGGTCCAGCCGCACCAAACCGCTTAGGTATTCCGGTGCCATATAGCGCCGAACATTTTCTTCCTGTGCCGCGTAAAGATCAGCCCAGACCGCATTCTCTTCGTCTGTGTAGGTAATGTGGCCATGTTCATCCGCCAGTTTGGCGACATACTTCGTCGATTTGGGCATCAGCATCCTCCTGCATGAGATCAGGATACCTCAACTCACATGGAGAATTTGTTTTGATATTCTGAGTATCGCCCGTATTATGAACGAAACATTCCGAGATATTGCCATTTGCGGGTCAAATGCTTCACCCTGCCGACATTGATATTTTGCGAGAGCTTCAGGCCAGTGGACGCCTGTCTATGCAGGAACTGGCCGACCGGACCGGGTTGTCGACCTCGCAATGTTGGCGCCGCGTCCGTGACCTTGAATCGTCCGGGGTGGTTTCAGGGTATCGCGCGCAGGTTTCTGCCAAGGCTGTTGGCCTGAATGCCATTGCCTATGTCCACGTCGCGCTGAAGGACCATCAGGAGAACAGCATCTCGGCGTTTCTTCGTCTGGTCGAGACCGAGCCGCAAATCGTCGAGTGCGCCTCGATCACCGGGGATCACGACTTTATCCTGAAGGTTTACGCCAAAACCCCCGAGGATCTTGAAGTCTTTATCATGCAGCGCCTGTTGAAATCAGGGCTGGTCCGCGACACCCGCAGCAACTTTGTGCTTCGCCAGACCAAGACCCGCGGCCCTTTACCCATTCTTTGACAGGGTCCGACGAAACGGAACCTGAGCGGATGTGTCAGGTGCATAACCCATCCTTGCTAAGACGAGGTGTCGAAAGGCTGGGAGTGTCGTTCAATTGGAAAAGCCCGGCCACCGCTTATTGGCGACCGGGCCTACAAGTTACAAAACGTCTTCAGAAGTGAGCCGATTTCGCGGTCGCGGGCTTTTCCATCGGCGGCGCGAACTTGGTCAAGTCGATCCCCTTTACCGCCGACTTGTATTCCTCGGCGGTTGGGGTCCGGCCCAATATGGCCGAGAGTACGACAACCGGTGTCGACGCAAGCAGGGACTCACCCTTTTTCTCATCCGAGTCTTCAACAACACGACCCTGGAACAGGCGCGTGGATGTCGCCAGAACGGTATCGCCTTTTGCAGCCTTTTCTTGGTTCCCCATGCAAAGGTTACAGCCGGGCCGCTCAAGGTACAGGATATTTTCGTATTCCGTGCGTGCCTTGTTTTTCGGAAACAGATCGTCGAATTCAAAGCCCGAGTATTTCTGAAGAATGCTCCACTCGCCTTCTTCTTTCAGCTCATCGATGATGTTGTAGGTCGGTGCTGCGACAACCAGCGGGGCCTTGAATTCGACAGTGCCCTGTTCCTCTTCAAGGTTCTTAAGCATCTGCGAGACGATAATCAGATCGCCTTTGTGCACCATGCACGACCCGACAAAGCCCAGATCGACCTTCTTTTCACCCTTGTAGTAGGAAACCGGGCGGATAGTGTCGTGGGTGTAACGCTTTGATACGTCAGCGTTGTTCACATCCGGGTCGGCTATCATCGGTTCGTCGATCTCATCCAGATCAACGACGAGCTCGGCAAAATACTTGGCGTTTTCATCGGGTTTCAGGGCCGGCTTTTCACCCGACCTGATCTCCGCTATCCGCGCATTCGCCTTGTCGATCAGACCTTGCAGCGTCTGGGCTTCGTTTTCCATACCCTTGTCGATCATGATCTGGATGCGGCCTTTGGCGATTTCCAGAGATTCAATCAGCGTGTCATCTTCGGAAATACAGATCGACGCCTTGGCCTTCATCTCGGCCGTCCAGTCGGTAAAGGTAAACGCCTGATCCGCCAGCAAGGTGCCGATATGAACTTCGATGATCCGGCCCTGGAAGACATTGTCACCGAATGTCTTTAACATCTGCGACTGGGTGGCGTGAACCACATCGCGGAAATCCATATGGCCTGCCATCTGGCCTTTGAAGGTCACCTTAACCGATTCAGGGATCGGCATCGTGGCTTCACCGGTGGCCAGCGCCAGCGCAACGGTGCCCGAATCCGCGCCAAACGCTACGCCCTTGGACATGCGGGTGTGCGAGTCGCCGCCAATGATGATGGCCCAGTCGTCCACGGTGATGTCGTTCAGCACCTTGTGGATTACGTCTGTCATCGAATGGTAAACACCCTTGGGATCACGCGCAGTGATCAGGCCAAAGTTGTTCATGAATTTCATCAGTTTAGGAATGTTCGCCTGCGCCTTTGCGTCCCAAACCGACGCTGTGTGGCACCCGGACTGATATGCGCCATCAACGATGGGCGAGATCACGGTCGCCGCCATAGCTTCCAGCTCCTGCGCGGTCATCAGGCCAGTGGTGTCTTGCGACCCAACGATATTGACCTTAACCCGAGCATCCGAACCCGCGTGCAGAACCTTTCCGTCAGCCACGCCAACCGCGTTTTTGTTGAAGATCTTCTCGACAGCTGTCAGGCCCTGACCCTCGTGCGAGATTTCCTTGGACGGAGCAAATGCAGATTCCAGCGCAACGCCAAGGGTTTCTGCCGCAAATGTCTGCAGCTTCTTCCCAAAGACAATCGCGTAAGAGCCGCCAGCCTTGATGAATTCGACCTTTTGCGGCGTGAAGGACGACGATACATCGACAAGCTCTTTATCGCCTGCTTCATTGTAAAGCTTCTTGTCCTTTGTGTTGATGGTCAGAACGGTTCCGGTCTCGACCGAGTATTTCTGTTCAAGGACAGGACTTTCGTCGTTGTTCAGGATCGGGTTGCCGTCATCGTCCAGCTTTTTGACCCAGTTCTTCAGGTCAATACCGATACCTCCGGTCACACCAACGGTGGTCAGGAAGATCGGTGAGATTCCGTTTGTTCCCGCGACAACTGGTGCGATGTTCACAAAAGGAACATAAGGGCTGGCTTGCGTTCCGGTCCACAAGGCGACGTTGTTGACACCGGACATGCGCGACGACCCGACGCCCATGGTCCCTTTTTCGGCGACCAGCATAACGCGTTTGTCCGGGTGTTGTTTCTGCAAATCCTGAATCTCGGCCTGCGCCGCCGGTGTGATCATGCATTTGCCATGCAATTCCCGATCCGCACGAGAATGCGCCTGATTACCGGGCGACAGAAGGTCGGTGGAAATGTCTCCTTCGGCCGCGACATAGGTCACAACCTTGATTTCCTCTTCAATGTCAGGCAGCCGGGTAAAGAACTCGGCCTTGGCATAGCTTTCCAGAATGTCCTTTGCGATCGCGTTTCCGGCCTCAAAAGCAGACTTGAGGCGCTGGGTATCCGCATCATACAGGAACACCTGCGTTTTCAGCACCTCTGCCGCCTGATTTGCGATCGACGCATCATCGCCCAGCGCCAGATCCAGCAGAACCTCGACCGAGGGGCCGCCTTTCATATGTGACAGCAGCTCGAACGCGAAGGCCTGCGAGATTTCTTCGACCGAGGCTTCACCCAATACGATCTCTTTCAGGAACCGTGCCTTTTCACCAGCAGCGCTGGTTGTCCCCGGCAGCGTGTTATAGATGAAATAGGTCAAAGACTCGGCGCGGTGAACGTTGTCGACATCCTTGATTTGCTCGATGATTTCCTGAAGCAGCACACCGTCTTCAATGGGTTTGGGGTGCAAACCTTGCTCTTTGCGCGTCTCAATCTCGTTCAGGTATTCTGTATATAGGCTCATGACGGTTCCGACCATTTAGCTGGTGCGCTGGCGGGTAACAAACCAGCGCCTTAATTTTGTATGCCGCGGTATACTAAATGCCTACAACTTGCAAGACACTCTCCTGCGACCCTGTGTCCTGATCGAGGATGTATTTGTCGAAATACTTGCCAGTCAGGCGTGATCTGTCTGTCGCGGCCAACAGGTTTTTGCACCCTGGCACGCTAGCTTCCGGATGCGGAAATCAGTTCCTTGGCCAGCGGCAAGGATGAGTAACCCAGCCGGGATGGCGTCAATCCCAATCGCACAATCACCATATCATGAGAGGGGAAAATACCGATGGACTGACCATCATGCCCCTGCAACCAGACGGCATCTTCAAAAGGTGGCAAATCTCCGGGTGCTTCCAGCCAAAGGTGGCCCTTGGCGTATTTGCCATCCGAAGCATCAACCGGTTCGAACATCCAGTCCACATAACCTTCTGGTAATATCCGAGAGCCCTTCCAAACCCCTTTCTGCAGCAAAAGCTGCCCGTACCGGGCCCAGTCACGCGCCGTCGCATACATATAACTGGACCCGATGAAGGTATCGCTGACATCCGTCTCGATAACCGCCGATGTAATGCCAATCGGCGCAAATAGCGCGTTGTGCGGATAGCTCAGCCCACCGTCGCCCAACTTGTCCTGCCAAACCCGAGACAGCATCGTGGACGTGCCCGAGGAATAGTTGAAGTCCGTTCCAATACTGGATTCAGCAACGCGCCCGGCAGCAAATTCGGCCATACCGTCACGAAGATACAGCATGCGTGTTACGTCTGAAACGTCGCCGTATTCCTCATCCCATTGCAGCCCGCTTGTCATCGCCAGCATATCAGCCACGGTAATGTTGCGCCTTGCGTCGTCGACCCAATCGGGAAAGCTGTCGACAAGCGTATCTGACAAGCTCATTTGACCCGCTTCAATCAAGGTGCCGATCAACCCGGCCGTAACTGTCTTGGTCATGGACCAGCCCAGTAACGGGGTATCCGCATCAAACCCATCTGCGTACCGTTCAGCAATGATGCGCCCGTTTCGAACCACCACAACTGCGCGAAATCCTTCACCCACCAAACTGTCATTCGACAGTACATTCTGAAGCTTCGGGTCTTGGGACAAGGCAACGTCATTCCCGTTTGGCCATAGTCCTGCTGGCAGCGGATCAGGCGCGGAAAGTGTCTGGTTGCTCAGATCAGCCTCATGAACATTTGTGCAGCCAAGCCCCTGACGAAACTGCGATGTCGCGGGTGCAAAAAACCGGAAGATCCGCGCTTTCGCAGTCTGCGCTTCCCGATCCACCTCTATTGAGATTTGCCCCAGCAGAGGGTGGCCGGGTGCTTGCACGTCCACAGCCAGAACTTCGTCAGGATCCCGTCCAGCAATGAAAACGTTCGAACAGACAATCTTGGCAGCGTAGTTGGTTCCAACCTTCAAAAGATCCGGGGGTGCGAACCAAAGGTAGCCAATCAAAGCTACCCCGCCCAGAACCACCGCACTGCCGGTCATTTTTAGTACTTTGCTGAACATCCGCCGCAACCATTCCTGCCGCTACCTCGCCAGGCAAAGGTTAGAAGCAACCGAGCAGGCTTTACCACAGTTTCGTTACGTCGACTGATAGGTCAGAGCCCGCACGTTGAAGCATGGCCAGTGCCATCCAAGATGCACATCGCTCGATCAGCAATTGCACAGATCGACTTCAGCCCCAAACAGGTAGCACGTCGGTCTTTACACCGTGTAGGGGCGCTCATAACGCTGCATCCCCGCCATTGATTTTACTCACAAAAATTGAAGACATTCGCCCAAAATATTGCGCGCCATTTGCGCATAAGTTTGCACGATTTGCCCATAAGAATGCGCTGTTCGAGAAACGCGTTCAATTGATGGTAGTCACCGCACATCTTCTTCAACTAAAACCGGGCGCCTCTCAATCAAAAGTGCATTCTGATTGGAAATATTCAACCGTGATCATAGGGAAGCAGTTCATTCGTAGGCTTGTGTTAGATCCCGGCTTTAAGAAAGGATATTGCCGTAACCGCGAGGTGAGCGCGTCCAAATCGGCGCGCTCACTCTATTTTATTTTGCCTGTCACTACGGAGGCTAGAGCGATGTATTACTCTGCGGCAACCGCTTCCTCTGCTAGTGCCGGGTAATCGGTGTACCCTTTTTCATTGCCGCCGTAGAGGGTAGTTGGATCGAGCTCATTCAGAGCGGCGCCTTTCTCCAACCGGTTGACAAAATCAGGGTTGGAAATAAACGGCCGGCCAAAGGCCACCAGATCGACGGCTCCGGTTTCAACCGCTTCAACCGCCATTTCCCGGTCATAAGCGTTGTTGCCCATTTTCGCACCGTCAAACAATTCATAGAGCGCCTTTAGATCGCCACCTTCCGGAATATCGCGCGGGCCGCCGGTCTGTCCTTCCACGAGATGGAGATAGGCCAACCCATAGCTATTCAACAATTTGATCGCATGGGAGAACGTCGCCTGCGGGTCGCTGTCGGAGATGTTGTTGGCGTCCGAGAACGGGCTGAGGCGAACACCAACGCGGTCGGCGCCCCACACGTCGACAACTGCGTCCATGACCTCTTTCAGGAACCGTGCTCTATTCTCGACAGGACCGCCGTATGCGTCTTCACGCTTGTTGGATTCGTCCCGCAGGAATTGATCGATAAGGTATCCGTTGGCTGCGTGGACCTCGACACCGTCGAAACCGGCCTCTTTGGCGTTTTCCGCGGCCCTCCGGTAGTCCGCAACGATGCCAGCAATTTCTTCGATGGCCAGAGCCCGCGGTTCGGATGTTTCAACAAACTGCTCACCATCAAACGTCTTGGCCTTAGCTCCAATTGCGGATGGTGCAACAGGGGCGCCACCATCCTGCTGCAAGCTGTAATGCGAAATCCGGCCCACATGCCAAAGCTGGATTACAATCTTCCCGTCCTTGGCATGGACGGCCTCAGTCACTTTTTTCCAGCCGTCGATCTGCGCTTCGGAATAAATGCCGGGCGTCCAGGCATAGCCCTTGCCTTGGGGCGAGATTTGCGAAGCCTCCGTGATGATCAGACCTGCACCCGCCCGCTGGGCGTAGTACTTGGCCTGCAATTCATGGACACTGTCATCCTCGGCTCTTGCCCGGTTGCGGGTCAATGGCGCCATGACTATGCGATTTTTCAGCTCGATTGCACCAGCTTTGATGCCGGAGAACAGTTTTTCATCAGCCATTGCTGCTTCCTTCTTTGGTAAACTTCGTTCAGATATTATTGGACCAATCAGTCCAATATTAGGGTCACTGTCTTTAGATTGAGTTTGTTTTAGGTTTCATTTCTTTATGGCGGCGGGAGGCCTTATGGCGAAATCACCAACCGGGCTTGTTTCAGGGTTTGCGATATCTGCTCAGCGGGAACGCCCGCCTTGCGCAAGGCTAGTGTTCCGATTGCAAGGGACGCAAAGGCGCGTGCCTTGTTGAGGGCCTGTCCCGGATCCGAAGGCTCAAGCGCTCTCGCAATAATCTCGTCAATATTCTTCAAATGCTGCCGCCCGAGAGCCGCCACTTCATCATCATGAGGAGCAAGTTCCGTCAGGCAGTTGATAAGCATGCAGCCATCACGGCCGCCTTGCGGGTTCGCCAAAGCTTCCATTATCGCACCAACAGGGTCATCTCCGCCCGCGTCAGCAACGTCACGCAGCGCTTTCAAACCACGCCTTGAATAGTGGCTGAGGGCTTTATGAAACAAAGCCTGCTTGTTGCCGAACGCTCCATAGAAGCTGGACCGACTCAAACCCATGGCCTTGGTCAGATCATCCACGGACGCGGTCTCGTAGCCCTTGTGCCAAAATACGCACAAGGCTTTTTCCAATGCCTCAGCTTCGTCAAAGGCACGAGGTCTACCTGGACCTGCGGAAGATTTGATGTCGCCGTTTGGGAGAGTTTTTTTGCTCATGCGCATGATTTGGAATGATTGGTCCAGAATTTCAAGGTGGCGGTAGGGAATTTTTGGAATGGTCAGTCCGTATTATGACCAGAGAAAGGAATTTAGGTCGGTAGAAATACAAAACCTCCCCATCCCGCTTGGTGTCACGCTAATCTTAGGATCAGGACTGTTTGTCTTTTTGCGGGAGTGTCAGACGACGAGGATCGTGATCGTAGAAAAGAGAGCCCGCGCTCGGTACTAGTTTCCAACACTGGACAGAATGACTGGCGGCTTTGTCCAACGCGCTGATGTTGATCACCAACAAACCGGAGATTGGTTCGGTAGATTCATGGCCAATGCCCTCAGCTTGTGAGGATTAATACTCCAATGAGTAACAAAGCCAAGAATTCAGAACTGGATTTACGAGCATTAGAACGGCGGGTCATCGCAAGCAAACCAACAATAATTTCAGCGCGTTAGGCAAAAAAACGAGGTTAGCTGAAGTTTAATTTGCCCAATGTGAACTTCTTAACTTTGGCTAGAACGGTTTTTTGGCAGTATCGTTTCATGAGTTGTTAGTGAGTTCAGTGAGTAAGTAGATGTATTTGCATAATTTCGAGGGGCATTGTTGCGCGGTCAATGACATCCGGATGGATGATTTTGCGCGAGAGTATCCGTTGCTGGACGATGTAGGCGTGCACGCACAATGGCAGAAGGGCTCCTGGCAGATCACGCGGATAGCCGACATCTGGACACGAACCGGGAAGGTACTTTCTTTACCTTACAAAGGAGCCAACGCCTATCCATCTTTCCAGTTTGCTCAGGATGGAACCCCGCTTCCTTTGATGGAAAAAGTGTTGAAAGCCCTGCCACGTGAAATGACCCCGTGGCAATGCGCGTTCTGGTTAACCTCACCCAAACTGGAACTCGGAGGGGAAAGCCCGGCAAATCGCATTCAGATCGGCGATGATTGCATAGTCGGTATCGCAGGCGATGCTGGTGGTCTGATGGCAGCTTAGTGTTAGCTTTTGGTCACTCATAAGTCGTACAGCATCTGGCAAATTCATGTCTCCCCTGCTTTTTCTGCCTCCGGCAAGAATCGCGAGATCAGGGCACTTAATTGTCCATTCTCTTCTGAGAATTCAGAGACAATACCAAGCAGCCCATCCATAAATACGAATGGCCAAGAGCATACTGAAATACGGGTACTAACTAGGTCTTCGAATATCGATTCTCGTTGGAGAAAATCCCACCAACAAGTACAACTGCTCTGCAAATCTGTTATCTGCCGCTACGCGTAGCGGAAACTCAACAAACTCGGTTTCTGCATATTTCTGTCAAACAGACTTCACCGCTCAAATACAGCCATCATCTGCCTGCGCAATCGCGCCAGATCCTCATCCACACTAGCGGTAGGATCGCACGTAAATGTTGGCAAAGCCTCCACACGGATCGTCCCGCTGCGCGGTAAATGTTTGCCGCGTGGAAGTAGACTATCGCTGTCGTGGATGACAATAGGGGTGATCGTGCGGCCGGTTTCTCGGGCGACTAATACAGCACCCGCCTTAAAGTCCCCTAGCGATTCTGTTTTGGCCCGGGTGCCTTCTGGGAATAGCACAATGGAACAACGGGCAGGCATTTCCCTGACAGCCTTTGTCAGCGTATCCATGGCCGTTGAACCGGAATCCCGGTTGATAGGGACGAGACCCGCTCCATCAAAACCAGTACGCAGGAGTTTGCTGTTCCAGAACTCTGATTTCGCCGCGAAAGTGAACCATTTGGTGTCGGGCACCACATGCATGAGACTGAAGCCATCGAGATGGCTACGGTGGTTAACCACGATGATGCTGTTGGTGTCGGCGGCGAGGGCATTCTTTTCCTCAGGACGCATCTCGACGCGGATGCTGAGGAGCCACAGCAGGCGGGAACATGACCGTTTCACCAGGCGCCAATACCAACCACGAAACCCTCTGCGCCGAACGCAAAGAAGAGGGGCAAAGGCCACGAAGAGGAAATAAAACAGGCCGACAAGAACCAGTATAGCGCGCTTGATAAGGCGTATTGGCAATGGGTCAATGGCGCGAGTAGCGCGGTCTTGACCGTCAGGTGAAAGGGGCATGACGTCCTCTGATAGGGCCTGTGGCTGGTGCGTAAGCCATGAATAAAGGCCACCGGAGGTCCTCCGGCAGCGCTTTGACATGCGCCACTTGCGAAGGAAGACAGCCACCGCACACCTCTCTATCTGTCGAAGTCAGTACCAGATCAATGAGAAAAGACGACGTAGCGGAATGTATCTTGGTGCTTCAGTCTGACTTGAGTAACAACTGACCGGCCTTGGCATATAATATCGGTAAGAGCCCAAAGTTACATCATCGGTCGAGAGCATCCGCAATTAGTTTGGCAAAGGTTCGGAGCTCGTTGTTCCCCGGATTTGGGATTGGTTTGAAGGTGATTACTTCTTGCTCGATGTAGCGTCGCGAGGTGACATCGTACTTGTCGAGAAGCGGTATCAGATGCGCATGAGCATGGGCGACATCACCACCCGAGAATTGAAATGCCACACGCTTCCTAGACCCGAAACCAGCACCATACCGGAAGCCAAACATTTCATCTGACGCACTACTTTGGCAGCTGGTTGGAAGGAGATATCAATTGCACTGATCATACCTGTAGTCCCCGTATTCCAGCCAGTTTGCCGAGCCTTCGCTAAAAATCAGAAACTCGGACCTGTCCTCCCCAAGGAGGGCGACGACAAATCCGGCGGGCGGCTCAGAGTTTCCGAAGTAACTGTAGGCCGTCATGGCTCTGATCGGCTCGCCATTGACCGCTACTCGCGCGTCCCACTCCCCCTCTGGATTGTCCAAGATTACGGGTTCGATCACGCGCTCTATCGCTCCGCCACCACAATAGACGATGCCTTCGGGCGCTTCGTAGGACGTCTCTTGGCTAACTTCTGAATCGCACGCAGAACGAAGGGACCGAATTGCTGCGCTGGAACCTTTCAAGTCAAAAATTCCGTAGCTGACATCTTGATCAATCATCGACAGATTAACCGATGCATTGGCCGCAAGCTGATCCAGAACAAAACCATAGTCCGGCTGACTATTGAAACTGACCTCGACGGGATAGTTGTCGACGATCTGCACGGCAGCGTTTTCTGCTCCAACCTGAAATGCTCCAACTTCGGTGGTGTCGTTCTTCAAGAAACGAATGGAAAGCCCCTGCTTATCCGCAATGTCCTGGCTGTTCTCGACTCCAGCCGGAGCAAAGCGAATACGGTCACACTGAAGTTCCAGCGTCATGTTTCCTGTCTGAATAAACGCATTGGGGGTGGGCCCGGAGCTGAACGACCACTCCGCTGATGCTGTGGTCGCCACTGCCATCAGTAGCATTCCAATGGAAATGGTTTTGCAGCTCATTTTTTTCTCTCCATTGAGTTACGGTTCGCACTGTCGTTCAGCAGAAGTTCCAGCCAATTGCCCGGACAGCCAGATCAGTAAACAGGTTCGCCGTATTCGTTTGCGCCTTCTTGGGAAGGTCTTGTCAGCCACCAGATCATCAGGATGGACAGAACCAATTGAAGAATTGAGACAACAACGATACCGGTCACACCCAGGACTGCCGCGGGTCCCCGTAATGCATCGGGGTTTTCGGTCCCTTGCTCCAATACCGAAAAGAACGCCACCCCACCCAGCATAACAAATAGCGTTGTAATGCTGAGCGCCATCGGCAGCAGCAAATACCAGCCAGGTCGTCCTGTATCATGCAGCCTTCGCCAACCGGCGGCCAGCATAGGTATGAGAACAGCCAGCTGGAAAACAGAGGACAGGACCCGAGATCCCTGGCCTGTTTCGGGGTTGGTCCCGAATATGATCGTATCCAGCACAGCTAAAGCAGCGCTCGCGAGAACAACGAACAAGAAGAACCACCAGTATTCTGAGCGTAAAGCCCGACCGGAGAACTGGAAGTATTTCGAGAAACACGTTTTAACTGCTTCACCAAATCCCATATTTCACTCCTTTCTTACTTTCTGTGCGGTCTCAAACGCTTTGCCGCTCAGGAGAACGCACTCGCCCCTAAGGATGCTCCCTCTTACCTTTTTGTTTGAAAGCAGAAGCCTATCGCAAGAGAGCGTAAATAATTTTACGCGCGGAAAATATATTGATTTATCAAAAATTAGATTCAAACATGCGAATTCGACACAACTTTATTTTACCTCCGTTGTTGTCGTTGCTGCTCGCTGTGCCGAGCCCTTCCGACTGCTGGAGTGAGTGCTGGCGGTCGGAAGGCACTTTACAATGATTGAGCGCTGGGAGGACGCGATGCTTAGACTTAACGTACTCGCCCTCTGTCCAGAGTTTGCTCTAGCATTTGCTAGTGACGTCATTCGGCCTTCACACGTTATTGTCGGCCCCGATAGTCAACGAAATATCTTCCCGCCGACCAAGCCGCCCGCGGCAAGTTTTGGGAATGGTAGTCACAGGATCAAGGTATGTTCAATTGGCTGCACAGACGCGGGAGCTTCAAACAAGCGCATCCAATTTCACTAATTTCAAGGGAACCAGAGGGAGAAGAAAATGTCTAACAAGATGGTGATGATTGCAGGCGCGACATGTTTCGCACTGCTTGCGGCCTGCGACGATACGAGTACATCAAGCGCGTCCGCCGAGCTCACGCCGGCTCAGCAGGCGTGTTTGCGAGATGTAGCTAACACGACGAACAATTCGCAAGTCGTGGTGCTCTCATCCGCGTTTAGCGAGGCGGGAACACAGGTCACAGTCGGCGTTGGCGAGGATCGTGCTCCTTGGAATTGCATTGCTTACAGTGATGGCGCGACAGCTGGTATCGAGTTCCTGGGCGACGAAGGCGCATTGTGACCTGTCTGCTGCGTAGCTGAAAACGGCTGCGCAGTACCGGTTCGCTCTTCAGAAAGCTCGACTTGGCCTGTCGGATACGCCTTTCAAAGCGTAGCGTGGGCATCCGTTTCGGATCATCGGATGCCTCAATAGACCGATCAGGAGTTTTGTAAACAGAGCGAAACCTCTACGAGAAGGAGTCCTCCATGAGTGCTAGATTAGTCCTTCTGCTTGCTGCCGTCGGCCTCGTGCCAATTGCGTTATCATACGGTCTGATGCCCGGCAGTTCGATCCCAGTTTTGCTGGGTTTTCCTGTGGAATGTCCGTCATCGAATGATTTGGAACACGAGCGTTTGATTGGCTTAGGAGGATCAGGCTCGCCGCAGTTTCAATCTACGCCGCGTTCTGA
>NZ_JBQFMI010000027.1:0-26779 GCF_056531755.1 Ruegeria sp. L11
CGTTTCGACATCTCTGATCTCCTCTTCGTCGAAGATCAGCAAACAACAAATCGTAGCTTACGTCAGTGTCCGAAATTCAGGGGGTAGCTCACGCGCGCCTGATTGAGTCGGATGCAAACAAAAAGAACTCAACACCAGGGAAAGGGTGGGGCGTTTTGAGCATCGATCCCGCGGCTGCGCCCTTCGTGGTCTGCATGTATCTCGACGCGCTGCACGAGCGAAATCTCAAATGCTGGTTAGGTCTGGTACCCCCCCTTCACCCCGTCACCACCAGATTGATCTGTACACGCGGCGGCTCTCACGGTTTAGTGCCTCGACACATCGGCTCAGGGGGCCCCATCAATGAAAGTCGCAACCGCAGCGTATAATCTCGACTGGCTCGACAGCTGGGCGCAGTACGAGGACAAGCTGGACCGATGGGTTGCCGAGGCCGCCGGGCAGGGGGCCGGGCTGCTGGTGTTCCCCGAATACGGCGCGATGGAGGTGTCGACGCTCGATGGTGCCGAGGTGGCGGGTGATCTTGAACGTTCGATCCGCGCGGTTTCGGACCGGTTCGAGGATGTACAAAATTTGCACTCGCGCCTCGCAAGTGCGTACAAAACGTACATTCTGGGCGCATCGGCCCCGGTTGTGGATGGGTCCGGCCGCCCGGTGAACCGCGCCGCGTTCTACGCCCCGGACGGTGGCCGCGACCATCAGGACAAGCAGATCATGACCCGCTTTGAACGCGAGGACTGGGACATCGCGCCGGGTGGTCCGCTCAAGCTGTTCGACACCGCGCTGGGCAAAATCGGTGTTCTGATCTGTTATGACAGCGAGTTTCCCCTGCTGGGCCGCGCACTCAGCGATGCGGATATGATCCTTGTACCGTCCTGCACCGAAGCGCTGTCAGGGTATTGGCGTGTTCGCATCGGGGCAATGTCAAGAGCATTGGAAAATCAATGCGTTACGGTTATGTCGTCACTGGTCGGAGCCAACGACTGGTCCGAGGCAGTGGACATGAACACCGGCATGGGCGGCGTTTTCGGCCCGCCGGACAAGGGGTTTCCGGCCACCGGAGTGCTGGCCGAGGGCGCTCTGAACCAGCCCGGCTGGACCTATGCGGATGTCGACCTGTCCGCCATCGCCGAGGTCCGCGCCGATGGCCATGTGCTGAACCGGACCCATTGGCCAGAGCAGGACGCCCGAGTCGAAACGGTCACATTATCCGCCCTTTAGATGAATCCGCCCTTGAAATAAGGGAAAAATAGGCTCATTTAAGCGCACATCCCCGCAGATTCTGCGGGCGCAACCTAATGATGGAGACAACATGGCCAAGGAAGATACGCTCGAATTTCCCGGTGTCGTGAAGGAACTCCTGCCTAATGCGACGTTTCGGGTCGAGCTGGAAAACGGCCATGAAATCATCGCACATACGGCAGGAAAGATGCGCAAGAACCGCATCCGTGTTCTGGCCGGCGACAAGGTTCAGGTCGAGATGACCCCCTATGATCTGACCAAGGGTCGGATCAACTACCGCTTCAAATAACGCCTGCCGAGATGGCGTTTATCCTGGGATCGGGCAGCCCAAGGCGGCTGGACCTGCTGGCGCAGCTTGGCGTGCAGCCCGACGCCATCCGCCCCCCTGACATCGACGAAACACCGCTGAAGGGTGAGCTTCCTGTTCCGTATTGCAGTCGCATTACGCGTGAAAAAGTAAAGGCTGTTCAATCGGATAGCGGTGACATCACGCTTTGCGCGGACACGACAGTTGCACTGGGGCGGCGTATTCTGGGCAAGCCCCAGGATGAGGGGCAAGCCGCAGAGTTCCTGTACGCTCTGTCCGGTCGCCGTCACCGGGTGATCACTTCGGTCGCCGTTCGGCGCGGGGATCGCATCCTGCAACGTGATGTCGTCTCGCAGGTCAAGGTCAAACGCCTGTCTGACGTTGAAATCAACGCTTATCTGGCGACCGGTGATTGGCAGGGCAAAGCCGGGGCCTATGCGATCCAGGGCCCTGCTGGCGCATTCATCCCATGGATTTCGGGCTCGTTCACTGGCATCGTGGGGCTGCCCCTGTCCGAGACCGCCGCCTTGCTGCAAGGGATCGGCTACCCACTATATAGCGAGGCATCATGAAGGGTCGAACCATCGTTCTAGACCATATCCAAGACCGCGAGGCCGCGGCATTGATGGTCGACGGAAAGCTTGATGATCTCCTGATCGCCGCCGACGCGCCGGCACCCGGCACCATTTATCGCGCCCGTGCCGATCGACCGGTCAAGGGGCAGGGCGGTATGTTCCTGACGACACCCGACGGCCCGGCTTTTCTTCGACAGGTCAAAGGGTTAGCGCCGGGTGCCACGCTTCTGGTGCAGGTGGGCGGATATGCCGAGCCCGGCAAGGCCATCCCTGTAACCAACCGCATCCTGTTCAAAAGCCGCTTTGCCATTGTCACACCCGACGCGCCGGGCCTGAACATCTCGCGCAGCATCAAGGATGAAGACAAGCGGGATCAACTGCTTGAAATCGCGCATGAACAAATGGGCGACAGCCCCTACGGGTTGATCCTCCGCTCCTGCTGCATGGATGCGGATGCCGGTGACATTGCTGACGACATTTCGGCCATGCTTGCGCAAGCTGAACAAGTGATGACGGACGAGGGCTCCGACGTCGAACTGCTCAGCGAAGGTGACAGCCCGCATATCCTCGCATGGCGCGACTGGACCGATCCTGCCGAGGTTGTGACGAAAACCGGCAGTTTTGAAACCCATGGTGTGCTGGATGCGCTGGATGTTGCCCGAGGTGTTTCCGAACCTCTCCCCGGAGGCGGATATCTATTTATCGAACCGACCCGCGCATTGGTGGCCGTTGACGTGAACACAGGCGCGGATACGTCGCTGGCGGCAGGAACAAAAGCCAACTTCGCTTGTGCCAAAGCTCTGCCACGTGCATTGCGTGTGCGCGGGCTGGCGGGGCAGATCACACTGGATCTGGCTCCGATGCCCAAGAAAGACCGCCGAGGGTTCGAATCCGCCCTGCGTGCGGCCTTTAAGTCGGACCCGGACGAGACGATACTGGCGGGATGGACACCTCTGGGGCATTTCGAGTTGCAGCGCAAACGCAGCCGGTTACCTGTCGCAGAGATCCTGAAATGAGCTGTCCGATCTGCGGAGAAGAAACGCAAAAGAAGTTCCGCCCGTTCTGTTCGAAACGCTGCGCAGACATTGATCTGGCCAAGTGGCTGAACGGCTCTTACGCGGTCCCGTCTCAGCGCGAAGACGACCCTGAGACCGAGGCCGATGCGGACGAACGCAATACAATGCGACCGCACTGAAAAAATGTAAAAAAGCCTCTGGACACTGCCGGTAGCAAGTCATAGAACGCCTCCACCCAACGACAAACGTCGTTCCCGTGCCCGGGTAGCTCAGGGGTAGAGCAGTGGATTGAAAATCCTCGTGTCGGTGGTTCGATTCCGCCCCCGGGCACCATTTAAGTCAGAGAAATGAGTGCTGGATATCAAACGCTTAGGTTCAATGTCTGGGCCTTTGGCTCGTCTGCAAGATGCTTGACCGAAAGTGTCCTGATTTGCGTGAAGATGCCATTTGACCCGGAGCATTCGACAGTAGTTGCCGTCTCAGGCCGAGCGCTCCGTCGCCTTTTCCGGTTCCGGAATCGTGGAATTGAAATGCAGGGCGCTTGCTCGGGTGGGATCTGAACAGATGGTTCGGTGCACAGAGTGGAGCGGAGTGCCCGCGATAGATCGGTTTGCGCCGGGCGAACCGCCAAGGTGTGCAAGATCAAGTCACACGTGTGCGTTGATCCTCGATCCCCATCGAGATTAACGAAGGTTCTTCGCGTTGGATGGTCTGAAAGCTTGCTTTGTCCTGCATCTTATCCCAATTGCTCAGGATCAGGCACTGCGCGACGGCTCCGCCCAGTGTGGTTCCCGGTCCAGTGACGATGAACATGTCGGGTGCAAACTCTTTCGCGGCTTGTGATACGGCCTTTGTGAAATCATAGGTTTCGGTCACCTGATGACCCAAGGTGTAGTCCCAAAGCGCGTCCAGATCACAGGCTCCGGGCCACCAGATCTGACCACGGCCATCTATCATGGGCAAATTGGGTTGCCGGAACAGATCTGCGGCAAGGCGGGCGCGACCGGCTTCGGCAACTGGGCGTTGCAGATGTGAATGAAACCCTGCGTGATTGGCCAGCCGCATCGGAAATCGTTCCTGCACCACAGGCACCTTGTTTTCAAAGGCGGACAACCCAGCTTCATCCCCGGCCAGAACCAGCATCCCGCCCAGATCAATTGACAGGGTGAGGGTCGCGCCGGTGCCGTCGATCTCAGCGACCAAAGCCAGCAGTTCGGCCTTGCGTGCCGGGTTCGGCTGCCAGTCGGCATCCATGAAAGGATAGATCAACTGGCCGCCAATCAGGCTCTGCTGCATGAGTGTTCCCATGGTGTTGACCACCTCGAACCCTGCCTCGGCAGTCAAGGCGCCCCCGCAGGCCAGGGCTGAATACCAGCCCATCGAGTTTCCGGTCACAGCCACCACGTCGATCTTCTCCGGATCGATGGCACGAAAATCGCCCAGCGTGGCGGCATAGATCAAGGCCGAGGCATTGTCTCCGCGCGTGTGCTTTGCCACGGAATACCGTGTTGCGCCGTCCAGTTCGCTTAGGGTTTCCTGACCCTGTGCGCGCCGCATGCCATCGAAATGTGCCAGCAGGGCCTTGTCGGTAAAATGCCGACCCAGAACACCCAATTCGGGTTTGTTATAGGTTCCGCGCCCCGGACAGATGACAACAGCGGTTTGTTTCGCAGACCTCATTTGCCCGTCTCCATAAGGGATCTTGCTGCGGCCTCGATGCTGTCTTTCGATGGCATGGTCGCGGCATAGGCCGGGCCGGTGGCGATAAAGCTGTCTTCGGCGGTAATACGAGCCATCGGCACATCAGTGGTTTCGTGGAAATGGGCCATCAGGGCTTCGGCCACGCCGCCGTGATGCCGGGTTTCATCGACGATCAATATCCGCTTGGCGCCGCTTACGGCCCGGGTCAGCGCGTCTTTGGGAAGCGGCGACAACCAGCGCATGTCAATTATCCGGGTTTTTGTCCCGTCGGCCTCCAGCGATTTGCGCGCCTGATGGCTGAGGTAGACGCCATTGCCAAAGGTAACGATGGCCAGATCGTCGCCATCTCCATCCACGCCGACCTCGCCGAAACCGATCCTTTCGGATGGGTCGGGGTAAGTGTGCATCCAGCCTGCGTCCCCGGCTTCGTGCAGGTCCCGCATCGGGTAGAGCGCGATGGGTTCCAGAAACACGACCAACCGCTGTTCTTCCCGGGCCAGCCGCACGCATTCACGCAGCATTCGTGCAGCGTCGGCGCCGTTCGATGGGCAGGCCAGGATCAGCCCCGGAATATCGCGCAGAACCGCGACCGAGTTGTCATTGTGGAAATGCCCGCCAAAACCTTTTTGATACCCCAACCCGGCGATGCGCACGACCATCGGGTTGGTGTACTGACCGTTCGAGAAGAAGGGCAGGGTGGCCGCTTCGCCGCGCAACTGGTCTTCGGCGTTATGAAGATAGGCCAGGAACTGGATTTCCGGCATGGGCGTAAACCCGTTCTGAGCCATCCCGATGGCTAGGCCCAGAATCGACTGTTCGTCCAGCAGCGTGTCGATCATCCGGTCAGGGCCGAAACGGGCCTGAAGCTTTTGCGTCACGCCATAGACACCGCCCTTGCGCCCGACATCTTCGCCCATCATCACGATCTCGTCGTGTTCAAGCATCAGGTCGCTCAGGGCCCAGTTGATCAGGCGTGACATGATCTGGGGTTCAGCATGTGCTTTGAGGTCGCCGCCGAATACCTCAGCCCGATGTTCAGCTGACGGGCCATTGGTAGGGGCGCAGGGGCGTGCGGGCGGGATCAGGCTGGCCATCACGTCACCTGCGGTTTTCAGGCGAGGGCGGGTGATCGCCTTGTCGGCGACGCGGGTGACGCGGTCGCAGGTGTCGGTGTATACCTTCAGCGCGTCATCCGCTTGCATCGCACCGGATTGTTCCAGCAGACGGACGGAGTGCAGCAGGGGGTCGTTCGCCTCTTCGGCTTCGACCTCGGATTTTGGCATATAGGTGGTGGGCATATCTGCCCCGGCGTGGCCATACAGGCGCACTGTGCGGATGTGCAGAAAAGCGGGTTTCTTACGGCTGCGGACGTAGGCGGCGGCTTCTTGTGCGACACGGTAGGTTTCGAAAATGTCGAGCCCGTCACACGTGAAATACTTCAGTCCCGGTCGATGAGAGAATGTTGCGGCAATCCAGCCTTGTGGTGTCTTGGTCGAAATTCCGATCCCGTTGTCCTCGCAGCAGAACAGCAGTGGCAGGGGAACCGACTGGTAAGACGTCCACTGCGCGGTGTTGAACGCGCCTTGCGCAGTGGAATGGTTGGCCGAAGCATCACCAAAGGAACAGTAGACGATGGCGTCGTCCGGTATTTCTGCATGTTCGGGTTTGTGACGGCGGGCTGCCCCGATTGCATAAGCCGCGCCGACAGCTTTGGGCAGGTGGCTGGCAATGGTCGAGGTCTGCGGCGGGATGCAAAGTGCTTTTGACCCCAACACCTTGTGCCGCCCACCGCTGATTGGATCATCAGAGGATGAAGCGAAGGACAACAGAATATCCCATGTCGGGCTCTGCCCCGGCACCTGATCGGACCGGGCGATCTGAAACGCGGCGTCGCGGTAGTGTAGAAAAGCAGGGTCTGTCGGGCGCAGGGCTGCCGCCACCGCGGCCATCCCCTCGTGACCAGAGGAGCCGATGGTATAGAACCCCTGACCCGCTTTCTGCATTGCCCGGCTTTGGCGGTCCAATGCACGGCTGAGACATTGCGCGCGATATAGCCCGACTGCTTCGGACGCTGTCAGTGGGCCAGACGGCGTCGCGCCAGCGGGGAAATCCCGTGCCGCAACCCGGCGCAGGAAGTTGTCATGCACAATGGTTGCGCGATCCATCTTTGTCGTCCTCAGGCGAAGGCTTGCAGGCCCGTTTGCGCGCGACCCAAGATCAAGGCATGAACATCATGCGTGCCTTCATAGGTGTTCACGGTTTCCAGATTCACCATGTGGCGGATCACGTGGAAATCCTGGCTGATGCCATTGCCGCCGTGCATGTCACGTGCGTGGCGTGCGACCTCAAGTGCCTTGCCGCAATTGTTGCGCTTGATCAGACTGATCATCTCGGGTGCTGCGCGGGCTTCGTCCATCAGACGACCCACGCGCAGAGCGGCCTGAAGGCCCAAGGCGATTTCGGTCTGCATGTTCGCAAGCTTCAGCTGGAACAGCTGCGTTTGCGCCAAAGGGCGACCGAACTGTTTTCGGTCCAGACCGTATTGCCGCGCGGCGTGCCAGCAGGCCTCGGCTGCGCCCATCGATCCCCAGGCGATACCGTATCGTGCGCGGTTCAGGCAGCCAAACGGCCCTTTCAGACCTTCGACACCCGGCAACAGAGCATCTTCCCCGACCTCGACATTGTTCATCACGATCTCACCCGTGATCGAGGCGCGCAGCGACAGTTTGCCTTCGATCTTCGGAGCTGAAAGACCGGGTGTGCCTTTTTCAAGAACAAAACCCTTGATCTTGCCGTCATGCGCGTCTGATTTGGCCCAGACGACAAACACGTCAGCAATGGGAGCATTCGAGATCCACATCTTTGACCCGTTGAGGACATAGCCCCCATCAGTCTTTTTCGCGACGGTTTTCATGCCGCCGGGGTCCGAGCCCGCATCGGGCTCGGTCAGGCCAAAGCAGCCAATAGACTCCCCGCTGGCCAGTTTCGGAAGGTATTTCCGGCGCTGTTCATCCGTTCCGTAGGCATAGATCGGATACATGACGAGGCTGGACTGCACCGACATCATCGAGCGGTAACCGCTGTCGACCCGTTCCACTTCGCGTGCGACCAGACCGTAAGTGACATAGCTGGCACCGATGCCGCCGAATTCTTCGGGGATAGTCGTGCCCAGAAGGCCCATTTGACCCATCTCGCGAAAGATTTCGGGGTCTGTTTCTTCATTGGCGAAAGCCTGGGTCACACGGGGCAGCAGTTTGTCCTGCGCGTAGGCGTTGGCCGCATCGCGCACCATGCGTTCGTCTTCGGCCAACTGGTCTTCCAGCAGAAAAGGGTCATCCCAAGTGAAAGGGCCAAGCTGGGGGCAGGATTGTGGTTTCATGAGAGTTTCCTTTCTACAGCGGCTTTGAGACGTGCAAGCCCCGCTGCAATTGTATCTTGGGCATAAGCAAAGCTCAGGCGAAAATGTCCGGGCAACCCGAAGGCGCGACCGGGAACCAGAGCGACACCGGCATCTTCCAACAACCAGGTGCAGAAGTCAGCGTCATTTTTGAACGGTCCTCCCTGATCCTCAAGCAGTCCGGCGCAGGAAGGAAAGGCGTAAAACGCCCCGTCGGGAGCCGCGCAGCGCAACCCCGGAACCGTGTTCAACCCTGCAACCACCAGATCACGGCGTTCGGTAAAAATGACCCGGCGTTCTTCCAACAGGTCCGGGCTGCCGGTCAGCGCCGCAAGCGAGGCCCATTGTGCAATCGAACAGGCGCCCGATGTAACCTGCCCCTGAACGGCCACCATTGCCTTGATCAACTCGACCGGCCCGATCCCCCAGCCGATGCGCCATCCGGTCATGGACCATGCTTTGGCGACACCGTCGACGATCAACAGACGGTCGGCAAGGTCAGGGGCCGCGTCGGCCACTGAAACAAACGGAGTAAAGCTGAGATGGCGATAAATCTCATCCGCAAGAACCCAAACCTGTGGATGACGGGACAGAACAGATGAGAGGGCGGCGATCTCATCCTGTGTATAGATTGCCCCCGACGGGTTCGACGGCGTGTTGAGCATCAGCCAGCGCGTGCGCGGTGTGATTGCGGCCTCTAACTGTTCCGGCAGAAGCTTGAACCCCTGATCCATCGGGCAAGGCAGAATGACGGGCGTTCCACCCGCCATCCGCACTATGTCAGAATAGCTGGTCCAGTAGGGCGCGGGCATGATGACCTCGTCGCCGGGGTTCAGGCTGGCCAGCATGGCATTGGCAATCACCTGCTTGGCACCGGTGGACACAATGACCTGAGCCACTTCGGCTTTGGCCTGCCGGGCAACTTCGGCGCGCAGGTCGGGCACCCCGGCCGTCGGCGGGTATTTCGTCTTGCCGTCCAGCGCTGCCGCGTGGGCAGCTTCGACCACATGGGGCGGGGTGGGCAGGTCAGGCTCACCGGTCGACAATGCCAGAACATCGCGCCCTTCCGAACGCAAGCGTGCGGCGGCCTCGGAAATCTGCACGATTTCGGACAATTCGATACCGTTTAGTCGGTTTGCGCGGTGAAACACTGTCAATCTTCCTCTGGAGGTGACTGAGGTTCTATCTGCAAAGTAACTTGATAAAAATACGCTGTTTTGTATCGTTTCTGTGACTAAAACTCATAAGTGATATGCCCAGAATCAGCCCTCTCCCGTCTTTTGCCCTCATGCGCAGCTTCGAGGCTGCCGCACGCCACGAAAGCTATACCATGGCAGCAGAGGAACTTGGTGTGACGCAGGGCGCGGTTAGCCGTCAGGTGCGTGAACTTGAAGCTGCGCTGGGGGTGACGCTGTTTCGCCGGGTCGGACGTGCCGTTCGCCTGTCGAAGGCGGGTCGCGCTTTGTTTGAAGAACTTGCAGGCGACCTTGAGCGTCTGAACGGTACGATCAATCGTGCGATCGCGGCCGGTGACGGTGCGTCGTTGCTGACCTTGGCGGTCCTGCCCACCTTTGCGACACGGTGGCTGGTGCCCAGACTGCCGGATTTCAAGCACCTGCATCCGGGGATCGAACTGGATCTGCATTCCTACACGACGCCGTTCAGCCTGGAAGAGCGGCGCATGGACGTTGCCATTCACTTTGGGCACGAAGACTGGCCCGGTGCGCGGCTACGCAAGTTGTTCCCGGAAAAACTTGTTGTAGCGGCTGCGCCTGTGTTGTTGGGCGACCAACGGACTTTCGAGGAACAGCATGTGTTCGATCTGCCGCTGTTGCATCTGACCTCGCGGCCCGGGCTGTGGTCCGAGTATCATGCCAGCCTTGGGCTTGAGGCCAGAACGGTTTTTCCAGGGATGCGCTTTGATCAGTTCTCGATGCTGATCGAGGGCGCAGTTGCCGGGCTTGGGGCTGCGATTTTGCCGTCCTACCTGATCGAGGCCGAGTTGGCGTCGGGCGCGCTGGTCCAGACCGGGCAACTGGCGAATACCTCGGGCAGCGCATATTTCATTGCCACGCCGACCGGGCAGAGGAACGAAGCCGTACAAGCATTTGCGGACTGGATCATCCGGCAAACGAAAAGGCATCTGTAAGGATGCTTCAGGGACAGAAGGGTTACAGTATCCGGATGCCCGGCATGGTCTGGATGATTGCCAGATCCTGCTCGTAAAGCTCTGTAAATGCGTCAACGATGTCGGCGTTCCAGCCGGGCAGATCAAGTTCCTCTTCGACCTCATCGGGCCGGGCGTGGTCTTCCAATATCCGCGCAAGGTCTTCTCGTTGAGTATCTTTGTCGAGGCCGTCGCTGCCCCGCACGATGTCCAGAACATGCCGTTGACCAGTTTCAGTCAGAAGCGACGACAGCAACGCATACTCATCCTCCAGAGGAGCGTCACCGGGCAGGCCCGCTATTGCGCGCATGATATCCCCCAGAATCAGTGGCAAGTGTTCATTCTTCCACAAAGTGAGCTGCACCTGAGGCGCAAGATCGCGCAGATCTTCGATCATGCTCAACCAGCTCAGGCAGCTCAGATCGGTGCTGGTCAGAATCTCCTGCCGGTGATCTTCATGGATCGACATCAGGACCTTGGGTATGAAAATCCCAGGGTTCACCACACCGACGAATAATTCAACTTGAGCATCATCCAGCAAGGTTTGCACATAGGCTGTCCGCTGCCCGGCAAAAGGGTAAATCTGTCCATGTTGCAGGGCAGAGCGTGTTGGGCCAAAGAACTTGTCGTTCGAGAGGATGACACGATCAACATTTGGATCATCCGGAAGAAGGGCGTGTAGCCCGTCCTGTGTTTCTGCATCAGACAAATCCTGAGCAAGGGCATCAGACAGAACCTTGACAAACTGACGTCCGCCGCGCGGTCCCAAGACCGCAGCACGGCAATCCGCTAAGGCCTGCTTGTTTGCCGAAAGCGAGGACAGCACTTGCCCTTCATCGGCGAAAACGACCCCGGCATGGATTACTACCTGCATCTTTTGTCCTTTTACCCTCAGGGGCTGTGTCCATCCCATTCTAGGTCTTTGCGTCGCGTGAAAATCTGCAACGAACCAACCGTGCGGTTTCTGCACTTTCTCAGGAAATCGGGCAATCCCCAAGTTTGAGTTAAAAATGAGGGTTGCAGTCCTCTGTCGGACGAAGTAATCGACTGCCAGTGCCCCTATAGCTCAGCTGGTAGAGCAACTGATTTGTAATCAGTAGGTCCGCGGTTCGAGTCCGTGTGGGGGCACCATTAAATCACTGAAATATCTTAAATATAAGCGTTTTAAGCGCGTTCGCTGGATTCGAAGGTGACACACGAGGCGACGCTATGCCTCTAGTCATCGCTGAATTTGGAGCGGTTATGATCTCAGCAAATTCTTTTCTCAGAAGAAAGAGGGCGGTGTTTACTATTTTCGGAGGCGAGTTCCCGACGATGTTCGTAAGCATTATCCAAACCTCAGTACCTTAAACCACAGTGATGCTTGGGTTTGATATTCGGCCTGTAGACACTTGTTTAGGACGATTGTTATGGGATTAGCGACTGGAAGCTCCTTGAGCAGCTACCAGATTTGAAAGAAGTGCAGGCTGCTGAAATTGGATTGGTATCAAGCATGAGTGATGAGTTTCAAAGAAAAGTCTTCGTGGACTTGGCCATCACTTTTTGGCTTTTGGCTAAGTCGATGTAAAAAGGCTCAACGAAAGTACTAAAGGAACGTCTGCTGCGGACCAGCCTCTGTAGTTCTATGGTTCACAATCGTTTTGCGGTTCGTTTGGTAAGCTAGCGAAGTGTCTCCGACGCGCAGTGGGGCATTTCTGTTGTTCACGACGTTAGAACAACAGATTGTGGCGACAAACTTATTCACACGTACTTCGAGCAGCTAAAGAGTATATGATAAAAACCCTAAATCTGTCCGGTAGGCGCTGACTTCAGACACCTTAACATAAGTGTGGACCAGTTCCGTTGGGGAGGCTCATTGGGAGGCTCATTTTCCGATCTATACATCCGGTTCTCCTCGCAGTATGGACTGCGCTTCTACTATGACCCGTGTGTCGGAAACTCTGAGGGTGACCGTATCACTCCGGAGAGCTGAGCCATGAACCCGACACTCGCAATCGCATTGAAGCGTAAAGGATACGACACGCTGACCCCTGTTCAGGAGGCCGTGTCCGCACCGGATTTGCAGGGACGAGACTTGTTAGTTTCGGCGCAGACCGGATCAGGAAAAACCATCGCGTTCGGCTTGGCCATCGCACCAACAATTTTGAGCGATGCGCAGGTTTTCGATGTGGCAGGCGCGCCTTTGGCGTTGGTTGTTGCGCCGACGCGAGAGTTGGCGCTGCAGGTCAAACGAGAACTGGGGTGGCTCTATGCGGATGCGGGGGCCTTCATTGCCTCATGCGTTGGCGGCATGGATATGCGCGACGAACGCCGGGCGCTGTCCCGAGGGGCACATATTGTGGTCGCGACACCAGGGCGGTTGCGGGATCATATCATGCGCGGCTCGATTAATTTGGCATCCGTACGCGCCGTCGTGTTGGATGAGGCTGACGAAATGCTCGACCTTGGATTCCGTGAAGATCTGGAATTCATCCTCGAACAAACGCAATCAGACCGCCAGACACTGTTGTTCTCGGCAACGGTACCGCGCGCCATCGCCGCCTTGGCTGCCCGGTACCAAAGGGATGCCGAGCGTGTAAGTACTGTCAGTGAGCGGATGCAACACGCCGATATCGAGTACCGTGCGATGAATGTGGCTCCACGTGACGGTGAAAATGCTATCATTAACGTGCTACGCTACTACGAGGCTCCTAACGCCATCGTTTTCTGCAACACGCGCGCCATGGTCAGCCGTCTGACAGCCCGACTGTCCAACCGCGGGTTTTCGGTTGTGGCTCTTTCCGGAGAACTGACCCAAGGTGAACGGTCAAACGCCTTGCAAGCCATGCGTGACGGACGGGCCCGCGTCTGTGTGGCGACCGATGTCGCGGCGCGCGGAATTGATCTGCCAAATCTGGATCTGGTGATCCATGCGGAACTGCCCAGCAGTCATGAAACGCTTTTGCACCGTTCAGGCCGAACTGGACGTGCAGGGCGCAAAGGTGTCAGCACACTGATCGTTGCACCGGCTTCTTACAAAAAAGCCCAAAGGCTGTTGAAATTCGCTAAACTCACGGCTGATTGGGGTGCGGCGCCCTCCGCTGAAGAGGTCAAAGCGCAAGACCTGCAACGGATGTTCGGATCGGAGGACTGGTGCTCTGAAATAACAAAGACCGAGCGGCAGTCAGTCGACGAACTGGTAGAAAGGTTCTCGCCAGAACAACTCGCTGCGGCATATGTCCGTCAATACAACAGGGCGCATTCCGCTCCGGAAGAACTAAACGACATTCAGGAAGCAGCGCCAAAGCAAAGCGCACCTTTTGGTCCGAGTGTTTGGTTTTCGCTGTCAGAAGGGCGCAACGAAAACGCGTCTCCGCGATATCTACTTCCTATGGTGTGCAAGGCGGGGAACATCACGAAATCCGATGTCGGTGCGATCCGTATCGTTGACGACGAGACCTATATCGAAATTCGCGAAAGCAGCGTCGCCGGATTTTTGGACGCGATTGGGCCGGAAATGAAGATCGAGGGTACAAAAGACATTGTGCAGTTGGATTCAGCCCCCGATTTGTCGAACTCAGCAAAGACAAGCTTCAACCGGGCTGCCAGAGGCAAGAAAGGTCTGGAAAAGACTGCACGCAAACCGAGCCGACTTGTCGAGCTGCAGCCTGCGAAAGCGCGGAAAAAGACAGTGTCCAAGCCCCCTGAAAAGGCCAAAGTTGAAGCCAAGCCCAAACGCGATGACGACAACCGCAGTGGTCTGAGTAAAAAACTTGACCGCCGCCCAAAAGGCCCGCCACCGCCAAAGGGTAAGCCCAACAGCAAGAAAAACCGTGCACGCGCTGCGGCAAATAAGGGCGGTAACGCTGTGCCAAGGCGTTCAAAATAAGTCGAAGCGTTTGCACAGGCCCTTTCCGGACACTGGCCATGCCAAAACTCCGCTGGGTTCCGCCCGTTAGACCAGACTTTCGCAGCGCCTGCGAGCCCGGGCGATAGACATAATCATACTCTGCGGACCATACTGTCGCTCCAATCGGCCATGCAAATTGATGGCAGACTCAGTTCGAGTTCTTGATAACCAGAGGATAATAATGTGGTGATGCCGGGAGTTTTTTTCGGCCAGCGCCCTGACGAATTCTTTTTTGGGATAGAACGGAAAACGGTTCGGTGCTGACAGCACCTGCTCTTTGGAGAAGTACCTTCAGTCGATCCGATGCATCGGACCTGTGGATATGTCGGACCGCACCAAAGCCAAGTGAGACAATGGAGGTACCGTTGGGTGCAATTGAGTTTCACCAGCGCTGCCGTCTATTTTTCCCAATCCTGCGGGTCAAAGCACATTGTTATCATCTCGTTGTGCTTGTAAGGACGTTGCACAGTCCGAAAGGGCCGCGCCGTGCGGGCGTGATGGAATGGTAGACATATCAGACTTAAAATCTGAAGGGCGTATGCCCGTGTGGGTTCGAGTCCCACCGCCCGCACCAGGCGCTTTCGAAAGCTGCATTCTGTCGCCCGGTTTGCGCGTCATCGGTATCGCAAATGCAGTGAAACGCAGCCTACGTGGTCATGGCGTCATATTCCTGACCAGGACTAAACCGGATACCCCAATTCCCGGATCAGCCTCCAGATGTCCTGGTTCGCGGCTGAAAGCTGATTGACGACCGCTTCGATTTCGCGAAGCGCGTCATCATCTACCGTATCCGCGCGACCCAGTTTTATATCGGTCTTGCGGTCAGCAATCCGCATCAGGATCGTTTTCGGGTTTCCGCTCTCCTGATCGAACGAATAGATGCAGTGGTTATACTTGTTTCGGATGCCCGAAAGCTTGCTGAGCCGTTGCGTGCGTTCAAGGATCGGGTCGCGAACCTGCGCGGGCCTTCCCTCCATCTTGGCAAGCCGTTCAACCAGATCAATACGCGCGCGGGTTGTGTTCAGGGTCAGGAAGATAATGACGGCCACGTCTTTCGACGTTCCGGAAAGGCCAGCGATCAGGTGGATCAGCAGGCTTTCGGTGTTGGTCCACATATAGTTCAGCCTGCCAACCAGAAGGATCAGGCGATCGAACCGGGCTTCGAACGTGTCAGTCAAGGGCGGAGTGCTGCGCCTCGTGTGGCGCAACCTCGTAGTAGAAATGCGCGGCAGCGGTGCGGTTGCTGACGCCGATCTTACCAACCACATTGTGCATATGCAGTTTGACCGTGTGTTCCGTAATTCCCAGCTTGGCCGCGATCAACTTGTTGCTTTTGCCCTGCGAGACAAGTTGCAGGACCTGCTTCTCGCGACGCGTCAGCTTCAGGTACCGCGACTGCTGGTCGACACCATTTGGGACATTTGTCACTGGACGGGCTGGGATGTCCCGCGTGCGCTGGCCAGGAAAGGCGACGCAATCTGCAAGGAAGCTGGGTAAGTACAGTTCTTCATGCATCAGCAGCCTGAGGATGGCCCGCCAGGCATCGGGCGCCACATTCATGGGTAGAAACCCAATTTCGCCGAACTGCGCGCGATCCCAGGATTCAAACATATGCCGGGCCGATTCTTCTTTGCGATAGGCAAAGGCAAGACAGCCGGATCCCGTACTTTTGGTATAGGCCATTGGTCGCGCCAACAGGTCTTCAAGCATCATCTGGTCAACAACAATAATCTTGCTGCAACCGGGTGTGTGGCCGTTCATCGCTTCGAGGGTTTCGAACCGCCGGGCACGAACCCCGAATTCAGTTTGAACGCTTCTTAGGGTCTGATTGGAGTAGAATAATTCTTTTCCAATAAAGACAACCGAAAAATCTTCTGAATAAAGATCCTGATTGGCAGTTTCTTCTATCAATGACACACTCATCACATTCCCTCGCAAACAGGGTCAACCAAAAATCTCTTTTTTGAATTCTGGCGGTCTAAAATAGTTAACTAATCAAATAGGTAATTAACTTCTATTATACTCGAAAGCATGGTTTTCCACAACCAGGAGGAGTTCCTCCAGAGCCCGTTCCATAGAACTTTCGGTTAGGTTTCCGCTTGGTTTTTTGTGCAACCAGCGGAAACAATTGAATTATTTTGTTGCTATTTTTTGTGGGTGGGTCATGCGGGGCAGGCGAGCGAAAACCCAGGTGTGTTCCAAAAGTAAATAATAAAAACAACACTGTAACTACTTCAAAACTTTCGACTAGCTAGGCGTGGGCGTGCGTCGCTGCGAACATGGCTGGGCTTCAATTGTCGAAGCGCCTGTCCCTATCGCGCCGGTCATTGCGTATTTCAGCAGCCTTCATGATCCGCCGCGCTTTCGGCTTAGCCGGGAAAGGAGGTGGCCATTTAGAAACTTCCACAGACCGCTTTCAGCGCGTTCATGCGCTGCGCGGATATTTTTGTTTCAATCTCGCCTGATGCCGCTTTTTAGATGAATGGCGGTCTGGCGTTCCAGAAATAGGAATTTGTCATGAGACGTAATGTGAATAATACAAACGTAACGACCGTCGACGAAATTAATGTCGAGAATCTGGAAGCTCCGGTAAATGTTGAAATCCCGATTGATGAGGCGTTTGTCGAAGCTGATCTGACTGCACAACAGCAGCAACAGGACCAGACTGTCGAAAACTCCAACGATCAGGGCCAGGACCAAAATCAAGGCCAGGATCAGGGTCAGGAACAAGGCCAGGACCAAGGCCAAGATCAGGGCCAGGATCAGGATCAAGGTCAGGATCAGGACCAGACGCTCAATGCCGGAGATAACACCAACGACAATTCAAACAGCAACGCGATCAATATCGACTTTGGTGGCGGAGAGTGGATTCCGCGCGATGATGATCAGGTTGATCTGGACTTCGGAGATAACGCGTCGGTTGGCGACGTAATCACCGCAGGCCGTGATCTGAACTATGATCCTGGCGATGACATGAATGTCGATATCTCAATGGATGGTGCCGGAACCGCAATGGCGTCCGTCAACAGTCAGGTCGCCAGTCTGAGCGATGACGACACGCTGGAATCGGCGTCAGTTTCGAACAATTCCGGTTTCTATCAGAATGGTAGCGCCTATGGCGGCACCGCCAACGCTGAAGAAGGTATCGGCGTCAAGTCCAGTGGTGGAGATTCGGGCGCCGGTGGTACCAGCTATGGTGGTTCGGCAGACTCGACAACGCTGGGCAGCCATGCGTTTGGTGCCGGTGGCGATACCGGCAGCGCCGACGCGGATTCGAGTGGCGGCGCAGGTGGTGATACCGGAGACGCAAATAACGCCAGCATTGGTGTCGGCCTGTCCGGCGCAGGGGCTGACGGTGACAGCACTGGCGGCGACGGCGGCGACGCTGACAGTTCGTCTTCTGCTGACAACGACGGCAGCACAAGCGTTGACGGTGACGGAACCGGTGGCAACGGCGGAAGCGCAGATTCGTTTGGTCTGGGACTGGGCCTTGGTCTGTCTGGCTCGAATGCTTCGGGCAGCGCCGATGGCGGCGACAGCGATTCCGACTCGAACGGCACGGGCTTTGGTCTGGCCGGCAATGACGTAGACGCCGAAGGTTCCGACGGCGGTGACGGCAGTGCTTCGACAGACGGTTCGTCGTCGAATTCCAGCGACAGCACAACCGAAGCCAATGATGCAACAGCAGGCAGCAACGCAGCAGAAGGCAGCGCTGACAGTGGTGCGGACAGCTCGGCTGACGGAACTGGCGGACCTGGTACCGGCGGTGAAGGCTCGGGCGGCGAAGGAACCGGTGGTGAAGGATCCGGTGGCGACGGCACTGGCGGTGACGGTACCGGCGGTGACGGCGAAGGCGGATTTGCCGCTATGGTCGAAGCTGCAATCATGGCCCTGCAGGAAGAGCTTGGCATGGTTGATGCCGAAGCGGGCGAAGGCGGTGACGGAACCGGGGGTGACGGAACCGGTGGCGACGGTTCGGGCGGCGATGGCGCTGGTGGCGATGGCTCAGGCGGTGACGGTTCGGGCGGCGATGGTTCCGGTGGAACCGCCGACGCGGATTCGGATGCGCAGGGTGTTGGCGACCAGTCCGCAAGCGGGCCTGATATCAACCAAAGCCCAGGTGACGTGAACGGTGCGTCCAGCAATTCGCAGAACACGGATGGCAGCGGTGGTGATGGCGGATCCAATTCGGCCAACGGCACAGCGGACGCAGCGGGCTCTGGTACGTCTGCAGCAGACGGTGACGGCGGAGCAGGCGGCACAACGACGCCCACATCCACGTCTTCGGGCAACGGTGCCGGGTCTGCTGATGCGGCCAATACCGCCGGTGATGGCGGAGCGGCGGATGTATTCGGTGATGCCGATACAAACGGCGCCGCCGACAGCCTGGCCGAAGCTATCGCCGGATACGGTGGTTCGGGCATGTCCGATAACGATGCCACATCGACCGGTTCGGGCGATGCGACCGGTGCGGCCAGCTCGGGTGCAGGTGGTGCCGGTGGCGCGTCCGCCGCAAATGGCGGAGCCAGCGGATACTCGACCGGCACAGCCATGTCCGGTGACACCATGGGTGGGACCATCACGGGCGGCAGCGCGGCTGGTGCGTATTCGGGTGACGGGGGTGCAGGCGGCAACGCTGGCAACTGGGGCTCGAATAACGGTGGCGATGGCATCGTGACCGGCGAGTCCTATGCCTCGGCAGCGGCTGTTGTCGACACCTCGGCCTTTAACCAGTCGATCGTCATGGGCGCCAACGTGCTTGGCAACTCGGTCGACACGACCATGGTCGGTGGTTCGATGACCTCGTCCTACGCAAGCGACGACAACGACGCATAAGTCATAAGGCGAGGCCCGCATTATCGGGCCTCGCTATTTTCGAAAATGCCGGGGCCGCGAGCAGTGGCCCCGGCCCAACTGAACCCAAAGCGGAAATTCTGGCCGGTGCGGGTGAAAAAGGATGACCGATATGGCCCTTGACGCAATTTCGGAAACAATAGCGCATTTTGTTGGAGCATTTGAACTTACGATCGAACAAGCCCGGCTGCGGGACCAGTATGACGAATTCACCGCCCTGAGGCGAAAAGCCGAAATTGACGGGCTGGACGATCCTGCTGCGATCCACATCAGGGCCGACCTTGATATCCCGGTGGGCGAGTACAAACTCCTCCCATACAATTTTGCCCCACCTCAACCTAACCTGCCGCTACCAGACGCGCCGAAGGGGCCTGTGCATGAATCGGTGATTATCCTTGGTGGAGATGGGCCGGTTTCCGAGCGTTTTGTCCCAGACGACACGATTGGACCATCATCCGTTCCCACACTCGTCATTCTGCAGCCGGACAACGTGCCGTTGGGGTCTGCGGTAAGTTACACCATGCAAAAGGTTTTCCTGCGTGACAACGATACGGTGGGCGAGGGTGAATTTCGCGACACGGACGCGCTGATCGCGAAAGGTGAGCAGATGCTGGACATGGCGTTGTCCCTTCATGCCGTGGCAAGCCCGTCATTTTCACTCGCGGACTACCAGTCAATCGAGATGGTCGAGGCACTGGCCGAACAGATGCTGAATCCGATGAACGGGGATGTGGATGGCGTCACCGTGTATCAGTTCCATGGCGATGATGCCTTGGGCGTGATCGTCAATGGCGAGCACATGGCCGAAGCACCTGAATGGACCGACCTGCTGCCCGCTTTCCATCAGCCGGATGAAGCGACTGGCGATGAAGCGGACACGCCGTGGCCCGCCGAATGGGATCAGTCCAAGGATTCCGATTTTGACGACGGGCATCTGGTGGTGACCGGTGGTAATCTGGCGATCAATGCAGTGTCTGCGACTATTGGTTGGGTGGATGCTCCGTACATTGTTGTAGGCGGGCAGGCCATCAATCTGACGGTCATCAGTCAGGTCGCGCTTGTTTCCGACTGGGACGTAGGTGCCATGAATGCCGGAAGCGGTACCAACCTGGTTCAGTCTTCGGTGATCGAAGTCGAAGGCAAAGAGGCCGCCTGGCTGGACGATGTCGACGGGACAAGCGGCCAGCCCGCTTATGTTGTTGTGGACTGGGTTCACGGCGATCTGGTGGTCGCGAATTTCATCAACCAGAGTATAGATGCCACCGATATCGATCACATTCAGACCGAAATTTCAGCCACATCCACGCTTTACGTGCTGGGCGACAACGAAATGTACAATGTCGCCGATATCGTGCAGTTGGGCAGCTATTACGATCTGATCATGATCGGCGGAAACATGATTTCAGTCGATGTGCTGGTTCAATCCATGGCCCTTATGGATGACGACATCATCAGCGGCGGAGTGCCCGCGTCGGTGATGGACGGTGATGAAAACCTGCTCATGAACGACGCGTCGGTCAAAACGATCGGCAAGGACATTCACCAGGATATGCAACAGAATATGGCGGACGCGCTTGCCATACCGGAAATGGACATGGACGCGTTGGAAGACGCGCTTCTGAATGATCCGATGTTCGCCGGGATGGAGCAGTTGCGCGTCCTTAAGATCGACGGCGATCTTATACAGGTGAACATCGTCAATCAGGCCACGATGATGCTGGATCAGGATGATATTGACCTGTCCGGCCCGAATGCTGCCGGGGCCGATGTAGTCGCGGGCAGCAACGCCATGCTGAACACCGCGCATCTGACCAAGATGGGTGTGGACTCGACGGTCATGGCAGCTGACGGGTCGTATTCCGATCTGCTGCTGCATCAGGCCAGCCTGATCGACATGCCGGACAACGACGAGATTACCGCGATGACCAATGAGGCAATTGCAGCCATCATGGGTGACATGACCGTCGCGCAACCGGATGCGGCCCTGGCACTGAATACCCCAGCTCTTGATGCAACAACACCTGACGACGGCCTGCAAACCATGCTGGCCTGATCCCCCAAGATTTTTACCGAGTGACCAGAAGGTTTCTACATGTCGTTTGTTTTTTCGTCGCGCCGCCACCCTTTATCCAGCCCGCTGGACAGGCAAGGCGGGTTGGGTCTGAAGCGTCAGGATCCCGAACCTGGGACAGATCCTGCAAAACGGGCCACAGGTGCCACCACCCGACTGCATCTGACGCAGGAGTTCCGAGTGCCTGAACCAGATCAAAACCGGCCGGTTGAAAACGATGCGTTGAAACCGGCCAAAGACCAGAAACACTCATGTGAACAACCGCGCGCTGAACCTCCCCATTGGCGTGCGCCGACGCAGCCCGTGCAAGACAAGGACGTTGCGGGCGGTGGTGACGGGGTGGCTGATGCTGACGGCCCGGATCATGCAACCGCGGACGAAACGACAGCGCGCAAGACCCCCTCTGCGCGCGCGTCCGGCGCGGATCACATGGGCGCGACGATCGAGGCCAAGGCAAACCAGCCACTGTTGCGGACAAACTCCGGCGGCGGTGACGGGAACGGGCCACCCCAAACCTTTCACAAGCGCACCCCGCCCGAGGATTTCCAGCGCACATTGCGGGATTCGATCCGGGCGATCCGGCGTAACCTTGCATTTGTTCTGGTGCTGACCTGCGCGACCAATATTCTGATCCTGTCGATTCCGATCTACCTGTTTCAGATCAGTGACAGGGTTCTGACTAGCCGATCCTTGGATACGCTGATCATGTTGACGGCGATCGTCGCCGGGGCCGTGATTTTTCAGTCTGCTTTTGATGCGGTGCGGCGGTTTACGCTGATGCGAACCGGCGTCGAGGTTGCCGTTCGTTTGGGTGCACCGGTGCTTAGTGCGGCTGCGCACGCGTCGTTGCATGGAAACGGGCGCGAATATCAGACGCTCGGCGATTTGCAGCAGCTGCGCGGTTTTCTGGTCTCGGGAACTTTGATTTCGTTTCTGGACGTGCCATTCGCGCCCCTGTTCATTCTGATGATCTTTCTCGTGCACCCGCAACTGGGCATGATCGTCGTGGTGACGGCGCTGATCCTGATGACGATTGCGCTGATCAACCAGAAAATGACAGCCAAACCTTTTGCCGAGGCAAACAGGGCACAATCCATGGCGAACCTGCATCTGGATTCCATGTCGCGCAACAGCCAGATCATCAACGCCTTGGCCATGATCCCCGAGGCGGTGCGGATCTGGGGGCGGGACACCGCCCAATCCCTGACCTGGCAGGTGCGCGCGCAGGACCGAAACGTGATCTTCGCAGCGATTTCGCGCGCTGTTCGTCTGCTGACTCAGATTGGCATTCTGGGATGGGGCGCATTTCTGGCACTGCAGGGAGAGATTACCGGCGGAATGGTGATCGCGGCCTCAATCATTGCCGGGCGCGCCTTTGCGCCCATCGAAGGTTCGATTGAAGGGTGGAACAGTTACCTGCTGACGCGCGCGGCCTACGGGCGGATCAAGGCGCTGCTGTCAACCTCGGCCCTGCAACACGAGAAGTTGCGCCTGCCGCGCCCCGAAGGCCGGCTGGATGTGGAGCGGTTGCTCTATGTCCCTGGTGGAACCAAACGTGTGGTTCTGAACGGGATTACCTTCTCACTCACCCCCGGTGAAACATTGGCCATTATCGGCAATTCAGGTGCGGGCAAAACCACCTTGGGCAAAACCCTTGTCGGGTCCGTTCTGCCCACGTCGGGAAGTGTGCGGCTGGACCTGATGGATATCCGCAACTGGGACCCGCGCCAGTTTGGAGAAAGCATAGGTTATCTGCCGCAGGATGTGCAGCTGTTCCCCGGAACCATCAAGGACAATATCGGCCGGATGCGTGCCGATGCCACGGACGAACAGATACATGACGCCGCTGTTCTGGCCGATGTACACAACATGATCGCAACCTTGCCGCAGGGATATGAGACTGTGGTGGCCTCCGATGGATCGCCTTTATCGGGCGGACAGAAACAACGCATTGCGCTGGCGCGGGCGTTTTTTGGGAACCCACGAATGGTGGTGCTGGACGAGCCGAACTCGAACCTTGACGTTGCCGGGGACAAAGCCTTGGCGCGTGCCATTGAACAGGCGCGCGAAAGCAAGATTACCGTGGTCGTCATCACGCAGAAACCGACCCTGCTGAATGTGGTAGACAAGATCATGTTGCTGACCGATGGGCGTGTCGCATTGTTCGGTCAGCGCGAGCAGGTTCTTCAGCAGATCAACGGGCCGCGCAAACGGACCGGAATTGAAGGGCAACAGGGAGGCTGACCATGAATGACCTCGTACCCGTAAGGCACTCTGCCGGTGAACCTGACGTCTGGTATGCGGAAGTTCCGCGCTCGATCAACCGCTTCATTGTCATCGGTATAATCATGTTGGTCGTCTGTTTTGGCGGTTTCGGAGTGTGGTCCTTCAGCGCCCCGCTGGCGGCGGCGGTCATCGCGCAGGGCAGTTTTGTCGCCACCGGACGCAACAAGATTGTCCAGCACCTTGAGGGCGGGATCATCGAAGACATCAAGGTCACTGAGGGGCAAACGGTTCAGGCAGGTCAGGTGCTGATGACGCTGGATCAGACCTCGGCCCAGGCCAATGAGCGCGAGCTGTTCATCCGCAAACTGCGCTTGCAGGCGATGACCGAGCGGTTGCTGGCGGAATATGGGGAACGGGATCGTCTGGTCTTTCCGCCAGATCTGGTCGAGGCCTCCAAAGACGTGGAAGTCATGGCCATTCTCGACGGTCAAATGCTCAGCTTTGATGTGTCGCGCAAGACCTTGCTGAATGATGTGGCACTTTTGGAACGCAACATGGAGGCTTTGAAGATCCGGGCAAGCGGCTTTGAGGCCCAATTGGACAGCATGGTCACACGTGCCGAGATCTTGCAGGAAGAGTACGAGTCCAAAAACCAGCTTTTCCAGAAAGGGCTGGTTCGAAAGGGCGAATTGAACACGATCCGGCGTGTGCAGGCCGAAGCCGAGGGGCAGCAGGCCCGGTTGCAGGCGGAGGCCGCTGAAATCAATCAGATGCTTCTGAAATACCAGGAACAGATTACGCGCACCCGATCCGCCTATCGCGAGGCTGCACTGGATGAATTGGGCGTGGTCGAGGCCGATCTGGAAAGCGTGCGCGAAAAATCCCGTCAGGCCCGTAATGTCCTGGACCGGGCCGTGGTACGGGCTCCTGTGACCGGGACAGTGGTTCGCCTGCATTATCATACTCCGGGTGGTGTGATCGAAACGGGCGAACCCATTGCCGAAATCCTGCCTGCCGATGCGCCGTTGATTATTGAGGCGCAAATCCCACGCACCGAGATTGATAGTGTGGTAACCGGGCAGACCGCCTCGGTGCGACTGATCGCGCTCAATCAGCGCACAACGCCGGTTTTGTACGGAGAAGTCTTTTATGTCTCTGCCGACGCGCTGCTTGAAGAGGCGGCAGGCGTTCCAAAAGAGGTATATCTGGCGCGTATCTCACTTACCCCAGACGAGCTGCACCGGGTCAGCGGCTTTGTTCCGACCCCCGGCATGCCTGCGGAAATTATGATCCAAACCGAGGAACGAACTTTTGCGGCTTATATCGCCAAACCTGTGTCGGACAGCATGTCGCGCGCGTTTCGCGAGCAATAACCTAGGTGGCTAAGGCCGCTGTTTCATCTACCTCGAGTCGCGTTCTGATCCTTTTGGGAAAAGCGTGAAAGTGAGGGTGTGTACCTTTGACGGTGCAAGACTTGGGTTTTCACACGCTCCACATCCTTGGCGGGTTGGCGGATCGGCTCAACGGTGGTTGCGAAATCACAGGTTCATGAAGCGCCAGATTTCCGCATCTGATGCAAATCAATGCAAAACACATTCGAATCGAGACATGTTTGGCCGGAAGTCATCATAAGGAACACCCGACCATGTTTCGCCTTGCCGCCATGCTGTATTCACTGATCGCCACTGCCATTTCAGGTTCTGCCGTAATCGCTGTGCTGTCTGCGGGATTGGTTTCCGTCAGCGCAATTGTCGGCGCAGCAGTTGCCGGGGCGGTGATCGCTGCTCCGGCATCGTGGATGGTGGCCCGGCGCTTGTACCGGGGCACCTGATCAGGCGTTCAGGAACGTCCGAACCGCTGCTTCGAATTCACGTGGTTTTTCGGCGTGCAGCCAATGCCCGGCTCCGGGTATTTTGGCGAAACGCGCGCCGGAAAACAGCGAGCGGATTTCAGGGCGGTGTTCCGGCAGGACATAATCCGATGCCGCGCCCGACAGGAACAGGGCGGGGCCATTCCATGTGGCGTCCAACTTGGGGAAGCCCATGATCTTTGGCATCTCGGCTGCAAGAACATCCAGATTAAGCAGCCACCGTTTTCCCTTGATATCCAGCGATTGGGTGAAAAAGCTTTGCAACGCTTTCTCAACACCTTGATCGGCCAATTGCATTTCCGCATCCGACCGGCGGGTGATGCGCGAAAAATCAACAGCCCGCATGGCCTCGATGAACCGGATTTGGCTGTGCGCGTATTGAACCGGCGCGATGTCGGCGACCACCAGCTTGTTCACCAACCCATTGTGCCGCAGGGCCAGGGTCATGGCAGCCTTTCCGCCCATGGAATGTCCAAGAACATCCGCCACGCCGCCGATCTGTTCTATGACTTCGGCGATATCCTGTGCCAGGTGGGGATAATCATGGCTCGGGTCCCACATGCTGTAAGCATGGTTGCGCATGTCCACCGCCACAACCTGCCGTTCGTCTGAAAGCCTTTTGGCAATGACGCCCCAATTCCGAGCAGATCCGTAAAGGCCGTGTGCTATTACCAGCGGTGGGCGGGCGGTCGGTTCGCCATGTACAATCGTGTTCAGCATAGCTTGCGTGATACAAGCGCCTACAGCGGATCACCAGCCCCATTGTAGGTCTTTGTGGTGCAGGCTAGATTGCGGCGGCAGGAGAGAGCCAATGCCTCAGGACCCAGACATTCAGACCCGGATCGCCGAGACGGTGGCCTTGCTGCGTGCCAAGCTTGGCGTGCGCGACAAGACGCTAGAGGCATCCATTCGCAAGGCAAAACGACGCCTGCCGCGCCGGGTGTACCGGCAGGCCATGGTGCTTGCCCGGTCCGAGGCGATGGCGTCGCACCCGAAGATGCGGTTGATTCTGGATACTCCCAAGCTCGTCAGGGCGTCGGACGTAGTGCAGGATCATCTGGGAAGCATCAATCTTGCGGATCGCAGGTGGGGCTGGTTCCTTGGTTTGCTGGGGGGGCTGGCTTTCAATCTGTTGGCTCTGACAGCGCTACTGCTTGTTTTTCTGTGGTGGCGCGATTTGATCTGACTTTCAGAAGGCTGCCAAGCCGACGCTTAGCCTGATCTCCTTTTGTCAAAGCGACTGCTCAAACAACAAAAAAAACGGCGCCTCAAGAGCGCCGTTTTCTTTTCTTTTTAAACGTTTACAGGTTCGGGTATATGGGGAAGCGGTTGCAGAGATCTGCGACCTGGGCGCGGACGCGGGCTTCGACTTCGGAGTTGCCGTCTTCGCCGTTGGCGGCCAGGCCGTCGACCACTTCGATGATCCAGTCGGCGATCTGGCGGAACTCGGCCTCGCCAAAGCCGCGG
>NZ_JBQFMI010000028.1:0-23083 GCF_056531755.1 Ruegeria sp. L11
CACTGGATATTCCAAGCTTCGCGCCGATCTCCTGGATCGGCTTCTTATTCGCTTCACGCGCAATTTCGATGTCGGATTTATAGCTCATTGGGTTTGGTCTCCCTGCGTGAGATAGTCTGGATTGGTCCGGCCAGAGCGACAAAACGCAGGGCCAGATTCGGGCAAAATTTTCTTTAAGGTAAATAAATATTCCCAAGGGTCAATACGTGAGTTTAAATACCCAAGGGATGTTCCCATACATCAAGTTAAGATTCGGGGGTTGCGACCAGGATCAGGCGTATCTTTTTCGACCTGCGCTGAGACCCAGCAACCAATCCTCGACGATGCGCTGTTCCGGGAAAGCTTTTTGAAGCGGCCTTTTCAGCAGGTAGTATCCGGATTGCGTTCGCACCGAAGCGTTCTGGACCGGCCTGACCAACGCGCCGCTCTCAAGCAAGGGGTCAACAAGATGGGCCCAGCCCAATGCAATTCCCAAACCATCGACGGCAGCCTGAACCGACAGTGGATAGGTGTTGAAAGCCACAGCTTGTTCCATCGCTGAGGTGGAAACACCGTTACCGCTGAACCATGTACGCCATGTCATCCACTCCGCATGGCTGCTGGTGACTTCAATAAGGTCCAGTTCCGGCAGCGCGGAAAGAACTGCCGCATTGGGGTTGCTTCTGAGGTACTCGGGGCTGCAAACCGGAAACACTGTTTCTCCGAATAGAAGCTTTGCTTCGTATCCCGGCCACTCGCCATCTCCACGCAGTATTGTCAGGTCCATGGAATCCGAAAGGCATTCTGCGTCACTGTCCGAAGACACCAGCGAAATACGGATACGGCCGTTGGATTTGTTGAACTTGTGCAGTTGTGGCATCAACCACAAAGACGCGACAGAGTTTGTCGCGGAAATCGACACCTTGTTGGCCTGATGCTTGGCCAGCATCTCACGGCTGACGTCCCGCATCTGATCCAGAGACTTCTCGACAGTTGCCAACAGAATGGCACCCTGTTGCGTCAGTGACACCGAACGGTGACCCCGGACAAACAATGGCACATCATAATGCTGCTCCAGCAGGCGCACTTTGCGGCTGATCGCGGTTTCCGAGATGTTCAGCACCTTACTGGCCTGCACAAAGCTTTGCGCTTTTGCCGCGGCTTCAAACGCCAACAAATAATCAAGCGGAGGAAGGACTTTCCCTGTGACTGTTGTTTTCTTTGGCATTTACAGGACTTTTCCCGATCTGGACGCGGCCACACGCAAAAACATTCATGGTCACCCGTTGCCGTCTGAACGGGCAACCGACTGTTAACATAGTAAAAAGTTGAGTTTGCCTCAAGATTTTATGGTCAACGCCCCTCAAATTTCTTTTCTGCATTATGAGCGATTCTAGGCAAAATGCACAAATTCGCGGGCCGGAAGAGCCCCTTTGACAAAAAATGAACCTCACTCAGGGAGCGAACATGAAACTTACAAACCTCCTTTCCGCAGCAACCTTGGCGGCAGTAGCGGGAACCGGGGCGATTGCCGAAGACAGCAGCGACCCGATTGTCATTCCAATTCACAACTGGTCCAGCCAGATCGTGATGTCCAACGTCGTCGGTCTGATCTTCGAAGAGATGGGCAACAACGTCGAATATGTCACCACCGACAGCCAGGCGGTTTATGAATCGGTCCGCTTGGGCGACGTCGCGCTTGAGATGGAAGTCTGGGAAGGCGCGTTTGGCGCATCCTACCGGGCCGCTCTGGAAAAGGGGGGTTTGCATGACGCGGGCGATCATGATGCCGTCACGCGCGAAGATTGGTGGTACCCGATGTGGACCAAGGAATCCTGCCCGGGCCTGCCTGATTGGAATGCACTGAACGACTGCGCGCACCTGTTTGCCACGGCCGAGACCGGGGATAAGGGCCGGTATCTTGATGGTCCGGTAGACTGGTTGAAACATGGTAAGGAACGCGCCGAAGCGCTTGATCTGAACTTTACCGTGATCAATGCGGGTTCCGCCGCAGCGTTGTGGGCCGAGATTGGTGCCGCCGAGGCCGACAAGACCCCGGTTCTTGTATTCAACTGGACGCCAAACTTTGCCGAAGCCGTCTGGCCCGGTGAGTTTGTAGAGTTCCCTGCATGGGAAGACGGCTGCGACAAGGATCCTGCCAAGGGTCCGAACCCGGACGCGCTGTATGATTGTGGCAACCCGGCAAGTGGATATCTGAAAAAGGCGGCTTGGGATGGCATGAAGGACAAGTGGCCAGCCGCGTATTGCGCCCTGACCCAGATTTCTTTCACCAACCCTCAGATCGCGGAAATGGCAAAGCTGGTCGACACTGATGAGCTTGAGCCGGAAGAAGCGGCAGAGGAATGGCTGGATGCCAACCGTGCTGTTGTTGACCCCTGGATCAGTGCCTGCAGCTGATAACGGCTAGGTATAGTGAATCTGGCGCGGCCTTGATCATTTTGTGATCCAGGGCCGCGCTCAACAAGAAAGAAAAGCAGCCATGTCCGCCATCGCGCCTGTCATATCAGCCAAGAATGTCTGGAAACTGTTTGGACCCTCGCCCGAGAGCTATCTGAAGTCCATGCCGGCAGGCCGCAGTTTCGACGAGATCCGTGAGGATGGGTATATCGCCGGGGTCAAGGATGTCTCGATCGAGGTTGGCCGTGGCGAGATGCTTGTCATCATGGGGTTGTCAGGATCGGGAAAATCCACGCTGGTGCGGTGCTTTTCGCGTCTGCACAACATCACCGGGGGCACGATCGAAGTAGACGGTCAGGACATCATGAAACTCAGCGAGCGCGACCTGATCGAATTGCGCCGCAACAAGATGGGGATGGTGTTTCAGTCTTTCGGGTTGCTGCCGCACCGCACGGTTCTGGACAATGTCGCCTTCCCGCTGGAAATGCGTGGGCAGGATCGCCACGACCGGCGCGAACGCGCTTTGGAGGTCATCAAGCTGGTGGGCCTTGAGGGCCGGGAAGAATACTTCCCACGGGAATTGAGCGGTGGCCAGCAACAACGGGTCGGTATCGCCCGGTCGCTGGCTATCGAACCGGATATCTGGTTTCTGGATGAACCCTTCTCGGCGCTTGATCCGCTGATCCGCCGTGAAATGCAGGATGAATTCCTGCGCCTGCAAGAGATGCTGGGCAAAACCATCGTCTTCATCACCCATGATTTCGACGAGGCGCTGCGTCTGGCTGACCGGATTGCTATCATGCGTAACGGTGCGGTCGAACAATGCGATACTCCGGATCAGATCGTGATGAACCCGGCGACCGAATATGTGGCGAAATTCACCGAGGATATCGACAAGGCCCGCGTGGTGCATGCGAAAGGGCTGGCAAAACCGGTGAACGGCCATACCCTCGAAGGCGCGCCGATCAATGGCGGATCAACCATTCATGAACTGGCCCGGGTTCTGGTCAATGACAAGCGTATCCTGCTGCCGGTTGCGGATGAAACAGGCGTTGTCACCGGCGTTTTGGATCGCGATGCCGCGTTGAACGTTCTGCTCGGAGCCGAATGATGGCGACACTGTCCACCGAATTACCGGACACGGCAGACAGTGTGTGGGCGCGCACCAGAGTCCTTACTGCACTTCTGATCACCGCGTTTGCGCTGATCCTTGCCAAGGCGATCGGAATTCTCCCTGAATGGTTGAACCGCATTCCCGAGGCAGCAATCCCGCCGACGGCGCAGGTGCTGGATGCGATCTTCAATTTCATCCAAAATGACCTTGGTCTGATCTACGTGACCCGCTTTATCGCCGAAGGCCCGTTGGAATTCCTGTTGGATATGTCGGCCAACCTGCTCGAAGGCAAGCGCCGCTGGCCTTATCTGGGCCCAATCCCGTGGTCAGCAATCGCTGCTGTCGCTGCTGTTGTGGGCTTTGCCGTGGGGGGGTGGCGGCTGGCGGCTCTGGGTGCGGGTACGTTCATCTGGACCGCTGCAATCGGCCAGTGGAACATCGCCATGCAGACCATGTCTGTCATTGTAGTGGCGGCACCGCTGGCGTTTGTGCTGGGCCTGGTGCTGGGCATCGCCGCCTGGAAGTATGGCCGGTTCGAGCGGGTGCTGAAACCCATCCTGTCCGTTCTGCAAACCCTGCCTTTCTTTACTTATCTCTTGCCAGCAGTGATCTTTTTCAAAGTCGGACCAACTGCAGGAGCCGTAGCAACAATCACCTTTGCCATCCCGCCGATGATCCTGATGACCACACTGGGTCTGAAGAAAGTCAGCCCCGAAGTGATCGAAGCCGGCCAGATGTCTGGATGTACACGCTGGCAAATGCTGCGGCATGTATACGTCCCAGCCGCCCGCACCGAAGTGCTGGTAGGTGTCAATCAGGTGATCATGCTGTGTCTGGCAATGGTGGTTCTCACCGCCTTTATCGGCATGCCGGGCCTTGGAGCCAAGTTGCTTGCAATGATGGGCAGCTTCAAACTTGGCCGTTCGTTTGAAATCGGCGTGACCATCGTTCTTCTGGCGGTCATGCTTGACCGGATGTCGAAGGCCTGGGTCGTCAAACAGCCCATTCATTTCGAACGCGGAACGCCATGGTGGAAACGGCACCGGATTCCGCTAATCGCAGTGGGTCTGTTCGTCGGGTTCACCCTGTTGTCGCAAGTGTTTCCGATCCTGGCTGAAGTTGGTCGCAAGCAGCATCTGAGCCAGGGAAAGGAAATCGACGATGTGATCAAGTCGGTTTTGGCCTTCGATGTGATCAAAGGGACAACCGAATGGCTGCGCTGGTTCCTGAACGTAAAAGTTCTGATCCCGTTTCGTGATACTTTGCTTGCCATTCCGACACCTGCGTTCATCCTGCTGGTTGTCTCCTTTGCTTATTGGATCGGAGGCCGCAAACCCGGTATCTATGCTGCGGTGTTTTTTACAATCGTCGCGTTTTCCGGCTGGTGGGATCGCTCGGTCATCACGCTCTATACAGTGATTTCAGCGGTTGTGTTGGCAACTCTGATCGGTATCCCCTTGGGCGTTGTCGCAGCTCGGTCCAAACGCTGGTCCAAGAGTATCCTGCTGGCCTGCGACACTGCGCAAACCTTCCCTAGCTTCATCTATCTGATCCCCGCGATCATGCTGTTCGGCGTCAATGACGTGGCGGTCGTGTTTTCCATCCTGATCTTCGCCGCCGTGCCGCTGATCCGCTATACCATCATCGGTCTGGGAAGCGTGCCGCCGGAAATGACCGAAGCCGCGGATATGTCTGGTTCGACGCGCGGACAAAAACTGATGTCAGTACAGTTTCCACTGGCGCTGCCGACTATGGCCGTCGGGTTCAATCAGGCCATCATGTTCGCGTTCTTCATGGTCATTATCGCCGCGTTCATCGGCACGCAGGATCTGGGGCAGGAATTGCAGCGAACCCTGGCAGGCACCGAATTGGGCAAGAATTTTGTACTGGGTCTGAACGTGTCTCTGATGGCGTTGACCTTTGATATGGCAATCAGCAGTTGGGCCGAAAAGCGCAAGCGCGCTTTGGGGCTGGATTAACCGGAGTTGTTCAGATGAACGTCAAACCCTTGTTTGAGGTACCGTTCGAACGCAGCGGGGTGCTGGCTCCTGGTCTGCCCATCCTGCCGCATGGCACAGAACGCCATCCGGTTCCCGCAATGGGATCGCGCGCCGTTCCGGTGTCCCAAGGGGACACGATCACATTGCTGGATCGCGATGGAATGCAGCCCGCTGAGATGGTATTTTTTGCCCCCGACCGAAGCTCGGACGCGGCGATGCTCGGCGCGCGGGGACACGGGTGTCCCGACGGGGTGATCGCAACGCTGGCAAACGGTTCCGCTTCGGGCCGGAAGGTTCTGCGCGCGCTCGAGGCTGCGGGGTTTGACATCGGGCAGGGCGACGCAATCCGCGCTTTTGTCGAAGGCTCGCGCCCCGGCGACATGGTGCATTTCGTGGCGGAAAGCGATGGTCTTCTGATCGTCGCCGCACCCGGCGAGGCGATGCGCCCGGAAAACAACAACCCTCCAACGGATATCATCCTCTATATTCAGCGTTCCGCGCCGGGTCTGGAAAAGCCGGGTGTTGGCGCGCCTGAGCCGTTGGCCGACCCTCTCAGGGACATCAACATTCAACCGGGAAACGCCATATCTTATGAGGTCAAAGCTGGAGAATTCATCCAGATCTTGGATATTCGCGGCCGCGAATGCTCGGATTTTCAGGCCTTCAGCCGCCGGGCGCTGGATCAGGGGATCGAGCGCGAAATCGATCCGACGACGACCCGCAGCCTGATGGGCAGCCTGTATCCGCAACCGGGGATATTTTCGAAATACTGGTCCGTCGATCAGGAACCCTTGATCGAAATCGTGCAGGACACTTGCGGTCGTCATGACACGTTTGGCCTTGCTTGTACGGCGCGGTACTACGAAGACCTTGGCTATCCCGGCCACGTAAACTGTTCGGACAATATTAACAAAGATCTGGACCAGTATGGCATCAAGCCGCGCGGCGGCTGGCCTGCGATCAACTTCTTTTTCAACACGATGCTGGATGACGCCAATGCCATTGGCATGGACGATCCCTGGTCGCGACCGGGTGACTTCGTGTTGCTGCGCGCGCTGACCGATCTGGTCTGCATCAGCACGGCATGTCCCTGCGACATTGATCCGGCAAACGGGTGGAACCCGACCGATATTCAGGTGCGAACGTACAAGGCGACCGAGGATTTTCAACGATCCTACGGCTATAGAAAATCTGCGGAGGCGGATGTGGAAGAAACCAAGAAAACTGCTTTTCACGACTGCTTTGCGCGGCATACCCGTGATTTCGTCGAGTATAACGGCTATTGGCTGCCGAACACGATGACCAATCATGGTGCGATTTCTGAATACTGGGCCTGTCGGGACAAGGTTGCCGTCATGGACCTGAGTCCTTTGCGTAAATACGAAGTTGTCGGACCCGATGCAGAAGAGCTGATGCAGCTATGCGTGACCCGCAACATGAAAAAGCTAAGCGTCGGTCAGGTCGTCTATACCGCAATGTGTTATGAGCACGGCGGGATGATTGACGATGGCACCGTCTATCGTCTAGGTGAGACGAACTTCCGCTGGATCGGCGGGAATGACACCAGTGGATTGTGGCTTCAGGAACAAGCGCAAAAACGCAACTTGAATGTCTGGGTTCGCAATTCGACGGATCAGCTGCACAACATCGCGGTTCAAGGGCGGCACAGTCGCGACATTCTCTCCAGAATTTTCTGGACACCCCCACAGCAACCAACGATTGACGAACTTCCATGGTTCAGACTGACCGTTGCACGGGTCGGAGATGTGCGCGGAACATCTGTCGTGATCTCCCGAACAGGGTATTCCGGTGAGCTTGGATATGAAATCTTCTGCCATCCCAAAGATGCAGTGGAAATCTTCGACCGAGTCTGGGAGGCAGGTCAGGATTATGGGATCACGCCGCTGGGCCTTGGGGCACTTGATATGCTGCGGATCGAAGGGGGCCTGATTTTTGCCGGGTCAGAATTCGACGACCAGACGGACCCGTTTGAAGCCGGCATCGGTTTTACCGTGCCGCTGAAATCAAAAACCGACGATTTCATCGGGCGGGCAGCAATCGAAGAACGCAAGGCGCACCCCCACCGAAGGCTGGTTGGTTTTGAAATCGAAGGCGGCGTCGTCCCGTCACCCGGCGACTGCGTCCGCGTCGGAAAGGCGCAGGTTGGAGCGATTACCAGCGCAATGAAATCACCCGTTTTAGGGAAAGTCATCGCTTTGGGTCGGATTTCAGTTAACCACGCGACAATTGGGGCAGACATCGAAATCGGGCAATTGGACGGCCAACAAAAACGGTTGAAAGCCAGGATCGTTCCATTCCCTCATTTTGATCCGACAAAGGAACGTGTGAAAGGGATATACTCAGAAACCACGGTTTCGGACGCAGCAGAGTAGTTGACCAAGAGGGCCGGGCTTGTGATTTGGCCGGGCACCGTAAAGGGTTCTGTTGCAAACTTTTGACTATTGACGCGCTCGAATGCAGACCGTGAATGGTCGCCGGTGTATTTACTCGAGAACCTGTCCATGATTTATTTCAAAGGTGCGCAGTATCCGAAACGGTGTTGTCACGTCAACGTCCGGTCAACGAGGGAATGCTGATGGTCGGGATTCAAGCGGCTCGAGTGGCAGCATTCCAAGCGTTAGTTGCCTCGAGGCGGTGACAACGGATTGTTAGTGCGGAGCGACGACGTGCCGGGACGCGGAAGCAATTTCTAACGGCTAATGGGTGGTTACGAACCGCTGCAAACCTCCTGGAGATCGGTATCCTGGCATCGCCCGTTCTCGCTTTCGGAATGGGAGGGGGCTGTTTTCAGCTCGATTGTTGAGGCCCTTGTGCGACCAACGATCCAAGCCCGGCGCGATTTCCCGTTTGGCGGTGCCATAGGACCGCAACTTGTTCGTGATGATCCGCTTGGGAATGAAACCAAGGTGCTTGATCAGGCCGCGCAACAGCCGTTTTGCCGCCTGGGTTGGAGTGCTTCGTCCGACACGAACCATGCTGATCAACCGCGCGCCAAAGCCAATACTTGCGCCCCGCGAGTCTCACAGCAACTTCATCCAGATGCCAGACATCACCTGGACGGTTCAGTCTCTGCCGCAGACTTCGAGCTACCACCGGCCCGAATTTGATGACCCAGCGCCGAACAGTTTCGTAAGAAGCATCGCGCACGCGCTGCAGCAGCATCTCTTCAACTTCCCGCAAGCTCAGATTGAAGCGAACGTACAGCCACACCGCGTGTGCGATGAGCTGAGGCGGAAACCGGTGGCGCTTGTAGCTGATTGACGATGTCTTCATCAATTGTCACCTACAGCCAATGTCAAGCATCAGCAGCCTAACGACAGTTAATGTGACAACACCGTTGGATCCCACCTAATCGCGTTTTTTGACCGATAGACAATCAAGCCTTATGCCGAAACAAATGTCTGCCACCTTCACCTTTGATGAGGTCGATCGCATCGCGCATGATCTCGTCAATGATCTGTTCTGCAGGTTTCGAGGTTCTTATGATACCCACACCTTCGCCGACAATACCGGGAACGATTGACGGATTTCCGGAAATCTGAGCATCGTTCCAAAGTCGTCTTTGAACATCCAAGCCGGCGTCTAGCGCGGCTTCTCGACCATGCCATTTACTGACAAAATCATTTCGACGTACCCGGATTGAGTGTCGGTCCGGCCAAGAATAACCGCGAATGATGTCGGGAACCGAGGTTCGAACGGTTTCATCCCCTGATGCGCGCAAGATGTCACTGAGAATCTGCGGATGGATCAGCGCCTCATCTGCAGCAACAAACCGAGTTCCTATCACAACGCCATCTGCGCCAAGCATCAGGGCCGCAGCCAGACCGCGACCATCGCCGATACCACCGGCGGCGCAAAGTACAGCCGAACTGTTCGATGCGTCAATTTTATCCGCCACTTCGGGCACAAGCGCGATCGTGCCGCGCACCTCGCCGTGGCCACCAGCTTCGGCCCCCTGAGCCACAATGACATCGGCGCCAACTGCAATGGCACGCAGCGCGTCCCGAAGTGTCTGGATTTGGCAGATAAGCGGAACGCCCGTCCGTTTGATCCTGTCGGCAAAGGGTGCAGGATCACCAAAGGACAGAAAGACCGCGGCTGGCCCGCGCTCCAGCACGTAATCGAGCAGAGCGGGCTGCTCTGCCAGCTTCCATGTGATCAGACCGCACCCGACAGGGGTGGTTCCGGCTGCATCGAACTGTTGCGCAATCCAGTCCCGATCGCCGTAACCCCCGCCGACCAGCCCGAGCCCGCCCGCCTGCGTCACAGCCGAGGCCAACGACCCACCCGCAACAAACGCCATTGGCGCCTGAATGATCGGGTGGGACAGGTTCAGGCGCTCGGTCAGCCGGGTTTTCACGTGGCCGTCTTTCGGTAGTCGACAACCGGCAGCCCACCGATGCCCCAGTTGTCCAGATCGACCTCGTCAATCACGACGACTGTGGTTGCCGGGTTTTTGCCCAGCACCTCGTGCAACAGTTCGCTCACTCCGGCGATCAGCTTTGCTTTCTCGCTCTGGCTTGGGCCGGTTCCGTCAGGACCACCTTCACGGGTTACTTTGATATTCACATATGGCATGGTTTTAATCCTTCCTTGGAACGTAGGAGAAGACCTTGGTGACAATCCGCCAGTCATTGCCGTGGCGGACAAGGGAAAGGTAATCCAGATAATCGCGCCCCATCATCGACATACGGGCCATGACATGGGCCAGCCTCGGACTGCCGAAGGAGACCTGCAATATCTCTTCATCGCGCGGGTCACCGCGCTTGGCTGGCGGTTCACGCTGATCCAAACGGGCCATATAGCTCTCAAGATCCAGATACAGCTCATCCCCTTCGGTGGCGCAGATATAGGCCAGTTTCGGGTGAAACACCTGTCTCAGGGCGTTGCTGTCGGCGTGATGAAGGCCCTCGAAATAGGCCTCCATCAATTCGACCACAGCTTTGTGATCGGCCGGGGTCATTGGATCAGCCCTTCGGCGCGCATCGCCGTTTGTGTTGCGGGACGTGCTGCCACCCGCTCGACATAGGCTTTCAGGTTTGGCCAGCCGGACAAATCGATTTCCGTAAAATTTGCCCAGTTCGAGACAACGAAAAGATATGCGTCCGCGACCGAAAACTTTCCGTCCACAAGGTATTCCCGCCCATCGGCCAGTATGTTTTCGACCTGATCGAATTTTGTTTTGACGATGCTGCGCGCCTTGGTTTTTTCGGCGTCGGTGGAATCACCCTTGAACAGCGGGCTGAAGGATTTGTGCAGATCGGCCGCCACAAAACTCAGATATTCCTGAACCCGTGTCCGGGCCATCGTTCCGTTTGATGGTGCCAGATCAGAGGACGGGTTCTTATCAGCAAGATATTGAAGAATAGCGGATCCCTCCCTGACAAGTTCACCGTCGTCCAGCGCAAGCACCGGCACATATCCTCGGGGGTTGATGGATCTAAAATCCGCGCCGGATTCAGTGCGGCCAGCCGCGGTATCAACGGCCTCAGTTTCGAAGGGAGTGCCGATTTCGGTCAGCACGATGTGGCTGGCAAGCGAACATGCGCCCGGTTTGTAGTAGAGTTTCATGGTATTCCTTTCTGGGGATTACTGGTGGCACCATAGACATGGAGAAGGGCATATCCGTTGACAACTAGGTTTCTGATGGTTACTTAAAAAATAGAGTAACCCAACAGAAACCTGGTAACGACTCATGGCCCTGAAGATGCGGAACAACCGAAGCCCTGCGCCACCCGAACCCTGCATGCTGACCGAATGCATGGCTGTGATTGCAGGTGCCTGGGCGCCGAACGTGATCTGGTCGTTGCGGGCCGGGCCGCGCCGCTTTAGTGAACTGCGTTCGGATATTCCGCCGATTTCTGCCAAGGTACTTTCGGCCCGTTTGTCGGAACTGGCTGCACGAGGTGTGCTGGTCCGCCATGTCCGGCGCACGTCGCCCCCCTCGACGGAATACAGCCTGACCGAGCTTGGGGCCGAATTGATCCCGGCCCTTGACGCGATTGTTCAGGTCGGCCACCGACTGAAGGCACGACAAAGTAGTCAACAGGGGGCAGATTAAGTGGTCCCGTCTTCTCGGACAGCTTTGCAGCAAATCTAGGGTCAGGATTCATTGGTTTTTGTTGTGCCGCGTGCTTCACAGCTCCGAAAACGGAGCGGTGACATGAGTGATTTTTCTGGCTGATCGACGCGCAAATGGCGTGTCTCGAGCCTTTCTTTCTGTGTTGTCACATTAACTGTCGTTAGGCTGCTGATGCCCGACATTGGCTGTAGGTGACATTTATGAAGACATCGTCAATCAGCTACAAGCGCCACCGGTTTCCGCCTCAGCTCATCGCGCACGCGGTGTGGCTGTACGTTCGCTTCAATCTGAGCTTGCGGGAAGTTGAAGAGATGCTGCTGCAGCGCGTGATCGATGCTTCTTACGAAACTGTTCGGCGCTGGGTCATCAAATTCGGGCCGGTGGTTGCTCCAAATCTATGGCAGAGACATGGCCGCCCAGATGATGTCTGGCATCTGGATGAAATTGTCGTGGACATTTCAGGTCGCAAGTATTGGCTTTGGCGTGCGGTTGATCAGCATGGTGTCGTGCTGGAGGAAATCCTCCAACCCAGGCGGGACAAACGGACGGCAAAACGGCTGTTGCGCCGCCTGATCAAGCACCTTGGTTTCATTCCCAAGCGGATCATCACGAACAAGTTGCGGTCCTATGGCACCGCCAAACGGGAAATCGCGCCGGGCTTGGATCGTTGGTCGCACAAGGGCCTCAACAATCGAGCTGAAAACAGCCCCCTCCCATTCCGAAAGCGAAAACGGACGATGCTAGGACACCGATCTCCAAGAGGTTTGCAGCGGTTCGTAACCACCCATCAGCCGGCAGAAATTGCTTCCGCGTCCCGGCACGTCGTCGCTCCGCACAAATAATCCGTTATCACCGCCTCGAGGCATTCGAAGCCTTGAATGCTGCCACTCGAGCCGCTTGGATCCCGACCATCAGCATTCCCTGGTCAACCGGACGTTAACGTGACAACACCCGCGTACGTCCTGATTCATAAACATCTCCTTTGTCCCCGAAATGGGAGTTCAAAGGAAATGTCCCGCGAGTAACGGCATATCTACAGGCGAGTCAATCTCCTCGCCAGATTTGCACCCAAGCCACAACGGAAATGGCTAACCAGACACCCGTGCGCAAGGTCATCGCGCTGACGGTGCGCATCTCAAAGGCATTGCCTTGCAGCACATGAGCGCCGAAGGCCAGGAAAACCAGAACGGTGGTAACCAGAATGCCTGTTGACATCCAGGCCGCTGACCGGTGCCGAAGAAACAGTCCAATGCCGGCCACGACATAGGCGAATCCCGCCAGAAAGTTGAACCACAGCACGAAGGGCACTGCATTACCAACGGCGGCGCGTGCTTCCTCGCCACCAAACAAGGCCCGTCCGCCTGAGAAAACAGTCAACGCGCCGAACACTATTGCCACGCTCGCCGCTATGTTCAGGGCGCGGTTGCCAGTGGTTGCATTTTTCATGTCGCGCCCCCTTCCGTTCCATCAAGTCGGCCGTCGCGTAAGTGGAACAGCTTGTCGAACCGGTCGTAAATCTTTTCATCATGCGTCACCGCGATGATGCAGGCGTCTTGCTCAGCTGCGAGCTTGCGCATCAGGTCCATCACGATTCCGGCCCTCTGGCTGTCAAGCGCCGCAGTTGGTTCATCTGCCAGAATGATGCGCGGGCTGTTGGCAAGGGCGCGTGCGATGGCCACACGCTGCGCCTCACCTCCGGACAGAAGCGCGGGCATCGCATCCCTGCGGTGACCGACCTCCAGATAGTCCAGCAGTTCGACAGCGCGCCTTTGCGCCTCGACCGTCGACTTTCCAGCCAGTTTCAGCACCAGAGCAACGTTATCTTTGGCATCGAGAAATGGCAGAAGATTATGGAACTGAAAGATAAACCCGATCTTGTCGAGCCGTAGCCTACGCAAATCGTTTCGCAGCCATTGCTTGTCGTAAACCACCTCATTGTCCAGCGTAACCTTCCCCGTACTCGGAGCAATGATGCAGCCAATGACATTCAGAAGCGTCGTTTTACCCGATCCAGACGGGCCGAGTAGTGCCACCACTTCGCCCGCCTCGACTGACAGATCAACACCCTTCAGTGCATCGACACGTGCACCGCCCTCGCCAAAGTGCTTTGAGACATTGGTAACATCTACAATCACGCGGCGCGGATCATTGAGCATGACGTCACCCTCCGATTGCCGTGGCCGGATCGACCTTGAGTGCTGCACGAACGCCAAGGCCGCTGGCGACGATACAGACAATGAGGATGATCCCTGCCAGCGCGACGGCGTTGATCGGCTCCAACACAACCCGGCGGGGGAAGTAGTCTTTGACAAGCAGGATAAGGATCAGACCGAAACCCCAGCCGACCGCACCAAGTGCAATGGATTGCTGCACGATCAGCCCGATGATCGTGCGGTCGGGGGCGCCGATTAGTTTGAGTGTGGCGATCTGCTTTAGCTTTTCCATGGTCATCGTGTAGATAATCAATGCGATCACAACGGCTGAAACGGACAATAAGATGCCCAGAAACAAACCTATCTGCCGCTTTGCCCGATCCACCACAGACAATAGCAGAATAGACTCCTGATCGGCTTGTGTCAGGGCCCCAAGATGTTTCCATTGGCGCACCGACTGCGCCACTGCTTGCGGGTCTGCAAGCGGTTCAAGCCGTGCGATCACAGCCGCAACGCTGTCCTGACTTTCGAGCAACCCCGCGCCTCGTGCCTCCTGGACGCGTTGAGCCGACGGGGCCAGTTGCGTCTGTAGCACTTGCGCATCGCGCAAGGTGATAAACGCCGCCGGATCACCGGCGGAATTCATCGTATCCTCGACCAACCCGACCACAGTGAAAGGATCGCGGCCCAGTCGGATCACATCGCCGACGGACAGTCCGGATTTGGCATCTGCCACGATCTCGAAATGGGACTGGCTGATCCCACGCCCTACCGAGATTGCTTCGGGTCCACCGGGGTGACCTGGCTCGTATCCGATCACGTAAAGGCGTAGCGTTTCGCCGCGAAAGGGCGCTTCGACGGTCTGGTATGTGATGCTGCCCGCTTCGGCCACGCCATGCAATCGCCCCACGGCATCACGGGTGCCGTCGGGAATTTTCGAGGCTTCTGCAAACGGTCCGCGTGTACCAGATTCAACAATCCAAAGATCTGCTCGAGGTGCTTTGACGATGTTCAGCGCGTCCGCAACCAGCCCATTGTAAATACCAATCATTGCCAGCACGACCGCCATCAGAAGGCTGAGGCCGAGGCAAGTCAGCATGAAGCGGAACAGATTGTGACGCACATCGCGGTAGGCGAGGTTCATGGCGCATCCCTCTCGACGACCCGAACCATGCGCCCCTCAGACAGCCCTTTACCGGGTGCCAGGATGACCTGCGAGCCGTCGGGAATACCACCGACCAGTTCGACCCGCGCATCCTCGGTCCGGTGACCGAAGACTGCCGACACCTGATGCGCACGCCCATCCTGCGCGACCCATATAAGACCTTCATGCCCGTCAAAACCGGTTATTGCGATCTCGGGAACCAACATCGCATCGACCAGCTCTGTCACTGTGATCCAAGCTTCGGCCTGTTCGCCAAGAAAAACCTGTTCCGGGCACTGATTGCATGCAATCCAGACCCGGCGTTCTTCGTTCACCCGGTCACTTTCTATACCGATCCGCGCGATCTTGCCTGTGAAGACCTTATGGGGCAAAGACCGCAACCTCACTTCGGCAACTTGTCCGAGTTGCAGGGGCCCGGCCCTCTCTTCATCAATGTAGGCCAAAGCCCAAACAGTGTTCGGGTCCAAAAGGGTAAAGATAGGTTCACCAGCGACAACAACAGTACCTGCTTCGACGTGGCGCTCAACAACGACCGCGTCAAATGGCGCCCGCAACACATGATGATCAAGCAGCACACGCTCGTATTGCAGGGCTGCCTTGGCGTCACTTTGCATGGATTTGGCAACCTCAACATCACTTTCTGCTACGGCCAGATCAGCGGCTGCAACATCGACATCCCGCTGCGCCTCTTCTGCAGCCTGAGTCGAGACGGCATTGCGCCCGGCAAGTTCCTGCTGGCGCGCATTTGTCGACTGCCGTTGCGCAAGAATGGCACGCGCGCGGATCACATTTGCCTCAGCCTTGCCCAAAGTGGCCTCTGCGGCGGCAATCCCGGCTTTGGCGCGCGCGACTTTTGCTTGTTGTTCCGTCGGATGAAGCCGGGCAAGGACTTGCCCCGCTTTGATCGTATCACCACTGTCGACTGAAAGTTCTGTCAGCGTGGCACCAACTTCAAATCCGACATCTGAGACGATCCGGGCCTCGACCGTCCCTAGCCCATAAACACGAACAGGGACATTCTTTTCAATTGCGGCAGTGGAAACACCAACCGGGCGCTCTGTAAGGACAAGCCAGCCAAAGACGGCGAGGCCGACAGCAAGGGTAACACCGAAGATGATACGGCGGTTCATGGCGAAACCTCTGTACTTGCTATTCGGAATAGCCGCATCTGAGCGTCGAGCAATCGGTGCCCTTCGGATTCCAATGCGAAACCGCGTTTCCCCAGAGTCCAGCGGATCGCCAACCCTTGTACCAGCGAGATCAACAGTAGCGCTCCGTCTTCGGGCGGCAGGTTTGTGTCAAACAGGCCCGCTTTCTGTCCGTTGGTCAGCTCGATGGACAGCAATGCGACCAATTCAGTCATCAGCGTAAGAACAGCTTGCCGGAGATCGTCGTTTTCTACCTGTAGCTCGCGCGAGAAAAGAATAGACGGGATGGCCGGCATAGTCTCGATCTGGTGCAATTGAGCCAAAATCAGCGCTTTGATCCGCTCTGCCGGATCGGCAGATGTCCTAAGCGCGTCACCCCACGCGGTTCGGAGGCGTTCAGAAATCTCGTTAGCTACCGCCAACCATAAATCCTGTTTGGTCGCGAAGTGCCGGAAGATTGCGGGCTGCGTCAGCCCGACTGCATCAGCAACCGACTGTGTGGTCAGGCGATCAGGGCCCAACTCGTCCGCGAGGCGCAGCATGGCTTGTACGATCTCGGTCTTGCGTTCATCTGCGGGCTTGCGGGCGGGCATTCGAAACCATTATGTTAGTGAGTAATAACTAACTTATTAAGACGAGATACACTTGACGTCAAGCGCATCTGGATTTGATTACGTTATCAGGGTCGGAAGGGGGTATATGGCACCTTTTGGTAGCGAGAAGATCGACAGGTAAACGGTGGGCAGCACCCGATAACTGCGCGACACCTATAGTCAAACTTTGGGAATAACACGACATCAAGCCGCTTGAGCTCGTCGCTGACTTCAAACGCAACGCAGTCTCCTGTGAGGTTATTTCGCGTCAACGCCGCGTGTCATTTGGAAGGGCATGCCGGATTGCCGGGCAAGGCTTTGACCAAACAGATCGACGCAACCTACCTGAAGGCACATCGGACAGCGATCAGTTTGGGCGTAACAACTGGGGGCGTAGACGCCTGATTGATCGGACCAAGGGTGTCATGAACACAAAGCTGCACGCCGTCTGCGACAGTCAGGGGCGTCCGATCAACCTGTTCGCCACCGCTGGAAAGGTCAGCGCTTACATCGGGGCGAGGGCATTGCTAAGGACTCTACCAAATGTCGAGTGGCTTTCGGAAACCGAGGCTATGATGCAGACTGTAACGCGTTTCATGGGGCTTTTCGTCTCAATAGGTTTGTTCGGCGGCCCTTTTAACAAAAGCGCCGCCAAATCTTAGCTTACACCGACCTATTTCTTGAGATTGGTCCAGATCTGGTCATAGACCGCCTGAGTTTCCTCGTCGCAGACTTCGAGGAACACGCCTTGTCCCGCGTCCGCATGAGGGTTCTTTTCAGGCTGCGCCGCCAGTTCCGGATCAAGGAACTCGGTCACCCCGTTAACGCCCGCGTTATACTGCGCATAGTTGGTCACTGCGGCAATGTTTTCCGGTTCCAGCAGGAAGTCCATGAATTTCAGGGCATTATCGCGGTTCGGCGCATCTTTCAGCAGAACAACATTGTCCATCCACGCCACGTAGCCCTGAGCCGGGAAGGCATATTCGACGTTGGCACCTTCTTCCCGAGCCTTTGCGGAAAAGCCGTCATAGATCTGACCGACTGCCGCATCACCAGACACCAGCACCTCTTTGGCGGTATCCGAGTTGAACGACACCCAGTGCTGTTTGGCGTTCTGAAGCATATCGTTCAGTGCCTTCAGTTGCTCACGATCGTTCGAACACTGCGGGATACCCAGGTGTAGCGAGGCCATGGCCATCACGTCACCTTGGCTGTCCAGCATGTTGATCTTGCCTGACAGCTCGGCGGGTGGGTTGAACAGGATGTCCGTAGTCTGAATGTCGCCACTATATACATCGCGGTTCACCGCAAACGAGGTCGAACCCCACTGATACGGGATCGAATGAGTACGGCCCGGATCAAAGCTTGGGTCGGCCCATTCAGCCGCGATGTTGCCCTTGTTGGTTAAATCTCCATCGGCGATGGCATCCAGCAGCCCTTCGCCAGCCATGATTTTAACCATATAATCGCCGGGCACTGCCACGTCGTAGGTGCCGATGCCGCCTGCTTTCAACGTGGCCAGCATCGCTTCGTTCGAGTCGTAGGTGTCCATTGTCACGGCGATACCGGTTTGCTCGGTGAACTTGTCCAGCAGTTCCTGCGGTATGTATTCGAACCAGTGATAGACCACCAGTTCGCCCTCAGCGACGGCCGCATTGGCTGAAACTGCAAGGGCAAAGGCTGCAGCACTGGATTTCAGAAGATGTTTCATGGATTTGCTCCTTGTTGGGTTATTTTGTGTTGTCAGACTTGCTGACGAAATAGCTGATCGTAACCATGATGATCGATACGCTCAGCAACATGGTTGAAATCGCCATGATGTTTGGTTTGATGCCCTGCTTGACCGACCCGAAGATTGCGGTGGGCAATGTTTCGACACCCGCACCTTTGACGAAGTTGGTGATGATGAAGTCGTCAAGCGAGACGATGAAGGCCAGCAGAAAGCCCGAGATGATCCCCGGCATCATTAGCGGCAGCAAAATCTTGGTGAACGCCTGTCGTTTGGTGGCGTAAAGATCAAGCGCTGCCTGCTCGTAGCTGTCCTCGATCCCCTGCATCCGGGCTGAGATCGGCAGGTATGCAAAGGGAATGCAGAAAGAGATATGGGCGACCAGGATCGTTGTGTAGCCGCGGGTGAACCCGATCGAGTTGAAAAAGATCAGTGTGGCCGTAGCAAGCACGATTTCGGGGACCATGATCGGTAGAGAAATCAGCCCAAATGTTGCCGCGCGCAGCTTGAACTTGCCGCCTCGAACCATCGCTGTGGCAGCCAGCGTCGCAATTGTCGTTGCAATGGTGGCCGCGACAATCGCAATGGTAAAGCTGTTGAACGCCGCAGCTTTGAATTTGGCGCTTTCAGGACCGGTAAACACATCGGTATACCAGCGCAGCGAAAGACCTTCCCAGTTGGTGATCGATTGGGATGCGTTGAAGCTATAGATCGTCACGATGACCAGAGGGGCATATAGGATCACCAGACAAGCCAGAGTGACGGTTTTGAAGCCCCTGTAGGACTTGATGTTTTCATTCACCTGCGCCATGACTTACCCCTTCGCCTTGCTGGCTTTGGCCTGTTGACGGGCCGAGATCACCAGGATGATCAACACCATAGTCAGAAGGATCATCGAGGCGGCCGCACCAAACGGCCAATTCCCGGCGTTGCCCTTAAACTGTTCCTCGATCAAAGAACCGATCATGAAGTTCTTTGCACCGCCCAGCAGGTCAGGTGCCAGGAACGAACCCATAGAAGGCACGAAGACCAGAATGCAGCCCGCCATCACACCCGGCTTCACAGCTGGCAACACGATCCGGCGCAGCGTTGTCATTTTGCTTGCATAGAGATCTGCAGCAGCTTCGCTCAGCGAGAAGTTATACCGCTCGACAGCTGCGTAGATCGGCAGAACCATGAAGGGCAAGTAGGAATAGAACAAACCCAACTGAACCGCGAAATTGGTGTTAACGATGGTGATCGGGCTGTCGATCAGGCCGATATTGATCAGAAAGTCGTTCAACGGCCCCTGATCCCTTAACAGGAATTTCATCGACACGGTGCGGATCAGCAGGTTTACCCAATAGGGAATTGTAATCAGGAAGACCCACAGCGGGCGTACGCTTTCCGGACGTGTCGCAATGAAATATGCGGTTGGAAAACCGATCACCAGGCTCAGCAGTGTCGCCGCACCTGCTTGCCAGATCGACCGCCAGAAAATAGTGATATAGGTCCACTCGATCTTGGGAGGCTCGTCCCCGAAAAGACCGCGGTCAAAGAAGAACTGATCGTAAGCTGCAAGGCTGAATTCCCAGATCACGCCGCCCCGGAATTCCTTGGTCAGGAAGGAATAGACCAGCATCATCAGAACCGGGGCCAATACGAAGATTGTCAAAACCGTCCAGGCCGGAAGCAAAAGCCAGTTTCTGGCTTCTTTGTACGTGTCGGTTGTTGCGCTGCCGCCGCTTGCTGCACCTGCTGCCATCAGTCCACCAGGAGGCGACCCGCCCCCAGCTCCATGTTGACGAACATGTCCGTGCCAGGCTCAAAGATACGTTTGTTACCACGATCCGAGTTTGACGTGCGCACCACGAAATCCGGGCCATCCTGCAAATCAACGATTGTGCTGATATCGGTGCCGACAAAGATGTTTTCTTTGACGCGACCTTTCAGGCTTTCGGTTTCAACCGGTTTGTCGGACATGTAAAGACGCTCGGGCCGGATCGACATGTGCACCTTGGAGCCGGGATTGATCCCTTCGACCTGATCACAGGTCAGCTCGTGCCCGCCGCCCAGATGGCAGATCGCGCGCCCATTGCGGATCTCATCGACCGAGACCTCCAACAGGTTGGTTTCTCCGATGAAATCCGCCACAAACATGTTGCGTGGACGTTCATAGATATCGGTCGGCGTACCCAGCTGTTGCAGTTCGCCGGCGGACATTACCGCGATCCGGTCTGACATTGTCAGCGCTTCTTCCTGATCGTGCGTGACGAAGATGAAGGTAATCCCGGTCTCGCGCTGCAAATGTTTCAGTTCGATCTGCATCGCCTTGCGCAGCTTCAGGTCCAGCGCCGAGAGAGGTTCGTCCAGAAGTAATACCTTGGGCTGTGGAGCCAGCGCCCGAGCCAGCGCAACGCGTTGCTGCTGACCGCCCGAAAGCTGCGACGGCTTGCGGGCCGCAAATTGAGATAGTTGCACCAGTTCAAGCATCTCGCCCGCACGGCTGCGTGCTTCACTCTTGGATTTGCCTCGCATTTCCAGGCCGAAAGCCACGTTTTCAAGAATAGTCATATGCGGAAACAGCGCATAGTTCTGGAAAACTGTGTTCACCGGTCGCTGGTTTGGCGGCAGGTTTTTAATCTCTTCTCCGTAAAGGTAGATTGCGCCTTCAGTGACGGATTCAAACCCCGCGATCATTCGTAAAAGGGTTGTCTTGCCGCACCCGGACGGGCCAAGCAACGTGAAGAATTCGTTATCGGCGATCGTGAGTGAGATTGTCTTCAACGCAGTAAAATCGCCATAGCGTTTCACGGCGCTCTGCACATCAATCGCAACTTTTGGGTTGTGTGGCAAAAGGAACCTCCCTTACGCGCATCTGCTTTTTGAAACGATAGAAAAGCAGTGTTGAGGCGTTAAGAACTGTGTTCCTTAGCGTTCGTTAGCAAATACCTAACCCTTGGGTTCATCTTTTGATTTGTAGATATAATGCTCCTGCATGTTTGCTTTGTGACAAACTAACCAACGCTGTGGAAAGCCTGTCTTTTGATCGACCTGCTGGTTGAGCTAGTCGAAGTGGGCAAACACGGGGATAATACTGTCTATGCAATCTAGAAGAAGTGAAGCGGATGCGATCGGGTCACTAGACCTGCCCATTGGGGTTCTGTACGGAATTCAAACCGAGCGTGCACGGCAGAACTTTCCGATCACCGGCGTGCCGCTGTCACATTTTTCCAGCATCGTCGTTGCCCTGGCCATGGTCAAACAAGCCGCCGCTCGGGCAAATTCCGAAATTGGTGGCATTGAGACGCAAAAGGCAGAAGCGATAGATGCGGTCTGCCAGGAAATTATCGGCGGCAAGCATCACGAACACTTCGTGGTGGACATGATTCAGGGTGGCGCAGGAACTTCGACCAACATGAATGCCAATGAGGTCATTGCAAACCTCGCCCTAACAAAGCTGGGTTATGCCCCCGGAGAGTACGAGCATCTCCACCCCAATGACGATGTGAACCACGGTCAGTCCACAAATGATGTGTATCCGACTGCCGTCCGGCTTGCTGTACTTTTTCATGTAGAGCCGCTTTGCGCCGCGTTAAAGGGGTTGCAATCTGCATTTGAAGATCGCGCCGGGGCCTTCGCCGACATCGTTAAGGTCGGTCGAACCCAATTGCAGGACGCAGTGCCCATGTCTATGGGCGCCGAATTCAGAGCTTTTGCCGTCACCGTCGGTGAGGACATTGATCGAATCCGCGAAATTGGGCGATGTCTAACGGAAATCAATCTTGGTGGTACTGCAATTGGCACCGGTGTAAATGCCGAAGTCGGCTATGACACGTGCGCCGTTGCCCACCTGGCAGAGATTTCGGGCTTCGACCTCAAACATGCCAGTGACCTGATCGAGGCCTCTTCCGACCTGGGAGGATTCGTCACCTTTTCGGGCATTCTCAAACGTCTGGCTGTTAAACTGTCGAAAACCTGTAACGACTTGCGGTTGCTGTCTTCTGGCCCGCGTGCCGGACTGGGCGAGATCACATTGCCTGCAGTGCAGGCCGGGTCTTCCATAATGCCCGGCAAGGTCAACCCAGTCATCCCGGAAGTGGTCAACCAAATTTGCTATCAGACCATTGGAAACGATCTGGTAGTGACGATGGCCTCAGAAGCAGGTCAGCTGCAGCTGAATGCGATGGAGCCCGTCGTTGCCTACAATCTCCTGAAGTCGCTGAAGATTCTGATCAATGGTACGAAAGTCCTGACCGAGAAATGTGTTCTCGGTATCGAAGCGAACGCGGATCGCTGCAAGGATCTGCTGGATAACAGCCTAGTTCTTGCCACCGCACTTGTTCCGTATCTGGGGTACGATGCCACTGCGCGCGTTGCCAAACATGCTTTGGCCACCGGCGCATCAATCCGCGATGTTGTTATCGAAGAAGGGTTGGTCCCTGAGAGCGAATTGGACAAGATTCTATCTCCGGTGGCAATGCTCGACAGGGCGGTGCCCTCATGAACCGGTTCTATCTCTCTCGTATATAGCCATTAGCCCGCAACTTGTTGCCTGGTGCGAAGGGGTATCCGAGGCCCCTCTCGGAGAAAACCAAACGACGTATGAAAAGGAGAAAGCGCTACAATGAAGGTACTGGTACCTGTCAAACGCGTGATTGACTACAATGTGAAGGTCCGCGTGAAAGCGGACGGTAGCGGT
>NZ_JBQFMI010000029.1:0-10456 GCF_056531755.1 Ruegeria sp. L11
GAGATGGGTCTAATCAAAGCCGACCAAGCCCCACCCCTGTTTCCGATGTTTCGAGCCGCCCAATAGCGGTAGATCAAACGGCTGCATTGTCTGCAATCTGTGAGTTCGGCAGTTTCAGGATATTTATGTCCGTAGCGAATGGCCGGTCTGGTGAAGCCGCACTGCGGCACCAGTGACTGCGATGAATGTCTCTTATGGGCCGATGGCTACTGTGGCCAGTTCGCACTGGAATGGCCTCGAAAGCCGAGACACGAACTTCATTCGTTAACTTTTGGCTTCCAATTGGCTTGTTTCATAGCGTCACCTAATTCCAACCCGTATTCCGGGTTCGCGAACAGTCTCTGGAACAAAATATCCACCCGACTGTTAGGCCACTCACGCGAGAGTTTGTCCGACAAGGCCTGAGCTTCACTTTCGTTACCCAGCATCTGATGAGCCGCCATCAGATAGGCAACAGACACAGGACCGACGGGGCCGCCCTTTTCTGCCACCTGCTCAAAGGCGGAAACGGCACCTTCGAAATCTTTCAGATGAAACTTTGCAGACCCCATCGCGTTCTGAAACACATAACCCCGGTCCAAATCGATTTTCGACAGTGCATCTTCGCTAATCGCCACGACTTGTTCGAACTCACCTGAATACAACAGGATCAGTGACACGAACTCCAACACATGTACGTCGTTTGGTGCCAAACGCTGTGCCCTGTACGAAAACTCCATAGCTTCCGGCCAATTTCCTTTGGTAAATTCGACCCAGGCCTTTGCAGATTGGCTCCACCCCGTTTCAGGTGCCAATTCAATCGCCCTGTTTGCCTGTGTGCCCGCGTAACGCAGCAGGTCCCCGGTCGGATCAGCGTCCGGTGTAACCAGCGCTATTGTTGCGGCAACCTGCGCGGCCCCTGCATGGCCTCCAAAATAGCTGTCGTCGTTTTCAATTGCCCCCTTGAATATGGTTAAGGCCGCGTCAAGACGCGCAGGTTCCAAGGCCGGAAAGATCAGATCACGACCAGTATTGGCCAGATTTACAGCCTGAAGACGCATAGGGGATGCATCAAAAATTGCGCTGCGCTCAGCTTGGCTCAGGCTATCGACTGGCAGGCTGACTGGAACCCTTCGACTTGTCGAAATTAACGCAATTGCCGCAGCAACAAAGATAATAAGGAAAACCCCTGCAATCCCAATGAATCGGCGTGGCCAAGTATACGTCTTGGTTTCTCTCTCGGGTATTTCGGGCTGATCCGTCCCGGACGACCTAATCGATATCTCAGGTGCGTATCCGCCTTTAGGCAGATCGAAAACAGTGACTTCATCGCGGCCATCTTCGACATAATATTCGGCCAGCTTGCGACGCAGGCGACCAGCATCCACCCGCACCACATTTTCTCGACGCGCCATCTCGGACATGCTCGCGCCGTAGACATCCATGGCGATAGTTTTGGCACGAATGTCTTCGGCTCGATCGTTGAGCGATTCCTCGACGACGTAGATAAGAAAATCCTGCAGTCGCTGTGATCCAGCGAAAGTCTGGGACCCGACAAGTCGCTGAAGCGCGGCCCGCACATCTTTGGCGTCAGGCGTTCTGCCATCACTAATAATAGTCGATGCGCTTTTGGATAGTTCCATTTTTTCAGCAAGTTACATCTCTGATTATACCGTATTATGCCCCGATAAACCTTTTGTGAGAAGTGAATTCGGAGAACACTCCCCTAAGCCTGCTGATCCATCGAACGAGCTCCGAAATGAAAGGTATCGTCCTTGATACCCTGTTTCCTGACCAAAGAGCCGCAATTGCGGACTTACGGCGTGAAGACATTACTTTCGATGAAATTTGCCGGGACTATCTGCTTCTCAGTGACGAGTACCTTGCCTTGAACACTGAGTCCGGAAGCCAATCGCTCAATATTGCCTGCGACATCCGCGAAACGCTGAAAGGTCTTCAGGAAGAAATTGCTCAATCGCTGCGGCGTGCAGGGAAGATGTAATTCAAATAGGGGAAGGGATACCGATGGGATCAATACTGAAACAAGCCTCAGCCATGGTGCTGATGGCAAGCGCAAGCTTTGCGCAGGATGCGCCGATAATTCATGATGGAGAGTTTGAGTTTCTACGCGCACAGTTTGGCGAGCAATGGGACGCTCAAGACACAGAAATCGAAGCGAAGCTCGGCGAGATACGGGACGCCAATGGTGGCAAGCCACCCAATATTCTTTACATTCTGATCGACGATGTCAGCTTCGGTCAGATGGGCAACCGGACAATGAACTACGTTACCGGTTTCGATACGCCCAATATCAACGACTTTGCCAAAGAAGGCATGTCTTTGATGAGGATGTATACTGAGCCATCCTGTACGCCGACACGAACGGCGATGCTGACCGGTCGTCACCCCGTGCGTGCGGGCGTTGAAGAAGTCAAGGTTGCCCTGGTTGGCGAAGGTCTTGCGGCTGAAGAAGTCACGATTGCCGAGATACTGAAGGAAGAGGGATACAACACTGCGCATGTTGGGAAATGGCATCAGGGCGATATTGAACAGGCCTACCCACATAATCAGGGATTCGACTGGGCGGCCTTTCCGTTGCATCAGCAGGTACAGCTTAGCCTGATGACGCGGGATGCAATGGTCGCCAACAACATGCTTGGTTACCATCCATCGGGGCAGTCCAACCAGTTTCAGTTGGACGAGCGGTTCAAACCTTACGGTCTGGTAACTGGCGTCGAAGGTGAAACGGGAGCCCTGGCCCGCGAAGTCGATATGGCGCCGGGCGAAGAATGGACCCAGGCGAAATACGAGGAAATGAATTTGCGCTATCAGCGTCAAGCTTTGGAGCAGCTAGAGCGGTTGGCTTCGCAGGACGCGCCATTCTTTATGCAATACTGGCCGCTCTATCCTCTGAACTTTGCCTATCCTGATCAGGCTGTATCTCGCAACGGCGGCTTCCATGCGGACAAATTGCAAGTTCTGGACGGTTGGATCGGCGAGGTTCTGGCCAGACTGGATGAAACCGGCAAGGCAGATAATACTGTCGTTATGATCATGGCTGACAATGGTTTGATGTACCACTACGAAGGAACGTCCGGCCTGAACCAACTGATTTATCGCGGCGGCAAGACACAGCATCTCGAAGGCGGAGTTAGAACCGATGCATTCATCCGTTGGCCCGGTGCTATCGAAGCGGGCAGTGCAGCAGGTGACATCGTTCATGTCTCGGATCTGTTTTCCACATTTGCCCGGATCGCAGGCGCGACAGACCGCATTCCACGCGACCGAGTGATTGACGGCATTGATCAGACAGCATTGTTGCTTGAGGGAGAAGGCAATTCGCGCCGCGACTACGTCTATGTTTACGAGGGGCCAGTATTGCGCTCGGTGGTCAAGCAAGAGTTCAAGATGCACCTGCCGGCCCCAGGCCAACCTGGCGCGGCGGCCCCTGTCTTCAATGTCTATCGCGATCCACGTGAAGAACATCCGCTTGTCGGGTATTCGCTGTGGTCCGGGGCGTCTTTCCAGGACATGTTGAAGCGCCACCAGAAATCCATCGAAAAGCACCCTCACAAACCGCTCGGCAAGGGCGTCCCCTATGAGGGAATTGAAAATCTCAGGCCCGAAAGCGAATTGGCCCGAGAAGTCTTTTCTAGCTGGCAATGACGAACTTGAGACGGCGGTGCCGAGACGCCGCCGTCTGACTGGTCGCATGAATTTTTCCAAGGTGTACTATGACCCGCATCTCGCTTCATCTGACAGTTTTAACCTTGGCGTTGCTCGTGATGGCTTCTGCCACCAAAGCCGAAGAAAATGCGTCAAATCCGCTAGCGGCGGTTAACAACACGGACATTCGCTATCAGTATTTCGATCTGGAAGGGGGGGCAGACCGTCAGGACATGTTCATTGATGGTGCATACATGCTGCGCCCCGATCTGAAGCTAAAATACGAGCTACACTACAATTCGACTGATGCGACTGGAGAGAGGTTCAATGGGTTCGAAAAAACCAGCTTCAAGATGATCTACTTTCCTTCCCAAAACCCCTTAAATGACACATGGACCGTCAAATCCGCGCTTGGTTTGGAGTGGATACTTGATTTCGGCGACCCCGACGAAGGCATTGGCACCGGGTCTGATCAAATTGCTCCGTTCGGAGGGTTCGCCTTTGCAAACACAAACAGTGGGCTAACACTGATCCCTCTGATCCAGCATTTCGCATCGTATAATGGCCCAACCGATGTCAGCCAAACTGCAATGCGCCTGATTGCGCTTCAACCGTTTGGTGATGGGTATTGGGTCAAAGCAGATATCAAAGCGCCCTACGATTGGGAGAATGATGTCTGGCCAGCGACGGCCGAATTCCAGATCGGAAAAAACCTCAGCCCCGGAGTTGCTCTCTACGCAGATGTGCTGATCGGGATCGGCGCGGATCGTCCCTATGACCAGGGTGCCGGGATCGGTCTCAGATTCAATTACTGACTACAGCCGGACGACAAGGATACAATAGCTATGCCCGATGCCCTCAAACTCAGTACCATGGCGTTCGCGACAGGCTTTCTGACGCTGCCTGTTCTTGCGCATGCCCAGTCGCTGCCTGCGCCCGGTCAGGACGAAATCGGCTGGCGTCATGGCGCATCGTTCTATTTGTTCACGCCCTTAAGAACCACCGGAACATCGACCGTGGCCGGACAATCCGCCGATCTGGATCTGGACCTTGGAGACGTGCTGGATGTGCTCGATTTCGCGGCGGCTGGTCGATATGAGGCATGGAAGGGTGATTTCGGGATCATTTTCGACGCCAACTACGTCGGTATCAAGCAGGATACCACACTGCCTAGCCCACTGGGTGCCGAACTTAGCGTCGATGTTCGTCAAAAGTGGTTTGGTATTTTGGCGGCCTACCGTGTCGCGGATGGCGTATATGGTTCAAACAACCAGCGCTATGCAATCGATCTACAAGGCGGTCTGAGATACAACTCAATCCGCCAGGAAATCGACATAGCCACTCCGGGCCCGGGAAATCCGCCTGTTTTTGGTGGCGATCAGGATTGGATAGAACCTGTAATCGGCGCGCGCGGTATGTGGCGCCTAAATGAGCAATGGACTGGGATCGCTTCTTTGGAGTTGGGCGGTTTCGGCGCTGGTGGAAATGACCTTCAAATCGGGGCGAATGTTGGTTTTGATTACCAACCCTGGGAGAAAACTGCCCTCACATTCGGGTATCGGTACTTCAGCGTCGATTATAGCGACACGCTGAGCTCCGGTGACTTTGCCTATGACGTGGACCAACACGGCCCCTACTTCGGTATCAAGTACTTATTCTAGGGAGTAGTGTGTGTCATTGATCATGGCCAAGTTTTGACGGCAATCGGTCCTTGCGTTGTGCCCTTGTTGCGTCGTTAAAGCTGTATGAGGAGGAGAAGATGCTACGTGCCAAACTATTCGTGGGAATTACGATAGCTGGATTTATGCACCTATCAGCGGAGCATTCCGCACATGCCCAGAATCTACTGGACAAAGTCACAGAGGGCATCTCGGGTGCAGCCAAAAAGGTTGGGGATGTCACAGGGACTGCAGGCGAAGCTGTCCTTGACGCCACTGGAAGCCCAACCGCGTCTGAGATCAACAGCGGCGTGAATGTAGCGCTTGAACTGCTCTATGCGAGTTCACCTGAAGCCAAAGAACTGTCAGAGAAATCGATATCGATCCTGGTGTTCCCGAAGATTACCAAGGGTGGCCTGATGATTGGCGGTCAATTTGGTGAGGGAGCGATGCGAGAAAATGACAGCACGATCGGATACTACAGCATCGCAGGCGCTTCATACGGGTTTCAAGCAGGCGTACAGCAATTCTCCTATGCCATGTTTTTCCTGGATGATGCAGCGCTGGAATACTTCCGCAGCAACGATGGTTGGGAAGCAGGCACGGGCCCGACTCTGGTTGGTGGCGACCAGGGGTGGTCTGCTTCGATGGGAACAAATGACCTGCAGGGAGATATCGTGCCAATCGTGTTCGGGCAAGAAGGCCTGATGGCTGGAACAAGTCTTCAAGGGACGAAAATCACCAAAATCGACAAGTGAAAGTAGCACAATTTGTGTCGGGTGTAGTTTTGCAACGCTTCATTTGATGTGCTGAGCGACCCTCAGAACGTAAAAATGAAATCGACATTCACGATCTGGAGCCAATTGTCGCCTTTCTCACGCGATCCCCAACGGCGGGCTTTTTAGATTTGCGCTTGCAACGAATGGCTGGAATGCGGGCTGCGGCTGCGGCATCTTGAATGCTCGGCGAAGGTCCGAATTGGGCCGCCCTTGAAGGCGACCCGAGGTTGCTAGATTTCAATGGCCTCGGCGATTGCTAGCGCGTCCTCAATCTCGACGCCCAGGTATCGGACTGTGCTGTCCATCTTGGTGTGCCCAAGCAGAAGCTGAACCGCCCGCAAATTGCCAGTCTTCTTGTAGATTTGGGTCACCTTTGTTCGCCTCATCGAATGCGTGCCATATGCGCTCGCCTCTAGACCGATCGATGTCACCCAATCTCGGACGATCCGCGCATACTGGCGTGTCGAGATGTGAAGACGCTCATGGAAGCGGCCCGGCCAAAGGTACTCAGAGCCGACCATGAGTTCATCCTCCATCCACTTCTCGACCGAGGCTCTGGTGCCTTCGGAAATTTCAAAGCGCACCGGTTTTTGCGTTTTGCTTTGCAGCACGGAAGCCCGTTCTTTGATCTCGCCAGATGCCATAATGTCGACGACTTTCATCTTCACTAGATCACAGCCACGCAGCTTGCTGTCGATCGCCATGTTGAACAGCGCGAGGTCGCGATGGTTTTCTGCCAATTCAAGTCGGACACGGATTGCCCAGACATGCTTTGGCTTCAGCGGCCGTTTTTGACCGACGATACGGCCTTTGTTCCATGCAGGGCGAAGTGCGCGAATGGCTGGTAGATTTGGTGTTTCCATGACTGATCCTCCGATCCGCCATGCCCTCCACAACGACAACCCGACGTTGACGAGGCACCATATCATTGGATTGCTGCGCTTCCTTCGAGGTCGGCAGTGAGCCCCATACTGTGAGTTTGATTTCTACACTTCGTGCGCGCGCAGCTCGGATAATGCCGCACAGGCGTAAAACTCTACGCTGATGTGCTGTGGGATAACCAGTCATTGGTGTGGCCTGCGGCGAAGTTGGAGATTTTAATTCACAAAGGGCGCAAGGAAGCCACCGTTCGCGTAGTCTCGGGCAACGTCGGCGCTCTGCCATCATTCCGCTAACAGCCTGTTCATCAAAATCGGACCCTGAAGGTTTCGGATCGTGCATTTGTGATCCAGCCTTAGCCTTCTATTTGTGACTAACTAACAGCGCGATCAGTGTTGCGAATAATACTTCTCCTCGACCTTTCGAAAATTTGAATTTTGGCTGCTGATTTTGACAGGGGTCAATTGTTGGCCTTAAGTTGCTTCAAGTGCGGTAACGTTAATTTTCGGTTTCAAAGGTATCAATATGATTGTCTTTGGTAGTTCGGATTACATACCTCGGTATTGGCAATCCCGCTCGTCCGGCCAGGGACGTGTCTAGTGGCAAATGATCCACCAACAACCGGTGATGGTCCCAGCATTCGCCGTAAACTCGCGGCAATATTTGCTGCTGATGTTGCCGAATTCAGCCGACTGATAGCATTAGATGAGGAAGCCACATTACTACGACTTGCAGACCACCGCCGGTCTATGGATGCCATTATCGCGAAACACGGTGGTCGTATCGCCAACACTGCGGGCGACAGTGTCTTAGCTGAGTTCGAGAGCTCGGTGGAAGCAGTACGAAGCGCCGTCGAGGTTCAGGAAGCGTTGCGCTCGAAAAACCAAGGAATACCGGGAGACCAGGTCCTTCTTTTTCGGATTGGCATCAATGTCGGCGATGTGATCGCTCAAGGCGACGATCTTCTGGGGGATGGCGTCAACGTTGCGGCACGGCTTGAAGCGTTGGCCGAACCCGGTGGGATTTGCCTTTCGAGTCAGGTGCGCGAACAGATTGATGGAATATTGACCCTTGAATTCGTCTCGATGGGCAGACAGCGTCTAAAGAACATTCCAAAACCTGTGGAGGCCTACAAGGTCGCCGGAGGCAACGGCGAGATGTCGCGGCTGATCAGTGCCTCTAACATCGTTGGTCGCAAGAGCGTGGCGGCGACAATTCTGATAGTGGCGTTTATCGGGTTGGCAGGCTTGGGTGTCGCGTACAAGAATTGGCAAGCGACGGAAACTGAGGCTACGCCTATATCTCCGGTCATTGGCGAGGCTTACAACCAACGGGACCTGGACGACTGGGCAGTAAGGTCGGCCGCAACGAGAAAAGTTCTTGAGAGAGCCTCTTTTGAAGGGCACGGCTATGCACTGGTGCATGCTTGGGGGATAAAATGGATGGAGGCCGAGGCCGAGGCACGTGCGATGGGTGGATACCTCGCTGCAATTGGATCGCAAGCTGAGAACGATTTTCTCGTGGATCTGGCGGCACTACAGGATGACGTGTGGCGAAAGCAGGACGAAGGTAGTCGATGGCAGCGTTTTGGACCTTGGATAGGGTTTGTTCAAAGTGACCGGGCAAAAGAGCCTGACGAGGGTTGGGGATGGTCTAACGGCGAACCCGTTGTTTTCACAAACTGGTTCCGCCACCAGCCGGACAACTATGATGGCGTTGAGCACTTTGGAAGATTTCGGCAGTTTTCTGATCAGCCAGGAATCAAGTGGGACGATGCGAGGGCGGTTTCTACTGCCCGCGGGTACTTAGTGGAGTTCGACAGTCCACCTAGTAGTGATTGAGTTTCTCGCGGGCTATTGATGATCCCTTGACATTCGCGCTTCGCCAAACAGCGTTTTTACAACGCTTTGCGAAAGCCGACCACGATCCCCAATCGAGCTTTCGGCGACCCGCCTTGTCCGTCCTTCTCCATCCCTCAATATCGCCCATAGATGCAGTCCGAATGGATTCCGATTTGAGTTCCGTAGTAGGGCTTTCGATCTACTCGACGCAGGGCCTTGTCCAAGGCACGCACTTCGTTTGACGCGCCCGAACTCGGAAAATGACTGAGATAAAGTGGAACCCACGCCAAGTGAGTGCCCCAACCAGTCGCTCGGAAAATGCTACGTGCCTGTGTATCTGCGCCAGTCGTTGTTTCGAGCTTACCAGAACCAATCTGAGTGACCCGCACTGCGTGATATGCAATTGCCTGATGCAGGGACGTTTTGCCCCAATTTTTGGAAAAGATATCAATCCCGTTTCTATACAAAACAATGCCTGCGTGAACAATTTGGTGCATGACCTCGTTGTTAACTCTGATTTTGGTGTCAATTTCAGGCCCAGAACGTAGCTTTCTCAAAACGGATTTCACTTGGTTGTAGCCTTTTGAGAACTGGTTTTTGTCACCAATCGCCGCGCCCCAGATAAGCCTTGCAGTTCCGATTGCCGCCTTATGATCAGGGCTGTTGGCCCGCTGTGTGGAATTTTTTAAGAGTTTTTGGACCCACGCATTTATCTCACCTATTTCTTGAGGTGAGATTGCACCCGCTACGCGCAATTGGGCTACTGCGTAGGCCGTCGATTCTACAACAATGGTACTGACAAACGACGGGCTCGAACCGCCAGATCCTTCGAAGTCCAATTTGGTGAATGCCCCACTCTTCGCGGCGTTCAACAACCTCTCCCGCATGGCCTGGCTTCCGCCGCGACCAGCGGCAATGGCGTTTATTCCACGCGCGTTTCTATCAATGTATTCAATCGCGCTGCCTTTTGGATATGGCCATTTGTGACCTTGAATGACCTTGCTGTGCTGCTCGGGTCCGACAATCCCGATGTGGCCACTACATTTACTGCGGCTTACAAAAGATCCTGTCCACAGCTGTTGAGCGTTAACTGAGGTCCAAAGCATCGATCCGAAAATCACGAAGGTCATCCGCATCAAAAATTTGCCATTCATTATCATCGCTTACCACTTTCCCCTGAGCTTCCCTACGCCTCTCAAATTCTGCGGCCACTCCAAAATTATAGCAAGTTGTTCGCGAATGAATGGAATGGCAGTGTCTCACTGCGAAGACGAATGGCGGCTATTTTAGCCAGGTTCTTCATACCCCAGTGCTGTGCGGCGAAAAGGTAATCTGGAATTGCTGGCAGTTCGTCCGAATGAATGGCTGCTTTGGTGACTGAGACCGCGATGCAGCAAAAATCCTGTCGCGTATGCGAACCGATGCTGCGTCAACAAAAGTCAAAATTCGAAAGCCCAATTTGTCCCGCGTTGTGTGAGTTCGAGCGCCCTCTGTTTTTGCACTCGCAGCGAATGGCAGGTCTGACGGGCCGCGCCGCAGCATCCGACGCCCAAGTGGACGGCATCTGTGGGTGGCTCCTGCATTGCAAGAACTTTTTGGTGATGTTTGCGGGTATTTTGTCAGTACCTTCGTCTGTCCGGCCTGTTTGCGTGGC
>NZ_JBQFMI010000030.1:0-9990 GCF_056531755.1 Ruegeria sp. L11
GATGGCATCAAAAGGCATCCTGGCCCGCACACAGGCCTGGCGCAGCAGGTAATCCACAAAAAAAACTCAATATCCCCGCAGATCACATATCTGCGGGGAGAGGTAGCTGCGGGGAATCGGACCAGTTTTTTAGGCGGATCGAATGATGAGAGAGACAACTCAGAATGGCTCGAGAAAGAACCGCTCTCGTGAACTCAAAGCCAAGGTCGCGCTTGAAGCGATCCGTGCGGAAATGACGCTTGCTGAACTGTCGAAGACGCACGGCGGGATGTGTCGCAAACTATCGGTCCGGATTGACGAGCATATATGCAGCGATGTTTGTTGTTTGCGTTTTGCTCTCCAACAGGTTTCCGCATGATTTCCTTGATAGGCTGTCATTTCCCCAAGGATGCAATCTTGTACGCAGTTTACTTCTACCTGCGGTACACTGTTTCCTATCGGAACCTTGAAGAGATCATGGCTGAACACGGTATGTGAGCTGAGCACGCCACATAGAATAGGTAGATTGCGAAGTACTCGCCGATAGTTGCTGCTCGTACGCAATCAAAGAAGCGTCCAACTCAGAATTTCTGGAGTTTGGACGAAACCTATTTTCGTGTGCGCGGGAATTGGAAGATCGCTATCGCGCAGGTGACAAAGCGGTAAACACCCTCGATTTCCTGCTTTCCGAACGGCGAAATCGTCCAGCAGCGACCAATTTCTTTGCTAAAGCACTGTCGTCAAACGGAATCCCAAACAAAATCGTAATCGACAAGAGCGGTGCCAATGCAGCGAGCATTCGAGAAGTGAACAAAGTCCTTAATCGGTTCGGATGCCCCGCCAAAGTACAGACGATCAGGTCAAAGCATATAAACAATATGATCGAGCAGGATCACAGATTCATCAAACGACGCATGCGGCACTTACGTGGGTTCAAGTCGTTCAGATCGGTTTCAGCCACACTGGTTGGAATTGAGGTAGCCAACATGATCCGGAAGAATCAATTCGCCATTGATACAACCTCTGGCTTTCGGATGTTTGCTGAGATCGCAGAATAGCTTCGTCTGGCATAACGCTGACTTTGGTTCATCGAAAAGTTTGCGACCCAACCTAATCGAAATGGGATCTGGTCTTAGCCATAGCCCAAGCAATGCTTAACGAGATCATATTTCTCAGAAGCGTCGTTGATTTCTAAGATTACAAAAAGGATGCGCCCATTTGGGTGGCGACCCTCGAAGTGCCTAATAGAGGATCTCGATATGACGATTGAAACGACGGATACGCTGGTTGTTGGCGGAGGACAGGCCGGTATCGCGGCGAGTGAGCATCTGAGCAACAACAATGTCTCGCATATCGTGCTGGAAAAGAACCGCACGGCTGAAGCGTGGCGCACTGGCCGCTGGGATGCGCTGGTGGCCAACGGCCCCGCTTGGCATGACCGCTTCCCGAACATGCTTTTTGACGGCAACGATCCTGATGAATTTGTAACCAAGGACCGGTTTGCTCAGTACCTGGTTGACTATGCTGCCATGATTAAGGCGCCGATCCGGGAAGGTGTCGAGGTGCTGGAAGCAACCCGCCAGCCCGGTAAGGGCGGTTTTCTGGTGAAAACCACCGCGGGTGAGATTGAATGCAACCGCATCGTTGCGGCCACCGGCGCATTCCAGCATCCGGTTTTTCCGCCAATCGTACCAAGCTCTGAAGACATCGAACAGATCCACTCCTTCAACTACAAAAACCCTGAACAACTGGCCGATGGAGCCGTCATGGTTGTGGGCGCCGGGTCGTCCGGTGCACAGATCGCGGACGAATTGAATCGCGCGGGCCGCAAGGTGTTCCTGTCGGTTGGTCCGCATGATCGCCCGCCGCGTCGATACCGCGGCCGTGATTTCGTTTGGTGGTTAGGTGTTCTGGGCCTGTGGGACATGGCGGCCCCTGCACCGGGGACCGAACACGTGACCATCTCAGTTAGCGGTGCCTATGGCGGGCGCACCATGGATTTCCGCCGCCTGGGCAACGAAGGCGTGACCCTGACTGGCCTGACTGAAAGCTATGCCGATGGTATTCTCAACTTCAAGGGCGACTTGCAGGAAAACGTGGCCAAGGGCGACGCAAACTACATGGAAGTTCTGGACATGGCTGACGCATATGTCGCACGCACCGGTATCGACCTGCCGGAAGAGCCCGAAGCCCGCGCTGCACATCCCGATCCGGACAGCCTTGCGAACCCGCTGAACAGTATTAACCTAGCCGAAGAAGGCGTGAAAACGATCATCTGGGCAACCGGTTTCCGTCAGGATTTCAACTGGCTCAAGGAAGACGCCTTTGACGAGCGTGGCGCGCCGATCCACCAGCGTGGGGTTTCCAAGGCACCTGACGTCTATTTCCTGGGTCTGCCCTGGCAATCGCGTCGCGGTTCGTCTTTCCTCTGGGGTGTTTGGCATGACGCCAAATACGTGGCCGACCAGATTGCGATTCAATGCTCTTACGCCAAATATCAGGGCGAAGCTGCCATCATCGCTTCAGCCGCAGAATAAACCAACAAAAGCAGGACACCGAAATGGCGCACACACGCATTCGCAAATTCAACACGTCGGACACGTATCCCGAACAGAATCTGGACAACGACCTGTGTCAAGCTGTCGTCACCCAGGGTGGCAAAACCGTCTATCTGCGCGGTCAGTGCCCGCAGAACCTGGATGACGCCGTCAATATTGACAGCCATGACCCGGCCGAACAGACCCACAAGGTCATGCAAAACATCAAGCAGCTGATCGAAGAAGCCGGCGGCTCGATGGAACATCTGGTAAAAGTTGTCGTCTACATCACCGATGTCCGCCATCGCGAAGCGGTCTACCGCACCATGGGCGAGTATATCAAAGGTGTGCATCCCTGCTCGACCGGCCTTGTCGTGCAAGCTCTGGCACGGCCGGACTGGCTTGTCGAAATAGACGGAACCGCAGTTATTCCCGATTAACTTGGGATGACCGGGCCGCTCTGGCTCCTTTCTCCTCTTGCTCAGAGCGGCCCGGTCTGGAATTTCTTCACAGGAGTCGTTCATGACTTTTTCTCTGGTTGCGCGCTGTCCCGACACCGGAATGTTCGGGTTGGCGATTTCGTCGTCTTCACCGGCCGTCGCCGCCCGCTGCTCGTTCGCGCGCGCAGGTGTTGGCGCTGTTGCCTCGCAGAATGTCACCGATCCCAGCCTTGGCCCGCTCACGCTGGATTTGATGGAACAGGGGTTGTCAGCAGCCGACGCGGTGGCAGAGGTCGTAAAGCGCGGTAAGTTCATCGAATACAGGCAGGTTCTGGCGGTTGACGCAAACGGGACGACAGCGATCCATTCGGGTCCAAACTCGTTGGGCATCTGGACACAGGCGCAGGCTGAAAATGTTGCGTCTGGCGGAAATCTTCTGGCCAATGACACCGTGCCGCAGGCGATTGTCGATGGGTATCTTGCAGCATCGGGTCATATCGGTGATCGCCTGATAGCGGCCATGCGCGCGGCCCTTGCCGCAGGTGGCGAAGCTGGTCCGGTGCATTCCGCAGGCATGAAGATCGTTGACAAGGTCAGTTGGCCGGTGGCGGATCTGCGTTGCGACTGGACCGAAGACTGCCCGATCGAAAACATCGCCACAGCCTGGAACATCTACAAACCGCAGCTTGACGCCTATATCCAGCGCGCGCTTGATCCGCGCGAAGCACCTTCATACGGCGTGCCGGGCGACGAATAATCAGGGAGTATCCGAATGCCGGACCATTCACACGAAGACTGGAAGACCCGTGCCGCAAACCTGAAAATCAAGGGTCAGGCCTTTATCAACGGCAAATTCGTCGACGCCGCGTCAGGTAGGACATTTGATTGCATCAACCCGGCAACCGACGAAGTTCTGGCGCAGGTTGCCGAAGGGGACGCGGCTGACATCGACCGCGCGGTTGAAGCTGGCCGCGCCGCATTCGAAGACGGGCGTTGGTCGCGTATGGCCCCTGGTGGCCGTAAAGAAATATTGCTGAAACTGGCGAACTTGATCCGCACTAACCTGGAAGAGATGGCGCTGCTGGACAGTCTGGATATGGGCAAGCTGGTCAACGACGCCGTGACCATAGATGCCCCGGGATCGGCGCATTTCTTCCAGTGGTACGCCGAAGCCATCGACAAGATTTATGACGAGGTTGCGCCAACTGCGCCGGGTGATCTGGCGCTGGTCTCTCGTGTACCTTTGGGGGTTGTCGGCGCGGTGACGCCCTGGAACTTCCCGCTGGACATGGCAACCTGGAAAGGGGCCGCAGCGCTGGCTGCGGGCAACTCGGTCGTGTTGAAACCTGCCGAACAATCGCCCCTGTCGGCGTTGCGCCTTGCTGAGCTGGCGGCCGAAGCCGGTGTGCCCGACGGGGTCTTCAACGTGGTGCCCGGTTTTGGCGCCACGGCTGGCCGCGCGCTGGGTCTTCATATGGATGTCGATTGCCTGGCCTTCACGGGCTCAACCGCGATCGGCAAGATGTTCATGCAATATTCCGGCCAGTCGAACCTGAAGCAGGTCTGGCCTGAAACCGGCGGCAAAAGCCCCAATCTGGTTTTCGCCGACTGCGAGGATCTGGATACGGCAGCCGACATGGCAGCATTTGGCATCTTTTTTAATCAGGGCGAAGTGTGCTCGGCCAACTCACGCCTGTATGTTGAACGCTCGATCAAGGACGCATTTGTCGAAAAACTGATCGCGCGCGCCACCAACATGCAGCCCGGCGACCCGCTGGACCCAGCGTCGAAAATGGGCGCAATCGTGGACAGAAAACAAACGCAGGGGATCATGCGGTTTGTCGAGGAAGGCAAAAAAACCGCCAATCTGGTTGCAGGTGGTGCGCAGGTGACAGTTGCGGGCAAAGGCAACTTTATCCAGCCGACAATCTTTGACGATGTTTCGCACGACAACCCGTTGGCCCGAGACGAGATCTTCGGCCCTGTCCTGTCAGTTATTCCGTTTGACTCAGAAGACGAAGCGGTGGCGATGGCCAACGACTCGATCTATGGCTTGGCGGCTTCGGTGTGGACGGATAACCTGAGCCGCGCGTGCCGGGTATCCGACAAGTTGATGGTGGGTACAGTGTCAGTAAACACTGTCGATGCCCTCTCGGCGCAGACGCCTTTCGGGGGTATGAAACAGTCAGGGTTTGGCCGGGACTTGTCCTTGCATTCTCTTGAAAAGTATACTGCTCTGAAAACGACGTGGATCAAATACAAGGCCTGATCCCGACCATCAAAGGGGCCCGCACTTGCCGATCAGATACACCTTGCGCCAGCTTGAATACTTCGTAGCGGTCGGCGAGGCAGGCTCAATCGCGGTTGCCTCTGAAAAGGTCAACGTATCGTCGCCGTCGATTTCGGCGGCGATTTCTCAGCTCGAGAAGGAATTTGGGCTACCCCTGTTCGTTCGGCAGCATGCACAGGGTTTATCATTGACCCAGGCCGGCCGGGCGATGCTTGACAAGGCACATACCGTTCTGCGCGAAGCGGAAGGTCTGATGGATTTGGCTGGCAATATCGCGGGGGTTGCGCGGGGTCCATTGAATGTCGGATGCCTGTCGACATTTGCTCAGCTGATCCTACCCAGCATCCGGCGCAAGTTCGAGGATGCCTTCCCCGAGGTGCGCGTTCGTCAGTTCGAATTGAACCAGGCTGATATATTCAGCAATATTCGCAGGGCCGAAATCGATATCGCGCTTACGTATAATCTGGATATTCCTGCCGACCTTCGCTTTGTCTCGCTGGCTGAATTACCGCCCTACGCAATGGTTTGCGAAGGCCATCCGCTTGCCAAGCACCCGTTTGTATCTGTTGAGATGCTGGCCGATTACCCGATGGTGCTGCTCGATTTGCCCTTCAGTGCCGATTATTTCCTGTCCTTCTTCCAGAAGATCGGCAAAAAGCCGTTCATTGCCGAGAAAACAAAGGATATGGCGGTTATGCGCAGTCTGGTTGCGAACGGGTACGGGTTCGGACTGGCCAATGTCAAACCCCTGAACAACTTATCGCCGGACGGAAAACCGCTGCGCACCATTCCCCTGTTGGGCGATGAGCGCCCGATGCGTCTTGGACTACTGATGGCCACAGATGCCGAGAACACGATTTCGGTCAAATCGTTTATCACCTACTGTACTGACTTTATTAAGGAAAATGCCTTGCCGGGAATCGAAGGCAAAGTGAAGTAAGCGCACCGACAATTAGTCGAAACCTAACCGTTGATTTCGCAAGCCCAACTTTCGGGCGGCGCAATTACCTGTATCTTGCTTGATAAGTCAGGAGCGAAGGAGGCGAAATTGCGCGACCCACGTTACGATATCTTGTTTGAACCGGTGAAAATCGGGCCACTCACGGCAAAAAACCGGTTTTATCAGGTGCCGCACTGCAACGGTGGCGGGTATCGTGACCCGTCCGCTGCGGCTGAGATGCGCGGTATCAAGGCCGAAGGCGGTTGGGGTGTTATCTTCACTGAGCAGTGCGAAATGCACCACACATCGGAAATCACCCCGTTCATCGAACTGCGCCTGTGGGAAGACAAGGACATCCCGCAATTGCGCAAGATGTCCGAGAAAATGAAGACGCATGGCGCGCTCGCCGGTATCCAGCTGGCCTATTCCGGCATCAACGGTCCGAATCTCTACACCAAGGAAGTGCCACTGGCCCCCTCGGCGCTTCCGATCCGGACCTTTACCAACGATCCGGTTCAGGCGCGCGCGCTGTCGAAATCCGATATCCGCGATCTGCGCCGTTGGTTTGTGAATGCGGCGAAACGCTCGAAAGAGGCAGGCTTTGATCTCATCAACCTGTACGGCGCTCACGGCTTTGGCATTTTCCAGCACTTCCTGAGCCGCGCCACCAACCAGCGTTCGGACGAATATGGCGGCAGCCTGGAAAACCGCGCGCGGTTCAGCCAGGAAGTGATCGCTGATATCAAGGATGCTGTGGGCGACACGATGGGTATCGCCCTGCGCGTCAGTCTGGACGAAACCATTGGCGAACTTGGTTTCTCGAACGCCGAGGTGCGCGATTATATCGAGATGAACAAAGACCTGCCGGATCTTTGGGATCTGGCGCAAGGCACTTGGGAAGATTGCTCGGGACCGTCACGGTTCAAGGATGAATCGGCGCAGGAAAACCTGGTTCGCGGCATTCAGGAACTGACCGACAAGCCAATTGTAGGCGTGGGCCGCTTTACCTCGGCCGATACGATGGTCAAGCAGATCAAATCCGGCGTTCTGACCATGATCGGCTGCGCCCGCCCCTCAATCGCCGACCCGTTCCTGCCGAAAAAAATCGAGGAAGGCCGGATCGACGATATCCGCGAGTGTATTGGATGCAACATCTGCATCACCGGCGACATGACCATGTCGATCAGCCGTTGCACCCAGAACCCCACGTTCATGGAAGAATGGCGCAAGGGCTGGCACCCTGAACGGATGAACCAGAAGGGCGATAGTGAAAACGTACTGGTCGTGGGCTCTGGTCCTGCCGGTCTGGAAGCGGCACGCGCCCTGGCCGAACGCGGTTACGACGTGGCGATTGCCGAAGCCACCACCGTTCTGGGTGGTCGCGTCGCGAAAGAGCGCAAGCTGCCGGGCCTCAGTGCCTGGGGCCGCGTTCTGGAATATCGGGAATACCAGATCAGCCAGAAGCCGAATGTCGAAACCTATTTCGAAAGTGAACTGGATGCCGAAAGCATTCTGGAGTTTGGCTTTCAGAACATCTGTCTGGCCACCGGCTCCACATGGCGTCGCGATGGTGTCGCGCGTCAGCACATTGTGCCGATGCCGATCGCCGAAGGGGCCAAGGTCTATACCCCGGACGATCTGATGGACGGAACCATTCCCGAAGGCCGTGTCGTGGTTTACGATGACGACCACTATTACATGGGCGGCGTTCTGGCCGAATTGCTGGCCAAGAACGGGGCACAGGTTACGCTGGTGACGCCTTCGGCCTATGTCAGCGACTGGACCAACAACACGCTGGAACAGATCGCGATCCATCCGCGTCTGGTCGAGGCCGGTGTCGACATCGTGCTGAACCAGGGCATCACGGAAATCCACCCCGATCACGTCGTGTCGAATTGTACCTATACCGACCGCACCTGGCGGATCGAGGCGGATGCCGTGGTCATGGTCGCCTCGCGTGTGGGCAACGACCAGATTTTTGAAGACCTGATGGCCCGCGAAGGCGACTGGGCCGATGCGGGGATCAAGACCGTCAAACTGATCGGTGATGCCAATGCGCCAGGGCCCATTGCCTGGGCGACATATGCAGGTCACCGCTATGCGCGTGAACTCGATACGCCGGAAATCGGGGATGATTTGCCGTTTCGCCGTGAAATCACGGAACTGGCTGTCGACTGATATGACGCAGACCCTGGATATTCTTGATCGGCTTGTCGGGTTTGACACGGTCAGCGCCAAGTCCAACCTCGAACTGATCGATTATGTCACTGACTATCTGGCGGCGCGTGGGTTTTCCGTGCGCCGCATTGATGATCCAACCGGCACCAAGGCGGGAATATACGCGGAAACCGGCCCGGTGGGTCCGGGCGTGTTGTTGTCCGCCCATACCGATGTCGTGCCGGTCGAGGGCCAGCCATGGACTCGTGATCCGTTCCACCTGACCCGTGAGGGTGACAAGGTTTACGGGCGAGGCACCACCGACATGAAGGGCTATGTCGCGTCGATACTGGCGCTGGCGGACCGCGCGACCCAGGTCAAACTGGGCGAACCTTTGAAAATCGCGCTGTCCTATGACGAAGAGGTGGGCTGCGTTGGCATTCAGCATATGCTGGACCAACTCAAGCCAATGATTGGCCGACCGCGCGCCTGTTTCGTGGGTGAGCCGACAGAAATGCAGGTGGCGGTTGGCCACAAGGGCAAGGCGGCCTTGCGCGCCACCTGCTATGGGCAAAACGGCCATTCCGCGCTGGCACCCCGGTTTGTCAACGCGTTGCATCTTGCATCTGATTTCCTGGCCGAATTGCGCGCGCTTCAGGATGATTTCGCCTTTAACGGCGCGCGCGACGCAGCTTATGCCATCCCCTATACGACGGTTCATGTTGGCAAACTCTCGGGGGGAATGGCGTTGAATATTGTTCCTGATCGGGCGGAGCTGACATTCGAATACCGCCACTTGGCTGTTGATCGCGCCGAGGACCTGTTCGACCGTATTCAACAAGCAGCGGATCGTGTGGCGAGACCCTATCATGCGGCTTGGCGCGGGGCTCGGATCGAGGTTGAACAGTACAACGCCTATCCCGGACTAGACGTCAGGGACGACGATCCGGTGGTTACCTATGCCCGAAAACTAGCACAACGCACCACCACCACCAAAGTTGCCTTTGGGACAGAGGCGGGGTTCTTTGAGAAGCTTGGCGTTCCAACCGTGGTGTGCGGACCGGGCTCGATGGAAGGTCAGGGGCACAAGCCCGACGAATACCTGTCGCTTCAGCAATTGGCTGAATGTGATGCGATGATGGAGCGTATTTTGAACGACCTGAAAACATGAGGACCAATGCACGTCTTATAACCCCCTATCTTCAGAACATGAAACGAGATGCATTGGATTTGTGGGGCAGCCCAGAATCAATTGGTTCGGAGACGATTGAGGGCGAGATCAAATGCGCAGGCAGTTTCGACATAATTAATCCGGACGCGCCTGTGTTCGGTGGCCAGTTTAGTGCTACGCGCGGCAAGTACCGGGTCACTTACAGGTTCCACGAACATGCCACTTTGCTGGATGGTGAAGTCGCCCTGACCAATGAGGCACCGGCGACACCGTAATCTATGGGCCGGGCGACAGCTGGATCATCGAAAAGGGCGCGCCGGTTGTGTAGGACATCCGCACGGACGAGGCGCGCAAATCCTTCATGGCCGTTACTGTAGACGTTTAAGCCCCTCGGCGCATAGGGAGATTGCTTTGAAGCTTGAGGTGGCTTTGAGGGGATTGAATTGAAAAAGGCCCGCTTGGTGGCGGGCCTTTGG
>NZ_JBQFMI010000031.1:0-9962 GCF_056531755.1 Ruegeria sp. L11
GCGAGGAAGCTAACGAAACCAAATACCAGGAGGGTCAACTTTGGACGCCGATTACCCCAGTACAGGGGTCAATTTTGCATGCCGGTTCACAATCTTGCGGATGGGCGTGTGAAGCGTGAGCTTTGGGATGAAATCGCGCCGCATTTCACATTCACGCCATCGGAAATCGCCGACTTCATCACTGTGAGCGACAACCGCGTGCACGAAGTAGATTTCGGCCGCGCCCGGGCCATTTGGGAGAATGAGAAGGAAGGCTTAGCTGACCGTGTCGACTTTGCCAGGCGGATGGCGGCGAGAATTGCAAAAGGCCGCCACCATCGTGAGGTCGCGCCGGGTCAAAAGATGCAAGGCCAGCCGCAGGCCAGAGACATCCTGTTTCGGCTTTGCCAAGAAGAACTACCAGACATTCACAGTCTGCACCTTGGCGCTGCAATAGAGACCCGATCTGTGGCCCGCGATGGTGTGGGCGGAAACAAAAGGCCTTCCAAACGGAAGATTGTAAAGCCGCCAACAGATGCCGAATACGCGATGCTCGATGCCGAACAAAGTGCAAAAAGCAAACATTGGCGTAACGCTGAAGATATGTGGCGGTGCCCGTGCTGCGAGCGCACCAAAAGAGAGATTTGCCGACGCTCTAATCGCGGGAAATGGACAGCCAGGATTCACCGTTTTGAATGGTTCGATATTGAGGTTGACGCAGAGCAACTTTGGCAGCGTCGACTTGACGGAGCGGGGGACATCGTCATTTCCGGACCGAAATACGAGCTGATTTGCCAGGACTGCCGAGAAATCGTCGCCAAACAAAGACAGCGACGAGCGGACCTGGACGCCCGGGCACTAACACTGGAAAATCTGCGAGAATTGGCAACTCCGGCCACGGCAAACGTTGCTCACGACGTGAACTTCGAGAGTGTCGAAGAATTGATCACCAACAACTCATCGCTTCTAGAAGCGATTGCCGAATTTGAAGACCACCAGCGTCGGGCCGCAGATGCTCGCATCAAACAGATCAAGCTAAGGAAAGCTGGCTGTACCGCTTCAGAGGCGCGCGACCTTATCGGCTACGAGATAGCGAAGGCGCGGGATTGGGAGCTGGAAGAGGGTGACGACCACGCGGACTGGCTGCTGGCAGAAGCGGCCCGCCTTGGCCCAAACTAGGGACACGAGGTGGTCTAATGGGTAACCGGAAAAATGAAACGACCCAAATTCTCCAACAACGTCGTTCGCTGGCCATCCTACGATTCCTGAGCCGGTCTCCAGAGTATCGATCTAACGAAGATGTGCTCATGGACTGGCTACGACACCTCTCGTTGACATGCACGCGCACAGAATTGCGTACACTTGCATCGTTGCTCGAAGAAGTCGGGCATCTTCATTCAGAAACTGTGGAGGAGTTGCAGATCCTGAAGTTGACGGAGAAAGGACTAGAGACAGCTGAGGGCAAGGCGATTTCAGAGGGAGTAAAACGACCAGAGCCTGAGTGCCCTTATTGAATTGCCAGGTACAGGGGCCAACCTGCAAACATGATGACATTGCCTTCGCCGTTGGGAAAGGAACGGCCTACTAAATTCATGAAAAATATGGATTTATCGAGAAACTCTCCGTAATGTCGAAACGATCCATTGTATTGCGGTTTTCCTAAGATCCTAAAGGATACGCTCGCTACCGGCCTTCACTGGAAACGGCAAAGTTTGGATTTCCGTGTGAAACGCGGCCTGATTTGTAAGAAAGACATTTAGACAATCTACGAGGCAAACATGACAAACTCCGGATCTCGATGGCTGCGATGGGAACCGCATATCCACGCGCCGGGGACAGTTCTCAACGACCAGTTCAAAGGAGCGGATAGCAGAGAGCAATATTTTGCGAAGATTGAGGCCTCCATCCCGCAAATTCGCGCCCTCGGCGTAACAGATTATTATTTGCTGGACACCTACGAAGAAGTTCGCGCGGCTAAGGAGGACGATGGCCGACTGTCTGGCGTGGATTTGATTTTCCCAAACGTCGAGCTTCGACTGGCATTTGGGACGGTCAAAGGCAATTGGGTCAATTGCCATCTGCTCGTGAACCCAGAAGATCCAGATCATGTGCAGGCGACACAACGGTTTCTGGCGCAACTGACCTTTGATTTTTCCGGCGATCGGTACACCTGTACCCCCGAGGATCTCATGCGGCTCGGGACGAAGGTCGACAGCAAGCTGACCGGGCGAGCTGCACTCGCCCGAGGAGCCACTCAGTTCAAGATCAGTTTTGAGCAATTGGTGGAAGTATACCGGGCTGTCGATTGGGCAAAACAGAACATCCTTATCGCTGTCGCGGGCAGTGGCAACGACGGCACCTCCGGCATGCGAGGTGAATCTGAAGGCGCCCAACGCCAGGAAGTCGAAAAGTTCGTCCACATCGTATTTTCGAGCAGTCCAAGTCAGAGAGATTACTGGCTGGGCAGGAAGACGTCAGAGAGCGACATTCGAGAGCGTTATGGCGCACTCAAGCCGTGCCTTCATGGCAGCGATGCTCATGACACAGCAAAAGTGGGTGCTCCCGACGGTGATCGTTTCTCCTGGGTTAAGGGCGGGGCCCATTTCGATACTCTCAGGCAGGCGGTCATTGATCCTAGTGGGCGGGCCTATGTGGGGGCAGCAGCACCCATGCGCGCGACACCTTCGCAGGTGATTTCACGAGCGACCATTCTGGGAGCAGATTGGGCGGTCTCGCCACAGGTTGATCTGAACCCAGGCTTGGTCGCTATTATCGGAGCACGTGGCTCTGGAAAAACTGCCCTCGCCGATGCGATTGCTGCAGGTTGTGATGCGGCATCTCTGAGCTTAAGCTCGGCATCCTTCCTGGTCCGTGCCGGCGATCTGTTGCCGGGCGTTAGTGTGAAGATCGATTGGGGTAGCGGCGATCCGTCAGAACGCGATCTCCTCGATTACGAGTATGATCCCGAACTTGAGGGACGGTTTCCCAGAGCGCTTTACCTTTCGCAGAAATTCGTTGAAGAGCTCTGCTCGGCCGATGGAATGACAGATGCGCTGTTAGCGGAGATCGAGCGCGTCATTTTTGAGGCTCATCCAGAAAAAGACGGAACGTTCCGATTTGATCAATTGCTCGAACTCCGTGCAACCCGCCATCGTTTGGCGCGTGATCGTCAGGAAGAAGCAATCGTTTCTCTTTCTGATCAGATCGGTGCAGAGCGAGAGAAGCGGTTAAGGATTGAAGGTCTCAAGCAACAGCTCAGTCAGAAAGGGCGCCTGGTCAAGGGGTTGGAAACTGACCGGGACAAGCTCATCGTCAAAGGCAGCGAGGCCCGGGCAAAGAGGCTCACTGTCATCGCCAATGCAGCCGAGAAAGTCCGCTCCAATGTGCGTTATTTTGTGAAACAGGAAACTTCGCTGTTATCGCTACAGGACGAAGTCAAAGCGTTTCGAGAAAACAAGGCACCTGAGGCCTTGCGCGCGACGAAGGCCGATTTCGTTGCTGCCCATCTTGAAGAAAGCGACTGGGATGCGTTTCTCCTAGAGTATCACGGCGACGTCGATGCGGCGCTTAAGGCAAAACTCGCAACGGCACAGCAAAGCGCCAAGTCCTGGCGGGGAACCACACCAGTGCCGATGGCGGATATCAATCAGCCCTACCTTACTGATGAGGCGGATCCGGAGAAAGCGTCTCTTGCCATCCTGGAAGCCGAAGCCACGCGTCTTCAAAACCTCATCAACATTGACACCGAGACCGCCCAGAAATTTGCCGGACTTGTAAAACGGATTGCTGGTGAGAATACGCAAATTGAGAACCTGCGAACTTCATTGACCGACTGTGAGGGGGCCGCGGAGCGAATGCGAACGCTCAGCCAAAGCCGACAGCAGGCATATGTAAATGTGTTCGCTTCCATCATCGCCGAAGAGCAGGTTTTGCGCGACCTCTATCAGCCGTTGGTCGACCGGCTGCAAGCTGCACAAGGCACGCTGCAGAAGCTCTCGTTCTCGGCCACTCGAAAGGCCGATGTCCGCGCGTGGGCTTCTGACGGAGAAGAATTGTTCGATCTGAGACGGGCAGGGGATTTCAAGGGCAAACGCTCGATCGAGCAATGGGCGAACACCCATATCAGAGCAGCTTGGGAGACTGGAGATGTCGCATCAATTGATAAGGCACTCCAACATTTCACGGAGGAATGGCAGGACGAGTTGATGGCCGTCGCCAATGTTCCGGCCGACGACGCGGCGGCTTATCGGAACTGGTTGATGCGTTTTGCAAAATGGCTGTTCAGCACAAACCATATCCAGATCGAATACGGCATCGACTACGAAGGGACAGACATCACCAAGTTGTCGCCCGGCACGCGCGGTATCGTTCTTTTGCTTCTCTATCTTGCGCTCGACGAAGCCGACCAACGACCGCTCATCATTGACCAGCCGGAAGAGAATCTTGATCCCAAATCGATTTTTGATGAGCTCGTCAGCTTATTCGTTGCGGCAAAGGCGAAACGGCAGGTCATCATGGTCACTCACAACGCCAATCTCGTCATCAACACTGATGCTGATCAGATTATTGTCGCGACGGCCGGGCCACACAGCCCGGGCGAGTTGCCTCCGATCACATATCAATCCGGCGGTCTCGAAGATGCGGATATGCGAAAACATGTGTGCGATATCCTGGAGGGGGGTGAAAAGGCGTTCAAAGAACGCGCACGACGTCTCCGGGTGCGACTTGAACGATAACCAGACTCAGGCGGGCCCCAACGCTCGTGTCGACTACAGGATTTCGGAACAATTTCCATGAAACCAGACCCAGGAACAAGAGGACAGAATGAGTTTGCAAGCTGGTGTGAGCCAGAAGGGTTTCACGCCCAAAGGTCCGATCCTGACCGTCTTGGTTGGGATTTCATGCTTGAAGCCGATCCGCACCGCTGTCTGGACCGACCCCTTGATAGCCAAAATGACCTTCCGAAGTTTCTCGTACAGATAAAAACGACGGAACAGACCAGAGCCGCTCCGCGCATTAAGCTTTCGGCCTTAAAGCATCTGGTCGACGCGGATCTGCCGGCGGCTATCGCAATCCTCTATTATGAAAAGAGAGGGCGGCGATCCAAACGATGTGTGATTGTGCCAGTTGATGACGCTCTTATCACCGACACCTTACTCCGTGTCCGCGAACAAGAAGCCAAAGGAAACCGAGACATTCATAGGGTCAAAATTCCTATTCCTATGGATCGTGCAAAGGAAATCGGCTCAGACGGGCACGGATTGTCGAGTGTCCTGCATAGCATCTTGAGTGGCTCCCCCAATAGCTACGCTGTTCACAAGAAACGGATACGGGAGACCTGCGGCTTCGATGAGCAACCAGTCATCAGCCGCTTTTTTATTCCTGGGGAAAATGCCCGCCATAAGTTTGGTGATCTGTTCCTTGGCGGCAAAAGACAGCTTGAGATCAATCACCTGACGATCGAGCAGCGACGGTTTGGAATACCGCTGAGCAATGATCAAATCTACCTCCGGGACGCCATCCTCGAAATGGAGGCTCCAGCACTTCTTTCTGCGTCAATCGAGATTGAGGCCGATACTGGAGAATGGTCGGCAGTTCCCGTCGATGTCTTCATCCCACCTCCATTTTCAACCGACGATGAAATGCCGAAAATTCGGCTCGCGGATCGGAACCTCGAGGTCGTCCTTGATTTTCAGAAGGAGTGGGCTGGCGTCACGTTCGATTACGATGGTAGCCGGACGGTTGATCTGGAAGAGGCCGTGAAGATCTACGAAATCGGCGCAGTCCTGGCACAACCAAAAAAGAAACTGACAATTCAGGTCCAGGACGCTCGAATGACCTTTCCCATCATCGAAGATGAAGGCCCGTTCAAGCATTGGATTCCTGTAGCACCGATGTTGCGTCGGATTTTAACTGCAATCAATAAATCCTCGCGCAATGTTCGGGGGGCCATTCGATTGGAGACCTTCAATGAATGGGTAAGAACGCATACGGACTTGCTGTCATTGGGTTCGATACCAGATGGACAACTGATTTTTCCACGATGGCCGGACGACGGAATCGTTGACGAGGTTGAGCAGATCCTAGCCCCGATATCTGTTGATCTGATGGGTGTTCAGTATGCAGCTCTCATCGAAGTACCTATTGCTTCTGTCGCGCGAGATGACAAAGAAGTAACGATTGTTACAGGGCAGCCTGGCGTTGTTGATGACGTCATCCGGGCGCCAGGTGCCGACATATCCGACTTCGTGGACCTGTCGGTCGAAGCTTTCAAGCGCCGCAAGGGTATCGCAGGGCCCGTGCTCATTTCCGGCGGCTTTGAGACCTAGTTGCGCAAAGAAAGAGATATCGAATTGTCTATGGAAGCCACAAACACGAACATGACCGAAGCAGAGCTTGAAGCGCGGGCCAATCAGGTTCTTCAGCTGGCGCTTCCATGGCTAGATCCCAAGTCAATCCGGCATCAGTTGAGTTTCTCGTTCAAACTTGGGCACAAAATTGTACCGATTGATGGGTCCAAGACGTCGCGACGCCAAGGGCGCGTCGACATCCTTATCGAACGCGGGCAAGAGCGCGTTGCTATCCTTGAACTTAAGCGTCCGGACAAAGCACTCAATCAAGCCGATGTAGATCAAGGCCTCTCCTATGCGCGGGTGCTACATCCCCGCCCACCGCTTGTCATTGTCTCCAACGGACACGATACGCGGACCTTTGCTGCCCATGACGGTCGAGAGCTAGGTGAGGGTGATCGCGATGAGGCAGCATTCGTCGAACTCAATAAGGCCGCGCTAAAGATTGCAGAGTCTGATGTTCACAACGCCATCACCTCGCTCATGGGGCCTGACTCCAACGTTTGGATGTCAGCAGTAAGAGCGGCAAGCCAGGAAACACTTGACTCTCTTTCGGGGGAATTAGGTGACCTCCAGGCGACTTTCGTCAAGGGATTCCACTTTCCTCGCAAGGCGACCACCTCCGTCATTGAGGCTTTGCAGGGCAAGCACAGGGTGGTTGCGGTTGAAGGTGCCCCCCTCATCGGAAAGACACATGTTCTTGGCGAACTGACAACTGCCACTTGCGACAATGACGACATGGCTGTGTTGTTCGTTGAGGCGTCGGGAAGCGCCGCAGTTGGAATCGTTGATGAAATCACGCGCATACTCAGTTCGACTCTCGGTTGGCAGATTTCTGTTGCAGACGTCAGGCAGTGGTTGGCCAAGCTTGGCAGCGCGACCGGCCCACAACTCGTCATCGCGATTGATGGTCTTGGACTTGAACATAACGTTGTCACGAGAGAACTGGAGGCGTTGACCGCTCACTCTTACGGGCAGCGTCTGAAGTTCGTCATTGAAGCCGACACTGCTGTTGTCGATCGGCTGTGGTCCGGCGAGACGCGGCGTAAGGCGACTGTACTCGCCCGCCGTGGTACGCGAATTTGCCTTGAACCACTCGATGACGAAGAATTCAGCCGTGCCTGCCAAGTTATGGACAAGAATGGCGGCCAGTTTATGCGTGGTGCCGCCCGAGCCGAAGAATATCGCCAACCCTGGCTGCTCCGATCACTGCTTGCTAGCACCTTTGATGATCCCAATCGTCCTGATGAGGCGACGGCATTACTTCCACCATTGCTCAGCGTCGGCTTGTTCAACCATGCACACCAACAATTTGAGCACGATACTCTGATTGAACAGGCGGCGACGTTCGCCCGCGCAGTGCTCGACGACTACCAGCGTCGCGATCGTTCACCTGACCTTCAGCTTCGATCAATGCACAGCTTTTTCGTACGCAAGAACGTCTTGCGCCAGCATGCCTCGGATGAAGAACGCAAAGCTATGTCTCTTTCAGGCCTTGTGGGATCGACCCTTAGTACGAGTAACCGTGCATTGATGTTCGGGAGGATACCAGAGCTCATCGCCACGGAGCTGGCTCGGGAAATAGCGGCTGAACTGAACGAGCGGTTCAATGATGAAAATAGCGATGAAGGTGACACGGCTCGCTGGTTTGTGCGTGTTGTTTCAGTCCTACCGATGGGCGACGTGATTGGAGCGTGGGCTTTGATTGGCTGCGCTGACTTGTGCTCTGGCATACCGATTCCGTTCATTAACAGGCTGCTCGAGTGCCGCCCAACCTCGCGTCCCCTCAACGCTGGTACAAAAGCAGTGATGTGGGTGCCTGAGATCGGGCAGATAGACATGACAGTGAATGAAGATGGGACTGCAGTTTTCCGGTCCCCTGGACCGTCACAAGCGCATACTCGAATTGAAATCGCTTCCGACGAGTTGGGAGTCACCTATGACAATCTCGACGCGTGGCTGGTCTTGTCGCACGTCGCATCCGTTCCAATTGGTGCATTTTCGGCTGATGAGGACGGCGTTTTTGGGTTATTCGACGCCGCACTGCTTGGATTGGTGGGAACGAGTTCAATTCCATTGCGGCGTGTAACGATCGACCTGGAGAAGTCCGGCATGCATTTGCATAACGCTCCGGGGGGAGCGAGCCTCGTATGCAGCAATGAAGGCATTATCGAGCCTATCACTTGGTCGATCTTCCGTTTTCTGAACCGACACGGTGACAACGCTGAGGACTGGCTTGACGACGTGCTTAAGCAACGTTCGGCACCTCTACTCAGCCGTTTATCGATCGCATTGCGCCAATTGGCATTGATTGACCCTGACAGCACACGCGGGACATGGGCCCGTGACCGGCTTCAAAGCGCGGTCCTGCCAGCACTCAAAGACTCGATGCGAGGTTAGCCGCAGCGAAAGGACACTACGACCGAAGAATGCGAATTCGACCAGAGCCAGATCGATCATATGCAGCGAATGACCGGAAAGCGGGCTGCGCCCGCAGCATCGGGATTATAGGTTGGGTGTCGGTTCTGGGGCGAAACCAAATAATTAACATAATAATCATTATGATCGTTAATAAGTGCAACCGGTGCGCGCTACCCTGAAGTGAGACTCCTGTTAGAAACCAATGGGTTATCTAATGAGGAGATCATGGCATGGGTACAGTGTATTCTCAACTCAGCATCAAAGAACGTCAGCGAATTGAGCGCTGGTGGCACGCGAAAGTCCCTGTTCGAGAGATGGCACGTGTGTTGAAGCGCTCGAAAGCCACTATCCATCGAGAGATCAAGCGGAACTTCTTCTCGGATCCGTGTCTACCTAAATGTGATGGCTATTACGGCGCGTCTGCGCATCGGAAAGCAGCGGATCGACGCGCCAGGCAACGAAAACTGATCCGCCATCCTGAGTTGCGCAAGCGTGTGATCGAGCGGCTGAAGAATGGCTGGACGCCAGAACAAATCGGCAATCGAATGATCTATGAAGGCGCCAAGCTGCGCGTCTGTCAGGAAACGATTTACCGCTACATCTATTCCAGCGAAGGTATGGCCGACGAGCTTTGGTGGTATTTGCCTGAGCACAGAATGTATCGTCGCCCTCGCCGTGCAAGGAAGCGCCAAGCACCCAAGTTTGACCGCGAAATCAGCATCCTGTTTCGCCCCGACGACGTTGCTCATCGCCGCCAGTTTGGCCATTGGGAAGCGGATCTAATGCTGTTCAAGCAGGCTCTTGGCCAGTCAAATGTTACGTCTCTGGTCGAGCGCGTCAGCCGGTTCACAGTGCTGCTGAAGAACCCGAACAAGCGCACCAAACCCGTGATGGGCAAGATCATGAAAGCCGTCCGCGACTTGCCCCACCTGGCGCGCAAATCCATCACATTTGACCGCGGCCCCGAATTCGTCAGCTGGCCGCATCTTCAGGCCGAGATCGGGACGCAAACGTGGTTTTGCGATCCTTCAAGCCCGTGGCAGAAAGGCACCGTCGAAAACACCAACCGCAGGGTGAGGCGCTGGCTTCCCCGCAAGCGCGACATCACGGCGGTCTCAGATTGAGCTACCCCCTGAATTTCGGACACTGACGTAAGCTACGATTTGTTGTTTGCTGATCTTCGACGAAGAGGAGATCAGAGATGTCGAAACG
>NZ_JBQFMI010000032.1:0-6518 GCF_056531755.1 Ruegeria sp. L11
CTGCGGTCAGCGTCGTCTTGCCGTGGTCAACATGCCCAATCGTGCCGATGTTGACGTGCGGCTTATTACGCTCAAACTTTTCCTTTGCCATTCCTCAGGCGCCCTTTTGCGATTTGGGGGACCCTTGGTCCCAGGTTACTATCTGCGCGCGCGAGATATTTGGTTCAAAGGGGAAAATCAAGCACATCCTGAGGGAAATGCGCTTATCCCGCCGGATTTTGCGTAACCTCGGTGGAATCGAGGGGCTGGATCAGGTCTGGCCGTTTTTCGAACCAACCTTTGTCTTCATGTTCTTCAGCCAGCCACTCTTCGACCCGGTCGGCAACTTTCAATGACAGACCGGCCATTTGTTCTTCTTTGGTGCGCTCGTGCCCCGACCCTTTCAGCGCACTGCCTCCGGTCGTGTCTTCCAGCACCTGGAACTGCTTTCCCTTGGCCAGAAACTTTTCTTTCTTCACGTCATAGACGTTGACCAACACAATCGCGGTGCTTTTGGGATTGTAGATGATCGGGATTCCCGGAGGCGCCAGCATGTAGCCTTCCAGGCTGATCCCGATGTCGTATTCCTGCGTGCCTTCATAACGGCCCAGACGAATATCGACCGCATTCTGGATGGCCTTCGTCCATTCGTCGGGCGTTGCGTCGCGCGACACTGGCCCTTGCACGGCCTTGTCAGCGAAGGCGTAGTTGACCCGCAGCTTGAATTCCCCCAGTGACTCGGGCGGTTCATAAACCTGTGTCTGGGTGCAAGCGCCCATCAGGGCCAATCCGGTGATCAGGGTCAGAATGCGCAACATGTCTCTTCTCGATAGGCCTGTTTTTCTTTGGTCTAGCGCACCGATACGGGTTGTGCCAAGCCGTATCGGTGGATTTCTACCGCAACCGAGGCCGGATCACGAAAACTTATAGTCCCGCGGGAAACCATAGGGCGCTTTTTTCCCTACGCTGGCGCGCTTGGACAGCCATTGGGACATATCTGCCTCATGCCGGGTCTTGTCGCCCCCCATGGACCATTTCAGGCCTTCCTCCCAGTTGAAGGTGGTGATGTCAGACAGACCGCCATCCAGCTCCAGCGTCCCCTGTCGCCCGCGTGCCATATTGTATTTTTGCAGGCGCACGCCCTTGCCGCGGGTCATTTCGGGCAATTCCTCGATCGGAAAGACAAGGAACTTGCCGTTCTGGGACACGATTGCAACGTGGTCGCCCTCGACCGGTATACAGATCACTGCTGTTTCGTTGTCCTTGACGTTCAGCACCTGCTTGCCGTTTCGCGTCTGCGCCAGCACGTCATCTTCGGGCACCATAAACCCGTTGCCCGCATCCGAAGCCACCAGCAGCTTGCGCCCTGGTTTGTGAATCAGGATATCGATGATCCGTGCTTCGTTCGGCAGGTCGACCATGAGGCGCAGGGGTTCACCCATACCCCGCCCGCCGGGCAGGTTGGCCGCGCTGACAGTGTAGAACCGCCCGTTCGAAGCGAAGACCAGCAACCGGTCGGTCGTTTCCGCATGGAAGATAAAGCGCGGCCCGTCGCCATCCTTGAACTTCAATTCACGGGTCAGGTCGATATGACCGGTCATGGCGCGAATCCAGCCCATCTGAGAACAGACGACCGTGATCGGTTCGCGGTCGATCATCGCCTCAAGCGGCACCTCTTCGACCTCGCCCGCTTCGGCGAACCGCGTGCGGCGCGCGCCGCCTTCGTAATCTTTGCCGAAGGTCTTTTTCGTCTCTTTCAACTGCTCGGCAATCCTGGCCCATTGCAGGCCTTCGTCGGCCAGCAGGTCTTCGAGGTTGGCACGTTCCAGCATCAACTCATCGCGTTCGCGGACCAGTTCCATCTCTTCCAGACGACGCAGGCTGCGTAGGCGCATGTTGAGGATCGCGTCAACCTGAACCTCAGACAACTCGCCCTCACCCGGTCTGGGTGAGACATAGTCGGCCTCGCTGGTGGCGCGGATATGGTCAATCCCCCAATCCTCGCGCATCAGCGCGGCTTTGGGGTCGTCGTCATAGCGGATGATGTCGATCACACGGTCGAGGTTCAGGAAGGCAACGATAAAGCCCTCCAACACTTCCAGCCGGTGGTCGATCTTGGCCATGCGGTGGCGCGAGCGGCGGATCAGCACCTCTTGTCGGTGATCCAGGAACGCGCGCAGCACTTCCTTCATCGAGCAGACTTTGGGCGTCACCCCGTCAATCAGCACGTTCATGTTCAGGCTGAACCGCACCTCGAGGTCCGAGTTGCGATAAAGCATGCCCATCAGCACCTCAGGGTCCACATTCTTGGAGCGCGGCTCGAGGATCAGGCGGATGTCATCGGCGGATTCGTCGCGCACATCGGCAAGGATCGGGATTTTCTTGGTCTGGATTAGCTCGGCGATCTTCTCGATCAGCTTGGACTTCTGAACCTGATAAGGAATCTCGGTGACGATGATCTGCCATTGGCCGCGCCCCAGATCCTCAACCTCGTACTTGCAGCGTAGCCGGAACGAGCCTCGGCCAGTTCGATAGGCTTGCGCGATGTTCTCGGGCGGCTCGACAATCACGCCTCCGGTCGGGAAGTCAGGGCCGGGCACGTAGTTCAGCAACGTGTCATCGCGCGCGTCCGGCGTCTTGATCAGATGCAGACAGGCGTCGCAGAGTTCCGAGATGTTGTGCGGCGGGATATTCGTCGCCATCCCCACCGCGATACCACTTGCGCCATTGGCCAGCAGGTTCGGGAACTGTGCAGGCAGCACGACCGGTTCGGTCAGGGTGCCGTCGTAATTGTCGCGGAAATCAACGGCGTCTTCGTTCAACCCTTCCAGCAGCGCCTCGGCCACGATGGTCATCCGTGCTTCGGTATAGCGCGAGGCCGCCGGGTTATCGCCGTCGATATTGCCGAAATTGCCCTGCCCGTCGACCAGCGGATAGCGGACGTTGAAATCCTGTGCCAGACGCGCCATCGCGTCGTAAATCGCGGCGTCGCCATGCGGGTGATAGTTGCCCATCACGTCGCCGGAAATCTTGGCAGACTTCCGGAAACCTCCGGTTGCACTGAGTCGCAACTCTCTCATCGCATAGAGGATTCGGCGGTGAACCGGCTTCAACCCGTCCCGCGCATCGGGCAGCGCCCGGTGCATGATAGTGGACAGTGCATAGGTCAGATACCGCTCACCAATCGCGCGGCGCAGCGGTTCCGCCACCTCGCCCCCACCTGCAGGGGCCTCCATGTTGGGGTCATCGATCGTATCGTTCATATATGATGTGATACGACGCAAGTGCGCCTTGGTAAAGCGAGCAGCACATAAATTGCTGGGGAAAAGTCGTGCTTTTTGCAACAGGGGGAGACACCATGTTGTTTTCCCCCATTTTTCGACTCGTCCCCCGAAATATGCTAAGCTTTCATCAATTGAGATACTGCCATTTGTTGATGTTACGATTGCCTTGGGGGATGCGCCATGACGCGCCTGATACTTGTTACCTTTGCCGCGCTCGGCTGGACCTTTTACGTGATGAGCGGCGGCCCTGAATTTGAACCGCGCGGCATACGCCCTGCCAAACCAGAACGCGTGGCCGTCGTGGTCGAACCGGTTGCCCCGGTCGTTGAACCTGCACCTGTCGAAGATTTGGTCACCCGGGCCGCCGTCAAACCCGCTCTGGTGGCTCCACCTGTTGCCGAGGCGGTAACCCAGCTGGGTGAGACCGAAACAAAGGCCCTCCTCTCGCAGGTCGCGGCTGGCTTGAAGGCCAATCCTTCGCTGTTCCAGGACGAAAGCGTGACCCTGACCCTGGCATCATTGGAGCAGGGCGTAAGCGCGCTGGAGCAGGTGGTCACCGACGCTGAGTTGCCCGTCGTCGAACTGCCCACGCCTGCCGAGGCCCAGACCGACATCCGCGAAATTTCGGGCACCCGGGTCAATCTGCGCGATGGCCCCGGCACGATCTATCCCATCATCGGCAAGGCCGCGCTTGGCCAAAGGGTCGAGGTCCTGAGCGATTCCGGCACCGGCTGGCTGCGCCTGCGCGTGTTGCCCGCGCAACAGGTTGGGTGGATTTCAGCATCACTTGTCCGGAAAACATCAAACTGACGCCCGGACGTCATTGCCCTGCCGCAAACCCCGCCCTAGCTTTTGGCGGGGTTCAGCTTCGGAAGGCACATGCAGAAATCGATTCTTATTACGGGATGCTCGTCGGGCATTGGGCTGGACGCAGCACACGGAATGCGTGCGCGAGGCTGGCGTGTGTTTGCATCCTGCCGACAGCAGCGCGACTGTGATCGCCTGCGCGCGCAAGGGTTTGAAAGCCCCAGAATCGACTATACCGAACCCGACAGCATTTCCTCGGGATTGTCATATGTACTTGAGGCAACGGGCGGAACTTTGGACGCGCTGTTCAACAACGGCGCGCACGGGCTGCCCGGTGCGGTTGAAGACGTCCCGACAGACGCTCTGCGTCATATCTTTGAAACCAATGTCTTTGGATGGCACGAGCTGACCCGACAGGTTATTCCCGTCATGCGCGAGCAGGGCCACGGCCGGATCGTGCAATGTTCCTCGGTACTGGGCCTTGTCGCCTTCCCCTGGCGCGGCGCATATGTCGCCACCAAATACGCCATCGAAGGACTGACCGACACCTTGCGGCTGGAGCTGCGGGATACCGGCATTCAGGTCGTTTTGATCGAGCCCGGCCCAATCACCTCGAAGCTCAGGGAAAAGGCAATCCCGGTGTTCGAAAAGTACATCGACTGGGAGAACTCGGCCCTGCGGGAAAAATACGAAGGTTCGCTGCTGAAGCGGTTATACGAAAACAGTGCACCGGACCGGTTCGAACTGCCCGCCTCCGCCGTCACCGACAAGCTGGCCCATGCGGTCGAGGCGCGCCGCCCCAAACCACGCTACTATGTGACCACCCCGACATATGTCGCAGGGGTTCTGCGCCGGATTCTGCCAACAAAAGCCACGGACCGCATCCTTTCGGATATCTGAGACGTTATTTCCCGTTCGCTTTTCGGCGCCTTGACGCTAGATGGGTGATAATCGAACAAACCGGACGGTGACTTTAAATGGACCCTTTAATGGTCATTCTGCTTCTGGCCATGGCGGCGGTTGTCGTTGTGTTAGCCCTGGGCATCGCGAATTTCGGCAAAGGCGGTATGGAAGCAGCTAAGAAAAGCAACAAGATGATGCGCCTGCGCATCCTCTTTCAGTTCATCGCCGTAGTTTTAATCGTGCTTTACGTCTATCTACGCGGGCAAGGAGTGCAGTAATGGTTGTCCTGAACAAAATCTACACACGCACCGGCGACGATGGCAAAACCGCACTGGGAAATGGCGAGCGTGTGGCAAAGTATTCGGGACGCGTTGCCGCCTACGGAACAGTGGACGAGTTGAATTCTTTTGTTGGCGTGGCCCGCACCGAGGCTGAAGGCGAAGTCGATGCCGCCCTGTCGCGGATTCAGAACGACCTGTTTGATCTTGGCGCAGATTTCTGCCGCCCTGAAATGGAGAAGGATGCCGAAGCGGACTATCCACCGCTGCGAATCGTATCCGCTCAGATCGACCGGCTGGAAGCCGAAATTGACATCATGAACGAAACATTGGAACCGCTGCGCAGCTTTATCCTGCCGGGGGGGTCGCGGCTGGCCGCGCATTTGCACGTGTGCCGCACCGTATCGCGTCGCGCCGAGCGATTGGCAGTCGAGTTGACAAATATGGAACCGGTTAACGACGTGGCCGTCAAATACCTCAACCGGCTAAGTGACTGGTTTTTCGTCGCGGCCCGTTGCGCAAACAATGATGGCAAGGACGACGTGCTGTGGGTTCCTGGCGCGAACCGCTGAATATTTCCCAGAAAATAGGCACAATGCGGGCAACAATCTTGCGTGCCTCAAGGTAAAAAACTGCAAAACGCGACGTCCCGACGCGACGACGTGACGATTTTGCTCTGTTTTGCGGGTGCAGCAGACGTTATCAAGTCCGACGAGAGCATTGGTGGAGTCGCCTTCGCGGCTTGCCGTTTTTTTTGAGGAGAAAGCGCTACAATGAAGGTACTGGTACCTGTCAAACGCGTGATTGACTACAATGTGAAGGTCCGCGTGAAAGCGGACGGTAGCGGTGTTGATCTCGCCAATGTCAAAATGTCGATGAACCCGTTCGACGAGATTGCGGTTGAAGAGGCCATTCGCCTGAAAGAGGCTGGCAAGGCAGACGAAGTTGTTGCCGTTTCGATTGGTGTGAAGCAGGCGCAGGAGACGCTGCGGACCGCGCTGGCCATGGGGGCTGATCGCGCGATTCTGGTTGTTGCGACGGATGATGTGCACACCGATATCGAGCCGCTGGCGGTTGCCAAGATCCTGGCCAAGGTGGTCGAGGAAGAGCAGCCCGGCATCGTTCTGGCGGGCAAGCAGGCGATCGACAACGACATGAACGCCACCGGTCAGATGCTGTCGGCCCTGCTGGGCTGGTCGCAGGGCACCTTTGCCTCGGAACTGGATATCGAAGGCGACAGTGCCAAGATCACCCGCGAGGTGGATGG
>NZ_JBQFMI010000033.1:0-6330 GCF_056531755.1 Ruegeria sp. L11
TCTCATCTCCACTCTCTGATGGTTACGATGAGCCTGAAATCCTCCGCTACGCAATCAACCTAGTCTGTTCCATGGGTGCTGATGGCGGACAGCGACTGGGCTATACATAGCCCTCAAAGCGTATTGTTTGCGGGACTTCAGTTGCACCGTTTTCCTGAGCGAGTAGGGCGCGTGCTGACGAAAAGGTAGCAAGCGCAAAAAGTACAAGAAGGGCCTTTATCATCGTAGCGCCTCGGATCCGGGTTTTGAACTTGGGCCGGGGTTCACAAATGATCGCCCCGGCCAGCGTCAGGGCAAACGAGGTAGTTCTTGCCCTGAAACATCGTACTTTCGCCTAATTTAGAAGATCACCGACGATGCCGACGGCATCGACCACGGTAGACAGGTCATTCGTAACTTCGAGGACTTCGTCATCGACCAGAATGTAGCGGTTTCCTTTGCCCGGCTCCCCAAGCTTCCATTTGGAAAGGTCCCCAATATCCTCGAACTCCAGGTCAGATGGGAGCTTGGCACCGCGCGTGTAGCGCTTGATCTGTCCAGGTGGTACAGCTTTTGGGCCTTTGCCGGGTTTGTCTTCTATCTGAATGCTGACATCACCGTTCTTGCCCCCCTTGTTCGGCTTTTTACCCTTGTTGTCTTTGGCATGGGCATCGCTGCCTCCAAGGATGAAAAACACAACTGCTAAGGCTGCAAGAATTCCGTATGCAATCTTCATAGATTGTTCCTTTGCTTCCCAACTTCATTCGACCGGCGTTGAAAATTCCGGCACGCGCTTGATCTCTCTTAGTTGCCCTTTGGCACACCCCTTAGTGACTGCCTTCACCCCGCATTAGAAAACGATCCGGGTTCTTAGACCGAACAGGGTAATCCGGTCCTGATCGGGATTTAGAAGCGGGTCGGAAATGAATTGTACCGATGGCGTGATCTGCAGTCCGGGTGAGATTGAAAAGCGGTAGAAAGCTTCAAGCGTGAACTGATCGCCATCTATGCCTCTTGCTTCGGCCCAGTTTAGGCCCAGACCGGCCAAATCGGTGTTGCGACCATAGTAACCGAGACCGGCAGATATCGACCGTTCATAAAGCGCTGCGGTCCCCTTTGAGGCCCCAGCCCGAAAGAACGGCATCCACTTATTGTCAACAAACCATGCGGCAGAGAACGCAGCGCCGTAATCTTCCGCTCGACTGCCATCGTCAGCCGCATCCGCATGCCAGAGGGTCAAATGGATATTGTCGAAGTAGATGCGATCATAACCGGAAGTGTAACCAAGTTCGAGTGATTTGAAGAGATTGCCGTCGCTAAACACATCAAAGTTTGGATCAGACGGGTCGGCGTTTGCGTCTGAGACGCTGGCAACGGCGTAAAGGTTCTCGCTCAGCTTTACCCCACCGGCAACACCAAGGCCTTGGTTGGGCGCGTTGATTGTCGGGTTGGTGTTGAAAGACAGGTTCTGGAAACCACTGTAGGGGCTTACCAACCCATAGATATCCACAAAGTCTGTTACATCAATCTGGCCGACTTGCAGCGTCCAAGAACCGTTCTCGGCCCTTTGGGTCCAGAACAGATTGGTCAGCAGCAGACCATTATCGTTGAAGGCTGTCCCTGTGATCGAAAGGGCTCCGCCATCCAGCCCGAGAAACTGTGGGGCAACGTCCGTGTAACTGTGCCGGTCTTCGATCTTGAATGTTACAGAGCCCCGTTCAGTCGCCTGCCAATTCCCGTAGAATCGTGCAATTCCGCTGGCCGCTTCGCCGGTTCCCAAATCAGCATTCGTGGTTTGGCCCAGTGCCAAGTAGTCAATATTGAACTGAAACCCACCCTCAGCCAGTCGGTCTTTCCACTGAAACCAACCCGGCGCGATGTTGCGTGGAAAATTGGAACGGTATTGTGGGTCGGTCAAGCCATCTCCGGGCTCTAGATCAGCTTCGACCGAAGATGGACCGGATAGTCCCTGAGCCGACGCGGCGCCAGCGAAGGCAATGCTCGATGCGGCAACCAGAAGTCTTATCATTTTGACGCCTGTGCCCCACCGGTCTTGCGATTTCCCGCCGCGCGGATGCGATCAGCAGCACGCTGCTTCCATTCCAACCTGTCTGCCTCGGTTTCCAGAGTTTCGACACGTTCTGTCTCTAGCTGGAAAGTCGCATTCATAGGCATGAGACCATCCACAACCATCATATTCTGAACAGAAGGATCGATAGTCAGCATGCCCGTCAGCCGAACGGGTTCATGGAAATAGCGGGGCGCCCAGTCCCCGTTCAACCGCACACGGATCATCTGGTTGGGCGGAGGTGGAGGCATATGACTGCACATCCCTCGTTCGGGCACCAAATACGCGACAGGCCTCCCGTCCGGATCATTCGGAGCAGGAATGGCAAAGCCCGTCAGTGTGATTGTTTGACCGTCGAATTCCGGATTTCCGTTCGTGCCAGCCTTTCTTCGCCGTTCCGTCACGACCTCTCGCTGATCGAGTAGCCAGTCGACATCAATTCCATCAGCTGCCAAAGCATCCTCAGTCTCGGTCAGAAGCATTTGCCACTTTTGCCGCTCGTCTTCACTACCACCATCCTGCTGCAACCTGCCGCGTATACGCACAACGAAAAGAACATCGTCGAACTGTTCGGGGCTGAGATCACGATAGGGGTCATCAAAGACCTGCGCAGACGGATCTGGCAGGTCTGCCCAGTCCAACGCGGTTCCAGGCGTCGCCGCAACATCATAACCGCACAAAACCAACCCTGCGAATACTGCGGAGCAAAACCAATTTCGCATGAATGCTCTCCGGCTGCTTTATCTGGTCAATCCAGTGTGTTTTTGTAGATCACACCGTCCTTCATGATCAGGCGGATTGTTTCTGGGCTTTCAGGCCTCGGGTCGGCCCCAAACCATTGATCACCCGTACCAACCACCGAGAAATCTTCGAGCGGATTGCCGTCGATCAGCAGGATATCCGCATAGGCGCCTTCCTCGATCACACCGAGCTTGCCAGATGTGTAAGGGTTCGAGAAATCGCCTGACAATGCTACGACCTCACCGCCGATTGACGTAAGTGTCACCATCGACTGGTACGGTCCGAAGAACTCGTTATTGAGATGTTTTTCATAAGCAATCTGGATGTTGCATGCTTCCACTGATCCCACGCAATCGGTCTGAAAGCCGCGTTTTACCGGGCATTCCTTCATATTCGGAATGTAGTTCGCGAAAGTCGCGGACGCCGATATCGCTTTCGCGAGGCTCTTGGGCTCGTTCTTGACCGATGGGATATCCAACAAACCCGGATCAAAAGCCGTGAGGTTAGTCGTTATGTAAGCCCCTTTCTCGTTCATAATCTCGGCAATCTCGCAATCGAAGGAGAAGCCGTGTTCAATGGACATTACACCGGCCTCAAGGGCGTTCATGATTGCTTCCTTGCGGTAAGAATGCGCCATGACATAGGTGCCGTATTCGTTGGCAACCTGAACGGCAGCTTCGATTTCTTCCTTGGAGCCGGCGAGCAACTGCCATGGGTCAAACGCCGAGATCACCCCACCCGACTGCATGAATTTCAGCTGTGTCGCCCCCATGCGCATGTTATTACGACCATACAGGTAGACATCATCGACACCGCTGACTTGTTGCGCCATGTTCAGATTACCGAAGTTGGTCTGTCCGCCCGGCGGCGAGGTGAAGGATGCGAAGTCAGCGTGGCCGCCGCGTGTCCCGAGGAACGCGCCTGACGCATAGTGACGTGGACCGACGATCTGTCCGGCGTCGATGGCCCTCCGCAGACCGCCGTTGGCGCCGCCAGCATCTCTTACAGTCGTAAATCCTTGCATCAGGTACATCTCGGCCATCCTGGTTCCATGGATGCCAAAATCCTCCCAGGTCGAGTTCGTTTCCATGGAAGCGATAGACGGTCCCATGAGCATGAGGTGTGCGTGAAGCTCGATGAAGCCCGGTGTGAGTGTCCTACCGCCGCCATCGATCACCTCCGCATTGGGGGCATCGATCGCATCAGTTGAGACGACCTTGATAAGGTTGCCCTCAACCAGTACACTGGCATTCTCAATGCGTTGCTCATTCACACCGTCGAAGATATGCACGTTGGTAAACAGCGTTTGTGGTTCTTCTTGATCCTGAGCCTGCGCGGTCGTCGAAAAAGAAAAAACTGCCGCGACAATTGCCGTCGAGCAAAGAGACATTCGTAAGCCGGACATAAGTACCCCCTTCATATTCATGTTTTGCCAACTATAGTCTGGAATTCACCGACGCGGTTGCCCCTTTTTAATTAGGATGTACGAATATGATGATTAAAATGGCCACTTCTTAAAACTAATCCAAACAAGGGTTATGAGCTTGCCTTTCAACTCCGCCTCCCGAGAGCATAGCGAGGGCTTTGTTCGCCTCTCTTTAGCCGCTCCCTTTCTGCAATATCTCACCGAACGTAAGATCAATCCGCAACCAGCATTGGATCAGGTCGGCTTGAAAGCTGAACTGATGACTAACCCATCCGTGTTCGTTCACTCCGAGTTGGTTTACGGCTTGGTAAATGCTTTCTCAGAAGTATCAGGGGATCGATACCTAGGACTGAATGTAGGGGAAGCGTTTGACCTACAAGGATGGCCGCCCTTCGCTCAAGCCTTGCAATCTACAAAAACGCTGTTCGAGTTTTTTACCCGCTTTGTTGAGCTCGTGCCGCAGGAGTCCAATTCTGTGCGGCACAGCCTTGTCATTGAAGCAGACAAAGCGACTTATCGTATCGAGAGGCAACAGGAACCAACCGTCCCACCCATTCAGGTGACCGGTTTTGGTGCCGCAATCTATGTACGCCTATTGCAGACCGTCGTCGGAGAGTCCTGGGACTCTTCCCGTGTGCGATGGGAAAGCAGATACATCAATGGGCTGCCTATCGACTACAAAGGGATCGAGGTTGGCCTTGGGACTGATCCCGGAATGCAAATTAGTTTTCCTGTGGAATGGTTGTTTTTGCACCACGTCTCTGAGGGTTCTGCCAAGCCCATAGCATCACTTCGACAAGATGAAGAAGTAACCGTGGTGGCAGCTTTGCGATCTGTCTTACGCGACAAACTGGATGAAACCGATTTGGGACCAGAGATGGTGGCTGGAATGCTGGGAATACAACCGGAACGGTTTCTGAAAGCGCTTCAAAAACAAGGCACAACGCTACCGCGCGAAATCAAACGGCTGCGTATCGATGTCGCCAAGGAGCACCTCAAAGAAGACCAGATGACAATTGCGGAGATTGGTCTGATGCTAGGCTATTCTGACAAGTCCCATTTCACTCGCTTTTTCCGAAGTCAAACCGGAATGACACCGACCAAGTTCCGAAGCAAGTAAATGTGGTCGAGCCAAATGAACGCTTCGAAGATTAGGTCCTCGTGGGATCAGTTCGGAGAAGTTGTAGTGCCACGTTGAACAGGTTAGTCGACGACATGAATGGTTGGTTGCCACCGCCGATACAACCTCTGCAACTGGCCGTTTCGTTGTGTATTTCGGAGTTAGCAAAGCTTGGTTGCGAAGGTCCGCTTCGGGGCTGACTGCGGTCCTTTGGATTAAAAATGCGGAAGGCCGCAAAGTCCCGCGTCTTGTTTGCCGGTTCCAGCCGCGGCGAAAGTGCGTTTCGGAATCCGCTCAAATTTGTGCCGCTCAATGACCGCTCTCACGGCGCCTGCTGCTTCACAGAGAAAATCCCTCCGCGCCCGCGAGTGCTTTCTGCGTCAGCAAAAGCAGCATCGGCAAAAGGCGGGTTTGTCCGCGTCTCGCTCATTGCCTGACGAAATTTCGCTGCGCCCGGCGCGAATGGCCGCTCTTTACGCCGCACTGCTGTGTTCAAGATGATGCCAGCGCGGCAAAATCAGTGCTGCGAGCGCGCGCAGCGAGGAAACAAGACTTCTGCTGTGGGCTCACTGCCAACTTTCTCTGCGACGTGCCCGAACTGGTGCGTAGAGCCCTTACCGGCCATTGCTCCAGACTCACGTTACTGCAGGCGCGGCATGATTGGCCCGGCCCATACCGGTCACTGGGGAAAAGGTAGTGATCCTGCGACAGCTTTCCGGATTTCGGACATTCATCGTGTCGTGCCAACGCATTAGTCCTCAGGCTACAGCACTAGCTAAAGACAGGCTGGAAGTTTTTGGTCGAGCTAGCTGGTGAAGCCGGAGAAGGCCACGTCCATAAAGACTATTGCATGCATTTCGAAAGAATAGGTCCTATCTCATGAGAGACCTTCCGATTGGAGATCCTGAGCTACCCCCTGAATTTCGGACACTGACGTAAGCTACGATTTGTTGTTTGCTGATCTTCGACGAAGAGGAGATCAGAGATGTCGAAACG
>NZ_JBQFMI010000034.1:0-4342 GCF_056531755.1 Ruegeria sp. L11
ACCAACAGAGGAAAACCATGAAACGGACGACATCATTTTATTCGGCATTGGCGGTCGGTTTACTGACTGCGACGGTTGCGGCATCGGAGACGGAACTGACAGTTTACACCGCCGTTGAGGCGGAGGATCTGGCGAGGTATGCAGAGACGTTCAACCAGAGTAACCCGGATATCAAGATCAACTGGGTTCGGGACTCGACGGGGATCATCACCGCGAAACTGCTGGCTGAACGGGACAACCCACAGGCGGATGTGGTCTGGGGGTTGGCTGCGACCTCTCTGCTGCTGTTGAAATCCGAAGGGATGCTGGAGCCTTATGCCCCGGTTGGCGTAGACAAGCTGGATGCGAAATTCGTCGATGGTGACAACCCGCCTGCCTGGGTTGGCATGGACGCCTGGGTTGCCTCGGTTTGCTACAACACGGTTGAGGCGGAAAAGGCCGGGCTGAAGCCGCCCACTTCGTGGAAGGACCTGACTGATCCGATGTACAAGGATCAGGTGATCATGCCGAACCCGAATTCCTCTGGCACGGGGTTCCTTGATGTGTCCAGCTGGCTTCAAATGTTTGGCGAAGAAGGTGGCTGGGAATACATGGATGCGCTGCACGAGAATATTGCGCGCTACACCCATTCCGGCTCGAAGCCTTGCAAACTGGCGGCGGCGGGCGAGATCCCGATTGGTATTTCTTTTGCGTTCCGTGGGGCGAAGTCCAAAGCTGATGGTGCACCGCTGGAGATCATTGTGCCTTCGGAAGGCGTCGGCTGGGACATGGAAGCAACCGCGATTGTGGCCGGTACCGCAAATCTGGAAGCCGCGCAGAAGCTGGTGGACTTCACCGTCACCAAAGAGGCCAACGAGATGTACAATACCGGCTATGCGGTCGTGGCGTATCCCGGCGTTGCAAAACCGGTTGAACACTTCCCAGAAGGTCTTCTGGATGCGATGATCAACAATGATTTCGAGTATGCCGCCAACAATCGCGCGGCAATCCTGAAGGAATGGCAGTCTCGCTATGACGGAAAGTCTGAAGCGAGATAATTCCATTGGCAGGAGGGGCTTTTGTGCCGCTCCTGCCCGCCACTCTCTTGTTCCCACCAACACAACCAACTCACCCGGCGCGCACCGGCCAGGATCGGTCGTGCCCGAGGTGCAGATGTGAGGACCTCTCCCGTGCTTCAGAAAACACCACCCGGTGAACTGTATCTCAGCATCCAGAATTTGTGGAAAGCGTTCGGCAGCTTTCTGGCACTCAAGGACATCTCTCTTGAAATCAAAGAAGGTGAATTCATTTGTTTCCTTGGCCCGTCCGGCTGCGGCAAGACCACCTTGTTGCGGGCGATTGCCGGGCTGGATCTGCAGACCAAGGGTACGGTTATGCAGGATGGCAAGGACGTCTCCAACCTGCCCCCGTCCGAGCGCGATTTCGGGATTGTGTTTCAGTCCTATGCGCTGTTCCCGAACCTGACGATCGAAAAGAACATCGCATTTGGCCTTGAAAACACGGGCCGCAGCAAGTCGGATATCGCGGTTCGGGTGAGCGAGCTGCTGAACCTTGTTGGTCTGCCGGATCAGGGCAGGAAATACCCGGCGCAATTGTCCGGTGGCCAGCAGCAGAGGATTGCGCTGGCCCGCGCCATTGCAACCAATCCCGGTCTGCTGCTGCTGGACGAACCCCTGTCGGCGCTGGACGCCAAGGTGCGCGTTCACCTGCGGCATGAGATCAAGGAATTGCAGCGCAAGCTGGGTGTGACCACCGTGATGGTGACGCACGATCAGGAAGAAGCGCTGGCCATGGCCGACCGCATCGTGGTGATGAACCACGGGGTGATTGAACAAGTCGGATCGCCCACGGAGATCTACCGCGAACCGGCCAACCTGTTCGTGGCCGACTTTATCGGTGAAATGAACCAGATCCGATCTCAGGTCACCAAAGGCGGGCGGTTGAGCGTCGGGGAAAAGACCTTTGCCTGCCTCAGCCACACGTTCAATGATGGCACTCCGGTCATCGCAGCCATTCGTCCCGAAGACATCATCCCTCATGAAGCTGGTTATCTTGACACGGGCGGCAATCGGAACTGCATCGAGGTCACGCTTGATGAAATGGAGTTTCTGGGCTCGTTCTGGCGCTGCCGCCTGAACAACGAGCGGTTCGGATCTTCTGAACTGATCGCGGATTTTTCGATCAACGCCGTGCGTCGTCTTGAGCTGGAAGAGGGGTGCAGCATGGTGATCGAGCTTCCCGAGAACCGCCTGATGGCGTTTGACCTTCCGGAGGCTGCGGCATGAGCACGATGTCGACCAATCACGACACATTGCCTGTCGGGCCGGATATCAGGCCCAGGCTCAGCCGCGATGACATCCTGATGCGCGGAAGCATGATGGTGATCGCGCTCTATCTGATCGTGACACTGGCGCTGCCGCTTTACACGATGCTTTCCAAGTCCTTCTCGACCTACCGGGTCGAGCTGTCCCAGTATGAGTTTCAGGTCAGTGATGAAGCGGGTGTGTTTGACGGAACGATCCTGACGGCTGACGAACTGAACAGGCAATTGGGGGTGTATTCCGACACCGATCTGACAACCGGCTCGGACGGGCGTTTGCCGGTGACCGGGTTTTTTCCGGATTTCAGCTTTCGCAGCCCGGTCATGTACCAGATGCGGAACACGACGGAGGCCGGGCGCTTTCTGGTCGGGTCGACTTTGAACGAAGGCACCGATTGGGTCGAGCTTGATTCCAACACGTTCCGCCGGGTGCAGATGCGGCCGGTTCAAGCGCGGGGTCTGGGCAACTTCATCAACTACTTCTCAACCCCGGCCCTGTTCAACTCGATCAAGAATTCCCTTTGGATTTCGGTTGTCAGCACAATCGTTACGGTGACGCTGGCGTTCTGGTTTGCCTATGCGCTGAACCGAAGCTGCATGCGGTTCAAGGGGGTCTTTCGCCTGATCGCGATGGCGCCGATTCTGGTTCCCTCGCTGCTGCCGGGCATCGCGCTGGTCTACCTGTTCGGCAATCAGGGGATGATCAAGGAGTTGCTGTTCGGCGCCAGTATCTACGGCCCCATAGGCATCGTGATCGGATCGGTCTTCTTTACCTTTCCACACGCGTTCCTGATCATATCGACCGCGCTCGCGATATCGGATGCGCGGTTGTACGAGGCCGCTGTCAGCTTGCGCTCAACCCCCTGGCGGACATTCTGGACCGTTACCATACCCGGCGCGCGCTATGGCCTGATTTCCGCAGCCTTTGTCGTGTTCAATCTGGTGATCACCGATTTTGGCCTGCCAAAGGTGATCGGCGGCCAGTTCAACGTGCTTGCCGTGGATATCTACAAACAGGTGATCGGCCAGCAGAACTTTGAGATGGGCGCCGTGGTCTCGGTGGTTCTGGTCATCCCCGCAATTCTGGCTTTTGCCATCGACCGGATGGTTCAGTCCAAGCAGGTGGCGCTGCTGTCTGCGCGCTCGGTTCCATATCAGGCAACACCAAACCCAAAGACTGATCGCATATTCCTGATCTACTGCAGTTTGATCGGCCTGTTCATTGTTGGTCTTCTGGCCGTGTGTCAGTTTGCGGCGTTGATCAAGTTCTGGCCCTACGATCTGAGCCTGAGCCTCAAGAATTACCAGTTCGACAAGATGGATGGCGGCGGCTGGGGATCGTATTTCAACTCGATCAAACTGGCTTTCCTGACGGCGGTGATCGGCACGACGGTTGTCTTCTTCGGGGCGTATCTGGTGGAAAAATCGAACGGCTTCAAAACCGGGCGGTCGATCTTTCAGATGTTCGCCATGCTGCCGATGGCCATTCCGGGCATGGTTCTGGGACTGTCGTATATCTTCTTCTTCAACAACCCGTCCAATCCGTTCAATGCGATCTACGGCACCATGGCGATCCTGGTGGTTTGCACGGTGACGCATTTCTATACCGTATCGCACCTGACGGCGGTCACCGCTCTCAAGCAGATGGATAAAGAGTTCGAGTCGGTGTCGGCCTCTCTCAAACAGCCAACAATGAAGCTGTTTGCCCGCGTGACGGTGCCGGTCTGCCTGCCTGCGGTGCTGGACATCTCGATCTATCTGTTCGTCAACGCGATGACGACCGTGTCGGCGGTTGTGTTCCTCTACTCACCCAAAACCACACTCGCGTCCATCGCGGTGCTGAACATGGATGATGCCGGGGATATCGCACCCGCAGCCGCAATGGGCATGATGATCTTCTACACCAACGCAGCCGCCCGGATCTTTCATTTGATGGCATCAAAAGGCATCCTGGCCCGCACACAGGCCTGGCGCAGCAGGTAATCCACAAAAAAAACTCAATATCCCCGCAGATCACATATC
>NZ_JBQFMI010000035.1:0-4341 GCF_056531755.1 Ruegeria sp. L11
CAAACAGGCCGGACAGACGAAGGTACTGACAAAATACCCGCAAACATCACCAAAAAGTTCTTGCAATGCAGGAGCCACCCACAGATGCCGTTCCTGAGCAATCAATTTGCTGCATACGCACTCGGCAGGCTTTATCAGAAGCCGACCTCTGAATTCCGAACCACAGAGCAATGGTTCTGCTTATCCTTGTCCTAACTTGGGCTGGGCGGACTCAGATATTCTGTGGTCCTCCATTGTATCAAGGCTTGTATCGTGCGTACCCGAAGTCCATATGTACAAGGCTTACGTTTTTCTTTTTCGACCTGCCGTCTCCCAAACTCGGCGTTCAGTCTTTCGATTCAGACCGACCACGCCGAGTCGCCGCAATGATGCGGGCGGCAAGTATTTGGAGACTTCTACCATGGCAAATGGCACAGTAAAATGGTTCAACTCGACTAAAGGGTTTGGCTTTATCGAACCTGAAGATGGCAAGCGCGATGTGTTCGTGCATATCTCAGCACTTGAACGTTCCGGCATCAGCGAATTGAAAGACGGCCAGAAGGTCACTTTTGACGTCGAAGCTGGCCGTGACGGACGCGACAGCGCGGCCAATCTGGCACTGGCCTGACCTTTTACGGGCACCCTTATGGGGTGCCCGTTTGCACAATGGGCTGCTAAAAGCCCTTGGAGAAAAAGTCAGTTGCAACAGCAGGAATTGACCCGGGCGCTCGCGCAATACCGTGTGCCCAATACGAAGCGTAGCGTTTTTGAACTGACAATCACTGTCATCCCCTTTTTCGCGCTATGGGGCGCAGCGTGGTTTGCGCTATCCCTTAGTATCTGGGTCACTGTTCTATTGGCCATCCTGAACGCCGCATTTCTGGTGCGTATCTTCATCATCATGCATGATTGTGGTCACGGATCTTTCTTTAGAAGTCGCACCGTTTGCAATTGGACCGGCCGGGTTCTGGGTGTTCTCGCCCTGACACCCTATGACGTCTGGCGGCAAAGCCATGCGATTCACCATGCCTCAACCGGTAACCTTGATCGGCGTGGTATGGGTGACATTCCTACATTGACCATTGAGGAATACCTGAAACGGAATTGGTTCGGGCGTGCCGCTTACAGGTTAATCCGGAACCCCTTCTTTCTGTTCTGTATCGTACCGGTCTACACGTTCTTTTTTCAAAATCGCTTGCCCTTTGGTTTCATGCGGTCAGGCTGGCTGTATTGGGCAAGTGCAATGGGAACAAACGCCGCGATTGCGGTGGTCCTGGCTCTGATTTTTTGGACCGGAGGCCTGGATGTACTGGTTTTTGTATTCCTTCCAACCATGATCGTCGCTGCATCGATTGGTATTTGGCTATTCTATATTCAACACCAGTTTGAACACACGACTTGGGAGCGGGAAGAAGTGTGGAATCTTCAGAACGCCGCATTCTATGGAAGTTCTCACTACGCCCTGCCAGGCATCCTGCGGTGGTTCTCTGCCAATATCGGTGTGCACCATGTTCACCACCTTGCCAGCCGCATACCGTTTTATCGGCTAAACGAGGTTTTGCGTGACCATTCCGAGTTGGAAAATTGCCAGCGTATTACTCTATATGAGAGCCTTCATTGCGCACGATTGCATCTTTGGGATGAAGAAAGTCAGCGCCTGCTGACGTTTTCTCAGGCTTTGTCGAACGCCAATCCCAACAAGAGTCTAGTGTAATCTGGCGCGCACCAAAAAGGCTTCGACAGTATCACCGCCGAGGGCGCGAATGGCCTCTAGTCGGTGAAGGCCTTCAATCAGCACGAACCGCTTGTTGTCCGCACGTATCTGGATCGGCGTCTTCTGGCCATTCTTCAGGATATCTTCTGCCAGCGTCAGAACCTTTTGTTGATCAAGTGTTTTGGCCCGTTTCACAGGTACATAGATCAGGTCGAGCGGATATGGTTTTTTCTCCAACATAAGCTACGTGTGCGCCTTTCTTGCGTTTATTCCGGTTCGAAGTTCGCTTCAAAGGCAGGCGCTGGAACGTGCGTCATAGAACCGAACGAACAGCATCGCGCAGCTCCTGATACATGATCCAAGTCGCTGGTTCATCGTCACTTTTGACGTGAGAAAACGCCAATACCTGAGCGGCGCCATCATTCTGTGCCGATCCGGCTTCGGGAAGCTCGAGTTCCAGATATTCTGCAATCGATAGCCCGATTTTCTTGAAGACCTTGACGGACGCCTCGCGCGATTTGTAACCAGCTGCCTTGGTTAACTGACCAATGCTCAGTCCTTCCTTGCCTGCGATTGTAAGTGCTTTGAGCATGGTGACCTGCGCAGTGGAGAGCCTGATCTGACGCAATGCTTCGACATATTCTCCTTCACTGGGAATGAAGTTGCCGGAGTTCGCCTCCAAACGACGTCGAGCGCTGCGTTTCCTGTCTCGTTCTTCGAGAATTTCTCTTAAGGCTTCAATGGCCAATGACGGTGTTTCGCCAACTGCATCAGCAATCAAACCTTGCGTTTTCGCTGGTGGCTTGGGGAATGCGCGCGCAACGCTGTTACCGCTCAGAATGCCAGCCTTAATCAAGTACTTTCCAAATTCTACTTCGATCACTTCTGATACGTCGGCGTTCCGCGTCTTGCGAACACTGCGGTCCTGAAATGCTCTTTGTTCCATACCACGCACTGACATCTTTGAGTCAGAAAGGGTCACTTGAGGGGCATTTTTACGCATCAGAGAAACACCACTACAATTACCGCTGCAACAAACACTGCTAACGCTATAGATATCTTAATCCCGTGGGACCGGCGACGCGCCTTTTCGGCTTTGATCCTTTTGCCAAGATTTTCGTCAATCGAGTTATGGTTCACGGCTTGGTCCTTCCGGATTTGTCAGGCGATATTGATTTCCACGAACCTATTTTCGTGGAATATTTTCGGCGCACTTATCGTTCTGTCGTGTGAACGGCCGATTGCATTCCCAACCATCACCTCTTCGATTCAAATGAGCGTTTGAAGGAACAAGGATCGCATCGCACCTGTCCCGGTTTGCGCGAAAACCACGTTCGCATTTCCATCCAGAGTAGGTTTCAGGCGCAAGATACGCATGCTGTGGAACAGCCACAGGCTCACAGCCGCTCTCCGCTGCGTTGTAACCTCTGAGGCATACCCAACCATCCGAGCTTTTTTTATCGCTCAGACGACCGTTTTTTGGGACTTCTATTGCAACACAATCCTGGTTCTCCTTACGAAATCCCCAGTTGCAGTGTATTTCCTGTGCGCCAAACCTGGTTTCGACGTATCCATTTTGAGGTGCGATCAGTTCTTCGCATTTTTCTTCGACACGCTGGAACAGCCGATTGCACTCCCACTGATCTCCGGTTGACGCAAGATAGGCATTTTCAGGAACTCTTATTTCCTCACAGAGATCTCCGACATTCTGAAAACCGTGATTGCATTCCCAGCCACTGCCATAGGAGCTACCTGTCAAATATGCGTTTTCTGGTAAGTCTGTTCTTTGGCACGATCCATTCTTGTTTTCGAAACCTTCGTCACAAACTGATCCATCGGCATTGCCTGCGACTTGGGCAGGAAGCTTTGTTCCTGAGAGCGACACCAAAAGTGCTGGGATCAAACAAAGAATGCAGCGCGTAAACACGATGAATGACTGATTGAAGCGGAGCCTGAGACCTGATCTATCGGCCATCAAGCACGCAATTTATGAGCCATGTGTTGTTCATACGGCGCTTTCTTTCATGGGTCACGCGATGGCTGGCGCATGTCAGGTGACAGTTGCGAATGCATGTGAGGAACGAGCTCATAGCGAAGACCCCAGCGAAACCCGTTCCTATGCTGGGGCATATGCTACAGTTATTCTGAAGGCCATTGGATCATCGAAGCCGGCAGCATCGCGGCGACGAGTAACTTTCACCAATGCACTTTTGTGGTCCTTAGCCAGAATAGAGTCAAGGAAGTTTCCCTTGTCGCAATGCAAGTACCACCAGGGCAGGTAGTTTTTGAAACTGCCGGTGACCAAGATCCTTGGTGAACTACCGAAAGAAATTGTCTGGCCTGAGTGCGGCGAAAGAGGAGTATGTGATCAAGGCTTCCCCGTAACTAGGAATGACTGGCCTGATGACATTGGCTGCAACGCAGCGATTTTCGCGCCGCTTCTGCACAAGTGCTCGCGGCGTGATCAAATGGCCGCTCGGTCCCGCACCCTGTAAATTGCGCCTGAGCCGAGAAAACTGTGCTGCGAGCGTACGCAACAAGATTTTGACACTTCCGCTTGTCAATCGGCATTGAACTTTAACCCCCTATCGGCATCCAACTTTGACCCCTTTTGTGATGAGCAGGCCCGGCGCTGCGTAGTCTCCATT
>NZ_JBQFMI010000036.1:0-4325 GCF_056531755.1 Ruegeria sp. L11
ATGACCGAGATTAGACGCACGCCGCTTTTTGGGCTTCACGTTGAGTTGGGCGGCAAGATGGTTGATTTTGCCGGGTGGGAGATGCCGGTTCAGTATCCGCTGGGGATCATGGGCGAGCATAAGCAGTGCCGCGAGAAGGCGGCGTTGTTTGATGTGTCGCATATGGGTCAGGTGATATTGCGGGGCGAGAATGTGGGCGAGAAGCTGGAAGCTCTGTGTCCGCAGGCTTATGCGACGCTGAAGGAAGGCAAGGCGCGGTACGGGTTCTTCACCAATGCCGAAGGCGGGATCATGGATGACCTGATCGTGTCGAACGCGGGGGATCATTACTTTGTGGTGGTGAACGCGGCGCTGCGCCATCAGGACATTCCGCATATGCGCGCCAATCTGGACGGCGTCGAAGTGACCGAGATTTTCGACCGCGCGCTGGTCGCGGTGCAAGGCCCCAAGGCCGAGGATGTGGTGGGCGCGCTCTGCCCTGCGGTGCGCGACCTCAAGTTCATGGAAACCACGATTGCCGACATCCTGGGTGTCGAATGCCGCATCTCGCGGCTGGGCTACACGGGCGAGGACGGGTATGAGATCTCGATCCCCGAGGACAAGTCGATCGAGATCACCCGGGCGTTCCTTGCGCATGAGGATTGCGAACCGGCGGGTCTGGGCGCGCGTGACAGCCTGCGGCTTGAAGCCGGTCTGTGCCTTTATGGCAATGACATCGATCAGAGCACCTCGCCGGTCGAGGCCAGCCTTGGCTGGGCGATGCAGAAGCGCCGCAAGGAAGAAGGCGGCTTTCCGGGTGCGGAACGTGTGCAGCGCGAACTGGCCGAGGGGCCTGCGCGCAAGCTGGTGGGCATCAAGCCCGACGGCCGCGCCCCCGCGCGTCAGGGCGTGGAAGTGCAATGCCTTGAGGGCAATACCATCGGTCAGATCACCTCGGGCAGCTTTGGCCCCACGGTCGGCGGCCCGGTTGCGATGGGCTATGTGTCCGCGGGCCATGGCGAGCCGGGCGAGAAGGTCAACCTGATCATCCGGGGCAAGGCGCAACCGGCGCAGATTGTGGCGCTGCCCTTCGTCAAACAGAATTACAAGCGTTGAAGTCAGGAGAGAGACACCATGGCAACCTATTATTCCGAAGAACATGAATGGCTGGCGGTCGACGGCGACACGGCCACGCTGGGCATCACCAAACACGCGGCCGAGCAGCTGGGTGAGGTGGTCTTTGTCGAGCAGCAGGAGGTGGGCGACGAGTTCGAGAAGGATGGCGAGATCGGCGTGATCGAATCCGTCAAGGCCGCCTCCGAGCTTTACGCGCCGGTTGATGGCGAGATTACGGAAGTGAACGAGGCGCTGGCTGACAACCCCGGCGCGCTGAACGACGACCCCGAGGGCGAGGCCTGGATCTACAAGATCAAGATCGCCGATGCCGCGCAGCTGGAAGATCTGATGGACGAAGCCGGCTACAAGGCCTTTATCGGCTAAATCCGGCCCGGAGCCCCAGAGACCGGGGCTCCCTGCTTCATCTTTTTCCAAATACTCCCGCCGGAGGCTCCTGCTGTCTCCGCCGGGTCTGACCTATCCTTGAGGAGCGCTGCAATGGCCTTCAAACTGACCGATTACGAAGCCTATGACTTCGCCAATCGCCGCCACATCGGCCCGTCGCCCACCGAAATGCGCGACATGCTGCAGGTGATCGGCTTCAAGACGCTGGACCAGCTGATCGACGCTACCGTCCCGCCCGCGATCCGGCAGAAGGAACCGCTGGACTGGGGCCCGGCGATGACGGAACGCGATGCGCTCTTTCACATGAAGCAGGTGGCGGGCAAGAACAAGGTTCTGACCTCGCTGATCGGTCAGGGATATTACGGCACCACCACTCCGGCGCCGATCCTGCGCAACATCCTGGAAAACCCGGCCTGGTACACCGCCTACACACCTTATCAGCCCGAGATCAGCCAGGGCCGGCTTGAGGCGCTGCTGAACTTCCAGACCATGGTCAGCGACCTGACCGGGCTCGATGTGGCCAACGCGTCCCTGCTCGACGAAGCCACGGCTGCGGCAGAAGCCATGGCAATGGCCAAGCGCGGCGGCCGGTCCAAGGCCAATAACGCGGCCTTCTTCGTGGATCGCAACTGTCATCCGCAGACCATCGCGGTCATCAAAACCCGCGCCGAACCCTTGGGCATCGACGTGCAGGTGGGCGATCCCGATCAGCTGGATGCAGGTGCCGTCTTTGGCGCGATCTTCCAGTATCCGGGCACCCATGGCCATGTGCGCGACTTCACGACCGAGATCGCGGCGCTGCATGAACATAACGCCATCGCCGTTGTCGCCGCCGACATCCTGTCGCTGGCGCTGCTGAAATCCCCCGGCGAGATGGGCGCGGATATCGCCATCGGCTCGACCCAGCGCTTTGGCGTGCCGATGGGCTATGGCGGCCCGCACGCCGCGTATATGGCGACCACCGACAAGCTGAAGCGCTCGATGCCGGGCCGGATCATCGGGGTCAGCATCGACAGCCGCGGCAACAAGGCCTACCGCCTGTCGCTGCAAACCCGCGAGCAGCACATCCGCCGCGAAAAGGCGAACTCGAACGTCTGCACCGCGCAGGCGCTGCTGGCCGTCATTGCCTCGATGTATGCGGTCTATCACGGACCCGACGGCATCAAGGCGATCGCGCAATCGGTGCACCGCAAGACCTCGCGCCTGGCCGCCGGTCTGGAAGAGGCGGGCTTTGCGGTCGAACCCGAGGTGTTCTTCGACACCATCACGGTCGAGGTCGGCCATCTGCAGAATGTCGTTATGGAGGCCGCCGTGGCCCGTGGCGTCAACCTGCGCAAGGTCGGCGAGACCCGCGTGGGCATCAGCCTGGACGAACAGACCCGCCCCGAGACCATCGAGGCGGTCTGGGGTGCCTTCGGCATCGACCGCAAGGATGACAGCTCGAACAAGCAATACCGCCTGCCGGATTACGCGCTGCGCGAAAGCGCGTACCTGACCCACCCGATCTTCCACAAGAACCGGGCCGAGGCCGAGATCACCCGCTATATGCGCCGTCTGGCCGACCGCGACCTGGCGCTGGACCGGGCGATGATCCCGCTGGGGTCCTGCACCATGAAGCTGAACGCCACGGTCGAGATGATCCCGGTCACCTGGCCCGAGTTCGGCAACCTGCATCCTTTCGTGCCCGAAGATCAGGCGCAGGGCTACCATCAGATGATTGCGGATCTGAACGACAAGCTGTGCCAGATCACCGGGTATGACGCGATCTCCCAGCAGCCCAACTCGGGCGCGCAGGGCGAATATGCGGGCCTTCTGACCATCCGCAACTATCACTTCGCCCGCGGCGAAGGGCAGCGCAATGTCTGCCTGATCCCGACCTCGGCCCATGGCACCAACCCGGCCTCGGCGCAGATGGTGGGCTGGCAGGTTGTGCCGGTGAAATCGGATGACAAGGGCAATATCGATCTGAATGATTTCCGCGAAAAGGCGGAAAAGCATTCGGACCATCTGGCCGCCTGCATGATCACCTATCCCTCGACCCATGGCGTGTTCGAGACCACCGTGCAGGAGGTCTGCCAGATCACCCATGATCACGGCGGTCAGGTCTATATCGACGGCGCCAACATGAACGCCATGGTCGGGCTGGCACGTCCGGGTGACATTGGCGGCGATGTCAGCCACCTGAACCTGCACAAGACCTTCTGCATCCCGCATGGCGGTGGCGGCCCCGGCATGGGTCCGATCGGCGTCAAGGCGCATCTGGCCGAGCATCTGCCGGGTCACCCGGAATACGGCACCGCCGTGGGTCCGGTCTCGGCGGCACCCTTCGGCTCGCCCTCGATCCTTCCCGTCTCATGGGCCTATGTGCTGCTGATGGGCGGCGCGGGGCTGACGCAGGCCACCAAAGTGGCGATCCTGAACGCCAACTACATCGCGGCGCGCCTCAAGGACGCCTATCCGATCCTCTACACGTCGGAAACGGGCCGGGTGGCACATGAATGCATCCTCGACACAAGGCCGCTGGACGAGGCGGCGCATGTCACCGTCGACGATGTGGCCAAGCGCCTGGTCGATTCAGGCTTCCACGCCCCCACGATGAGCTGGCCGGTGGCCGGAACCCTGATGGTCGAGCCCACCGAATCCGAACCCAAGGACGAGCTCGACCGCTTCTGCGACGCCATGCTCTCGATCCGCGCGGAAGCGCAGGACATCATCGACGGCAAGATCGACGCGGAAAACAACCCGCTGAAAAACGCCCCCCACACGGTGCGTGATCTGGTCGGCGACTGGGACCGCCCCTACACCCGCGAACAGGCCTGCTTCCC
>NZ_JBQFMI010000037.1:0-3687 GCF_056531755.1 Ruegeria sp. L11
ACATCGTATAGAGAGAAATCAATCAACACTGTTTGATCGCGCCGAGTGTGGCGCTGATCTCGGTCGTTTCCATCATCTGATGGACGGCACGGTTTGGGTCTAGCCGGCCCTGTCTCGTGTATCGCGACTGAAAAGAACAGAGTTGTCCAAGTCAAATATACTAACCCGAGCGACCTGCGTTGATCAGCTGCACGGCTGGGAGACCATATGGGGTTGCTCAATTGTCCTCGTCCAAGTGGCGGGGGCGGGAAATGTATGTTTTTGGTTCAGAAGAACGATCGCCTTTAGTTACCAGCTGGGTGATCACGATCGACATAGTCGAAGCCTGCAGGCCGAAAGGCCGAAAGGCTTCACGCGCTCAAGTAGCCGAACAGGCGGTAGCGCAACATGTTATGTCTTTCTTTTTCTGGATCAAATCAAGCGCGAGAAGGGCGTTTGGTGAATGCCTTGGCAGCAAGAGGCGATGAAAGACGTGATACTCTGCGATAAGCCATGGGGAGCTGAGAATAAGCTTTGATCCATGGATTTCTGAATGGGGCAACCCACCTGAATGTTTGTTATTGTTGGCACAGCTGATCAATAATGAGCATGAACAGGTACTTAAGACCTGAATACATAGGGTTTTAAGAGCAAACCCGGGGAACTGAAACATCTAAGTACCCGGAGGAAAGGAAATCAATTGATACTCCCCTAGTAGTGGCGAGCGAACGGGGACCAGCCGAGCCGTGAGTGTGAATAGAACCTGTTGGGAAGCAGGACCATAGAGGGTGACAGTCCCGTATATGAAGCATGATCGGACGTATTAAGTAGGGCGGAACACGTGAAATTCTGTCTGAAGATCGGAGGACCACCTTCGAAGGCTAAGTACTCCTTGCTGACCGATAGCGAACCAGTACCGTGAGGGAAAGGTGAAAAGCACCCCGACGAGGGGAGTGAAACAGTACCTGAAACCGAACGCCTACAATCAGTCGGAGCCTCCTTGCGGGGTGACGGCGTACCTTTTGTATAATGGGTCATCGACTTGGTCTCACGAGCAAGCTTAAGCCGTTAGGTGTAGGCGTAGCGAAAGCGAGTCTTAATAGGGCGAATGAGTTCGTGGGATCAGACCCGAAACCGAGTGATCTAGGCATGGCCAGGTTGAAGGTAAGGTAACACTTACTGGAGGACCGAACCCACATCCGTTGAAAAGGATCGGGATGAGCTGTGCCTAGGGGTGAAAGGCCAATCAAACTCGGAGATAGCTGGTTCTCTGCGAAATCTATTTAGGTAGAGCGTCATCCGAATACCCCGGGGGGTAGAGCACTGGATGGGTAATGGGGCCCCACAGGCTTACTGATCCTAACCAAACTCCGAATACCCGGGAGTACTAGATGGCAGACACACTGCGGATGCTAACGTCCGTAGTGGAGAGGGAAACAACCCTGACCTACAGCTAAGGCCCCCAATTCATGGCTAAGTGGGAAAGCAGGTGGGACGACCAAAACAACCAGGAGGTTGGCTTAGAAGCAGCCATCCTTTAAAGATAGCGTAACAGCTCACTGGTCTAAATAAGTTGTCCTGCGGCGAAGATGTAACGGGGCTCAAGCCATGAGCCGAAGCTTAGGATGCCGTAAGGCATGGTAGCAGAGCGTAGTGTGACATAGAACTCATCCGTATTTGCATCTGTGTTGTGTAACAGCAGCGAGGTGTAATGACGGATCGAGTTCTTTCGATGAAGCCGGCCTGTGAGGGATCCGGTGGAGAGATCACTAGTGAGAATGATGACATGAGTAGCGACAAAGAGTGTGAGAGACACTCTCGCCGAAAGTCCAAGGGTTCCTGCTTAAAGCTAATCTGAGCAGGGTAAGCCGGCCCCTAAGCCGAGGCCGAAAGGCGTAGGCGATGGGAACTAGGTTAATATTCCTAGGCCAGGAGGATGTGACGGATCACAGGTGTAGTTCAATCTTATCGGATTGATTGGGCTGCTGAGTGGTTCCTGGAAATAGCCCTCCATCAGACCGTACCCTAAACCGACACAGGTGGACTGGTAGAGCATACCAAGGCGCTTGAGAGAACGATGTTGAAGGAACTCGGCAAAATACCTCCGTAAGTTCGCGAGAAGGAGGCCCGGTTCCTAGGCAACTAGGGGCTGGGGGCACAAACCAGGGGGTGGCGACTGTTTATTAAAAACACAGGGCTCTGCGAAGTCGCAAGACGACGTATAGGGTCTGACGCCTGCCCGGTGCCTGAAGGTTAAAAGGAGAGGTGAGAGCCTTGAATTGAAGCCCAGGTAAACGGCGGCCGTAACTATAACGGTCCTAAGGTAGCGAAATTCCTTGTCGGGTAAGTTCCGACCTGCACGAATGGCGTAACGACTTCCCCGCTGTCTCCAACATCGACTCAGCGAAATTGAATTGCCTGTCAAGATGCAGGCTTCCCGCGGTTAGACGGAAAGACCCCGTGCACCTTTACTACAGCTTCGCACTGGCATCAGGATTGTGATGTGCAGGATAGGTGGTAGGCTTTGAAGCAGGAACGCAAGTACCTGTGGAGCCTCCCTTGAGATACCACCCTTCGCACTCTTGATGTCTAACCGCGGTCCGTTATCCGGATCCGGGACCCTGCGTGGCGGGTAGTTTGACTGGGGCGGTCGCCTCCTAAAGCGTAACGGAGGCGCGCGAAGGTTGGCTCAGAGCGGTCGGAAATCGCTCGTTGAGTGCAATGGCAGAAGCCAGCCTGACTGCAAGACTGACAAGTCGAGCAGAGTCGAAAGACGGCCATAGTGATCCGGTGGTCCCGAGTGGAAGGGCCATCGCTCAACGGATAAAAGGTACGCCGGGGATAACAGGCTGATACTGCCCAAGAGTCCATATCGACGGCAGTGTTTGGCACCTCGATGTCGGCTCATCTCATCCTGGGGCTGGAGCAGGTCCCAAGGGTACGGCTGTTCGCCGTTTAAAGAGGTACGTGAGCTGGGTTTAGAACGTCGTGAGACAGTTCGGTCCCTATCTGCCGTGGGTGTAGGAGACTTGAGAGGAGTTGCCCCTAGTACGAGAGGACCGGGGTGAACGATCCACTGGTGGACCAGTTGTCGTGCCAACGGCAGTGCTGGGTAGCTATGATCGGACAGGATAACCGCTGAAGGCATCTAAGCGGGAAGCCCCCCTCAAAACAAGGTCTCCCTGAGGGCCGTGGAAGACCACCACGTCAATAGGCCGGAGATGTAAGCGCAGTAATGCGTTCAGTTGACCGGTACTAATCGCCCGATAGGCTTGATTTGATCCAGTAATGGAAGGACAAATCAAAGACATACACACCCTGAGTTGGATGGCTGTGTCGCGCCAAGCGACACTGTTGATTGACATAACAACCGTGCAGGACCGCGCATCCGCTTCGCGAATACGCTGCCTCCTGCCCGTCGCTTTTTTGCTCCGCAAAAACAGCGACGTGGGGATTTTCCTCGGTTTGGTGGTCATAGCGCAAGTGAAACACCCGGTCCCATCCCGAACCCGGAAGTTAAGCACTGCCGCGCCAATGGTACTTGGGCTTAAGCCCCGGGAGAGTAGGTCACCGCCAAACCTAGCAAAATCCCCAAATCTCTCTAAAACGATGAAAACAAATCTGACTCTGACGCGGGATGGAGCAGCCCGGTAGCTCGTCAGGCTCATAACCTGAAGGTCGCAGGTTCAAATCCTGCTCCCGCAACCA
>NZ_JBQFMI010000038.1:0-3518 GCF_056531755.1 Ruegeria sp. L11
ATGGAGACTACGCAGCGCCGGGCCTGCTCATCACAAAAGGGGTCAAAGTTGGATGCCGATAGGGGGTTAAAGTTCAATGCCGATTGACACCGTCAGCTCCATGATCCGATTGTCGGTCAATTCAGAACGTCTGTCCAATGGCTTTGCAAGATCCATTTGTCGGAATGGATTCTGATCCTCAATGGAACGGACCTACATTTACTGAGCGGACATCCGCACAGTTTTCTCTCTTTAATGACCGTACTCACGCAGAAGAGAATTTTTCACGGCCGGAAACTGCCGCATTTAGTCAGATGATGAAATTCCGCGTGAGATAGCCAGAAGCAATGTGGAAATGTTGCCGCCTCAGATTAGGGCGCATACGATGTTCACTACTCTTCCCAGTGGACATAGAGGGATGAACGAACATGGCACAATCATTGGAAGGTGGGTGCTTCTGTGGTGAAGTGCGCTACCGGATCACCGGTGAAGCGGTACTGCAACTCATGTGTTTTTGCAGAGATTGCCTATCGATGACCGGTACAGATGGCTACGCCGGGTACATGATAAAGTCAGAAAATCTACAGCTACTGAAGGGCAAACCACGGACCTTTGAGAAGACCTCAAAGGAAGGCCGACCTGTTATCAAGCATTTCTGCGGTACCTGCGGGTCAGGCTTGTGGGGTGTGACAGCCTTCGGATTGACGAGCATTGCAGCTGGGACACTGGATGAACCAAACAACTTCAGCCCATCGAAAAAGGTTTTTGCGAAAGATGCCCCCAACTGGGCCAGAGTTCCCCACCACTTGGAAGATATGTAGGGGTTTAGGCTTTGGTATCACGTACATTTCTTTCTGGGAGTTGTTCCTTCTGGTGACCCGAATTGCTACGATTGTAGTTGAGGCAACAAGCAGGACATCAAGATGCGCAATGCAATCTTCTCACCCTTAGCGGCTTTGTTCCTAGGGGTCGTCATGGGCGTTGAGCCGGCTGCGGCGGCGTCACTGGGACCTTATGAGGTTTTTGGAGTCGAAGACGGTGACATGCTAAAAATGCGCAGCGGACCTGGAACAGGGTTCAATGTGATCGTTGGTCTTCCAAATGGAACCGCACTACGAGTTCACAGTTGCGAGCAGACCGGTGGCACACGTTGGTGCCGCGTTTCATTGGAGCGTGCTCGTAGACTAAAGGGGTATGTCTCTTGGGCATACTTGCGGAAAATCTAATACGACGATGATCAGCGATGCCATCTTACTGTAATAATAGAATGCTGGCAGAAAAGGCCGCAGTGAAGCTTTCTTGTTGCCGGTGATGGGATCAAGCGGGAAACCACGATCGTGTTCGGCCCCTTCCTGCCGTTGACCGGCACCCATCACTGCTGCGGTCGCAGCCCGCTTTGCGGTCATTCGCTGCGCCTGCCAGGTCAACTGCTGTTCCAACTCCACAGTTGCGGCACGGAGCGTTCCCTAGAATTGTGCTCAACAATGACAGCTGTTCCTGCCATTGTTAGGTTTTCTGGAAACCATGACATAGCTCGTTTAAGGTCTCCCACATTAGAAAGACGCACCGAACTGATGCGGAAACCACGCCCCAAAGCCGGTCTCCACAAACTGCCCGGCATACTAATGCACGCATATGCACAAGGCCATGTCCGGCGCGCCCGGCCAAAACAGCAGGTTTTTGGTCAGTCGCCGGTCCACGAAACCAAATGCGCGGGTGCTGGAAATTCCACTGCCCCATCCGGGGCAGCAAATTGCCCCAGCCGTTGTTCCGCTTCTGCGACTAATTTCTCGTAGCCGGCATCGTCGATGAATTCTGACAGTGTCCAGCCGCGAACATCCATACGAACCCATTCACGGATCGAGGCAAATCGCGCTGTGCCAGTGACAGTCGTTACAGTTACTTCCTGCAATCCACCTTTGCCAAGAACACTTTCAAGAAAGTCCAGTTCTCCAAGGATAAAGGGCGCCCGCAGCGCACCCGCTGCGTCTGATCCAAACATTTCATCAATCAATGTGATCATCGCCGCATATCCGGGTGAAGTGTCAACGTCATCCCAGACTGACAGGGCAATCTTACCACCCGGTCTCAGCACGCGTTGCATTTCCTGAAGCGCTTTGGACCTATCGTCAAAGAACATCAAACCAAATTGGCAAAGAACAACATCAAATGAACGCGTAGGGAATGGGAGCTCCTCGGCCAGACCCTCGGTCCATTCAATGTCCGCCGCACGTTTTCGTGCAACGTCAAGCATCCCTTGGTTGCGGTCGAGGCCGACAACGCGGCCCTTTGATCCAACCCGCAGGACAGCTTCGCGTGTGGCGGCACCAGTGCCACAAGCGACATCAAGAACGGTATGCCCTGGTGCAATTCGGGCAAGGTCACAAAGCCGCCCCGCCCATTCACCAAAGAGAGCGGGGACAAAGAACTCATCGTATATTTCGGCTGCGGTTTTCGATACCTGTCCCGCAGTTGCGGTATCTTGCGACATGCTTTCACCCACCTTTAAGGTTACGTCTGCACCATTGATGACACAGTGCTGCTTGGCGGATATAGTTCGGAATCTGTAGCAACATGACGAGGGTTCCGATGAAATCCTACGGTCAGTTCTGTCCAGTCGCCAAGGCAGCCGAGCTTTTTTGCGAACGTTGGAACGCGCTCATTATTCGTGACTTGGCTGTTGGACCGCGCCGGTTCACCGAGCTGAAACGCGGCGTGCCTTTGATGTCACCGTCACTTCTGTCTTCCCGACTGAAATGGCTCATTGAAGAAGGCGTCGTTGCGCGCCACGACATGGGCGAAAAACGCCTTGGATATGCGCTGACGGAAGCAGGGCGCGAGTTTGTACCCCTGGTCGAGGCTCTCGGCATATGGGGGCAACGCTGGACGAGGCGTCAATTGAAGGAGCATGAGGTCGATCTGGGATTGCTGGTCTGGAGCCTGGAAAGCGCGACCAACCCAAATGCGTTCGGTACGAGACGTTGCCTAATTCGGCTGGAGCTGACCGATCAGACAGAGGCCAAAAGATATTGGTGGTTTCTGAACAGGAACGGACAGTGCGAATTGTGCGTCGAGGATCCCGGTGGAGACGTTAATCTCTATCTGGCATGTACCCTTCCGGACGCGATCTACATCGTCAGAGGCGACCTCACCCCAGCCGGGGCAATTGAAACGCGGAGCCTCGAAGTGCTTGGCGATAGCTGGGCCAGCCAACAATTAGTGAGTTGGCTCAATCTCAGCCCGTTAACGTCCATCAAATCATGTCGCCAAACTGCATAGTGGGGTTTCGAGTGACGGACATTGGACATTCGGAAATTGATTCATAGTCATCTCTGGACGGCCCAGAGCCGACATCCAGCGGCAGGTCGCGATGCTCCAGTCGCAGACCGCTTACTGGCCATTCGCGGCGACCGCGAAATCCCTTACTCGTTCAACTAGTGATCAGCGGGACAATGCAGCCGTTTGATCTACCGCTATTGGGCGGCTCGAAACATCGGAAACAGGGGTGGGGCTTGGTCGGCTTTGATTAGACCCATCTC
>NZ_JBQFMI010000039.1:0-2874 GCF_056531755.1 Ruegeria sp. L11
CCAATGAGCTATAAATCCGACATCGAAATTGCGCGTGAAGCGAATAAGAAGCCGATCCAGGAGATCGGCGCGAAGCTTGGAATATCCAGTGATGATCTTTTGCCGTATGGGCATGACAAGGCGAAGGTGAGCCAGGAGTTCATCAACTCGGTGCAGGGTCGTGAGGACGGCAAGCTGGTGCTGGTGACGGCGATCAACCCGACGCCTGCGGGTGAAGGCAAGACGACCACAACGGTTGGTCTGGGTGACGGTCTGAACCGGATCGGCAAGAATGCGATGATCTGTATCCGCGAGGCCTCGCTGGGTCCGAACTTCGGCATGAAGGGCGGCGCTGCGGGGGGCGGCTATGCGCAGGTTGTTCCGATGGAAGAGATGAACCTGCACTTCACCGGCGATTTCCACGCGATCACCTCGGCCCATTCGCTGCTGTCGGCGATGATCGACAACCACATCTACTGGGGCAATGAATGCGAGATCGACACCCGCCGGGTCGCATGGCGTCGTGTGGTTGACATGAACGACCGCGCCCTGCGCCAGATTACTGCCAGCCTGGGCGGCGTGTCGAACGGGTTCCCGCGCGAAACAGGTTTTGACATCACTGTGGCGTCCGAGGTCATGGCGATCCTGTGTCTGGCCAACGACTTGAAGGATCTGGAAAAGCGTCTGGGTGACATCATCGTGGCCTATCGCCGCGACAAGACCCCGGTCTACTGCCGCGACATCAAGGCCGAAGGTGCGATGACCGTTCTGCTGAAAGACGCGATGCAGCCGAACCTGGTGCAGACGCTGGAAAACAACCCGGCCTTTGTCCATGGCGGCCCGTTCGCCAACATCGCGCATGGCTGCAACTCGGTCATTGCCACCAGGACCGCGCTGAAAGTGGCTGACTATGTGGTGACCGAGGCGGGCTTTGGCGCCGATCTGGGTGCCGAGAAGTTCATGAACATCAAGTGCCGCAAGGCGGGCATTGCGCCCTCTGCCGTGGTTCTGGTTGCCACCGTGCGGGCGATGAAGATGAATGGCGGTGTCGCCAAGGCCGATCTGGGCGCCGAGAATGTCGATGCGGTCAAGGCGGGCTGCGCCAACCTGGGCCGCCATATCGAGAACGTGAAGTCGTTCGGTGTGCCGGTTGTTGTCGCCATCAACCACTTTGTCACCGACACCGATGCCGAGGTTCAGGCGGTGAAGGATTATTGTTCCTCTCACGGGGTCGAGGCGGTTCTGTCGCGCCACTGGGAACTGGGCTCGGAAGGCTCTGCCGATCTGGCCCGCAAGGTTGTGGAAATCGTCGAAGGGGGGTCTGCGAACTTCGCGCCGATCTACCCCGACGAGATGCCGCTGTTTGAGAAGATCGAAACCATCGCCAAGCGCATCTACCGCGCCGACGAGGTTCTGGCCGACAACAAGATCCGCACGCAGCTGAAAGAATGGGAAGCTGCGGGGTATGGCAACCTGCCGGTCTGCATGGCGAAAACCCAGTACAGCTTCTCGACCGACCCGAGCTTGCGGGGCGCGCCCACCGGCCATTCGGTGCCGGTGCGTGAAGTCCGCCTGAGCGCGGGCGCGGGCTTTATCGTGGTTGTCTGCGGTGAGATCATGACCATGCCGGGCCTGCCCCGCAAACCGGCCGCGGAAACCATCTGCCTCAATGACGCAGGTGAGATCGAGGGCTTGTTCTAAGCCGCTGAATAAGACATCTCGTGGTCCGGGACCCCCGGGCCATGAGGAGACGATGATGCCCACTCTGACACCGCCGCAGGACTGCCATTCGATGCGGGATCTGCGGGTTCAGATCGACAGGCTGGACCGCCAGCTGATCGGGATGCTGGTGAGGCGCGCAAGCTATATCGACCGCGCGTCTGAGCTGAAGCCGGGCGAGGGCCTGCCCGCCCGCATCCCGGACCGGGTCGAGGATGTGGTGCAAAAGGTGCGCGCCAGTTCGCAGGCGGCGGGGATGGACCCCGATTTGTCCGAAACGCTCTGGCGCATTCTGATTGACTGGTCGATTGCACGTGAGGAACGTGTGCTCGGCCCCGAGTAAAGACCGGGCGCGTTCTGCGCCCGTTTGGGTTTTGAAAGAAGGGACCAAAGGATGGTAGCGCAGGTTATCGACGGGAAGGCCTTTGCCGCCAAAGTGCGCGCGCAGGTGGCCGATCAGGTTGCAAAGCTGAAAGAGGAAAACGGCATCACCCCCGGCCTGGCCGTGGTTCTGGTGGGCGAGGATCCGGCCAGCCAGGTCTATGTCCGCTCGAAGGGCAAGATGACCGTCGAGGTCGGCATGAACTCGTATGAGCACAAGCTGGATGCGGAGACCTCGGAGGCAGAGCTGCTGGCGCTGATCGACAAACTGAACACCGACCCGGCGGTGCATGGCATTCTGGTCCAGTTGCCGCTGCCCAAGCACCTGAACGAGGATCTGGTGATCAATTCGATCGATCCGGCCAAGGATGTGGACGGTTTCCATATCTCGAACGTGGGCCTTTTGGGCACCGGTCAGAAATCGATGGTGCCCTGCACCCCGCTGGGCTGCCTGATGATGCTGCGCGATCACCACGGGTCGCTGTCGGGCATGGATGCGGTTGTCATCGGTCGCTCGAACATCGTGGGCAAGCCGATGGCGCAGCTGCTGCTGGGGGACAGCTGCACCGTGACCATCGCGCATTCGCGCACCAAAGATCTGCCGGATGTGGTCCGCCGCGCCGATATCGTCGTGGCCGCTGTCGGTCGCCCCGAAATGGTGCCTGGCGACTGGATCAAGGAAGGCGCCACCGTGATCGACGTGGGCATCAACCGCATCGAGCGGGATGGCAAGACCAAGCTGGTCGGCGACGTCGACTATGCCAGCGCTGCCGAACGCGCCGGCGCCATCACCCC
>NZ_JBQFMI010000040.1:0-2572 GCF_056531755.1 Ruegeria sp. L11
CCGCGGCTTTGGCGAGGCCGAGTTCCGCCAGATCGCCGACTGGATCATCGAAGTGGTCGACGGCCTGGCCGCCAACGGCGAAGACGGCAACGCCGAAGTCGAAGCCCGCGTCCGCGCCCAGGTCGCAGACCTCTGCAACCGCTTCCCCATATACCCGAACCTGTAAGCCGAAAGGTCCCAACCATGAGCTTTCAACCAATTGAACAAGCCCCCGCCCGCCTGAACCGCAGCGAGCTTGCCGTGCCCGGCAGCCAGCCCGGAATGTTTGAGAAGGCTGCGAAATCGGACGCGGATGTCATCTTCCTCGATCTGGAAGACGCCGTCGCGCCCGATGAAAAGGAGCAGGCGCGCAGGAACATCATTCAGGCGCTGAATGATATCGACTGGGGGAGCAAGACCATGTCGGTCCGGATCAATGGTCTGGACACCCATTACATGTACCGGGACGTCGTGGATGTTGTCGAACAGGCGGGCCAGCGTCTGGACCTGATCATGATCCCCAAGGTCGGGACAGCTGCAGATGTATATGCGGTCGACATGCTGGTGACCCAGATCGAAGACGCCAAGGGATACAAGAAACGGATCGGGTTCGAACACATCATCGAAACCGCGCTTGGTATGCAGAATGTCAGCGCGATTGCGGCTGCATCAAAGCGCAATGAAAGCCTTCATTTTGGTGTCGCGGATTATGCCGCCTCAACCCGCGCGCGAACCACAATCATCGGGGGCGTGAACCCGGATTATTCGGTTCTGACCGACCCGGATGCCGACGGCGGCCGCCTGACCCACTGGGGCGACATGTGGCACTATGCCCTTGCCCGCATGGTGGTTGCGGCGCGCGCCAACGGGTTGCGCCCCATCGACGGGCCTTTTGGCGATTTTCAGGACCCCGACGGTTACAAGGCCGCAGCAAAACGTGCCGCCGTTCTGGGCTGCGAGGGCAAATGGGCCATCCACCCCAGCCAGATCGCGCTTGCCAATGAGGTGATGTCGCCCTCGGATGCCGAAGTTACCAAGGCACGGCGTATCCTTGTCGCCATGGCCGAGGCCGAGGCAGACGGAAAAGGTGCCGTGTCTCTGGATGGCCGTCTGATCGACTATGCCTCGATCCGTCAGGCCGAAGTGCTGGTTGAAAAGGCCAGTCAGATCGCTGCGGCCTGATCGCCCGCACCAAACCTGACCTGCGTGGGCGCAAGGTCCACGCGGGCTCGGTGCTGCGTTGACTGGTGGATCACGAGACAAACGCGAAAGGTTATCCGTGTTCCGGGGCGGCCGTCCCCAGAAATCGCTTGTTCCGAATTTCGTCCGGGCTGACGTCAAAGCTGCGTTGAAAGGCGCGTTTCAGCGCGACAGTCGATGAAAAGCCGGTCGCTGTCGAGATTTCGATCTGCGACATGTTGGTGAATTGTAAAAGGCTCTGCGCCCGCTCCAGCCGTAGCTCTTTGTAGGTCGACAAAAGTTTCGCACCGGTTTTGCTTAGAAACCTTCGCTGTAACTGGCGAGTCGAGGTCCTGAGCACATTGGAAAGTTCCGAGATCGTCAAAGGATCTTCGATGTTTTCCTGCATCGCGTCCAGCGTGCGCATGACAAGCTGATCACCTTTTGCACGGTGCACCAGACGGGCGGCAAGCGTGCTGCCGTGCTTTTGTGTGGGTTCCGTCAGTCCAATGTATCCGCGCAGTATGTCCGCGATATGTTCCCCGTGGTCGATCGACACAAATTCTGACAGCAGGCGCAGCGCGCTTAGCCGGGTGGTTGCGCTATGGGCGCACCCGTCTGCGGCCAGATGCGTGCCGGTGCCACAATCTTCCAGCCCGCCCTCCAGTGCAGCGGCTGCGAAATTCGGGTGGACAGCAACGGTGTTCCGGCCTGTTCTTCCGAGTTGCGGCAGAAGCAGCACCGCGCCGCCGACCAGTACAACCCGTGAAGACAGGTTCAGGACCTGCGATACCCAGAATCTGCGCGAATGTGGAATGGACCAGATGTTCTCCAGATCTCCCCAGAAAATCGCCGTTCGTCCGGCCCAGTATAACGGTCCACCCGCAGGTTCCGAGCCAGCGACACGAAGGTTGACCACATAGGTGCAGTTTTCGGCCAGAGTGTTTAACGCCTGATAGAATTCGATGACCATTCCAGCTGACGCCATAGCCGCTTCACCGTTGAGAATGACATCGATATGTTTCAATCTTTCGGGTGCCTCAGGCTCCGTTTCAGACAGATTGGCGTGATCATTTGCGAGGACATAGTGTTTCATTGTTCCTCCGACGATTTGGGCGTGGCAGCGCCCCGATTGGCGCTGCCCTCAGGGTGTAAATCCGATCCGTCAGGCGAATTGACGGATCGGACAGACACGGGTTTCACTCAGCGGCGTCTTCGTATTCTGTCATTGGTGGGCATGTGCAGACGAGGTTTCGGTCGCCGTATGCGTTGTCGACGCGGTTGACGGGGGACCAGTATTTGTCGACGCCCATGGATCCCGGAGGGAAGCAGGCCTGTTCGCGGGTGTAGGGGCGGTCCCAGTCGCCGACCAGATCACGCACCGTGTGGGGGGCGTTTTTCAGCGGGTTGTTTT
>NZ_JBQFMI010000041.1:0-2472 GCF_056531755.1 Ruegeria sp. L11
TGTGAACCGGCATGCAAAATTGACCCCTGTACTGGGGTAATCGGCGTCCAAAGTTGACCCTCCTGGTATTTGGTTTCGTTAGCTTCCTCGCAGATTTGAGGGAGCGATTTTGGGGATGTTGGTTGTGGAGACGATTGCGAAGATCAGGCGGGCGTATTTTATCCAGGGGAAGTCGATCAAGCAGATCTGCCGTGAGCTTCGGGTTTCACGGAACACAGTTCGCAAGGTGGTGCGCTCCGGTGCGACAGAGTTCAGCTATGACCGATCCACGCAACCTCGTCCCAAAATTGATCCCTGGCGTTCCGATCTGGATGAGATGTTGGCTGAGAATGCGCGACAGCCCAAACGCATGCGGCTGACTCTGGTCAGGATTTACGAAGAGCTTCGCAACCGGGGTTATGACGGCAGCTATGATGCGGTGCGCCGATATGGGGCCAGTTGGTCGCAAGCGACACGGGAAGCGTCCGCAGCAGCCTATGTGCCACTGAGCTTTGATCCGGGTGAAGCCTACCAATTCGACTGGAGCCATGAGCTCGTGATCCTCGATGGTGCCGCCGTCACGGTGAAGGTCGCGCATGTTCGCCTTTGTCACAGCCGGATGCCATTTGTTCGGGCCTATCCGCGTGAGACGCAGGAGATGGTGTTTGACGCTCATGACAAGGCGTTCGCCTTCTTCGGTGGGGCGTGTGCTCGGGGCATCTATGACAACATGAAGACCGCCGTTGATGCGATCTTCGTCGGCAAGGACCGGGCCTATAATCGCCGGTTCCAGAAAATGTGTGGGCATTATCTGGTCGATCCGGTTGCCTGTACCCCGGCATCCGGGTGGGAGAAAGGGCAAGTTGAGAACCAGGTTGGTGTCATCCGGCGGCGCTTCTTCGTGCCGCGCCCAAAGTTCAAATCCTACACCGAGCTGAATGCTTGGCTGGAGGACCGGTGCCTGGCCTATGCCAAGGCAAACAAACACCCGGAGATGCGCGACAAGACCATCTGGGAGGTGTTCAAAGAGGAGCGTCCCAGCCTCGTTCCTTATGTCGGCCCGTTCGATGGATTCCACGCGGCTCCGGCCTCCGTCTCCAAGACCTGCCTCGTGCGCTTCGACAAGAACAGATACTCGGTCGATGCGCGTGCGGTCGGCCGACCTGTCGAGATCCGCGCCTATGCTGATCGGCTGGAATGCTGGCAGGATGGACGGATTGTCGGCCAACACGAGCGTACCTTCGGGCGCGACCACACAGTCTACGATCCCCTGCATTACATACCAGTTCTCGCCCGCAAGCCGGGGGCATTGCGTAATGGTGCACCGTTCAAGGAGTGGGACCTGCCGATTGCGATCCGCCGCGTGCGGCGCAAGCTCGAACGCCAGCCTGGCGGGGATCGGCAGATGGTCGATATCCTGAGTGCTGTGCTGACAGATGGGATCGAAGCGGTAGAGGCGGCCTGCGCCGAGGCGTTATCGCACAACGTTCATTCCGCCGGTGTTGTCCTGAACATCCTGGCTCGACACCGCGAACCGCCACCGCCCCTGACAATTGCGACGCCAGATGCGTTGAAGCTGGCCAGCGAGCCAATTGCCGACTGCAACCGATATGACAGCTTGAGGAGACGGACAAATGGAACGATCAGACGTGATCGACGCGATGGGAAAGCTAAAGCTCTACGGAATGAGAGCCGCCTATGACGAGGTTCTGACGACCGCCGTCAAACGGCAGCACGAGCCGCAGCAGATCATCGGTGACCTGCTGACCGCCGAGATCCGCGAGAAGCAGGCGCGGTCTGTCAAATACCAAATGACTATCGCCAAACTGCCCCTGGCAAAGGAACTGGAAGAGTTCGACTTCGAGACCGCCGAGGCGAACGAGACCCTGATCCGCGACCTGGCCACCGGAGACTTCCTGGATCACCAGCGCAACCTTGTGCTGATCGGCGGCACCGGAACTGGCAAAACCCATCTCGCCGTCAGCATCGCCAGGGCGTGCATCCGGGCCGGACGCCGGGGCCGGTTCTTCAACGTGGTCGATCTGGTGAACAAATTGGACGCTGAGGCCCGCGCAGAACGCCAGGGGCGCACCGCCGATCTGATCTCACGGCTCGACTTCCTGATCTTGGATGAACTGGGTTATCTCCCCTTCGCCCAGACCGGTGGTCAACTCCTATTCCATCTTGTCAGCAAGCTCTACGAACGCACCTCGATCATTGTCACAACAAACCTGGCATTCGGCGAATGGCCAAGTGTCTTCGGTGATGCCAAGATGACCACCGCACTCCTCGACAGGCTCACGCATCACTGCGAGATCGTCGAAACCGGAAACGAAAGCTGGCGCTTCAAAAACCGAGCATAAAGCCAATCCCAAACCTCGCAGGCCCGTCGCAGCTGCGTTAAATGGAGACTACGCAGCGCCGGGCCTGCTCATCACAAAAGGGGTCAAAGTTGGATGCCGATAGGGGGTTAAAGTTCAATGCCGATTGACA
>NZ_JBQFMI010000042.1:0-2403 GCF_056531755.1 Ruegeria sp. L11
AGCTGCATGATGTTGTGGTTTCCGGTTGCGAAGCCGACGTGTTTTTGTTCCATGTAGAACTCGAAGCTCCAGTTGCCGCCGTCGCGGCCGATACCGGATGCTTTGACGCCGCCGAACGGGGTGGGCAGGTGGCGGACGTTTTCCGAGTTCACCCAGATCATCCCGGCTTCTAACTTGTCGGTGAACCGCAAGGCGCGGGTCAGGTCATTGGTCCAGACATAGCCGGTCAGACCGTATGGTGTGTCGTTGGCAATCTGCAGCGCCTCGTCCTCGGTCGAGAACGGGATCGAGGTCAGAACCGGGCCGAATATCTCTTCGCGCGCGATACGCATCTGGTTATTGGCATCGGTAAACAGGGTTGGGCGAATGAAGTACCCTGTGTCGCCCACCTTGACACCTCCGGCGGCGACAGTCGCACCGTCTTCTTTGGCGATGTCAAAATAGGAAGTCACCTTGTTATAGTGCTCCTCGGTCACCAGGGGCCCGATCTCGGTCGCAGGATCCAGCGGATGGCCGACCTTGATGGTGTTGACCCGCTCGATCAGCTTTGCCTCGAACGCGTCCTTGATGGTGTCCTGCACCAGCAGGCGCGAGGATGACGTGCAGCGCTCGCCATTGATCGAGTAGATCATGAAGATCACCGCATCCAGCGCCCGGTCGAGATCGGCGTCGTCGAACACAACAACCGGGTTCTTGCCGCCCAGTTCCAGATGCATCCGCTTGAGCGTATCGGCACCTTGTTTGGTGATGATGCTGCCGGTGCGGCTTTCACCGACAAAGGCGATCGCCTTGATCAACGGATGCTCCGTCAACGCCTTACCCGCATCGGGGCCGAACCCGTTCACGGTGTTCAGCACACCCTTGGGCAGCCCGGCCTCTTCGGCGATCTCCACCAGCAGGCGAGCGGACAGCGGAGAATCTTCGGCCGGTTTGTGAACCACAGTGCACCCGGCAGCCAAAGCAGGTGCGATCTTCCATGTCGACAGCATGAACGGCGTGTTCCACGGCGTGATCACCCCCACCGGACCAATCGGAACGCGCGTGGTGATGTTCATCAGGGTCGGCGACTTAAGGTGCTGACCGTCCCGCGCCTGGACCACCTGATCCGCGAAATACCGGAAATTCTCGGCCCCCCGCAGCGCGGCCTTGGACATAAAGCGCAGGGTCTGGCCGGTGTCCCAGCATTCACACAGCGCAATTTCCTCGGCACGGGCCTCGATCGCATCGGCAACGTTCAGCAAGATGCGGCGCCGCTCGGTGGCAGGCATGTCGCGCCAACCGGCAAATGCGGCGTGGGCGGCATTGGCGGCAGCGTCGATATCATCGGCTGTGCCATGGGCGACATCGCAGATCACCGACCTGTCAACCGGGGAGGTGGATTGGAACACCCCTGCGGAACCGTCGCGATCTTCGCCCGCGATCCGGTTCTTGATGCCGGTTTCCTTAAACCGGGCCAGAAAGCCCGCCAGCTTCTCGATATTCGTATCCAGTGCGCTCATGGATCAGGTCTCCTGGTTGGTCGCGCCCAAATGGTCCCGGATCGTGCCGGTCTTGGGCGAAAGGTCTGGGTCAATGTCACGCATCTCAAGCGAGAGCGCGATGGAATGTCCGGCGAAGGCGGGGGACAGATAGGCCTCAACCGCCTCAAAAATGCGCTGCGTGGCGTCCCGTTTGACATCCGCAGCCCGGCCAGCGCGCAGGCGGATCGAGATATCGATAAACCCATGCGCCGGATTGCCGTCCGCGATGGCATAGTGATCGACCCGCGTGGCCCGGACACGAATACCGGGCAGGGGAAATGTCTTGATCCCGGCAGCCGTGGCCCGGATGCATTCGCACAAGCCACTCATATCGATCCTGTCTTCCAGATTGCCGGAATACTCGACGTGAAAATGTGGCATGTGCTCCCCTCCAATGGTAAACATGTTTAGTAAATTGGAGCCCCCGCTGTCAAGAACTTGCTTTGTTAATCTTTGCATCTTTTGACTCCGCGAATTAGAAGACTGTCATGAGTGAACAAAGCCACACCAAGAACACCTCGCGCGCCCTTCCGATTGCCTTGCTGCGCGCACGCGAAACCGTCATGGCCCCCATCCGGGACATGCTGCAGGGGATACAACTGACCGAGCAGAAATGGCGCATCCTGCGCGTGCTGGACGAGTTGGGTGAAGTGGAGCAAAGCTCGATTGCCAAAGAGGCCTGCCTGCTGTTGCCAAGCCTCACCCGCATCCTGCGCACGATGGAAGCCGAAGGCCAAATATCACGCCGCCAGGACAGCCACGACAAACGACGCACAATGGTGAAGATCACAAACGAAGGACGAAACATCCTCGCCGAAAACCTCGGAACCTCTCTGCAGATCTACCAAAGCATCGAAAAACAAATGGGACGAGAAAAACTCAA
>NZ_JBQFMI010000043.1:0-2402 GCF_056531755.1 Ruegeria sp. L11
GAATTGTTTGACAGGTTCGCCATTCTTGCGCGGCGTAAAATTCACATTTGAGCAATGGTATCTTGACAGATTAATATGCCAAGAAAAATCGATTATACCTTCAACGTCATAAGTCTGACCTATGGATGACCTTACATAAGAGTTTCGATGTGATCCGAGGGAGCCTCGTGTGGCAAGCTGATCAGAATAGAGAATAGACGGGGATAACCAGACGGTTCCTTTCCTTCAGTACAAACGCCCCAATTCCCTGATCCTTTGCGGATAATCGTCTGGAAAACGCCAGATGACTTCGCCGGGTGCGCGCACCAGTCCGCGCGCGGCGGGGTCTTTGTTGGTCAGCAATGACAGGAAAAGATCGCTGCTGGCCCATGGTGAAGATCGGAAGTACCAATGCCCGTTGCCAGTGCCCGCCTCTTCGGCATCCGTCACGTCGATGACATGCAGCCTTGGGGTCCGGGCCAGCTCCGCTTGCACCGCAGGCACTGCTTCGCCGGGCGGCGAAGTCTCTCCGACGCGCTTGCGGCCAAAAACAAGCCTAGACATCGCCAGCGCGGAATCCGTTTGCGACTGATAGATCGTCAGGTCCGTAACCGCATCGAGAAGACCGTCCTCGATAGCATGAATGAAATAAGCGCGATCCAGATCGCTGCCGATCAGGATGAGCTTGCCCAACCGCGCGTTTCCCTCGGCCCCCAAAGCAATTTGATAGGCGGCGTCAAATGCCAGCCTTGTCCCGGCACTGTAGCCAATCAGGTGGATGCGACGGGCATCGGTATGGGCCGAGAGAAAGGCAATCAGCTCGCGCAGATAGCGTCGCGAGGCCAGCGCCGATTCCTGATCGCGGAAATAGGCCAGCGTACTTGGGGTTGCTGTCCAGTTGTAACTGATGAAAGCGCCCTGATAGCCCAGGAAATGTTGCAACTGGCTTGAGACCAGAGTGGAATAGTCGAAATCCACATTATAGCCATGAATGTAGATGAAAATGTCCTTGTTGGCCGATTGTGCCAATTGCGCATTGATTTGTGACGCAAAATGGCTGCCGGCGGCTTCGACTTCGGCACGGCTGGGTGGCGTATCCATGTAATTGATAGCGCTGAACGGCAGAATGCCGGTCTCGGTCACGCCCACCACCCGCAGCCTATAGTCCCGATCCCGCGCCGCGGCGAGCGTTATGCGCCTTGCGTTTTCCCAGCTTTCAAGCGGCGGGTCCGACGCAATCTGCGCGACACCCGCCCGCAGCACGTGCCCCCGTGCATTATTGTAGCTTTTCTGCGGGTCGTCCGGTTCTGCGGGCTGGCGGTCGGTTGCGTAAAACAGACGCGCCCGCGACTCGAAATTACCCTCGGTCACATCCCCGAACGGGTCAAGCGTGCCATTGGCAAAGACCGTTGGCGAAGGCATGAAGTCAATTTCATTGTAGGTTTTCGCCGCGCACCCCGTCAGGGTTATGAAGATAATTAGCCAAAAGAACCTATGCATCAGACACTTTACGCCCCAGAATTTCCGCCGCATTGAGATCTGCCGGCACGAGCTTTCAACCATTTTTGCAAATGGACCATCTTTGGCAAGCCTTTGAGGATGCCTGCGACAACGATGGCAGCAGATTGCGGGCCGGGACCGTGGATGATGCTGTCAGAGAGACGTTTGAAGGGTTCGAGTAAGCGGCCACATTAACCAATGGTCGCCGATTTCGGGGTCGGCTTCTTGATGAGTCTTTTACAATGTGAAGCTACGCAAAGGCGCAAGGGACCATGTGAAAACGGCTATGAAACGGGCCAGATGTTCATCAAGGTGAAGGGCATGTGCGAATAGTCATGAACGTTTCCTGCACTGAAAAGGTTCGCACCAGAATTTTACCACTCTTGGCTGTCCGGCTCCCGCCGCAAGTTTGTGGGCTCCAAAAGGATGTTTGTTTGCTGTTTTTTACCTTGGCCTCACCCTATCCAGGGATCGAAGCTTCCAGAGAACCCGGCGCAATTCAGCGGTTTTTCGATTGGATGAAACTCCTCCAGTGCACTGCCTGTGCCCCAAAGTTAGAACGATTTGCGATCGTGTGGCTTTTTGTTGCTTTTTCTTGACCGAGCAAACGAATTGATACATTTTACCAAAATAAAACCAGAATGGAGCACAAATTATCACGAATATAGACCGTTTTTGTCGCTCCATACCGCCCTTGAGTCAGAGGTTTCGTCTCGGTGTAAGGATGGTTTCGGAGCGGCGGCAGTGCTAATAACAGAATGTCCTGTGCGGACTGGTTATGGTAACCTGAAATAGAAAGGTATCGCCCCGACAGTTTGCAGTTAACTGCACATTATTAGGGTACAATTCTGTCAAATTGGCGGTCACTGGCTTCACTTGACCCAAAGCGCCTCGAAAAAGAAGGCACCCAACAAAAATGATCA
>NZ_JBQFMI010000045.1:0-1961 GCF_056531755.1 Ruegeria sp. L11
TTTGTGTTTGTGTTTATTGAACTGTTGGTCGAAGAGGTTTTTGAAGGGTCCGTTTTTCTGCATGAGTTGGTCGAGGTTTCCCTGTTCGGCGATAGCGCCGTCCTGGATGACGATGATCTTGTCTGCCTCCAGCACGGTTGACAGGCGGTGGGCGATGACGATGACGGTGACATCCTGTGTCAGGGCGTCCAGCGCCTCTTTGACCAGCGATTCCGATTCCGCGTCCAGCGCGCTTGTGGCCTCGTCCAGCAGCAGGATTTCGGCCTTGCGCAGAATGGCGCGGGCAATCGCGATGCGCTGTTTCTGACCGCCCGACAGAAAGGTTCCGTTTTCGCCCACCGGGGTCTCATAGCCGTGCGGCAGGTCAGTGATGAACTGATGCGCATGTGCGGCCCGGGCTGCCGCGATCACCTCTTCATCGCTCGCCTCGGGTGCCGAGCAGCGCAGGTTGTCCATCACCGAGGCCGAGAACAGGAACGTGTCCTGACCGACATACGAGATTTTCCGCCGCAGCGAGGCAAAGCTGACATCCCTCAGGTCCTGGCCATCGATCTCGACGCTGCCCTGATCGGGGTCGTAAAACCGCATGATCAGGCCAAACAACGTGGATTTGCCACCACCGGACTGGCCGACAAGGGCCGTGGTTTTCCCGGCCTCGAAAGTGGCGCTCATGTTGTCGATCACCGGCACCGTGCCCTGATAGCCAAAGGTCACATTGCGCAGCGTGATCTGTCCGGGGCCGTCACTCAGGTCACGGGCCCGGGGGCTTTCCACCATCGTGTCCTCCTGATCCAGCAGGCTGAACAACAGGCCGACACCGACCATGCAGGTTTCAATCTGGACCCGCATCCTGGACAGGCGCTTGGCGGGTTCATAGGCCATCAGCAAAGCGGTGATGAAGGACATCAACTGACCCGCGGTCGGCTGTTCGGTGCCCGCGATGCCCATCGTGCTGACAATGAGAACCCCGGCAACCGCCAGACCGGCCAGAAACTCCATCAGCGGGCTGGCAATGGCCTGCAGCCGGGCGATGTCGTTCGAGCGCTGTTCGACCTTCCGGATCGCGGTCTCCATTCGGTCGATCATGCGATCTTCAAGCGCAAACACCTTGATCACCTTGATCCCCGCCGAGGTCTCCTGCAGCACCCGGATGATCTCGGCCAGCGATTTGAACTCGGCCTGCATGATCGAGCGGACGCTTTTCAGCAGATACCGCACCCCCAGCAGGGCAACCGGGCCCACCACAAAGAACATCACCGACAGGACCGGCTGCTGATACACCATGACCACAATCAGGCCGACCAGGGTCAGGGCATCGCGGACAAACCCGGTGACCAGAACATCGATCAGGCCCCGGGCCGATTGCGCGCCATTGGTCGTGCGCATCAGCAGATCCGATGATTCATTGGTCGAAAAGAACGACACCCCGTGCCGGACCAGCTTGCGGTACAGCTTCTCCTGCTGCTGGGCCACAATCCGGTTGCCCGCGCGCGCCAGAAAGACGGCCTGAATATACGAGGCCACCGCCTTGGTCAGGAACAGAAGCACAACCCCCAGCGCAATGACATGCGCCCATCCCCGCAATTCCGGGCTGGTCATGGCATCAACGATATATTCCATCATGTAAGCCGAGCCGGCGGTGGTGACCGCCACCGCGATCATCGCCAGGATCGCAACGCCGTAAAGCCCGCCCTGCGCATAAAAGCTCTCACCGACAAGCCGGCCCATATAGCCCGATCGCCACTTGTTCCAGGCGCGCTTCATCATTGCGTTCTCCAAATCCGTGAAACGGTGCGCACGCCCAGATACCCCATATCCCGCCGCGCCTAAAGGGCTGATGCTATCCTGCGGCAGACCAACCCATCCCAACATCCAAACACGCTAAATAAGACCTCACCACCAAACCCGCAACCAAAACCAAAAAACTCAATCAAGCCAATACCGCAATTGAACGGCTAATG
>NZ_JBQFMI010000046.1:0-1920 GCF_056531755.1 Ruegeria sp. L11
TGCGCGTTGATGGCCCCTTTTGTGATGCGGGGGTCGTTGCCTTCGCTGAGGGCGATTATGGGACGGGTGGCCGGAGCGTTTTGCCGCAACAGCTCGACGGGTGTCAGGGTCATGTGCTCCGGCCTCGTCCTGGGGTTAAGCGCCCTGCGCTTTCATGTCATCGGCGCTGATGCCGGCGACTGCGACGGGTTTTTTCATCGCGTCGCGGCGGAAAGGCTCGCCAAGCTCCTGGTTGATCAGGGCCTCGATCAGCGTGGTGATGCCGTTCTTCTGGTCCTCGATCGCCTGGTTCAGCGCCGCGGTCAGCTCGTCCTGGGTGCGGGCGACAACGCCTTTCAGGCCACAGGCCTGCGCGATACCGGCATAAGACACCTTGGTGTCCAGCTCGGTGCCCACGAAGTTGTCGTCGAACCACAGGGTCGAGTTGCGCTTTTCCGCGCCCCACTGGTAGTTGCGGAACACGATCTGGGTCACGGCGGGCCATTCCTCGCGGCCAATCGCGGTCAACTCGTTCACCGCGATGCCAAAGGCGCCGTCACCGGCAAAGCCCACAACCGGAACATCCGGGCAGCCGATCTTGGCACCGACAACGGCGGGCAGGCCATAGCCGCAGGGGCCGAACAGGCCCGGCGCCAGGTATTTGCGACCCTCTTCAAACGACGGATATGCGTTGCCGATGGCGCAGTTGTTGCCGATGTCCGAGCTGATGATCGCCTCTTTCGGCAGCGCCGCCTGAATGGCGCGCCACGCCATGCGCGGGCTCATCCAGTCGGGCTTGGCCGCGCGGGCGCGCTGGTTCCAGGTGGTGCCCGGATCGTCATCCTCGTGGGTCATCGAGGTCAGTTCCTGCGCCCAGGCCGATTTCTTCTGCGCGATGCGCTCTTTGCGCTCCTTGCGGCCTTCGTCACCGGCGGTGTCGCTCAGCTGGGCCAGAATACCCTTTGCAACCTTGGCAGCGTCGCCGATGATGCCGACGCTGACCGCTTTGGTCAGGCCGATACGGTCGGGGTTAATGTCGACCTGGATGATCTTGGCATCCGCGGGCCAGTAGTTGATGCCATAGCCCGGCAGGGTCGAGAACGGGTTCAGACGGGTGCCGAGGCACAGGACAACATCCGCCTCGCTGATCAGCTCCATCCCCGCTTTCGAACCGTTATAGCCCAGCGGACCGGCAAACAGCGGGTGGCTGCCCGGGAAGGCGTCATTGTGCTGGTAGCCGACGCAGACCGGCGCATCCAGACGCTCGGCCAGCGCTTTCGACGCCTCGATGCCGCCTTCGGCCAGAACCACACCGGCGCCGTTCAGAATGACAGGGTTTCTGGCGTTCGACAGCAGCTCGGCCGCCTGGGCCACGGCGCTTTCGCCACCCGAGGGGCGCTCGAACTCGACAATGGCGGGCAGGTCGATATCGACAACCTGGGTCCACATGTCGCGCGGGATGTTCAGCTGGGCCGGGGCGCTGGCGCGCTTGGCCTGCATGATCACACGGTTCAGAACCTCGCAGACGCGGGTCGGGTCGCGGACCTCTTCCTGATAGGCGACCATGTCCTCGAACAGCTTCATCTGCTCGACTTCCTGAAAGCCCCCCTGACCGATCGTCTTGTTGGCCGCCTGCGGGGTCACCAGCAGAAGCGGGGTGTGGTTCCAGTAGGCGGTCTTGACGGCGGTCACAAAGTTGGTGATGCCCGGGCCGTTCTGCGCGATCATCATCGACATCTTGCCGGTCGCCCGGGTGTAGCCATCCGCCATCATCCCCGCACTGCCCTCATGCGCACAGTCCCAGAACATGATCCCAGCCTTCGGAAACAGATCCGAAATCGGCATCATCGCAGAGCCAATGATCCCAAACGCATGTTCAATACCATGCATCTGCAAAACCTTAACAAAGGCCTCTTCCGTCGTCATCTTCATAGGGGTGTT
>NZ_JBQFMI010000047.1:0-1406 GCF_056531755.1 Ruegeria sp. L11
GCCCCTCGGCGCATAGGGAGATTGCTTTGAAGCTTGAGGTGGCTTTGAGGGGATTGAATTGAAAAAGGCCCGCTTGGTGGCGGGCCTTTGGTGGTTGAGGGGCTCAGATCCCGGGCTGTGGTCAGCCGAGCTTTTCGGTCAGCTCCGGAACGGCCTGAAACAGGTCGGCGACCAGTCCGAAGTCGGCGACCTGGAAGATCGGCGCTTCTTCGTCCTTGTTGATCGCAACGATGACCTTTGAATCCTTCATGCCCGCAAGGTGCTGGATTGCGCCCGAGATGCCGACCGCGACATAAAGATCGGGGGCAACAACCTTGCCGGTCTGACCCACCTGCCAGTCGTTCGGGGCATAGCCCGAGTCCACAGCGGCGCGCGATGCGCCAACCGCGGCACCCAGCTTGTCAGCCAGAGCTTCGATCAGCTTGAAGTCGTCTTGCGAGCCGACACCACGGCCGCCCGAGACAACAACGCCAGCCGAGGTCAGTTCCGGACGGTCGCTTGCAGCCACCTTGTCTTCGACCCACGACGACAGGCCGGGATTGTCGCCGACCGAGATGGTCTCGACCGCAGCCGAGCCACCTTCGCCCGCCGCGTCAAAGCTGGCGGTGCGGATGGTGACGACCTTCTTGGCGTCGTTCGACTTCACGGTCTGGATCGCGTTGCCCGCATAGATCGGGCGCTCAAACGTCGAGCCGTCAACCACACCCGAGGCATCCGAGATCACCATAACGTCCAGCAGGGCTGCGACGCGCGGCATCACGTTCTTGGCGTCGGTGGTCGCGGGGGCCACGATATGCTCGTACCCATCGGCCAGACCCACGATCAGCGCGGCGGTCGATTCCGCCAGGCGATGACCCAGCGACGCGTCTTCGGCAACCAGCACCTTGGACACGCCGTCGATCTTGGCGGCAGCCTCGCCGGCAGCGGCGGCCGAGCCACCCGCGGCCAGAACGGTCACGTCACCCAGCGCCCTGGCGGCGTTGACGGCCTTGGCGGTGGCGTCCAGCGCCAGTTCGCCATTGTTGACTTCGGCAAGCAGAAGTACAGCCATTACACAGCCCCCGCTTCTTTGAGTTTCGAAACCAGCTCATCCACCGAGCCAACGATGATACCAGCGGCCCGTGCCGGCGGTTCTTCGGTCTTGACAATTTCCAGGCGCGGCGTGACGTCGACGCCGTAATCGGCGGCGGTTTTCTCGTCCAGCGGCTTTTTCTTCGCCTTCATGATGTTGGGCAGCGACGCATAGCGCGGCTCGTTCAGGCGCAGGTCAACGGTCACGATGGTCGGCATCTTGACGCTGATGGTCTGCAACCCGCCATCCACCTCGCGGGTGATCTTGGCACTGTCGCCTTCGATATCCAGTTCCGAGGCAAAGGTGCCCTGCGACCAGCCCAGCAGGGCCGACA
>NZ_JBQFMI010000048.1:0-1393 GCF_056531755.1 Ruegeria sp. L11
CGAGGAAGCTAACGAAACCAAATACCAGGAGGGTCAACTTTGGACGCCGATTACCCCAGTACAGGGGTCAATTTTGCATGCCGGTTCACACTGACGGCAACCACACCTGTCCACCTGATCCATGTGGATCCAGACGCCAACATGGCGCGGTTCTATGGGATTGAACTGCAGCCGACGCTGTTTGGCGAAGTGTCCGTCCTTCGCACCTGGGGGCGTATAGGCACAAATGGGCAAGCCATGATGGTGACTTACGAAGGCGAAGGCCAGGCCACTGATGCACTCCAAAAACTCGAAAAGCAAAAGCGCCGCCGAGGGTATGTCCCGGTCGGTGAGTGATTTCGGATTGCAATCTGTTCCATAGCAAATCCCGAGCCTGTCGTCTCGTGACCGGGCTCTAGGTTACAGCCGGCATGCCGACTTCCACCCAGAACACCCCAGCATGATCTCCCTGAGCCAATAGCCCCTGAACCGTCTCTTGCGAGCCGGGGCAGGGGCTATTGGCTCATGGTCGGCCCATGCCGTGATGATCTGCCCGTTCGGGTGACGATCCCTTTTGCGCTCCCGCAGGATCGAAGATCCTTTGGCCATTTTTGGTGGGTCAGGCGGGATTTGGACAAGCCAAACGCCGCCCGACGTCAGGGGGAAGGCGCGGCCTCCCCCCTCGGACAAGACAAATAGACAAGACCGTGTCCTCGCGCGTTGCGCTGCGGGCCGCACCACTCTTGTCGATTTGTCCTGTCTCGCCCCTCTCCGCGTTCGCCACGGGGCAGGTTTTTGAGACGACGCCCTTTCAGGGCTCGGCTCAAAACCAGCACCAAAGGGGACCAGCCCCGGAGGTCGCACCACAAAAGGAGAGACGGTTTTGATCTTTGAGACGACAAATGACATCGAGAATGACACGAGCCTTCAGGCGGCAGAGATCGCGGCCCAGAATGACCTGTTTCGGAAAGCCCTGATCGATCCGACTGCAGCGATTGAGATACACTCCAATGGCATTCACGGACAGGTGTTTGTCACGCCCGGCGTGTCGGGTGAAGGGATGGAGTTCCAGACCGCAGTTTTGAAGGCGGTCGCAACGGATGACCAGTTCGACGAGGGCAATGACCCTTATGGCGATCACACGTTCGGAACGGTGACAATCAGCGACCAAAAGCTGTTCTGGAAAATCGACCTCTACGACGCGGATTACACATACGGTTCCGACCGCCCGTTTGATCCCGCAGTGACCCGCCGTGTCCTGACCATCATGTGCCCCAGCGAATACTGATTTCTACCGCAGCTCGGAAAGGGGGTGATGAAAATTGTCCGTCATCGAATGATTTGGAACACGAGCGTTTGATTGGCTTAGGAGGATCAGGCTCGCCGCAGTTTCAATCTACGCCGCGTTCTGATG
>NZ_JBQFMI010000049.1:0-1164 GCF_056531755.1 Ruegeria sp. L11
GTTGCCGTCTTCGCCGTTGGCGGCCAGGCCGTCGACCACTTCGATGATCCAGTCGGCGATCTGGCGGAACTCGGCCTCGCCAAAGCCGCGGGTGGTGCCGGCGGGGCTGCCAAGGCGGATGCCCGACGTGATGGTCGGCTTTTCCGGGTCAAACGGCACGCCGTTCTTGTTGCAGGTGATATGCGCCCGGCCCAGGGCCTTTTCGGTGGCGTTGCCCTTGACGCCCTTGGGGCGCAGGTCGACCAGCACCACATGGGTGTCGGTGCCGTGGGTCACGGTGTCGAGCCCGCCCTTGATCAGCTGATCGCTGAGCGCCTGCGCATTGGTCACGACCTGCTGGATATAGCTTTTGAACTCGGGGCGCAGCGCCTCGCCAAAGGCCACGGCCTTGGCCGCGATCACATGCATCAGCGGGCCGCCCTGAATGCCGGGGAAGATCGCCGAATTCACTTTCTTAGCGATATCTTCATCATTGGTCAGGATCATGCCCCCACGTGGGCCGCGCAGGGTCTTGTGTGTGGTGGTGGTCGCCACATGCGCGTAGGGGAACGGGCTGGGGTGCTCGCCCGCCGCAACCAGACCGGCGAAATGCGCCATGTCCACGTGCAGATAGGCGCCGACCATGTCGGCGATCTCGCGCATGCGGGCAAAGTCGATCTGACGCGGGATGGCCGAACCGCCCGCGATGATCAGCTTGGGGTTATGCTCTTTCGCCAGCGCCTCGACCTGATCATAGTCCAGCATGTTGTCCTGCTGGCGCACGCCGTATTGCACGGCGTTGAACCACTTGCCCGACTGGTTGGGCCGCGCGCCGTGGGTCAGGTGGCCACCGGCATCCAGGCTCATGCCCAGAATGGTGTCGCCGGGCTGGATCAGCGCCTGGAACACGCCCTGGTTGGCCTGGCTGCCCGAGTTCGGCTGCACATTGGCAAAGCCACAGCCAAACAGCTGCTTGGCGCGGTCGATGGCCAGATTCTCGGCGATATCAACAAACTCGCAGCCCCCGTAATAGCGCCGGCCCGGGTAGCCTTCGGCATATTTGTTGGTCATCACCGAACCCTGCGCCTCCATCACGGCGGCAGAGACGATGTTCTCGGACGCAATCAGCTCGATCTCGTCGCGCTGACGACCCAGCTCAGACCGGATCGAGCCAAAAAGCTCAGG
>NZ_JBQFMI010000050.1:0-1138 GCF_056531755.1 Ruegeria sp. L11
AACCGGCTGCTCAAAAAAAGCATGTTCGAGGATGGGGGAGACGACGAATGAGATATCTGTCACCCAACAGTCGCTGCTTGCAGCGATGAGAGGGCAACATCCGAAAAGCTTGAGATCATCCGGCTGGTTGACGGTTCGCACCTGCCGATCAAACGCACACTGGAAAAGCTCGGCATTCCCAGAACGACCTTCTACCGCTGGTACGACAGGTATCTGTCTTTCGGCGAGGCCGGGCTTGAGGATCGCCATTCCCGGCCAGGTAGGGTTTGGAACCGCATCCCCGACAAGGTGCGCAAGCAGATCGTGGAACTGGCTCTGGAAGAACCCGAGTTATCGCCCCGCGAGCTTGCGGTGCGGTTCACCGACACCAGGCGCTACTTCGTTTCTGAGGCCAGTGTTTACAGGCTTCTGAAGGCACAAGATCTGATCACTAGCCCAGCCTGCATCACCATCAAAGCGGCGGATGAATTCCATGAGAAGACTGTGCGGCCGAACCAGCTTTGGCAGACCGACTTCACCTATCTCAAAGTCATCGGTTGGGGCTGGTTCTACCTGTCTACGATCCTGGATGATTACAGCCGTTACGTTGTCTCTTGGCGCCTTTGCACCACGATGAAAGCTGACGATGTCACAGGAACGCTGGAAGACGCTTTGGCTGCATCAGGTTGTGACAGTGTCACCGTTGCCCACAAGCCCCGGCTGCTCAGCGACAACGGCAGCAGTTACATCTCTGGCGAGTTGGCGAAATGGCTGGATGAGCAGGGTATGGATCATGTTCGGGGAGCGCCCAACCATCCGCAGACCCAGGGCAAGATTGAGCGATGGCATCAGACGATGAAGAACCGTGTCCTGCTGGAAAACTACTATCTGCCAGGAGCGCTCGAACAGGCCATCGGCGACTTCATCAATCACTACAACCACAACCGATACCACGAGAGCATCAGCAATCTGACACCCGCCGATGTCTATTTCGGTCGAGCCGAAACAATCCTCAGACGCAGAAAGGAAATCAAACACCAGACAATCCAGAAACGCCGCTTGCTGCATCATCAGAACGCGGCGTAGATTGAAACTGCGGCGAGCCTGATCCTCCTAAGCCAATCAAACGCTCGTGTTCCAAATCATTCGATGACGGACA
>NZ_JBQFMI010000051.1:0-1097 GCF_056531755.1 Ruegeria sp. L11
AGCCAGTTTGGCGTTCACCCAACGATGATCCACAGCTGGAAACGGGCGCTTCTGGAAGGCGCGTCCGGCGTGTTCGAGCGTGGCGGAAAGAAGCCCCCAGAGATCGACGAGGAGCAAGTCAAAGAACTGCACGCGAAGATCGGGGAGCTGGCCGTTGCCAACGATTTTTTGTCACGAAAGCTCAAGCCGTGGATCGGCAAGTGAGGCGCAAGATGGTCGAGCCTGCCAATACCAACCTGTCGATTGGCAAACAGTGGAAGCTGTTGTCGGTCTCGCGGTCATCGTTTTACTACATGCCCAAGGGTGAGACAGCGATGAATCTGATGTTGATGCGCCAGATCGATGAGCAGTTTCTGGAAACACCGTTCTTTGGCGTCCGGCAAATGACTTGGCACTTGCGAAACGAAGGCCATCTGGTGAACGAGAAGCGCATCCGACGCTTGATGCGGCTGATGGGCTTGATGCCGATCTATCAGAAACCAAACATCAGCAAAGCGGCGAAAGGGCACAAGACCTATCCCTATCTGCTGCGCGGCCTACGGGTGGAGCGCCCCAATCAGGTCTGGTGTGCCGACATCACGTATCTGCCGATGCGCAGGGGCTTTCTGTATCTGGTCGCCATCATGGACTGGCACACCCGAAAGGTGCTGGCCTGGCGCATCTCGAACACGCTGGAAGCCGACTTCTGCGTCGCGGCACTGAACGAGGCCATCGCCAGGTTTGGCCCACCGGAAATCATGAATACGGATCAGGGCAGCCAGTTCACCTCGTTTGCCTGGACCGACCGGCTACGCCGATCCGGAGTGCGTATCTCGATGGATGGCAAAGGCCGGTTCCTCGATAACATCTTCGTCGAGCGGCTCTGGCGGTCGTTGAAGTACGAATGCGTCTACCTGCACGCCTGGGAGACCGGATCAGAGGCGAAGGCGGGCGTTGCGAAATGGATCGATTTCTACAACCGCAAACGCCCACACTCCGCCCTTGGCGGCAAACCCCCAGCCGTGGTCTATTGGCTGAGAAAAGAAGAAATCCAAACCGATCAGCAGGAGCAAAAAGTAGCTTAAATTACACCGAAATCTGTCCAAACATTGGGGAGT
>NZ_JBQFMI010000052.1:0-951 GCF_056531755.1 Ruegeria sp. L11
TGGCTCCTTTCCTTGCAGTCAATCACAACTGCACTTTGGCACATTCGATGCCGGTGGAGCAGGAGCCACCCACCTCATCCGCTCTGGGCCGCCAACGAAAGCGGCCCATAGGTTTCAGATTTCTATGGCTTCTGCTATGGCCAGTGCATCCTCAAGCTCAACACCGAGATACCGAACGGTGCTGTCCATCTTTGTATGCCCGAGCAAGAGTTGTACCGCGCGCAGATTGCCCGTCTTCTTGTAAATTTGGGTGACCTTGGTCCGCCGCATTGAATGTGTACCGTATGCGCTTGCCTCTAAACCTATTGACGTGACCCAATCACGCACGATCCGCGCATACTGGCGTGTTGAAATGTGTAAACGCTCATGGAAACGCCCTGGCCAAAGGTATTCAGACCCGACCATGAGTTCATCTTCCATCCACCTCTCGACTGAGGTCCGAGTTCCTTCAGTAATCTCGAAGCGGACCGGTTTCTGAGTCTTGCTTTGCAGCACCGAAGCCCGCTCCTTGATCTGACCAGAAGCCAATACGTCAACGACTTTCATCTTTACCAAGTCACAGCCACGCAACTTACTGTCGATGGCCATATTGAAGAGAGCGAGATCGCGATAGTTCTTTGCGAGCTCTAATCGTACTCGAATTGCCCAGACGTGTTTAGGTTTCAAAGGCCGTTTCTGTCCGACGATGCGTCCCTTGTTCCAAGCTGGGCGAAGAGCGCGAATGGCAGGTAAGTTTGGTGTTTCCATAACTGATCCTCCGACCCGCCGTGCCCGCCCACAACGACAACCCGACGTTGACGAGGGATGATATCACAGGATGCTGCGCTACCTCCGAAGTCGGCTCTGGAGACCAATGCAGTCATCCATCGTTGCTTGAGCAGGACAATAAATTGCGCATTTGACAACAAGTATTTGCGGCCCACATGCTGAAACGTGAAAATCGAGGTGTAA
>NZ_JBQFMI010000053.1:0-950 GCF_056531755.1 Ruegeria sp. L11
TCTGTGGGTGGCTCCTGCATTGCAAGAACTTTTTGGTGATGTTTGCGGGTATTTTGTCAGTACCTTCGTCTGTCCGGCCTGTTTGCGTGGCGGCATTGTCGCCACTGGCCCTGATGAATTCCGCGAGCGAGGTTCCAATCGGCTTATCGACCTCCGAGGGTCGCTGCCGTTCCCGGAGTGTCCTTGCTCTTGGTTGACTTAATTCCGCATCATCATTTCAACGTCTTGCATCTCGTGGGCAGTCGGCGCGGTCAGAACGCTGGCTGCCGGTATTCTTGTTTCTTCGTGAGCATCGCCCAGATGGCCCGAGCGGCTTTGTTGGCCATGGCGGTTGTTGCCAATCGGAATGGTTTGTCTGCGATAATTCGCGCTGTCCACAGATCGACCTTCTCAGGCGAACGTTTCGCCATCACAGCGCGCGATGTCATGCCTACGACCAACAGCTTGCGAATGTAGCGATCACCCTGCTTTGTGATCTTGCCCAGACGTTCCTTGCCACCGCTAGACTTGTTGAGTGGGGTCAGTCCGAGCCAGGCTGCCAGATCGCGTCCGGTCCGGAACTGTTTTGCATCGCCGATCGTAGCGACAATCGCTGACGCCGTGATCGGCCCGATGCCGGGCATACGCATCAATCTACGCGCATCTGCATTCAGAAGGGCATGTTGCTGGATCATCTTAGAATAGCCATCGATGCGCGCGTTCAAGCCGATGAACTGGTAGCACTGTATGCCGAGCATGCCATTCGCGATCTCCGGCATCTCTGGTTGGTCGCCATCAAGGTGACGCTTTGCAAAAGCCGTCACTGCTTCGATCCCAATGGGCAAAATGTGCCCAAACTCGCGCAAAAGACTGCGGATCATGTTGGCCAGTTGGGTGCGCTGCCGGACGGCCAGATCTCGAGTCCGGTGGATTGAGAGAATGGCTTGCTGCTCTTCCGTCTTGATCTCGAC
>NZ_JBQFMI010000054.1:0-839 GCF_056531755.1 Ruegeria sp. L11
ATGGCAAAGGAAAAGTTTGAGCGTAATAAGCCGCACGTCAACATCGGCACGATTGGGCATGTTGACCACGGCAAGACGACGCTGACCGCAGCAATCACCAAGTATTTCGGTGACTTCAAGGCGTATGACCAGATTGACGGCGCGCCGGAAGAGAAAGCCCGCGGCATCACCATCTCGACCGCGCACGTGGAATACGAGACCGACGCGCGCCACTATGCACATGTCGACTGCCCCGGCCACGCTGACTACGTCAAGAACATGATCACCGGTGCCGCTCAGATGGACGGCGCGATCCTGGTTGTGAACGCCGCGGACGGCCCGATGCCGCAGACCCGCGAGCACATCCTGCTGGGCCGCCAGGTTGGCATCCCGAAGATGGTCGTGTTCATGAACAAAGTTGACCAGGTTGACGACGAAGAGCTGCTGGAACTGGTGGAAATGGAAATCCGCGAGCTGCTGTCTTCGTATGAATACCCCGGCGACGATATTCCGATCATCGCAGGTTCGGCTCTGGCCGCGATGGAAGGCCGTGACCCTGAAATCGGCGAGAACAAGATCCGCGAGCTGATGGCGGCTGTTGATGACTACATCGACACCCCCGAGCGTGCTGTTGACCAGCCGTTCCTGATGCCGATCGAAGACGTGTTCTCGATCTCGGGCCGTGGTACCGTTGTGACCGGCCGTGTCGAGCGTGGCGTGATCAACGTTGGCGACGAGATCGAAATCGTCGGCATCCGTGACACCGCGAAAACCACCTGCACCGGCGTTGAAATGTTCCGCAAGCTGCTGGACCGCGGTGAAGCGGGCGACAACATCGGCGCCCTGCTGCGTGGTGTGGA
>NZ_JBQFMI010000055.1:0-706 GCF_056531755.1 Ruegeria sp. L11
GACAATGCAGCCGTTTGATCTACCGCTATTGGGCGGCTCGAAACATCGGAAACAGGGGTGGGGCTTGGTCGGCTTTGATTAGACCCATCTCTTGGAAACCATAGCGCTTATACAGCGATAGATTTGTAGGGTTTGTCGACTCTAAGTAAGCAGGTCTTCCATCTTCATCACAACGTTTGAGGCAGCATTCAAGCAACGCGGACCCCAATCCTTTTCCTTGGCGAATTGGATCGACCGCAATAAATGCTAAATGCCAGCAATCCTCATCGGGATGATAATTGTCCATCTGCCCGAAGGTTTCGAACAACGCATCATGCTTTTCTGGTGAGACCGTCTGCTCAAAACAGGCGACAAGCCGTTCTTCGTCAGGGTGAATGCTTGGCGGAAGCCAAAGTGCGCCAGCAGTGAAATCATCGTTCCGAAACGCGCTACCCTGTTCAAATGCACGCCCGCCAAAGAAATCCATTACTCGCGGGAAGTGGGTAAGGAAATCGGCAGGTTCAGGATACAGCCAACGCATGAACGGGTCCGCAGAAAATCCAAGAGCAAGTCCGCTTAACAAACTTTCTGCTTCACTTCGGGTTGATGATCTAAACATGAAATTACCTTTGGTCGTTACACCTCGATTTTCACGTTTCAGCATGTGGGCCGCAAATACTTGTTGTCAAATGCGCAATTTATTGTCCTGCTCAAGCAACGATGGATG